>DATDGL010000141.1:0-88258 GCA_036522115.1 Candidatus Angelobacter sp.
CCAAACAGGTTGCGCTAAATCAGAGCTACATCAAGACGCCGCAAACATCGCTGACCCTCAACGGAAAAGTGAGTGACCGTTCGCAACTGCAGATTCACGTGCAGTCCGGCGACCTGCACGAGCTTGAGTTGGTGGCTGCCAATTTCAGCAAGCCCGCTCCCGGCCAGCCGCAGCAGGAATTGGGACTTTACGGAACAGCAGTTTTCAGCGGCGGGGTGAAAGGTTCAATCGGCGAGCCGCAGCTCACAGGACAATTCGCTGCCAACAATCTGCGGGTGAAGGGAAGTGCATGGCGCGTGCTGCGAGCCAACATCAGCGCTAATCCTTCCCTGGCGAGCCTGACCAATGGCGATCTGGAATCAGCTACACGGGGCCGGATCAACTTTGATGCGCAAGCCCGCCTCAGTCACTGGGCCTATAAGCCGGCCAATCCAATCGTAGTGAAAGTTTCAGCTTCCCAGCTTTCAATCGCGGATCTGGAGCGCCTTGCCGGCCAGACATATCCGATTTCAGGAACGCTTTCTATTGATGTCTCAATGCACGGGTCGCAGCTCAATCCCGTAGGGAATGGCAATGTCACTTTGGTCAATGCCAAAGTCGCCAAAGAGTCGATTCAATCGCTCAATCTTCGCTTTCAGGGAACCGGCGATGCTGTCAACGCCAATCTCACGCTACAGATGCCTGCGGGGACGACTCGCGGCACTGTTACTTATTTCCCGAAAACCGAGGCCTTTCAGGCGCAACTCCAGGCAGCCAATCTGCGTCTGGAGAAGGTCCAGAACATTCAGTCGTATCAAGTCAACGGCGGATTGAACCTCAATGCCAGCGGACAGGGCACGGTCCGCAGTCCGGAAATTACGGCCAGCCTGCAAATTCCCACGCTGCAAGTGAAGGGGCAGACTATACGCGGATTCAAATTTGATACGACTCTCCGCAACCGTGTAGCTGACATTGCCCTAAACTCTGACGTGGCGGAAACCTATGTAAAAGCCACCGGCACTGTGGGCATGGATGCTCCATATATGACGAACCTGCGCGTGGACACCGGACGCATTCCCTTCCAGCCTCTGCTTGCCGTCTATCTTCCGGCGCAGGCCGCCAACATGGGCGGACAGACTGAATTGCACGCCACTCTACGCGGGCCGTTGCAGGATAAATCCAAAATGGAGGCACACCTTGAGGTTCCGATGCTTGCCGTGAATTATAAAGATGTCCAGTTAGCTGCCACCAAACCTATTCGACTGGACTACCAGAACGATGTGGCCACGCTGCAACCGGCTGCCATCCAGGGCACGGGCACAGACATTCAAATGCAGGGCCGGGTTCCGGTCTCCAATCTCAAGGCAGCATCGTTCCTTGCGCAAGGAACTATTGATTTGCGCCTCGCTCAGTTGATTCAGCCGGATATTCAGAGTTCAGGACAGATCAAGTTCGACATCAATTCGCAGAGATACTCCGGCTCCAATATGCAGGGCGAGATACAACTGGTGAATGGAAATATTCAGGCGATGGGAGCGCCCCTGGGCTTGTCCAATGCAAACGGTTTGATTACCGTAACTCGCGAACGGCTGCAAATCAGCCGCTTCCAGGGAGAAGTTGGCGGCGGCACTGTCACGGCCACGGGCGGCGTAGCCTACCATCCCTCCGTTCAATTTAATCTCGCTCTCAAAGCCAACAATGTACGGCTGCGCTATCCCGATGGCGTGCGCACCATGCTGGGTTCCAATCTTTCGCTGACCGGAAGCGCCCAGGCCGCGCTGCTAACCGGGCAAGTCAGGATCGAACATGTCTCTTTCACTCCGGACTTCGATCTCGCTACCTTTATAGGACAGTTCAGCGGAGAATCGTCGCCGCCGCCGCAGCAGGGGCTGGCTACGAACATCAAAATGAATGTCGCGGTGCAGTCCACATCGGAAATGAACCTGGTCAGCAGCAAAGTGAGCCTTCAAGGCTTCGCCAATTTACGCGTCGTAGGCACGGCCGCGGACCCGGTCATCCTGGGCCGCGCCAACTTGAGTGCTGGCGAGCTGTTTGTGGGGAGCAACCGGTATGTGATCCAAAGTGGGACCATTGATTTCCTTAACCCTGTAGAGACGCAGCCGGTGGTCAATTTGCACGTAACTACTCTGGTGGACCAATACAATATTGGCCTGCATTTCGAAGGGCCGATTGCCCGCTTGCAAACCAGCTACTCCTCTGAACCGCCATTGCCGCCGGTGGACATCATTAATCTGCTGGCATTCGGCAAGACAACCGAGGCATCCGAAGCCAACCCCAGTCCCACCGGGACAGCCGGAGCAGAAGGCTTGTTGGCCCAGGGAATCAGCAGCCAGGTAAGCAGCCGCGTGGCAAAATTGGCCGGCATCTCGCAATTGTCCATCGATCCCACACTCGGTGGCGACCAGAGTAATCCCGGCGCCAGGATCGCGATTCAGCAGCGTGTGACCGGCAATCTGTTTGTGACCTTTGCCACGGACGTAACTTCTACCCAGAGACAGCAGATCAAGATCGAATATAAGTTGAACCCGCGCTGGTCGCTGAGCGGAGTGCGTGATCAGAATGGCGGGTTAGGCGTGGACGCTAAATATAAGAAGACATTCTGACGGAATGCCAGACCTTCACGGACGGACTCTCCTTGCTCACAGTGATTCCACCTGAAGCTGGTAGCTGCTCCAGAATTTTGTATAAGTTTTCACCCTGTTTTCCACAACAAAAAAGGGCCTTAGCCTATTGCACTCGGACTGAGGCTCGGCGTATGCTCCCGCTAGTAAATTCCCAAGGCTCTACCTATTTATCAGGTTTATCACGCTTTTTTTAATCAAGATTTCATAGTCACGCAGACATTTCCGCGGTTAGCATTGTTCATTTGTTTGGGGGGATATATGCGAAAGGGTATTGCATTTTGTGTTTTTTGTGTTGTTGCCGGCGCGCTCTGCTTTGCGCAATCCACAACCGACGGCGCCATTGGCGGGACCGTTTTTGATAAGACTGGCGCCGCGGTGGGCAACGCAAAAATCGTCGTCCACAACAACGGCACCAATGCCGAGCAAACGGTGGACGCCGACTCGTCAGGCTACTATCGTGTTGGCGGCTTGCAGCCGGGCAGCTATACGGTGACTATCAGCGGCGGTGGCCTTGCCACCTACAAAGCGGAGAAGGTGATCGTTGAAGTGGGGACCCTCACGGAAGTCTCTCCACACCTGCTTGTAGGCGGGTCACAAGAGACGGTTGAGGTGACCGCAGAGGCGCCACAGATAAACTACACCTCGCCTGAGTTCGCCCCCGTTCTCGATCAAACAGCGATTTCCAACCTGCCTATCAATGGCGGACGCTGGTCGAGCTTTGCCCTCCTGACTCCCGGCGTGGTGAGCGATTCCAACGGCTTTGGACTGCTCAGTTTTCGCGGCATCAGCACCTTGCTGAACAACAATACAGTAGACGGCGCTGACAACAACCAGGCGTTCTTTTCGGAAGAACGCGGCCGCACGCGCGCTGGCTACTCCACAGCCAAGGTCGCGGTCCAGGAATTCCAGGTGAACACCTCGAATTACTCGGCGGAATACGGACGCTCGGCCGGCGGTGTAGTCAATACCGTTACCAAGAGCGGTACCAACAGCATTCACGGGGAAGGCTACTTCTATGATCGCGACAACGATTGGGGAGCTGCCAACGCGTTTACCGCGATCAACGTCCAAACCGCCCCCGGCGTCTTTACTTCTCAAAATTTCAAGCCCACCGACTGGCGCAAGATGGCCGGCTTTGGCGTAGGCGGGCCGCTGATCAAAGACAAACTGTTCTTTTATCTTGCCTATGACTGGTACCACCACAACTTCCCCGGCGTAGCTGTCGCCAGCAATCCCAACGTTTTCTTTGCTACTCCAAGCGCAGCAACAGTGGGTACGCTGGCCACCCGGCTGGGTGTCACAAACGCACAGGCCACTACCATCTATAACAATGATCTCGCCGGCCTCAACACTATGCTGGGCCAGGTCCCGCGCACAGGCGCGCAGAATATTCTATTCCCCAAACTGGACTGGACCATCAACTCCAAGAACCATGCCTCGTTTTCGTTCAATCGGATGCGTTGGTCGTCTCCCGCCGGCATCCAGACGGCATCCACGGTCACGCGCGGAATCGCAAGCTTTGGCAATGATTTTGTGAAGGACACCTGGGGCGTGGCCAAGCTGGATACTTTCTTGACCACCAACTTTGGCAACGAACTCCGCTTCCAGTACGGTCGCGATTTTGAATTCGAATTTTCACAGCCTCCAACACCGTATGAGTTGGCGAACCTGGTGAACGCCCCCAGCTTCACCAATCCGCTGGGTTTGCCGCCGACAGTATCCATCACCAACGGCTTTACATTCGGCGTTCCCAACTTTCTCCAGCGATCATCTTTCCCCGATGAGAACCGCACGCAGATTGCCGACACAATGACCTGGACGCATAGCAAACACACGTTCAAATACGGTGTTGATATGAGCCATGTCAACGATAATTCGCAAAATCTTTTCAATGGTTTTGGGAGCTACAGTTACTCCAGCTTGTTGAACTATTTCTCTGACCTCAACAAACCAAATACCTGTGCCGGAAAACCCTGCTATTCGAGCTACAGCCAGGGCCTGGGTTCACCTGGCCTTGAGTTCACCAGCAACGACTACGCGTTGTTTGCGCAGGATGACTGGAGAATCCTTCCTCATCTGAGCCTCTCTTTCGGCCTGCGCTATGAGTATCAGCAGATGCCCAAGGCCGTTGCCAGTTTGGTCAATCCTGCGGTTCCCCAGACGGGCGTTCTACCTAAAGACCACAACAACTTTGGTCCACGCGTTGGCTTTGCCTGGGACATCACCGGCAGCGGCAAGACGGTGCTGCGCGGCGGCTACGGCATCTACTACGGGCGAATCATCAACTCCACCATTTTCAACGCGCTGATCAGCACTGGAATGCCCGGTTCGCAGGTATCGTTGTCGTTCACGCCGACTTCCGCGGGCGCTCCGGTGTTCCCGGCCATCTTGACCAGCCTCAGCGGAGCAGGCAGAAACATCACGTTCTTCAACTCTCATTTCCAGAACCCGCAAATCCACCAGATGGATTTGACGCTGGAACGTGAGGTCGGATGGGGCACCGTGGTCTCCGTAAGCTACCTGGGAAGCCTGGGGCGCGAGCTGCCCAATTTTGCCGATACCAACATCTGCACTTCGACCAGCCAGATGACAGTCCTGGCGTCAGGGGCTCCTGGGCCGCCCTGCGCCGCGCCGGGCACAATCACTTATAACGTCATCGGCGGAGGGCCGATCTCATCTGCCACCGTCACCGAACCGCTGTTCAAGCAACGCGTTGATGCTAGGTTCGGTTCCATGACCTCCATCTTCAGCGGCACCAACAGCAGTTATCACGCGTTAGTGTTCCAGGTAAACCATCGCCTGAGCCATAACATTCAGTTCTCCGCCAACTACACCTGGTCGCACGCCATCGACTTTGGCCAGAACCAGAGCACCTTCTCCGATACCAATGATCTTCTCGTTCCCTTCAACATACTGGCGGAAAAGGGCAATTCCATCTATGACGTGCCCAATCGCTTTGTCGCTAACGCGGTCATAACATCGCCTTGGAAGAAGAACGGTTGGGCAGCTTGGTTTGTCAACAACTGGGAGTTGGACCCAATCTTCTCCATCCAGAATGGGCTGCCATTCTCGCTGACCACAGCGGGCACGCCTGCCGGCGCCCTCGGGAGCAGTATCAATGGTTCCGGTGGAGCAAACCGCATCGACGTAGTCGGGCGCAACACTTTCAGACTGCCTTCTACATGGGTTCAGGATTTGCGCCTGGCCAAGTATCTTAGTGTTCGGGAAAAATTCAAGGTGGAACTTCTGGGCGATTTCTTCAACATCGCCAACAAGCAGAATGTGACCGGCGAGAATAATACCGGATACATCATTTCTGGCACGAGCCTGACTTTCAACACTCCGTTTGGTGTGCCCAACAACTCCAACAGCAACTTCTCGTATAGTCCTCGTCAAATCCAGTTGGGTATTCGAGTGCAATACTAGTTGCTCTCAGATTCCTTGGCCGACGCGGCAGCTTCAACTGCCGCGTTTTTCGTGTGACAGGAAATCCTCGTATGTGGAAGATTCTTCAGCAAAATTTTCGATTCTCCAGTTGGCCCGCACTCTTCCTTGTGGTTGTCTTTGGAATCCTGGGATGGCAACGGGACGCCTGCGGCCAGCATCCGCCGGCGCATCCTTCCTCGGCGGAAGAAGTGGTCCTGCCCACCGGCATGATGATTACGCCCACGGCAGCCAAAGGCTCCATCTTCCAGCCATTGAATCCCGGCCTTCCTGATCTACCAGCGTTCACAGTTGATCATCCGGTTTCCACCCTGGTGAGTCCTGATGGAAATACCCTGCTCATCCTTACCAGCGGGTTCAACCGTAATTACGACCACGAGGGGAAGAAGATAGCAGCTCAATCCAATGAATACGTATTTGTCTACGATATCCGGCAACAGCCGCCCACGATGATACAGGCCTTGCAGGTGCCGAACACCTTCGCAGGCCTGGCCTGGAGGCCCGACGGTAAAGAGTTTTATGTTTCCGGCGGCAGCGACGACAACCTACATGTCTTCGAACCGGCTAATGGCGACTGGAAGGAGACAGGGCCACCCATTGCTCTTGGGCATACCAGCAGCTTGGGAATCAAGATTGCGTCTGATAGTGAAAGTCGCGATGACCTGGCAGGCCATCCAGCCGTTGCAGGATTGGCAGTCAATGCAAAAGGTACCCGGCTGCTGGCTGTGAATTACGAAAATGATTCAGTCTCTCTGGTGGATATTGAGTCGCGCCGGAAAATCGCAGAACTGGATTTGCGACCCGGCAAAATTGATCCGGCCAAGAAGGGAGTGCCGGGAGGAGAGTTTCCTTTTTGGGCGGCCTTCAAGGGGAATGACAGAGCTTATGTCTCCAGCTTGCGGGACCGCGAAATCGTTGTCCTCGACCTGGCCGGTAGTCCAAAGGTGCTGCGTAGAATCAAGATCCATGGCCAGCCGAACAAGCTCATCCTGAACAAAACGGGAACGCTGCTGTTTGCCGCGGTTGATAACAGCGATTCAGTCAACATCATTAATACGTCCACCGATCAGATCGTGGCCAGCATTAAAACTGCCGCCCCGAACAACATTTTTCCCAACCAGGGAAAGTACAAGGGCAGCAATCCCAACAGCCTGGCGCTCTCCCCGGACGAGCACACGTTATACGTCACGAATGGCGGCACAAATTCAGTGGCAGTCATCAATCTGGCCGGCGATCTCGATGACAGCAGCGTTGTCGGCCTGATTCCCACCGGCTGGTATCCCAACTCCATCAGTTTGAATCGCGATGGATCTGCGCTCTACATCGCTAACGGTAAAGGCAATTCCGGACCCAATCCCCGAGGCTGCCGAAATTCCATGGAGAAGAAGGTCACATGCTCCTCTGGGAACCAATATGTTTTGCAGCTTACAAAGGGCGGTTTGCTGGTTCTTCCTCGACCCGATGCGGCTGAGCTGAAGGCGCTCACCGGGCAGGTAGCACGAAATAATCATTTTTCCGCCGCGGCCACCGCTCCTGCGCCGCCCATTTTTTCCTTCCTGCATAGCAAGATCAAGCATGTGATTTACATTGTGAAGGAAAATCGCACCTATGATCAGGTCCTGGGTGATCTGGAAAAGGGGAATGGCGATCCTTCACTCGCGCTGTTCAAGGAAGCCTTTACGCCTAACCATCATCAGTTGGCACGGCAGTTTGTTACGCTCGATAATTTCTTCGATAGCGGTGAAGTCAGCGGAAATGGATGGAATTGGACCACCGCCGCTCGAGCCACAGACAACGTGGAAAAGACTGTGTCCATCAATTACGCCAGGCGCGGCTTTAACTACGATTATCAAGGCGTCAATCGCAACATTAATGTTGGTGTTCCTGGAGTGGCGCAGAGAAGTGCCATGAATCCGGCGAACGCCCACCTCCCGGATGCCGAGGACCAGCTACCCGGGACTGCCGACGTGGCAGCTCCCGATGGCCCGGAAGATGAAGGTGGTGCGGGATATCTTTGGGACGGAGCCTTGCGGGCCGGGCTGAGTGTACGCAATTACGGCTTCTTCTGCGATGGGAGTCGCTATGAGGAACCGCAGGATTCGCCCTCAGCCGTTCCCCTGCTTCATGATCCAGCCGCGACCGGTGTCCGAGTGGCTTTTCCCGCCAATCCACACCTGCAGGAAGTTACCGATCCATATTTTCGAAGTTTTGACCAGCGCTTTCCGGACTACTGGCGATACAAGGAATGGGAGCGTGAATTTGATGAGTATGTGAAAAGTGGTAGCCTTCCCAGCCTGGAGCTGATTTGGATCAATCATGATCATTTTGGAACATTTGGATCAGCCATCGACGGCGTAGACACCGTCGAGACAGAAATTGGGGACAACGACTACGCGTTGGGATTGATCGTGGAAAAAGTGGCGCATAGCAAGTACAGCAAGGACACGTTGATTTTTGTAATTGAGGACGACGCCCAGAACGGGCCAGACCATGTGGATGCGCATCGCAGCATCGCCTTTGTGGCCGGCCCCTTCGTAAAGCAGGCCGCGCTGATCTCTCAACGCTACAACACGGTGTCTCTGCTGCGGACCATCGAGGAGGTGCTCGGCATCAAGCCGCTGGGATTGAATGATGCTGTCCAGCCGCCGATGGCAGACGTTTTTAGCCGTGGCTTCGCCTCATGGAACTACGACGCGCGCGTGCCCGTGGCCCTGCGGACCACCAAACTCCCGCTGCCCGCCACGGCGGGCGTGCTCTCGCCGGGCGGAGCCATGGCGTCCTACAAATCCAAACATGATGCGGAGTACTGGAAGCAGCAAACCCAGGGACTGGATTTCAGTGCTCAAGACCGCGTGGATTCTGAGCGTTTCAACCTCATCCTGTGGAAGGGAATGATGGGCGACGATGTGCCTTACCCGACGGTACGCAGCGGGCGCAATCTGCGGAGAAGTTTATCCCGAACCAAGTGATGGCATCCTACACGCTGACGGGATGTTAGAGGAGATGCCCTGTTGACAGGTTTTTAGAAGGAGGGACGTCGCCCTGCGTCAAGGTGAACTCAATGCCGGAATGCGGTAAAATCCGCTGCTACTCTCAAGAGGCTAAACCATGAAGCGTAAACATCTGTTCTCCCTTTTCCTGCTTGTATCTCTGTCTGCCTGCGCGATGGAGCGTCAGGCCAACAACGATTATCGCGAGCGCCGTATGGCGCTGGCGAAACTGATGCAGGGCGGAACGCTCGTGTTGTTTGCGCCGATGGAAGCTGAAGGTCCAAATAATCTGTTTGGTTTTCGCCAGAACGATGATTTTTTTTACCTGACCGGCTGGGCGGAGCCGGGGGCAGCGGTACTGATCTCCAGCGCAACTGATTCCCATCCTTACACGGAGATCCTTTTTTTGCCGGCCCACAATGTGACTCAGGAAAAATGGACAGGGCCGAAGTTGGGTCCTGAAAACCCGAATGCGCCGAAAGCCACCGGCTTCGATCACGTTGAAGTTCTGGACAAGATCCATGATGAACTGGTCAACATTCTCCCGCAGCCTCGCGCCATCGTATTCACGATGATGGGGGAGAATTCGCCCTCGTCCGGGTCCATGGAGTGGCTACGGCGAACAAATGCATTCCCCAACTACACAGCTTTTCGCGATGCCCGGCAGCCCATCGCGCACCTGCGCACTGTAAAAGATACGGGAGAGATCGCTCTGATTACGCATGCGGTGGAGGCTTCCGAAGCCGGCCATCGTGCGGCCCTCAAAGCCATCCACCCCGGAGTGACCGAACGAGAGATCTCCGCGCTGATGCAATATGAATTCGGTAAGCGTGGTTGTGAGCGCCCGGCGTATGCTCCTATTGTCGGCTCCGGCTTCTATTCAACCGTGTTGCACTACTCAGAGGATTCCGGCGTCATGCAGAGCGGCGACGTGGTGGTGATGGATGTAGCCGGAGAGTATTCCATGTATGCCAGTGACATCACTCGGACGGCTCCGGTGAATGGAAAATTTTCTCCGCGACAGCGCGAGATTTATGACATCGTGTTGGGCGCTCAGGAAGCGGCCATCCATGCCCTTCAGGTGGGCCGCTCCAAATTAGGCGGTCAGGACTCCAACTCGCTTCAGAAAGTGGCCACGGACTACATCAACTCTCATGGCAAGGACCTGCACGGCGAGCCCCTGGGAAAATATTTCATTCATGGATTGGGACATCATGTTGGTCTGAATGTTCACGATGCTAATGATCCGGCCTTGCCTCTGGACAAAGGCATGGTGTTTACCCTGGAGCCGGGAATCTATATTCCGGAAGAAAAGCTGGGCGTGCGCATTGAAGATATGTTTTATATCGATCAGAGCGGGAAACTGGTCATGATGACGCGTGACATCCCACGCACTGCAGACGAAATTGAGAAAGCAATGAGCAAGTAAAAACAGTACGTTTGCATTCCCAATGCCTTGATCTTTCTTAACAATAGGTGCATCACAACAGTTTTCTATTAACAAAGAATTTACACCCGTGCCCGCAAGCACCATCTAGAATCTGAAGACAGACAGAACAGTAGCAGGCAGGCCCGAGGCATCGTCTCTTGTCCAGGGTATCCACTGGCTATAATAGTGAATACCTCCCGTTGCGGTCCTCGGGCCTTTATTCCCCGCGTATCGCTGCAAGAGTCTTGATGAAGCTGCCCCTGAAACAGCGTGTATTTCTTTCCGGCGTCGTGATTGCGCTGGCTGCTGTATTGGCGGCGCTTGCCGTGCTGCAATACCGCTGGGCGCGGGAAGTCAGCGACGCTACCAGCGTTCGCCTGCAAGCCAATCTGGATTCTTCCGTTCTTGGCTGGCGCGATGATCTTTATCGTGAACTCACTGGCGTGTTCGCCGCCCTTCAGGTCAATCCTGGGCAATCGTCGAGTGAGAACGCCGCCCAATATGCTCAGCAGTATCAAGCCTGGAGTCAGTCTGCGACTCATCCCGATCTGATTTCGCGCGTTTTTTTGTTTCAGGATGTCGGCACGGAGCACTCGCAATTACTGCAATGGAATTCAGCTACCGATCAGTTCGACCAGGCAGAGTGGCCCGCGGATCTGGATCAACTACATAACTGGATGCAAGCCAATTCCGCAGACAGGGTGAACGCTGCTGTCATGCGTCTTCATCAGGGAACCAGATTTCGTCGTCGGCTTGGTGGAGCAGCCAATCCTATGAATGGCCGTCGACCTTTCGGTCAAGATTTCATTTCCGCCATGGTTGACGTGAATACCATGGCTTTGGTGCGGGCCCAGATTTATCATGCTCCACGCTCCACCGGAAACCAGAATAGTGCCACCCCGGTTCCAGTCATAGACTGGATCGTCGTCCAGTTAGACCGCAGAGTATTCCAGGAGCATGTGTTGCCGGAGTTGGTGGAGCGGCATTTCTCCGGGTCGGAAGGGCTGGACTATGAGGTAGCGGTAGTCGCGGGAGCATCATCCATTGTCTATTCCTCAGACGCTGGATTTGGAAAGCAGGATGGCGGAGCATTTGATAGAACAATGCCCGTTTTTGGTCCGCCTGGTGTCCCACCGGTTCGGCGGGGAATGAATCCTGCTTACGGGTCAGCGGGTCATCCTCATGCGGGTGCTGCGCATGACAGAAATGATTTTGGTTTTACCGGGCCCGTACGGCTGGAAGCCATCCGCTATGCTGATTCCGGCAGCGACTGGCAATTAGTGGTGCGCCATCGCATGGGCTCCCTGGAAGCGGTTGTTTCTGGAATGCGGCGGCGCAACCTGACCCTGAGCTTTGGGGTGTTGCTGGTGCTCGCGGCAGGTATTGCCATCATCCTGATCAGCAGCCAGCGGGCGCGGGTGCTGGCAAGGTTGCAAATGGATTTTGTGGCAGCCATTTCTCATGAGCTGCGCACACCTCTGGCGGTGATCTCTTCTGCCGCAGAAAACATTGTTGATGGTGTGGTGGCAGGCAAGCAGCAATTGAGCCAATACGGGATTGAAATCAGGAATCAAGCCAAGCATCTGATTCAACTGGTGGAACAGATCCTCCTGTTTTCCGCTACACGCAACAAAAGCCATCACTATGGCCTCCGGCCTCTGAGAGTGTCGGACGTGATTGAGACGGCGCTCAAAGACACTGCCGGCTTGATCGAGGAAAGCCACATCACGGTGGAGCGCGAAATTGCTCCTAATCTGCCACCCGTCATGGGCGACCTTGCGGCGCTGTTACACTGCCTGCAAAACCTGATTACCAACGCCGTCAAGTACGGTGGCGATGCGCGCTGGATGCGCATCACAGCCAAAGCCAACGATGCCCACGGCCAGTATGATGAAGTCCAGATCACGGTTGAGGACAAAGGCATGGGAATAGGCGCGAGCGAGTTGCGGCGAATTTTTGAGCCTTTTTATCGCAGCCGTTCGGCGGCCGCCGCGCAAATTCATGGGACCGGTTTGGGTTTATCTTTGGCCAGGGCCATTGCCGCCGCCATGGGAGGAAGACTCACCGTCACCAGTGAGCCGGGCAAGGGAAGCTGCTTCACTTTATATCTCCGCTTTGCCGAAGTTGCAGAATTGCAAACCACTCCGCAGACTGCGGGGGCGGTGAATCCGAATCTTTCCAAGACTTAATCGTGAGCATGGACGCCCACATCCTGTTGGTGGAAGACGAAGCCGGACTGCGCATGACGCTGGGCGACAGGTTGGCGACTGAAGGCTATACCGTTGACTATGCCTCCAATGGCGATGAAGCCTTTGAGAAAGCTACGCGCCTGCCTTTCGACCTGATCCTGCTGGATGTCATGCTGCCACGCAGAAGCGGCTTTGATGTGTGCCGCGATATCCGCCAGGCCGGGTTGATTACTCCCATCCTCATGTTGACCGCGCGCGGTCAGACGGTAGATAAGGTTCTAGGCCTGAAAATAGGCGCCGACGATTACCTTACCAAACCTTTCGAAATGATGGAGCTGATGGCGCGTATTGAAGCGCTTCTCCGGCGTTCCCCGGCAAAGCCGCCCGCGCCTCAAGGTCTCGTCCAGGTTGGAGGAGTCACGGTGGACCTTCGCGGCACCAGTGTGTCCCGTGATGGAAAGTCAATCAGGCTCTCAGCTCGGGAGTTTCAGCTTCTGCGCTATCTGCTCGAGCATCGGGGCGCAACTCTCTCCCGCGATCAAATATTGAAAGACGTCTGGGGATACAGCGCAGATACTTTTACCCGCACCGTTGATGTCCACGTAGCCAGCCTGCGTCAGAAGCTGGAAAAAGACCCTAAACAACCAGAGCTGATCCTCACCGTGCAAGGGCTGGGCTACAAATTCGCGCAGTAGGGAAACGGTCCGCGCGGGCACTCAGATTTCTTGAAGGTTGCAGATGTGCTCAACCCTGCGAGTAGAAATCGTTTTGACGGAAGCTGATTTAGAGATCGGGTTTTCCTTTATTCGATAAGGTGAGGAGCAACCACTGTCATAAATTCGTTCGAGCCAATGATTTTGGTATTTTTCCAAAACTTTGGATAGTGACGCAGATTGCCCGTCACCAAATAGTCTGCCCGGGCAGCGTCCGCACACTCAATGAAGATATTGTCAGCAGGATCAAAAGTGGCCTGAGGCAATCGTGAAGGAACAATCGTGCGGGTTCGATTTTTGATCAATTGAAGCAGTTTCAGGCGCTCGCCCCTGGAGATTTTAAGTTGCGGGTGCCGCAGAACAGAGGCGTATTCCAGGAGTATTGCGTCGGAAACGTACCAATGAGCAGGCCGGGTGAGTGCGAGCAGCAACACTGTGCGTTGTAGTCCTTCTCGCTTCAGCGCCGCAGATACAACCACATTGGTGTCAATGACGAGTCTAAGTGGGATCATCGGCGCTTGGATCTAGCGCCGCGCGCAGCTTTGATGATCTGATCGATTTGGCGGGAGCTCAACTTATCAGTCCCGCGCAGCTTGGAGTTTTCACCAATGATACGCAGGATTTCCGGCTCGGGAGCCGCCAGACGCACGTAGTCCCTGATGCTGAGGAGCACCGCCCGAGGACTGCCCCGCTTCTCGATGACAATCGAGTGGCCTTCATCTTCAACACGCTGAAGCAACTTCCCGAAATTATTGCGTGCATCCAGGGCAGTAACCACAACGCGGCTATCCATGAACTCTCCAGTTTGGTTACGCTAACTGTACAGTTCAGACAGAACCCGCGTCAAGACTGATGTGTGGTTTTTGCCGGGGGATCAATGCTGAAACCATCAATCCCCCACGGCCAGAGAACTACGAGAATCGTGGTCTCACAATCCGGGGCCACTACCAGGAGGCGGGCCAAAACCTCGGTGGCCGCGTCCGGGCATGCCCCACTTGTTCCGGAGTTGTTCCCATTTGCCCTGCTGGTCAGGATTCAGGATCTGATAGAAAGCGGCCTCCGCCTTTGCATGATTTGAAATTTCCTGTGCAGTCAGATTGCCGAGATTGGTGGCAGCCTGGGAAATCGCATTCTGATCATTGTTCTTGATTGCTGTTTGCAAGCTCTCATGCGCGGTCTTCATGCTGCTGTGCATGGAAGCCTGGCTGTTTACGGCGTTGGTGAAGATGGTCGTCGCTTGCTCCTGTTGCTGCGGAGTGAGCCCCAGCCGGTTCGTCAGGAATTGAATATGATGCTGCACCATAGCGGCCGGATCGTGAGGGTGCCCGCTTCCTGGCCCCTGGGCAAATATGAGTGACGTTGCCAGGGCAATGGTCAATAAGGTGTAAGTAAGGGTTTTTTTCATGGTAAATCGTTCCTTTTTTTAGATGATATTGCTCTTATCGAGCTGTATAAATGCGTGCTTAAAGCATGACTTCTTACCTGCTTCCTCAGCCCACGGGAGCTAATGGAACAAAATCGATGCGGTTGTAGGCTTTCTCGAGCGCGGTGAAAAACTGCGACCTGAAAGCCGGTTTATAAACAAACGCCCGCGCGCCGGATGACTGACAGGCAATGCGGGTCTGCAATGATTCATCGGCGGACATCAAAACCACTCTGATCTCCGGAAAATGCTGCGACAGCAACAACGCTGTGGTCAGCCCATTCATGTATGGCATCTGGACGTCCATCAGGATCAAGTCCGGATGCAGATCTGAGGCAGCTTGAATCGCTCCGCTTCCATCTGCGGCTGTGCCCACTACCTCAATGGAATCTTCCAAGCTTAGCAACCCGCAAACCACCTCCAGAAAATCCGGTGAATCATCCACTACGACGACTCGGATCTGTTGGGGAAGTATGGCGGCTGTGGATTGCTGAATAGACGAACTTTCAAGCGCTTGGTAATTGCTTGCCATTCTTGAACTCCTTCCGGCCATGTTGCTATGTAATCACATCCGCCCAGTTACCTGGGTAAACTGTGGGAAAAGGGAATGTAAAGAGATTGTGAAGAAAATCAGGAAAGGAAAGGGTTTAATGAAACCAATAAGCGGGATCAACGCGGGAAGCCGTCAGGACAGACAGCGCGTCCTGACATTATTTGCAACCCACCATGAAGAATGACCACCGGGAAAGACGGCAAAAAGAATTACTTGTCGTCGTGGTCCCTGTGATGATCGTCGCAACCCTTCCCGTTGGAGATGCTGGTAAGCAGCCCGGTAGCCGCTGTGATCGTGCGGCTGAAACAGCCGTCGGTCGAATCCAGTGAGAAAAAGCTCTGCGTGCTCTGCTGGCCTGTGCTTCCCGTGATATTGAAGTTGGCGTCAAAAAGCAGCGTGTCGCTTGGCGTGGCCGTGTTGGAGACCGCGTGGAATGTCTCCTGTCCATCCTCTCCGTGGCCAGCCTCGGCGCTCAGGAATTGCTGCTTGATAGTCGTTGTCTGTGCCGCTGTGCCATCCGGATTCACGACGAATGACAGGCCCAGATCCAGCGGCCACTCAAAAGCCTGGTGCAATGCGCGGTCGTTATCGTCTCCTCCGCCCTGTGTGCGGGTCTCGGACGATAGGTTGGTGCGTTGCGTTATGTTCTGAATGAAAGCTGTGTTGGTGATGTTGAAGTTCTGGCTGTTGGAAAAATCAATGTCCTGCTCCACCTCCGTCTGCACGCGCCCATGGGAGGTGTTCACAAAGCCCGCAACTTTGAAATGCTGTGAGGATGTCACCGTTACCGTACCGGTGATGTTGCCGCTCGAGTCTGTGGTCAGATTTTCAATGACATTGGGTGTGGGCGCGGCGCCGATCGTATTTTGCGTGACTGCACCCGTAACTGTCTTGCGTTCGTGGTCCTGGAATAATAGCAGCGTGGCCGTTGTAGAAAACCCGCTATTAGCGTTGAATACATTGACTGCGACCGTGTGCGGCTGGCCGTTGCTCAGCAGTCCTGCGAATGGGGTTAAGTCCACCCGGAAAGGTTCAAAGTTGAGGGTCTGCACGCCAGGAATCGGCCGCCACAACAGCGGGTCAATGCCACCGGTATAGATCCACGGATACACCGGAGCAACTCCGGCAGGCTGCCCGTCGATGCTGATCTGGCTCTCGCGGAATCCTGTACCTCCACAACTCTGTAACTCGTTAGCTACATCATTGGGAACACACGTGTACCAGAACTCATCGCCGGCCTGGCTCTGAGCAACTACATCAAGAAATGCGCGCTCCACGTTAGCGGGCAGGTTGAAAGTCCTGGATAGCGTGCTCGTGGTGGTCGAGAGAAAGCTGGTTCCGCCGGTGGGATCGGAAGCCAGGGGAAGCACAACATCCGCAGTCCTCGGGGTCCTGCGATGATGCGCGATGGGATAAAACTGAATCTCAGCCGTTCCAAACAGCGTGCTGGTAAAAGTGGAATTCACCAGGTTGCCCAGGTCGACGCGCCCCGTTTGCATGTTCTGGAACAGGGCGGTGTAATCGGTGAGGTCGCGCTCAATATGCCAGGAGCGAGCCACCTTGCCGGACGGCTCGGATGTGGTGCCAAAATAGACGTTGACGCCCCCAATCCAGATCTCAGCCGTGCGATCAAACTGGCGGCCGGCCTGAATGGAAAAATCCGCATTCAAAACCACCTTGGCCCACGGCCCCGGACAGCCTGCCGGGGGAGCAAATGTGAATGACTTCGGCGAGAAATCAGCAAATGCTACTCCGTTGAAGAGCTGGACGACACACGGAGTCGTGTCCGGTCGCGTAACTGGCGGATCGGCCGTCGCCGTGTTGGCCGACCCCACTACAAGTCCCGGAGGCGGGATGGTCTGAGCAGAGAGAACAGAAGCGCTAAGCGCCACCACGGCGCTGACGAGAGATACTACGATTGATTTCAGGAATGATTGTTGATGCCGGCAACAAGCGTGTGAGGTAATCATGGCGAGGCCCTCCGTCAAGGGCAAAATCGTAAGCCGTTTTCCTATCCTGCGTCAAATGGCAGAAATCTGGTTCCCCACGCCATCAAAGAATTCCTATCTGCCTGTCCCTGGGCGATGCTCAACCCAAACCAACAGAAAAATCCCGCCACTCTGCCTTTTTGCTATTCTGGCCTTGGATGCCTGATCCGCAAAGCGCCGTTCCGGAAGAATTTCCGGATTTGTCTCCATTTCGCGAGGGTGAGCGGGCCCGGCAGAACTTTGCGCGAATTGGCGCTCGCGCGCCGCACGAACTCGTGGCAGCGCTGGCGCCGTTGCTGGCCGAGTCTCCCGATCCTGATCAGGCGCTTAACCTCTTTGAGCGGCTGGTCAGTGAAGGCAATGAACAGCTCATCGGAACCCTGAACAAAAATCGCATTTTGCTGCATTACACCCTTACAGTTTTTGGCCATAGCTACTGGCTGGGCGAGACCCTCATTCACAACCAGGACCTCCTGTATTCCCTGCAACGGGAGAAGAAGCTGGAGCGCTCGCTCGGTCGTGAAGATTACCGCGGCCACTTTGCGCGCTTCCGCTCGCATTCATTCGAGACGGAGCCCTCCGTCCTGCTGGCGCGGTTCAAGAAACGCGAGTATGTGCGCATTGCCTTGCGGGACGTGCTGGGCGTCGCAACCATCGCTGAAACTACCGCCGAGATTTCCGCGCTCTCCGATGTTTTGATTGAGGAGGCGCTTCGCGAAGCTGAAGCAAGAATGCGCGCTCGATTCGGCGACCCCCAATATCAGGACAATCGCGGACGCCTGGTGGAAGCTCCTTTTGCCGTGCTCTCGCTGGGCAAGTTGGGCGGCGATGAACTGAATTACAGCTCTGACGTTGACCTGCTCTATATCTACGACGACCAGGAGTCATCCGGTCCGGTCACTCTGCGCGAATATTTTGTCCGCCAGGCCCAACTCCTCACGGAAATGCTTTCACGAACCACCCGCGAAGGCGCTATTTTTCGCATTGATCTCCGCTTGCGGCCGCAGGGAGCGGAAGGCGAACCGGCAGTGGGGCTCAAGCACGCGCTCAACTATTACGCTCACGCAGCCCATGGTTGGGAGTTACAGGCGCTGATCAAGGTGCGGTACTCAGCAGGGAATGTGGCCCTGGCGCGGCAATTCATCCGTGGCGTAGAGCCTCAGGTCTATACGCGGGACATCAATTTTGAAGCCATTGAAACCGCGCTGCTCTCGCGCCAGAAAATGGGAGCGCATCGCCGCCGGCTCGTTGCAATTCACAAACAGTCCGCCACCATTGACGTGAAGCTCGACCGTGGCGGCATCCGCGACGTGGAATTTCTTGCCCAGTGCCTCCAGCGCATTTATGGAGGCGAAGAGCAATGGCTCCGGCCCGGTGGAACGCTGTTCTCATTGCAAAAGTTGCACGATAAAGGCCACATCAGCGGCAAAGATTTTCACGAGCTGACGCAGGCTTACCAGTATTTGCGCCGGGTGGAGCATCGCCTGCAATTGCAGCGGGCGCAGCAACTCCATCGCCTGCCTGCCGGCCCGGAGGACCTGCAAATCCTGGAACGAGCCGTGGACCGCGACGCCGGCCATGAGAATGTCACTACATTCCTGTTCACGCTCAAGGCCCACATGGCCTCGGTAACGGAGATCTACGAGCGCATCATCCACCGGCAACGGCAGATTGAAAAGGAAGGCGTAGACACATTTCGTCTCACCCCTGCGCCTGCCGGAGCCATCCGCGAGCTATCTTTCGACCAGGTATTGCAGAGGATTGCCCTGGATTCACCTGCATTGCATGAGATTGCTACCCGGCGTGAATTGGGCCTGCATGGCAGGCGCAACCTGCACAAGTTCATTAGTTCGGCCATGACCAGCGCCCAGCGTTATACCGCGCTGCTGGAAAATCCATCCGCGGTGGAACGCGCCGTTGCGCTGCTGGAGACCAGCGACCACCTGACGGATATTCTTGTGCGCCACCCGGATGTCATAAGGGCGCTGAACCACCTGTCGAATGCGGCGGCTCCTCCGCTATTTGAAGAACAACCAGAAGAACTGTTCTGTACGGTAGCGGACGCGCATGACGCGGGAGAGAAACTGGCGGTGATGCGTAAGAGTTTTCGCAGGTACGCCTTTGCCAGCGGGGCCAGGGACGTCCTTTATGGTCGCCCGGTATACGAATCCATGCGCGAAAACGCGCGTATTGCCGATGCCGCCATCCAGTGTGCGCTCGGCGTTGTGGGCGGTGAGGAAACGCTGGCGATTTTTGCTTTAGGGCGCTTGGGCACAGATGAATTCGACGTAGCTTCAGATGCCGACCTGCTTTTCGTTCATCCGCAATCGGCAAACGGAGATGATGCCCGCAACACCGCGGAAAAATTGATGCATGCCTTGGCTGCTTATACCAAAGAAGGATCGATTTTTGCGGTAGATGCCCGCCTGCGCCCGCACGGCAGTGAAGGCGAGTTAGTAGTTACGCCGGAAGAACTGGAAAGGTATCTGGCGGAAGAAGCAAAGCCGTGGGAGGCGCTCACCTATACCAAGCTGCGCTTTGTGGCCGGTCTGGCTGACATCGCCAACCAGGTCTTGCCGTCAGCTCACAGGCAGATCGCCCGACTAGGTTCTCAACCAGGCTTCGCCCAGGCGGCTACAGAAATGCGTATGAAACAGGAGAAGTCCAACCGTTTTGCCCGGAGCTTCAAACTAGCGCGCGGCGGCTTTTACGATATCGATTTTCTCGCCGCCTGCCTGATGCTGAGAAAAACACAGATTGCGGCTGAGAGCACTGACGTCCGTCTGCAGCGCCTGCAGCATGCTGGCGTACTTGATCGAGACACCACGAACCATTTACGTGAAGCTGCCTGCCTTTACCGCACGGCTGATCATGCCGTGCGGCTGGTGACCGGACGTGCCCGCCCGGAGCTGCCGGCCGCCGAACACGCTCGCAAGGCAACAGAAAATCTGGTGAAGCGGACCCTGAATCGCCTCCATGGCCGGGATCTGCAAGCAGAGCTGGATTCAACCGCGGTGAGAGTAAGAGAAGTATTCGTGAACATACTTAGTACTTAGGAACTGGAAAAGCTCGTCAAAAGAAAACTCTAAAAACCATCTTGCGATGGCCCTATGGAATTGCGTGATCTACGTCACGGATGATAACTTAGAAAGTTTGCATGATGGATTAGATGTTCATCTGTGCGAGGGATAAACCATATGGCTTCCTACAACGGAGTCGCTTTGCCTCAGGGCGGCAGCATCACCTTCAGCGCTGGGAAACTGGAAATTCCTGACAATCCCATCATTCCTTATATAGAAGGAGATGGGACAGGCCGGGACATCTGGGCGGCGTCCGTTCGCGTCTTTGATGGCGCGGTAGAACGCGCCTATGGCGGAAAACGAAAGATTCACTGGTACGAAGTGTTCGCCGGAGAAAAGGCCTTCGCCAAGTTTGGCGACTGGCTGCCGCAGCAGACTGTGGATGCAATTCGCGATCTTCATATCGCCATCAAGGGCCCTCTCACCACCCCCGTTGGCGGCGGCATACGGTCTTTGAACGTGGCGTTGCGGCAGGTGCTCGATCTCTATGGTTGTATTCGCCCCGTTCGCTACTACCAGGGAGTTCCCTCGCCGGTAAAATACCCGGAACAGCTCAATATCATTATCTTCCGAGAGAACACTGAAGATGTTTACATCGGCATCGAGTGGCGAGAGGGCACGCCTGAAGCCAGGAAGCTGATCGACTTCCTTAACAATGAGATGCTCAAGGGAACCAAGAAGCACATTCGTGAAGATTCCGGAGTCGGGATCAAACCCATCTCGATCTTCGGCACCAAACGGCTGGTGCGGATGGCGGTCCGCGATGCGCTGGCGAAGAAGCGCCGGGCCGTTACTCTGGTCCACAAAGGCAACATCCAGAAATTTACTGAAGGCGCGTTCCGCGAGTGGGGCTACGAGTTGGCGAGTGAGGAATTCCGCCAGGACATCGTGACCGAGCGCGAGAGCTGGATCCTGGACAACAAGGACAGGAATCCCAATCTGAGCGTGGAAGCGAATGCTGCCATGGTTGAGCCTGGCCTGGAGTTTGCCTCGGAAAAATTCAAGCAGGAAATCTACGCTGAAGTCCGGCGGGCCCTGGATTCCATCGGAAAGACCCACGGCAACGGAGCATGGAAGAAGAAGCTCATGGTGAATGACCGCATTGCTGATTCCATCTTCCAGCAGGTGATCACGCGGCCGGCGGAATATGATGTGCTGGCCACCCCAAACCTGAATGGCGACTATCTCTCGGATGCCTGTGCCGCACAGGTGGGCGGCTTGGGTATTGCTCCTGGAGCCAACGTGGGCGACCAGCACGCAATCTTCGAAGCCACGCATGGTACTGCGCCCAAGTACGCGGATAAAGACGTGATCAATCCCGGTTCCGTGATCCTTTCCGGCGTGATGATGCTGGATTACATGGGATGGTCAGAGGCAGCGCGGATGATTGAGACTTCTCTGGAAGCAACCATCATGCAGAAGCGAGTCACCTATGACTTTGAGCGCCTGTTGCCGGGAGCGACCAAGGTCAAAACCAGCGAGTTTGCCGGCTTCATCCTGGACAACATGGTTGATCGGCGCAAAAAGACTGCGGTCTAAAAACTAGCGAGGATTGAAATGCGAAAGAAAGTCACGATTGTAGGCAGCGGAAATGTTGGAGCCACGGCAGCCCACTGGATTGCCGCAAAAGAGCTGGCAAACGTTGTGCTGATTGACCTGCTTGACGGAATTCCTCAGGGCAAAGGGCTGGACCTGCTGGAAGCCATGCCTATTGAGAAGCGCGACGTCAAAGTGCTGGGAACGAATGACTATGCGGACACTGCCAACTCTGACATTGTTGTTATTACCGCCGGAGTGGCCCGTAAGCCGGGCATGAGCCGCGACGATCTGCTGAATACGAATTTCAAGATCATGCAGGACGTGGTGGGCCAGGTGGTGGCCCATTCGCCGAATTGCATCCTGGTTGTGGTCTCCAACCCGCTGGATGCCATGGCCCAGGCCGCATACAAGCTCAGCAAGTTTTCCCGCAATCGCGTGATCGGTATGGCGGGAATTCTTGACTCCGCCCGCTTCCGCGCCTTCATCGCTGAGGAGCTAAATGTGAGCGTGGAGAATGTGACCGCGTTCGTGCTGGGCGGCCACGGCGACACCATGGTCCCTCTGCCGCGATACTCAACTGTCGCCGGCATTCCCATTACTGAACTGATCGCCAAAGACCGATTGGATGCCATTGTGCAGCGCACGCGCGATGGTGGCGCTGAAATCGTGAAGTATCTGAAGACCGGCAGCGCTTACTATGCTCCTTCTGCCGCAACCACAGAGATGGTAGAGGCCATCCTCAAGGACAAAAAGAAGATCCTGCCTTGCGCCATCTATCTGGAAGGCGAGTACGGGATTAAAGGTCTATTCGTTGGCGTGCCCTGCAAGCTGGGAGCCAATGGCCTGGAGAAGATCATCGAAATCAAGCTGACTGACCAGGAACAGGCGGCCCTGCGCAAGAGCGCGGACGCCGTGGCGGAATTGGTGAAAGTGATTGGGGTGTGAGAGACTCCTCATCCCCAATACCGCCTCGAAGTATCCGGGGTGCCTGCATCTTGATCGTCGACTGCCGCGTATTTCTCCATCACATCATCCAGAACTGTTTTCAAAATCTCGGCCATGTCCCACCGCGGAACTACGATAAGGGTCCCATCAAAAGCGAGATTCTGGCCGGTTTCGTCTAGGAGAGCCTGCAAACCGAAAGGCGTGGCAACCTTGTATTCGCTGGTCCATTGTGCGCCGGTTTCCGGCGCTTCAAACTGGACAAAGAGCTGGTCGCAAAACGATCTGGGATTGTCCGGTCCAAGCTTCAGATCAAGATTGGAAAAGTAATAGTTGAGTACCTTGGGCCGGTTATAACTGCCGCCAGGAAGACGTTCGATGGGTGGAACTCTGACCGGAAAGGGCAGCTCCGCGCCAATAGCGGCAGGCTGCTTTGAGTCCGGGTGGCCTTGCCAGCTATCGGGTGGAGGCAGAGGTGGATAATCCGGGGAGATGGAGGATCGGTCCCCGGAAAACATCCGTCGCGTGACAACAATAAATGCCACAAAAAGCAGCAGGCAGATCGCGAGCTTGGCTGGCTCCACTCAGAGACTCCCTGGTCCCTCAGATGCGTTCAATTGTGACTGATTGTAGCACCACATCCTTATTGGGTTTGTCCTGCCGGCCACGGGGCGCGTTGGCGATTTTGTCGGCTACGTCCTGGCCCTCGATGACCTCGCCGAAAATAGTGTGGTTCCCGGTGAGCCAGAGCGTGGGCGCTACTGTAACAAAGAACTGTGAGCCGTTGGTGTTCGGGCCGGAATTGGCCATCGCCAGCTTGCCTTCCTTGTCGAACTTGTGCGGCGATCCCTTGGTTTCATCCTGGAACTTGTAGCCGGGGCCACCCATGCCGGTGCCGCTGGGATCTCCGCACTGGATCATGAATTTTGGTATCACCCGATGGAAAATTGTCCCGGCATAGAGCGGGCCGGGACCGCCTTTGCCGCTGACGGAATCCTTCCATTCGCGCTTGCCCTCCGCGAGGTCAATAAAATTCTTTACCGTGTGGGGCGCGTCTTTTTCAAATAGACGGCATACAATTTTTCCCTCAGAAGTATTGAGGGTTGCGTAGGTTCCAGGCTGGCGAGACATGAGTTTTCCTTTAAGTGGATTTTTAACAAAAAGAAAATTTCTGATTTCTCATTGAACGAATCGACAAATCACAAATCTGAAATCACAAACGTGCAATCTCACTGCGACTTCTCCGTGGCTGCCGTTTTCTTCCTCGCCGGATGCTTGACTGGCGGCTTGGCCGGTTTGGGCGGATTCAGGATTTCAATGTGTTGGATCTTTACCGGATTGTCCGGGCGGGAATTCCCTCCATCACAGACCCTGCCACCACACGGGCCCTGAGCGATCTTCTTTACCAGTTCAACCGATGCGTCGTTGCACTGGCCAAAGATGGTATAGCCGGTCCCCTTGGGAACGATACGATTGCCTTTCGTGCATCCGCCTTCACTCAAACAAGGATTCAAAAACGGCTGCTCTTTCTCCGTGATAAAAAATTGCGAACCATTGGTATTGAGGCCGGAATTGGCCATGGCCAGGCGGCCCGGCTTATCAAAAAGCAAGTCGGGGAGCAGTTCATCATCAAACTGATAGCCGGGACCACCGGAGCCTGTGCCCACTGGATCGCCACCCTGAATCATAAAGGTGGGAATGACGCGGTGAAAGATCACGCCATCGTAGAGCGGTTTGTTGTGCTGGTCCTGACCGTTGAACTTCCAATCCTTGGTTCCCATGGCCAGCCCGATAAAATTGTCCACCGTCTTGGGCGCTTTGTCGGGGAAAAGCGCGCACTTCAAGTCTCCAGCGGTAGTATGAATGATGGCCGTAGGCGATGGGCCTGTGGTCGCAGGCGCCGTTTTGGCAGCGGTCTTGTGCCTGGCTGGGGCTGTGGACGGACTCTTCGTTTGGCCCACAGCAGCAGCCACGGCCAAAGTGAACACCAGCAGAATCAGGGTAGAGCGTCGAAACATTCATTTCTCCCAATCAACGTAGACTTCATATTAGAAATGGAGTCAAGAAGGATGTAAAGCGAGCTTAGGTTACAGGCCATAGGCCACAAGTTATAGGGCCTTTCGGCGCTTCGCTCTTTAGCTTTCTGGGCTTCCTTACTACCTGAACCAGGGAACCTTTCCTGGCGACATCAGTATTCATGGTTGGAAAGGCAAGAAAACAACCGCTGCTAAGGCCACGGCAAAGCAAATGCCCGATGACAAATTTGCTGCCCGATGAGGAGCTGATGTCGCAGGTACGCAGTGGCGTAGGCGAGATGCTGGGCGTGTTGTTTGACCGCTATCAGATGCCCTTGTTCAACTTTTTCTACAAACTCACGGGAAACCGGACTGCGAGCGAAGATCTGGTGCAGGAGGTCTTTTTCAGAATCCTGAAGTATCGCCAGAGCTACCATCCGGGAACACCGTTCCGGGCTTGGATGTACCAGATTGCCCGCAATGCCCGCGTGGATGCTTTTCGTAGGCAGCGTCCGGAGGTTGAATTGGAGATAGAAATGGAGCCCGCGGTGCTGCCCGGTGATTCCGCGCAGCAAAAACAGGAAACCCAGATGCTCTACCGCGCCTTGATGCAAATGCCCGAGGAAAAGAAGGAAGTGTTGGTCCTGAGCCGTTTCCAGGGACTCAAGTATGAAGAGATCGCGCAGCTCCTTGGATGCGAGGTGAATACAGTCAAGACCAGGGTACACCGCGCACTCCAGGAACTGCGCGAGCTGTTTCACCGTCCGGAAAACGCGCGACCCGCGAGTGGAGCAAGCCTGGAAGGAACCATTGGGAGTTAAGTCCAATACGGTTCATTTAACGAGGACGCGAAAAAAAGTTCGTCATCCCGAGGGTTTACCCACGCGTTTAGCGGGGGTAAATCGGAGGGGCCTTGCGTTCAGCTGTTAACTCAAAAGATCCCGAAATCTCCTAAGTGAACAGTATTGGGAGTTAAGTCATGAACTGCGAACAAATTGCCGAACTGCTGCCGGATTACCTGCAAGAGGGCCTCAACCGCGAACAACGCAACCTGGTTGAACGTCATTTGCAGTCCTGCGATCAGTGCAGGGAAGAGATTGCGCTGTGGCAAAAGCTGGCGCTGCTGCCGGAAGAGCATCCGGGGCCGGAGTCGCGTGTTCGCTTCAAAGCCATGCTGGACGCCTACCAGGAAGGCCTTATGGAGCGACGGCAACCTGCCGGGGAAAAGCGCAGCCTGCTTTCCGGCTTCTTGAGCGGAGGATGGCTGCGCATGCCGGCAATCGGGCTGGCCTGGGCGGTCCTGCTGCTGGTGGTTGGTTTTATTGCCGGCCGGTCTGTGAATTCGCTCAATCCGGCAGGTGCACAGATGGCAAAGCTGCAGTCTGAACTTGCCGATACGCGGCAGTTGGTGACTCTCTCTTTGTTGCAACAGCAGTCAGCCAGTGAACGTCTCCAAGCGATCGCGCAGGCCACGGCGTGGAGCATGACCGAGCAGCACGCTGATCCCAAGGTGCTGGCCGCGCTGGTGCATACTCTGCATTCCGACAACAGCGTGGATGTCCGGTTGGCTGCCGTAGACGCTCTCGGCCGCTATCACAGCCAGCCCGAAGTCCGGAAGGAACTTGTGGATGCGCTGCAAACGCAGCAGTCGCCGCTGGTGCAGGTGGCCTTGATTGATCTGATGGTCGATTTGAAAGATACCAGCGTAATTGGCCAACTCAAAAAGTTCGAAAAGGATCCTGATGTGAACCCGACCGTGCGCCAGCGGGCCCAGTGGGGCATTCGCCAGCTCACTTGATCGGGGCGCCACTACCCCGCCATGCCAAAACCGGGCGCATCGGAATATCGGGAAGATGTGGCATTGAGCCAGGGCCATGATTGAAGTAGCAGCGAATCTACGGAGCTAAATCATATGCGTACTGCACGTTTCTATCTCTGGATTGCAATCTCGTTGTTAGCGGTGGTGTGCCTGGTACTGGGTACCGGCAGCGCACGAGGTCACATGGCGGTCCATCCGTTTGTCGCCGTTCACGATGATGACGATTCGGATTCGGCGCAAACGGTCAAGGACCAGGAAACCATTCGCAAGTCATTTTCTTTGCCGGCGGGAGAGCGGTCGCTCGAAGTGGACAACGTGACCGGATTCATTGAAGTCACCGGCAGCCAGACGGACCAGGTGCAGGTGGTGGTCAATAAAACCCTTCGCGCTGAGAGCAAAGAAAACCTCGAAAAAGCGCGCAAGGAAGTGA
Organism: Candidatus Angelobacter sp.; assembly: GCA_036522115.1. Lineage (GTDB taxonomy): Bacteria > Acidobacteriota > Terriglobia > Terriglobales > Acidobacteriaceae > Angelobacter. Next base: position 27,179 of record DATDGL010000141.1, read on the forward strand.
CGCTCGATATCACCCAGGATGCCGGCGCCCTGAAGCTCTACGTGAACGGCCCATTCCGCTGCAATTGCTGCGGCAACTGCAATGATGGCTGCTCGCGCTCGGAGCGCCATCCGGGTTATTCCGTGCGCATGGATTTTCAGGTTCAAGTGCCGCATAACATTGTTCTCCGGCTGAAGACCGTCAACGGCGGCCATGTTCAGGTGAAGGACGTCAGCGGCAACTACTCCGTCCGCAACGTGAACGGAGGCATTCAAATGGAGGACGTCGCCGGCTCCGGCAGCGCGCGCACCGTGAATGGCAGCGTCAAAGTTACCTTCAGGGAAAATCCCCGGGAAAATTCTGACTTTGCTTCCATCAACGGCAGCATTGATCTCTATTTTGCCCGGAACCTCTCGGCAGATTTTCGTTTCAAGACCATGAACGGCGGCATCTTCACCGATTTTCCCATGACCCCGCTGCCCGGCCATGTAAACCAGCCGGAGCACCGTGACGGAAAATTTGTGTTCCGCGCCGATCGTTTTTCCGGAGGCCGCATTGGCTCCGGCGGGCCCGAAATCAAAGCGGAAAATCTCAACGGAAGCATTCGCATACTGGAGCGTCCATGACTGGTTCAGGCAGGCACTTTATGATTCGTTCTCTTCTAAAACACGTTGCACTTGCGGTGATGGTACTGGCCGCGGCCTGGGGATGGGCAGAGGCCGCCGCTACAGGGGATCGCGTGGCCTACACGCTCAGCGATCCCTCGCGGCCGGCAAGCGTCAAGGCCCACCTGCTTAATGGCAGCATTACCGTCAAGGGCTACGATGGAAAAGAAGTCATCGTAGAGGCGCGCGTTCGCGGGTCAGAAAAATCAGAAAAATCAGAAAGACCGGAACGATCAGAGGGCCCAAGCGGCATACACAGGATTCCGCAGACAGCCACGGGCCTCTCCGTTGATGCAGACAACAATGAAATTGTAATCCGCACGGGCGCCGTCCAGCGGACAATCGACTTGACCATCACCGTTCCGCGCAGGTCTTCGCTTTCGCTGCATACCGTGAATGACGGTGACATCGTGGTCAACGATGTGGAGGGTGAAATTGATGTAAACGACCTGAATGGCCAGGTGACGCTGAATCATGTGGCAGGCAGCGCCGTGGTCTCCGCCTTAAATGGCCGCGTGAAGGTCATCTTGGACCGCGTAGATCCCCAGAAATCCATGGCCTTCAGCTCGCTGAACGGCGACATCGATGTGACCTTTCCACCGGACATCAAGGCCAACCTCAGCCTGCGCACGGACAATGGCGAGATTTACAGCGATTTCGATATCCAGGTGCAGGCCACGGCGCCAACACAGACGGTGGAAGATGAGCGCGGCAAGGGCGGCCATTTCCGCGTGAAGATGGACAAGACAGTTCATGCCACCCTCAATGGCGGCGGCCCGGAAATTCAATTCAAAGGCTTCAATGGAAACATTTACATCAGAAAAACAGGGAAATAGGCTACAGGGAAATAGGTTACAGCCCCGGCTCCGGTGAGACCGGATTGAACAACCTGTGATTCTCAACCAACCGGCGGCAAAAATGCGGCCCGATGCGACGAAGAGGCAATAGGGACCTCTCGCTTCGCTGTAAACTAAACTGGCTTAGCCGCAATACTGTTCAGGGTCGAAAAACATTGGATCTCAAAGACGACCGTACTGAAAATAAAGGATTTAGTGTTTTTCATGAACTTTCGCGGGCCGCAGGCCCTGTAGGACACTTAAGAGATTCGTGAATCTTCGGAGTCAATAGTTTAGGTGAGCGTAGGGAGTTAGGGTGGGGCTAAGGAGGAATGCATGGCAAATTCATCCCCTCGCCTACGCACGCTGCCCTGCATTCCGGCTACCGTATCCCTCAAATGACCGTTCCCCGACCCGCACCCTGACCATTACCCACTCCAAGTCCTGCTCCTTTGCCGGTGCCAGCCGCCACTTTTTGATGAACCCCCGCGCCGCTCCTGTTGCAGCGACCAGACCCTCATCCCGCTGAGGAGCTTTCTGTCCCCAAAGACACTGTCGGAAAGACGATATCCTCCACAACAATGGTGGCTGATACTGTGTTCGTAGTCGTGGTGCCATCCGAGTTCTCGCTGGTAATGGCCACTTCATAGGCATAAGTTCCTGCTGTAGATGCTCCCGTCATCACCGTATAGCGCTCGGTTTCTCCGTTATAGCCGATCGTGACTGTGCCGCCCAGCCCGTACGAGGCCTGCTTAAAAGGCCCTGTTTTCCCGGATTCTGTAAACGTTATACTGGCGCTCTTGGCCAGACAAGCCCAATACACGATATCTCCCAGCCCCATTGACTCACTGCTGGGATCAACGGTTGTTTGCTTGATGACAATATCGTGAAGATCTGGCATCTCGATTCCTCCTTTACTCAGCATCACTGCGCTTCCCGTGCGAACAACCTAGCCTACCCTCCGGACAGCATTCGGCCAATCCCTTGCTCCCTTCGGATCGACTCAATCTTAGCGCGAACTCAAATTGCCTATTGCTTATAGACGTTTGAATGATAGCGCAATCCGCCTCTCTCTCACAATCAGCATGATTGGCGGCTATGGTAAGGGTTACTACTCGGACCAGATTTAGTGGAACACGGAAAATTTGCGGCTTAAGTCGCTTTGTTCAAGTTCGAAAACGCACAGTAAGGATGTCTTTGCAACTCTCTGATTCCAATGTGAAAGAATCTGATGGGGGGAGAACGGGACTCGAACTGAAGGGTGCCATGAAGAGCAGCCGGGGAAGAATTTTAGGCGAGGAGGCGAGAAGGGCTGGATTTTAAGGGGAAGAGTCGGGGCCGGGAGTCGGTTCGATGAGGAATAGGGTAAAGGACAAAAGGGGCATAAATGCCCTTGTGAGAGGCGGAGCCGCTGAGTAAAGATAAGGTAGAGGGAGATAATCCAGCGCCTTAAATCGCCATTAAATCGAAAGTAGCGAGTGGCGGGACAGGATTGCTCCTGTCCCGCCCTCTAAGAACTGTGCGTGAGAGTTTCCAACTCACACAGCTCAAGCCTTTCGGACGTCTCGTGAAAGACGCGGTAACGATTCAGATTCTAAATCGTTGCCTGCACGATAATGGCTTGGTGCCGACGCGCATTCTCATGCCCGAAGCCGCACCAACAGCTTTCGCCATCGTCATCTGCTTTGCCTCGTGAGCCGGTTAATCAAGCTTTCTCGTGGGAAAGACGAGAAGGAAATCTGCCTGCTTTCGCAGCCCGGCGATGTTGCCAGTTTTGCTGGCTTAGTCGGCGATCGGCAACAACAGGCTATCTGCGCTCAGGGGCATGAGGAAGCGCTCTTTCAATTTGCGTCCTTCCTGGATATAAGCGCAGCATTTCTCCCGGCGCTGTGCGGAGTAGCAACTCAAGGCATGCGTGGTGTCGTTGTTGCCGCCGATCAGGTCGGCCAGCGTAACCGCGTCGCAAATAGCGGAGCATACTCCCTGGCTGGTGAAAGGAAGCAGAGGATGAGCAGCATCCCCGACCAGGACGAGGTTGTCCTGATGGAAGCGTGGGACCATGTCAGCATCCACCGGACGCCATAGATAGACCTGTGAAGAATCAGTCATGGCCAGCAAATCAGGCACCGGCGCTGCCCATTCACCCACCATCCTGTCGACGAAATCGAGAAGGGCCTCCGGCCCCTGGCCGGACGGGGTAAAGCGTTGGCTGTCAAACTGCAGGTACCAGACCACATGATCCGGATCTACGGGTACAACGCCCAGGGCGATGCCGCCGCCCGCAGCATGGAATTTGTTGAACTCATTTCCCGCCCAGAGGGCCATGTCCACCGAGTGGACCAGCCCCGTGATCTCGTGTACCTGTGACGGGCACGAAGGCCAATGGGGGAAGAGAGCATGGCGGGTGCGGGAGCGCATTCCATCTGCGCCCACGTAAATGTCGGCGTGTACAAAGTCGCCCGTGTCCAGCCGCGCTGCTGCAACCGTGCCGCAGGAATCGAATTCGATTCCATCCAGCGCGCAGTTGACGGTAATGAATCCGCTCGCCGGCAGCGCGTTCACTAACGACTCGATCAGCTCCCTGCGCCGGACGCCGAGGGCGCCTGCGGGCATGCTTTGAGAGTGCAAAACCGTTCCCCGCGCATCCCGGCAGCAATACCGATTCAGCGGCATTCCGCTGGGCCGTACTCCAAACGTGTCCAGGCAGGCTGAGGCCTCCTGAAGCAAAATGAACCCCATACCGGCTTCATGGCTCTCCCAGACACGCTCGTAGATGCTGGAGTGATGTCCGTATTGACCCAGGCTGATCGCGGACATCAATCCGGCGATCCCTCCTCCGAAAACTGCAATGTGCATGGTGGGCCTTTCTCCTTCTCAGTCGGGCACTGAGAAGTCGATTAAATTCCTCTAATCCTAAGTAACGAGGCAGGGGCGATTACCCTAAAGGCGAGAGTGAGAATTTACAAGGGCCGAAACTGTCCACAACCTTGCATGCTCGCAGGCACAAAAAACAGCAAAACATTGGCATTTTTGCAAAAAAGTGCTGTCACTCTGACAGCATTGTGACAGCACTTGATTGACTTCCAATCACGCCGGTGCAATTCTGGAAGCATGAAACTGATAGTTTCATGCTTCCGTATCAACCCCCGGCGGGCGTAAGCCCGCGTGATTTTAGTCGGGGGTGAGCGAAGCGAGCTATGTAGTAAAAAATCGCCTCAGGGCGAGCGGGACTTGTTTCCGCCAAGGTCTTTGACAATTGAATATTCGTGCTTGTTGCGCCGATTCGAGCTAGGACGCAAGCGGCAGGAGTGTACCCGGCGCTCGCCAATAAAAGCAGAGCGAGCGCCAGAGGAGAGGTGTGTGTGAGACGTTTTCGTGCCGCTCCTGGGCGACCAGAAGCGAATAGACCGGATGGAACCACCAAAAGCGGAGAACCGGTGATTCTGGGGCTTGATCGCCTCCATCTACGACGGTCGCAGATGAAAATGCCTCATCTGCGGCAAAGATGTGTCGATTTTTCAATCACATCCGCAGATGAGAGGATGTCAGCGCGTTTTCGCTGGCAGCCGTCAACTGCCGCAGATTCCGCAACGAAAAAGGGTTCTGCAACGGATTCTGCAACGAGTTTTCCTTTGACCTTCAATAAGATGCGCGGAATGTACGGAATCTGGCCTCATTTCCGCCATTATTTACCAGAAAGTAAACAGATGGTTGCACCCTGCTACACATGTATGTTTATTATTTGGGAGCGCAGCCGCCCCCGGCTGCGTCTTCGTCGTTTCCCTGTTCCAGAACGCAAATCAGAGGAACTGCCCTTCAAAACTGTTTATTTCCTTCTTGCGTTTGCGATTGCCTCCAGCACTTCGTCGCTGGCTTTTTCCCGCTTGAGTTTTTCGCGGCGTTCGGGGGTGAGGTTGAAATTCACGCCGTGCTCGTGGATCATGTCCAGAAGGTGGGTCTGGGTTACATAGTTGCCCAGCATAAGTTCAATCTCGTAGTAGGTCAGGGCGTCGGACTCTTTGTTCTCTGCCTGAATCTCGCGGGCCAGTGCTTCTACCTGGCGCATGACTCGTAAGAAGTTGCCACCTAGAATCTTGTGAATCTGCGCGCGGGTGTAGCCGCGTTGGTGTAGCGCCTGGGTGATCCTGGGCAGATCGGCTACGGAATCAATTCCTTGGGGCAGGGAGGTCACGCCATCAAAGTCTGAGCCAAGGCCTACGTGGTCGATTCCCGCCACTTTGGCGATGTGATCAATGTGATCAATCAGTGATTTGAGCGGAGGCCGCGGAAACTGCTCGGCCCATTTCTTCTCGATCCAGGCGTATTCGTCGTAGGTTACCGGACTGCCATCGGCGTGGGCGTGGGATTTCTTGAATGCCTCGACTTCGTCGTCGCGCTGCTTTATTTTTTCCGGATCGAAGGAGGCTTTGCGGTAATCCTCATCCACGAAGGCGGAATAGAAATTCACCATCACCGCGCCATTGTTGATGGCCACGGCCCGCAACATGTCGTCCGTCATGTTGCGCGGGTGGTTGGTCAGCGCTCGTGATGACGAATGGGAGGCGATCACCGGTGCGCGGCTGATGGTAAGCGCCTGAAAAAAGGTGGCATCGGACACGTGGGAGATGTCCACGATCATCCCCAGGCGGTTCATCTCCCGAACTACGTCCTTGCCAAAGTCTGTGAGGCCGTTGTGGTGCGGCACTTTGGCATCGTCAATATCGCCCGAGGAGTCGCCCCACTCGTTGGTGTTGGACCAGGTCAGGGTCATGTAGCGGACGCCCAGGCGGTAAAACTCGCGCAGGAGGCGGATATCGTTTTCAATGGCGTGGCCGCCCTCGATGCCCATGAGGGCGGCGAATTTGTGTTGCTGGTGGGCGCGGACAATATCTGCCGCAGTAAAGGCCATGGTCATTTTGTCGGGATGGCGCGCAGCCTGCTGGTAGACGCTATCAATCAGGTCTATTGCCCGCTTGGCATAGTGGCCCTTGAATTCGGGTTCAACCCAGATAGAAAAGAACTCGGCCGCCAGATTTCCCTGTTTGATCTTGCCCAGGTCTTCATGGCCTTCAGAGACAGGGGTGTCCTGGCCCAGGTCAAAATGTTCGTCGAGAAAGCGCTGCGGGGTGTCGGCGTGCGTATCAATAATGATGGCTGACTGGTGAATGGCCTGGGGCGAATCAGCCTTCTTTACCGGCTGCTTCTGCTGGGCAAAGATTGATGTTGAGAAAAAGGCAAAAAGGACGAGCAGGCGTTGTGGCGTCATTCCTGTACAAGTTTATCAGCCACTGTCCTGGTCTCTCTCCAATCTGTATAGCGGTCAGAAACGGCAACGTGGAAGCACTTCTGCCGCCGTTCTTCGGCCACCTCAATCAATCCCTGGTCGCGCAAATTCTTCATGTAGTCTTCCATCCATTTGTGCTGCGCGAGTGTAAGGCCTCGCCGGGCCAGATCCACGGTGATGCCGGCCAGGTGGGAACTGGAGACCTCGCCGATCTCCGGCGCCGCATTGCGATTGTGGCGGCGCAGCTTTTGCTGCTGCTCCATGGTGCGGACGGCTGAATTCACCTGCATCGGGACGCCGAATTCCTTGTAATAGCCGGCGCTCATGTCTTCAAGAAATTGGTTGGTCCAGGGGCGGCAATAACGCTTGTCGGGTAGAATGGCCGGGCTGACGCGGAGAGCGTCCGTCTCCCTGATCTCCACCAGTTCCTGCGTCCGTTCCAGCTCTTCCAGTTGCGCCTGATCGGCGATGCGCGGCAGTTGCAAGCGGTCAATTACCTCATTCTGCCGCAGCATGGATTCATAAGAGCCTTTAAGGACGGGGTTCCATACCACGCGGCGCAAGTGGGCGCGATGGTGGTGATAACGGGTTGAACGGTTTACGGCGGAAGCCGGGGTTGTGGCTGATAGCGCCATCAAACTGACGGCGAAGAAAGTCAAAAGAGTGTTTTTGGCCTTCACGTTTGCTCCACTATTGCATTGACTAAAATACAGCCTTTATTTGGATGGCAAATTGTAAACCAGAGCTGATGGAATTGGTACTAAGTTATTCGTACTAAAAGGGAAACGGGCGGGCAACCCTTGCTTCAGCCCTTTAGTAACCGGGAAGCACTTAGCCATCAACAATTGGCATTCAGCCCGCGAGCATTTCGGTCTGAAGGTACGAACAGCCATCTCGGCATGGTGAATACCCCATGATAAATAGGACAAAACACCATGAATTCCGACAAATATCAATTGCGCCCTCAACGGAACCCGGCAAGCCCCCCAATTTTAGCCGGGAATCCGCCACGGCGGACAGGTCACCGCGAATAAACGCGAATTGAGACTAAGGGTTCATCGGCACTCGCGGCGCGTTGACCGAGATTACCAAGGGAGTAGCATGGGTGTTTGTGGCGCGCAAAAAAAGTCCACAACTGCGTTCCCTTGTTGAGAGTTCCGGGGATAAGTCAATGGAGAGGAGTAAATGCCTGTGAAATACCGCATATCTGTAGCGTTGGTTCCGCTTTTTGCTTTGCTCGCGGGTTTTGCCCAGACGGCTTTTGCCCAGACAACTACGGAGAAGCTTCCGGTCAAGCGGGTGGTGCTTTATAAGAATGGCGTGGGATATTTTGAGCATACCGGACGCGTTCGCGGCGACCAGGAGATCAAGATAGATTTCACCAGTTCGCAACTCAATGACGTGCTCAAGTCGCTGACCGTCCTTGATCTCAATGGCGGCAAAATCACCGGCGTGGGCTACAACTCGGTCGCTCCCATCGACGAACAGCTCAAAGCCCTGAGGCTGCCTCTGGGACAATCCACCACCCTGGCAAACTTCCTCTCGGCCCTGCGCGGATCGCGCATTCAGGTAAGGAATGGAGCGGCCGTCGTGTCCGGCCGGTTGCTCAGCGTGGAGGAAAGAACTACCAGGAAAGCGCAGGAGGAGACGACCAAATCGCTGGAGGTTGCCGTGGTCACGGACGCCGGTGAGGTGCGCACCTTTACGCTCACCTCCGGGCTGAGTGTGCGGGTGGAGGACCACGATCTCAACGAAGAGATTTCGCGCTACTTGAGTTTGGTCAGCTCGTCCCGCGACCAGGATTTGCGCCGCATGACGATTTCCACGTCCGGGATTGGCGACCGCAGCGTGTTCGTCAGCTACATCAGCGAGGTGCCGGTATGGAAGAGCACGTATCGAATCCTGCTGCCCGCCAAGGCCGATTCCAAGCCGTTGCTTCAGGGTTGGGCCATTGTGGACAACACCGTGGGCGAAGACTGGAAAGACGTGGAGCTGTCACTGGTGGCGGGCGCGCCGCAATCGTTTATCCAGGATTTGTCGAAACCGTATTACACGCGGCGACCGGTAATCGAGCTGCCGGAGACAGCCATGCTGACTCCCCAAACGCATGAGGGAACCATCACATATGACGCAGAGACGCTTGCACCAGCCTCGCCGCCACCGATGGCTGCTCCGAAACCAGGCTCTTTCGGTGTCGCCGGTGGTGTTGGGTCGGGTAGCGGCGGCGGATATGGTCCAGAGTATGGCCGAAATGCAGGCGGTGTTGTCCCTATCTTGCACGGAATTTACGGCAAGGTGACAGACCCCATGGAAGCTGTTGTAGCCAATGCGCACGTTACGGCGACGAATGGCGCGGGTGAAAGCCAGACGGCTGAGTCAGACTCGAATGGTGAATTTCGAATTGAACTGCCGCCGGGGAACTATCAAGTATCGGTTCAGAGTATCGGCTTCACGTCGGCACTGCAAAAGAATGTTCAGGTTGCCGCGGGGCCGCGATACCTCTCCTTCAAACTGGCAGTGGGCGCTTCAAACGAAGCAGTGGAGGTAACTTCTGAATCGGAAAAGCTGGAACCAGCAGCTACGGGAGAGGATTTGGGAGATTTATTCGCGTATAACTTGAAGGAAAAAGTCACCATCCTGAAGAATCATTCGGCGCTGGTGCCCATCATCAACTCTCACGTCGACGCAGAGAAAGTTACACTGTGGAACAGCTCTTCCGGGAGGCCCTTGCGCGCTCTCTGGATTACCAATTCCAGCGGCCTGACCCTGGACAGCGGATCATTCAACGTTATCGAGAACAATGAGTTCGCGGGAGAGGGATTGATCGACCCGCTCAAGCCCAAGGAGCGCCGCCTGCTCTCCTACGCAGTTGATCAGGCAGTCCGGGTGGAAGTGCAGGACGACGCCGAGTCCAAGCCGGTGACCCACATCAAGATCGCGCGCGGAGTGATTGTGCAGACCAGCGAACAGGTCGACCACATGACTTACACGCTCCGCAATACGGATAGCGCGGTGCGCGATGTGATTATCGAGCACCCGGTGCACGATGGCTGGAAGCTGGCGAAGGATTTGAAGCCGGAGGAGACCACGGCGTCGTCCTATCGCTTCCGCGTCAAGGTGCAGCCCAACCAGACGGCCACGCTCAAGGTGGATGAGTTTGAGCCGATCGAAAGCAAGCTGGCGCTGGCCAATGTGACGGACGACCAGATCAATTTGTTCTTCAGGCAGAAGACGATCAAGCCGGAAGTGGAGCAGGCCCTGCGCAAGATCATCCAGCAGAAGAACGAAATTGCCGGATTCGACCACGAAATCCAAGGCCGGCAAAATCAGGTGAATACCATCAACCAGGACCAGCAGCGGCTGCGCGAGAACATGAAGGCCCTGAAAGGCAGCGCCGAGGAAAAAGCACTCCTGCAGCGCTACACGCATGAACTCAACGACCAGGAGGACAAGCTGGAATCAGTGCGGGCGGAGATATCGAAGCTGGAGCTAAAACGTACGGAAAGCCGCCAGCAGCTTGACCGGATGTTGCAGGAGTTGACCCTGGACGAGGCGATATAGAGCAGTAGGTAGTATTAGCAATTAGCCCGATGGTTGTTTTCTCTTTTCCCTGAAAAAGATCTGTAGGATCTCAGAGCACTCCTGTGCCAGAACGCCGTGTACTACTTCCATCTTGTGGTTCAATCCGGGGTGATTGAGCACTTGCAGGACTGAGGAAGCGGCGCCTGCCTTGGGATCACCGGCTCCGTACACCAGACGCGCCAGACGCGCGTGGACCAAAGCGCCCGCGCACATCGCACAGGGCTCGATGGTGACGAACATCTCGCAGCCTCCCAGGCGGTGATTGCCCATCGCGGCTGCCGCCGCACGCAGAGCTACGATCTCGGCATGAGCGGAAGGATCGCGGTCCAGCAGATTGCGGTTGCGGCCCAGACCTAAGATCTGCCCATCCTTGATCACCAAGGCTCCAACAGGCACTTCACCTGACTCGCCCGCTAAGCGCGCTTGTTCGAGGGCCAGGCGCATCCAGGCGACATCCGTCTCAATCGGGTCATCGGGTCGTTGGGTCATCGGGTCACCACCACCCCGGTCATCGGAAGAAAGCCCGCAAAATTGTGGGTGGCCGCTCGAGCGCTTCCAGGCTACAGCAACTCTAACCGCAGTAGTGTAGCAGCAGCTCTGCTTTCTCCAGCGGACAGACCAACCCCAGCTTGTTAACTCATCTCTAACCCCTATAGCGGCGCGCTCCAATCGTCTCCTCGCCGAAATGCGAGGCAAAAAGTGTAAAGCCCACGGGCAGCGAATCTTTCGAAGGAGAACACATGAACAAGAGATTTTTAATGGCGTTTGTGCTGGCAGGCGGTATGGCATTGGCACAAACAAGCGGAAGCAGTGCGGGCAGCACAGGCAATACAGGCACGGACCAGAACCCGCAAGCCACCCAGCCGAGCACACCTAACCAGCAACCATCAACTTCGAGTGACCAGAGCAATCAGAATCCTCAAACCGCCCCCACCGCCGCTCCGAGTGGCCAGGAGACGGTAGTGCGTGGCTGCCTGAAGCAGTCAGGGGGAAATTGGGTCATTTCTCAGAACGGGCAGGACATAACCTTGAACGGGGACAGTTCCATGCTGAAGCCGCATGATGGCCACCAGGTGGAAGTTCACGGAACGCAGTCCGGAGCATCGTTGCAGGTGACATCCGTCAACATGATTTCCGATTCCTGCAGCAGCGGCGGCCAGGCGGCGATGGGTGGAACTGCAGCCAGCCCAAGCAGCGCGGCATCAACCTCCAGCGACCAGACCGCAGCTTCGGCCAGCCAGAGCACGGCCCCCAGCAGCAGCATGCCGTCCAGCACCGATCAGAGCGCGGCTTCAGCGCAGAATCCTCCGGTGAGCACCAGCAATCCGGCCAGCAATACACCAGCGGCGACCGGTGATAACACGAATCGCGACGCGGTTTCTCCCGGCGCAAATTCTGCCACCAGCAGCACTGACCAGAGCGCAACTTCAGCAACCTCCAACGCTCCAGTAACCAGCCAGACGCCATCCAGCACGGTTGGAAGCGGATCGCAGCCTGCCGCAGGTTCAACCAGCAGCACTGACCAGAATGCCACCGCAGCGCAGAACCCGCCAGCCGGCAGCACCACTGGCGCTGCTGCAACGTCAACCGCAGATCAGAGTCCGTCCGCGACCAGCACGACTGCTGCGCCCGCGACATCAACCAGTGATCAGAACGCAGCCGGCACGACTGCTGCGCCCGCAACATCAACCAGCGACCAGAATGCAGCCAGCAGCCAGAGCGCCGCGAATCAAGACCAGAACGCGGGATCCAAGCTGCCGCAAACTGCTTCTCCGCTGCCCCTGCTGGGACTGGTGGGCCTGGGCTCATTGGTCACAGGGTTTGTCGCACGAAGGAAGAAGTAATTCGCCCTTGCGAATGGGGTCATTGGACAACTCAATGCCCGGGGGCTTTGCCTCCGGGCATTTTCTTTAAAGATTCCACGCGGGGCGGCGGATTCCATGGTATGGCCCGATGCGATTCAGGAACGGGGCAGGGCCCTCTCCCCTTCGGCTAAAATCGCTCAGGGTTCGAGGTGAACTAATTAAAGACTATTCTGCGGGTTGCTGCTGGGTCATGCAATGAATGGCGCCCAATCCCCAGATCAGGTCGCCGCAGTGAATGCCGATGATTTCGTATTGGGGAAACAGATCGGCCAGGATGTTGAGCGCCAGGCGGTCATTGGTGTCATTGAAGGTGGGAACCAGAACAAGCTTGTTGGCGACGTAGAAGTTTGCGTAGCTTGCGGGCAGCCGTTGTCCTTGAAATATTGCGGGATCGGGGAGGGGAAGCTCAACCACCTTGAGCTTGCGCCCCAGCAGGTCAGTAGCGGTTGCCAGACGCTTGAGATTTTCCTGAAGAGGAGCATAGTTGGCGTCACTGCGGCTGGATTCAACCACCGTAAGTACAGTATCGTTAGCCACAAAGCGCGCAATATCGTCCACATGGCCGTGGGTGTCGTCGCCGGCGATGCCCCGCGCCAGCCAGATCACCTTTTCAATACCCAGATAATCGGCAAAGACCTGTTCGAGATCTTTGCGTGAAAGTCCGGGATTGCGCTGCTGGATCTTGCTGAGCAGGCATTCTTCGGTAGCCAGCATGAGCCCCGAGCCGTTGACGTCAATGCTTCCGCCTTCCAGCACTACGTGATGAGTTTTCCCGTGCAGTTGGACGGTGGGAGTGAATTGCTCCAGGCCTAATTTTTCGGCAATGAGTTCCGGCAACTGATCATCCTGTTTCCAGTCCGGATATTTTGCCCAACCGCTGAAACGCCAGTTGGTGACTGCAACTTTATGGTTGCCGGAATCACGGTGGACGAAGATAGGGCCGGAATCGCGCGTCCACCCGCGGTCCGTGGCCCATAGGTGAAACTTGACCCGCTTGAGGCTTACATGGCAGCGGTTGAGGACGGAACGGACGGCATCGCGCTCGGCCGCATTGCGGACGATGATATTCACGTCTTCAACCCGGCTGAGATGGCGCACGATGTCGGCATACACCCAGGGAATGGCATCGAACTTTCCCGGCCAGTCGTCCTGGTTGTGGGGCCAGGCGATCCACGTTCCCTGGTGACGCTCCCACTCCGCCGGCATGCGATAGCCAAGCGCGCGGGGCCTCAAATCCTCAACTGTTTGCTGTTGATTTTGCACTGTCAGTCCAGAAACCTCTGGCAGATATCGGCGTAGCTGTCAATGCGCCGGTCCCGCAGAAACGGCCAATTGCGGCGGACGTCTTCCAACTGCTGCAAATCGCATTGGCCAAGCAGGATTTCTTCTTTGTCCTGTGAAGCTTCCGCAATAACGCGGCCAAAAGCATCGCATATGAATGACCCTCCCCAGAATTCCAAGCCTTTGCCCGAAGCTCGGCTTCCACGGATGTCCCCGAATTCGTGCCCCACGCGATTGACTGCCGCCACAAAGACTCCGTTCGCGATGGCATGAGAGCGCTGGATGGTGCGCCAGGCATCATGCTGTGCCTTGCCAAACTCCGCTTTTTCGTCCGGATGCCAGCCTATGGCCGTAGGGTAGAACAAAATATTCGCACCCCGCAGTGCGGTCAACCGGGCACCCTCAGGGTACCACTGGTCCCAGCATACCAGCGCTCCCACGCGGCCGTATTCGGTATCAAATGCCTTGAAACCCAGGTCACCCGGCGTGAAATAAAACTTCTCATAATACAAAGGATCATCCGGGATGTGCATTTTCCGGTAGAGGCCTTTGATGCTTCCGTCCACATCCAGCAGCACGGCCGAGTTGTGAAAGAGGCCGCGGGCGCGCCGCTCGAAGACTGAGGTGACGATGACGATTCTTTTCTCGCGCGCAATCTGCGACATCAACTCCGTGGTTGGCCCAGGAACCGGCTCTGCAAGGTCAAACAAGGCGATGTCTTCACGTTGGCAAAAATACTGCGTTCGAAACAGCTCCGGGAGGCAGACGACCTGGGCGCCCATGTGGGCGGCCGCGCGTACCTGTTCACCGGCCCGCTCCAGATTTTTGTCCGGATCGGGCGAGCAGGACATCTGTACCAGGCCGATTGTGAAAACCTCAGAACCCACGCTGCTCCTTGGGCCGCTATGCAAGCAACTGCGAGAACTTTATTCTCGTTTCGATGCAGGCAGTCCGGTTCTCGCTGAGAATTTGGTAATTGCGAAAATTGGTAAATTGGTAATTTAAAGTCAAAACCGAAATCCCGTCATGAAATGATATCAAGGGCAAATCCAGTGGCTGGTTTAGTTGATTAATTTGACCTTATAAGAATATCAGAGGTTTTGCAGAGAACTCCGATCAGGGCATACGCCCTGGTGAGTACCAGCACACTTACCTCTGACACCAGGCCGCAGGCTGAGGTTCCAGGCTCGACGTTGATGTTTTGATTGACTAGGAACACACGAAGCCTGTAATTTGCAGAGTCCGATGGTCGCGCCGGCAACATAGTCCGTAAAACCAACTGGTTGTTGAGGCATTTTTCATCGGGGTATGCAATCGAGTGATCTCCACCCGCCTCGCCAAAAGCGTGCGCGTTGGGGACCCCGGGTGCATTGGGTCATCCGAAGAGAACTGCCGAGAATGGTTGGAGTGGCTGATTGATTTCATTTTGAGGTGGAGCTTTGAAGAAGAAGCACGAAGGTACAGGAATAGATCGCAAATTGCATGACCCGGTGAAAGACAAACTGTCACCGGTTTTTCCGCTGGATCTTTCTAAAACACGCAGTATCAGCGAGCTGCTTCAGGGGATGGCGAACACCGCCTTCACTGGCCGCCAACTTGGAGAAGCCACCGACGTGCTGGAGGCCATGGCGCGTGACCAAGAGTGTTTTGTGGTCATGACCCTGGCTGGCGCTATGACGGTGGCCAAGCAGGGGCTCATCATCTGCGATCTGATTGATCGGGGACTGGTGAATGCCATCGTTTCCACCGGTGCCCTCATGGCCCATGGATTGGTAGAAGCCACCGGGTGCAAGCACTACCGCTATGACCCCAAGATGGACGACGTCCAGCTCTACGAAGCCGGTTACAATCGCGTTTATGACACGCTCGAACCTGAGCAGAACCTGGACCACGTGGAATTGGTAATGGAATCAGTGTTGCACGTCTGGGACGCTGGAGAAACCATGTGTTCCTGGCGCCTGAATCAGGAGATTGGACGATATCTGAGCCGGCATTCCAAGGGGCGGGGAATTCTGAAGTCTGCTTATCAGAAGGGCGTCCCCGTGTTTGTGCCCGCATTTACTGATTCTGAGCTGGGACTGGATGTAGCGCTCAACAACCGCGTTCGGGCGCGCGATGGCAAACCAGAATTTCGTTACGACCCCTTCCTGGATTTGAACCATTTTGCCGCCACGCTCCTGGAGCAAAAACGGCTGGGCATTTTTACTATTGGCGGTGGAGTGCCTCGCAACTGGGCGCAGCAATTCGGCCCTTATTGTGAGCTGCGGGTCAGACGGGCGGGAGAAGACGTGCCGCTCAAGCGGTATCACTATGGCGTTCGCGTCTGTCCGGAGCCGGTCTACTGGGGCGGCCTCTCCGGTTCGCCTTACAGCGAGGCTATTTCCTGGGGGAAGTTTGTGCCTCCGCACGAGGGCGGCCGATTTGGCGAGGTTTTTGTGGATGCCACGGTCGGCCTGCCGATTATGGTGGCGGCGCTGCTGGAGCGGCTGGGGAAGAAGTACAAAAAGCAGTAGGCCGTTATGCAAGGCGACTACGAGAATTCTATTCTCGTTGCACTGCAAGCAGCGTGGTTCTCGCGGAGAATTTGGTAATTGGGGAAGGGCGAAGCCTTTGGCTAGTTCGTTGGTACTTAGTAATTAATTTAGTACTTAGCAAAATCAAAGGCAAAACCAAGAGCAACAGCAAAGCCAAATACAAGAGCGACTGCTTCGTCTCGTCATTCCTGCTCGTCGTTCATTCGAAAATCAGGATGGCGCACGCAATTACCGTGGTCCACAGGCCTCGTTTGTTGCCTATGGCCGTCTGCGTGATGTTGGTTGTCCGGACGATCTTGTTGGAAATGCGGTAAATCTCCTTTTTCTCGTCCCAGGACTTGTCCGGATCAAACTCTACGTTCAAGGTGGTGGCCAGCATCTCTGCCGCCAACTCCTCTGCATATTCACCGGCAACGTTATCCGGCTCGCCGAACGAGTGATGTTCGCTCAGATAGCCGTAGGTGCTTTTATCACCGGGGATGGCCAAGCCGATACTGGATGCAATCAACCGGTGAGGTTCACGAGTGGAGTTCTCCGCCACTACGGCAAAGACCACTTCACCGGGATTCAGGTGTTTCAGGCCTTCATTGCGGGAAATCAGCTTGCAATGAGGAGGAAAAATGGAGGATACACGCACCAAGTTCTGCGCCGCGATTCCTGCATCGCGCAATGCCAACTCAAATGAGGTGAGGCGTTCCTTGTGTTTGCCGTTTCCCTTGGTCAAGAAGATGCGTTTGGGAACCATATCTAGTCCCACCGATTTGTTGTCCTCCCAGGCGAAGTTGTAATCGCAGTTGATTCAGAAAATAACATACGCAGGGGAGCGCGCAAACAAAATTTCAAGTTATTTTTTAGTGGAATTACCCGACATGGGGATTCCCGGCCCAGGAAGCCCAAAATTGCCAAAAATTGACGACCCCAGCAGGGAAGTTGCTCGTCCTGGCTCGGTTTCACCCGGCAATGGTATGTGGGAGGGGTCGCAGCCCGTTTTGCGCGACTTTTCCGGCCAGACTTAGAGCACTTGGGCGGGCTTGAGTTTTACGGCAATTTCAATGAATGCCAAGGCGGCACGGGATAGCGCCTTGTCCTTGCGGAAGACCAGCGCCAGTTCGCGCCGGATGGAGGCATCGGCAATGGGAAGGGCGGCCAGGACGCCTGCCTTCACGTCCTCCATAACATTGGATTTCGCAATGAATCCAATGCCAACATCGGCGGCCACAAACCTCTTGAGCAATTCGCTGGAGTCCAGTTCCATGGAGATTCGCGGCTTGAGGCGGCGGTCATGGAACAGATTTTCAATGGCATCGCGGGTGCGCCCGATCTTGGGCAGCAATAGGGGAAAGCGCACTACATCGTTGATGCCGGCTTCCTTCATCCGGCTCAAGGGGTGGCCGGGCGGGGCAATCATCACCAGTTCGTCCCGATGGATGGTAACTACGGTGAGCCGCTTATCGTCGACTGGAGTGGAAACCACGCCAAAGTCCACGCTGTTATCGATTACGGACTCCAGAATCTTGGCCCGTTCCAGGCGGCTGATGTGGACCCCGACGTCAGGATAGAGCTTTTTAAACTCGGCAAAGACTTCCGGCAGGATGTGGAGACAGGTGGCTTCATTGGCGCCTACCACGATCTCGCCCCGCGGGACCCGTTCCATCTCCGCCAAAGCGGTTACGATGGTCTTGCGGGCGGAAAGCGCCTCCTCAGCATATTTCTGGAACACCTTTCCGGCCGCCGTGAGCGCTACTTTACCGCCGCTGCGGTCAAACAGCCTGGCGCCCACCTCTTCTTCCAAGGCCCGAATCTGAGAAGATATAGCGGGCTGGGTGCGAAACCGTTTCTCCGCCGCCCGAGAAAAACTGACGTGGCGGGCCACCTCAAGAAAGGTTTCCAGTTGATCGAAATCCATGTGGGAGCTTCTGCTCTAGTATGGTGGAGCAGGTAGCAAATGGCAACTAAACCGATTGGCTCTTGGCCCTGAGGAGTTTTTCCATGAAGGCTGTTCTTGCAGACGCATACGGCGGCCCTGAGGTCCTTCAGATAATAGAAGATGTGCCGGCTCCAAGGGTTGGACCCAATGGCGTCCAGGTGCAGATCCACGCGACCAGCGTGAATCCTGTTGACTGGAAGCTGCGCAAGGGCTTGCTGGCGCCTATATGGAAGCTGCGTTTTCCTGTGATCTGGGGATGTGACTGCTCAGGTGTGGTCACCGAAGTCGGAAGCGCGGTCACTTTGTTCAAGCCGGGGGATGAGGTCTATGGCTTCAAGCACGGAAAAGTAGCGCAGACTTATCGTGGCAGCTACTGCGAATATGCGGCTTTTCCGGAGAACACGCTTGCCAAAAAGCCCCGTAATCTAACTCACGAACAAGCAGCGGCAGTTCCTCTGGCGGCAGTTACGGCATGGCAGGCGCTTTCCAATCTGGGCAAGCTGAAACCGGCAAGCCGGGTGTTGATTCATGCTGGTGCGGGGGGAGTGGGGAGCTTCGCCATTCAGATCGCGAAAGGTTTTGGAGCCATGGTGGCAGCCACGGCCAGCACCGGCAACCAGAACCTTCTCCGGGAGTTGGGTGCCGATCTGGCGATTGATTACACCCGGGAGCGCATTGAAGACAAGATCTCCGGCTATGACATTGCGCTTGATGGGGTAGGCAAAAGCGTCTGGAGGAGCTCTTTTAAGGCGCTGCGATTCGGCGGACGCCTGGTGACCCTGACCGCACCCATCCCTTCGAAGCCAACGAACCGATTGCATTTCTTCGGTTCGGCTGTATTTGGAATAGCCTCGGGCAAACTGCGTGGCCTGATGGCTGGCAAGCGCCTCCTGATTACCTCAGTCAAACCTCGAGGGGGAGACCTGGAAAAAATCACAGGGCTGATCGAAGCCGGGAGGATTCGACCCGTCATCGACAAGGTGTTTCCATTGGAACAAATCGCCGATGCCCATCGCCTGAGCGAAGCGGGACACGTGAGAGGGAAGATCGTGATTAAGATCGGTTGACCTCCGCCGCGCCGCACGCAAAAACAAGAGCTGTGCGCGCCGGCGACCCCGGCGATCGCGCATGATCCGTACTTCTTTTGCACATCCTAATCTGCTGAGATCAAAGTAGCTTCCATCTACATAAACCGTCGTTATCCTGCTCATAAAAACAATCAATGCCTTGTTCCGCAGCAATGCGGTTATGATAAAAACACGGCCCTGGGCGCGGTGCGTCCCGGCTTCCAGCCAAGACTTCTCAGAACAAGGCTTTCAAGTGCAGCTTTCTCCCGGAAGGGGAAAGCGGAATTCCATTTTTGGATACTGAATAAGGAGGCAATCTGAATGGCAGATACCAAGGCTGATCCGAAGGCGGTCCTGGAGTTCGCCAAGAAGAACGGCGCCAAGCTGCTAGACCTGCGCTTCACCGATCTTCCCGGACTTTGGCACCATGTTTCATTTCCCATTGAACATTTCTCAGAATCTTCGTTTGAAGACGGCTTCGGCATGGACGGCTCATCCATACGGGGCTGGGCGGCTATACATGAGAGCGACATGCTCCTGATACCAGATGCAAGCTGGTGCATCATGGACCCATTTACTGAGGCGCCAACTCTGGTGATGGTGGCCGACGTGATCGATCCAGTGACCAAGCAGCGTTACGACCGCGATCCTCGTTACATTGCCAAGAAGGCGGAGATGTACCTGGTCTCCACCGGAATCGCGGATACCGGATACTTCGGCGCCGAAGCCGAGTTTTTTATTTTTGACAACGTCCGTTTCGACCAGAAAGAGAATCAAGGCTTCTATTTCATTGACGCCGAAGAAGGCCGCTGGAATTCCGGACGCGAGGCAAACAATCTGGGCTATCGGCCTCGCTATAAAGAAGGATATTTCCCGGTGCCTCCGACAGACCATTATCAGGACCTGCGCACTGAGATGACCATGACCATGCAGTCCTGCGGACTGGAGGTGGAGTGCCATCACCATGAAGTAGCCACCGGCGGCCAGACCGAGATTGACTTGAGGTTCAACAAGCTGGTGAGGTCTGCCGACAACATGATGATTTACAAGTACGTGGTGAGGAATGTGGCCAACCAGTATGGCAAGACCGTGACCTTCATGCCTAAGCCGCTGTTTAACGACAACGGCAACGGCATGCATACACACCAATCACTGTGGAAGGATGGCAAGCCACTCTTTGCCGGCGATGGCTATGCCGGCTTTTCGCAAATGGGACTGTGGTATATCGGCGGACTGATGAAGCACGGGCGTGCACTGTCTGCGATCATTGCACCGACGACCAACTCCTACAAACGCCTGGTTCCGGGCTTCGAAGCCCCGGTGAATCTTGCGTATTCGCGTCGCAACCGTTCGGCAGCCTGCCGGATTCCGATGTACTCGGCGTCGCCTAAGGCCAAGCGCGTGGAGTTCCGTCCGCCCGATCCAAGCTGCAATCCGTACATCGCGTTTGCCGCAATGATGATGGCCGGACTGGACGGCATTGAGAACAAAATCGATCCCGGCCAGCCGCTCGATAAAGACATCTACGATCTGGGTCCGGAGGAACTGGCAAAAGTTCCCTCAATGCCCGGAGCGCTGGATGAAGCCCTGAACGAACTGGAGAAAGACCACGCCTTCCTGCTCAAGGGAGACGTCTTTACCGAGGAGCTACTCAATACCTACATCGAGTACAAGCGCGCCAAGGAGGTGGATGCTATGCGTCTGCGCCCACATCCGTACGAATTCGCTCTGTATTACGATATTTAATCGAATCCCCGCTGTTGGCGCGGCTTTCAGCGGGGTAACTTTTCTGTTGTAATACTTTTGCAATACTTAGTATGCTCGTCTCGCCCGAAGCAGCAGTTATGCCCGCAGTGCTTGAAGATGTTGTTCCAAAATGGCCCCAATGGTCCGGCTGGGAATTGGGTCCATCATTTCAGGGTGTCTGCAGTCGACCTGGTGAATCTCGATCTTTCCGCTGGCGTACGCAGCCCAGGCTTGCGGTGAAATAGAGCGACGATTGTTGTCAGTTGCCTCAAAGAACAATATGTCGCCGCTAAATTGCGCAGACCGGTGGGCCCTTTCCAGGAACGAATTGTGGCTCATCATCTGCACCATGCGCCGGGTCACTTTTTCATCCAGATCGGGCGGAACGAGACCGGCACTCTGCGCCGCCGCAAATGCAGTGGCAAAATCATGCGGTTTTCCGTCCAACTGATTTTGCTGCAAGCCCATGAGCGCGACATACTCCTGCACTACTTCCTCTTCAGTCATGGCCGGTTTTTCGTGGTCATCGGTTGATGGATAACTATCCAGAATAACCAGCATAGCAACCTGCTCACCCTGCTGTTGCAGCAGGCAGGCAACGGCGTGGGCCACCGCCCCACCAAACGACCAGCCCAGGATGTAGAAAGGCCCGGCAGGTTGAATTTGCCGAATAGCATCAGCGTATTCGTGAGCAAGGGCGTCAACACTGACAGGGAAAGGCCCTTCCGGCAATATGCCAGACACCTGCAAGCCATACAAGGGCCGCTCAACGTGGAGTTCGCGCAGCAGCGAGGCATAAACCCAACTTAGTCCACCAGCGGGATGCATGCAGAAGACTGGTGGCAGACTGCCTCGCGAGCGCAAAGGCAACAGGCGGTCGAAAGCGCTTTCCGGGGCCACTCCAATCTTCAGCCGGGGAGCCAACTCAGCTACGGTGGGCGCCTCAAACAAAGTGCGGATCGCTAAGTCCACTCCCAATTTTGAACGCACCTGGCTGGCCAGACGGGCGGCAATCAGAGAATGTCCGCCCAGAGCAAAAAAGTTGTCGTCGATGCCCACATCTTCCAACCCAAGCACCTCGGCAAATATCTCGCACAAGATTACCTCATGCGGGGTGCGAGCGGAACGATATTTCTGGCCGTCAGTTGGCCGTTCCGGCAACGGCAGAGCACGACGGTCCACTTTTCCGTTGGGGGTTAAAGGCCACGACGGCAGTACTGTGATGGCAGCCGGTACCATGTAGCTGGGCAGCCTTTGCCGCAGGTGGTCCTGCAAAGCCCGGCCGAGTTTTGCGTCTTCTTCCTTTTGCGCTGGGACATTTGCGTACCGCTGGTAGTAACTGCGCGGGGTTTCTCCGCTGGCGGCTGCATCTTTTGCGCAAGGCTCCCATTGGGGATTGAAGACGGCGTCATATATTCCAGCGGATTCGGTATGCAGCCAGCGAAGTTTCACGCCCAGGCGCTGCGCGAGTCGCATTACTTCGTTTGGATCCTCACCGGTGAATTCCGAGCTTGCCGTTCTGAGTTGTCCTGCGTTCCTGACGGCACCATCCGATAAGCGCAGTCGGCGAGCGGTTTTGACTGTGGAGACGACCCGGCCATCGCGGATGCCGCGAACGCCCACGCTCAAATCTGGCTGGTGAGCCAGTTGCTCCATTTCCTTTTTCCAATCGCCCTTCTCATCCCAGGATAGCCAGCGCTTAGGCGACGTTACTCTTTTCTTTGCTTTTGCTCCCATCTGCAGGATCACATCGTGGCGGAAGCGGCTCAATTCGTTGTCATAGGCTCCAGCCTTAGGAGAGATTTCTACCCACCCGATTTTCGGCCAGCGTTTGCTTAGCTCGTGGAACAAATCGGGATGGAGCACGAGCTCTTCTTCACCAAGCAGAGCCCAGTTGACGCGCAGCCGCAGTTCTTCCAATGACATTGCAGCCGGAGCACGATGTAGCTGCACGGATGCGTGATAACTTTCGAGTAGCGGCAGGCTGCGCGCATCGCCAACAAAGATATGTCCGTCCGCAGAAGTGATCCTGACCGCTTCTTGCAGCACGTCCAAAAGGTAATCCACATTGGGAAAATATTGGGCCACTGAGTTCAGGATCACGAGATCAACACTGTCGTCAGCGATGAAGGAAAGTTCGTGGGCAAAGCCCTGACGCAACACCGCGTGGCGTAGATCTTCCCGCTCAGCCAAATATTTCCCAAGCTGGGCGAGCACCTCATGGGAAAAATCCAACCCTATGTAGCTTTCGCAACTGGCTGCAAGGCGCGTGAGCAGCAAGCCAGTGCCGCAGCCAATTTCCAGCACGCGCCGTGGTTGCAGAGCGCGAATGCGGGCCACAGTCTCTTCCACCCAAATCCTCATCTCAGCTTCCGGAATGGGTAATCCCGTATAGCTGCTGGTCCAGCCGGCAATGTTGAACTCCGGCGACGCTGGCGCATTTTCTACTGCGCCGTAGATTGATTCATAGAGCTGTTGCCACTGCTCCACTTGCCGGCCCTGGCCGGTGGCTTGCGATTTCGTCACGTATCCCAGAAGCTGTGTCTGTTCCGTCTGCGGGTGAACCAGGACCAGCGCGTCCTGCACACGTTCATGCTCTTTCAGCGCAGCTTCAATTTCCTGGGGCTCAATGCGGAAGCCACGAACTTTGACCTGGTGGTCGTTGCGTCCCAGAAATTCCAAAATACCATCCACCTGCCAACGCGCCATGTCGCCGGTGCGATACATGCGTGTCCCCTGCGCGCCAAAGGGGTTGGGCAAGAGACGCTCAGCGGTCAAGTCCGGCCGATGCAGATAACCGCGGGCCAAACCGACCCCGCTAATGTACAGTTCACCAGAAGCGCCTATCGGCGCCAGTTCCAAATCCCGATCCAGAACGTAGAGCTGGGTGTTGGCAATAGGACGCCCGATGGGAACCGGCCCGGCCACTGGATCATCCGGCTGGACCTGGTAAGTACAGCAGCCGACCACTGTTTCCGTGGGGCCATATTCATTCACTAACCTGGTCTCAGGAGCATGTTGTCTCCATGAAGCCAGGCTCTCGTAGTTGAGGGCTTCACCGCCGATCACCAGCGCGCGCGCCTTGCTTTTCAGATGTTCTGCCACCACATCGTTGGCGAGCACCTGCAAATGGGCCGGAGTTAGTTTCACCAAACTCAAATCACCCTGGAGCTGCAAGATGCGGGAAAGATTTTCGACATCAAGACCTTCAGGCGCCAGAACCAGCGGCCGGCCTGAAAGCAGCGGTGGATAAAGGCTGGTCACCGTGAGATCAAAAGCGAGCGAGCTATGCACGGGAGCGCCGTTGCCAGACTGAACGTCATATTCTTTCATGCTCCAAATCAGGTAGTTGATGAGACCTTCATGGGAGACCACCACGCCTTTGGGAACACCCGTGGAACCGGAAGTGTAGATAACATAGGCCGGATGATGAGGCAGCAACGGAGATCTCCGGTCACTATCCCGCGGATTGCTTGCGCGAGTCTGCTGAAGTGCGGCGAATATCTGTGGACCATCAAGGTTGAGCACGCTTGCTGTCTGTGGCAGGCGCGCGCTTAAGTCCTCCCGACTCAAAATCAGAACTGGAGCGGCATCCGCCAGCATCTGCTCTAAGCGAGCCTCGGGCAAGTCGAGATCCAGGGGAAGATAGGCAGCACCGGCTTTGAGAATGCCGACCAGTGCAACGATCATATCCATGGAGCGATTGAGAGCGATGCCAATCAGGTCTTCCGGCCCGACTCCGAGGCTGATTAAATAATGGGCCAGACGGTTGGCCTGTTCGTTCAGCTCGGCAAACGAAAGCGATATTTCGCCGGATATTACGGCTGCGGCATTTGGCGTCCGAGCTACTTGTTGCTCAAATAGAGCCGGCAGCATGACGCCGGACAGCGGAGTCGCGGTGGGATTGAAGTCCTGCAAGAGAGTCTGCCGGTCCAGCGGACTCAGCATGTCCAGGCTGTGCAATGGCGCGCCGGGCGTGGCTACAGCAGACCGAATCAGATTCAGGTAGTGCCGGGCCATCTGCTCCATGCGCCAGCAGTCAAAGAGATGACGGTTATAAATCCAGTAAAAGCCAATGTGACCCGTGTGTTCAAAGACGTGCAGTTCCAAATCGAAACGGACCTGCAGTTCGTCGCCACCCACCGGCTCTATCTCCAAACCTTGTAACTGCTGCGTTCCCATGGGCGCATTCTGGAGAGCGAAGACCACCTGGAATATTGGTGTCTTGTTCAGATGGCGCTCCGGCGACAGTTCCTCAACCAGACGTTCAAATGGAACATCCTGATGCTGGTAAGCCTCCAGAGCGGTAGCGCGCACCTGCGCCAGCAATTCGTTGAAGCCGGCCTGAGAACCGGGGCGCACGCGCAAGACCAGAGAGTTGACAAAGAAACCAACGAGCCGCTCCAGTTGTGAATCCTGCCGGTTGGCGATGGGAGATCCCACCACCACATCATCTTGACCGCTGTAGCGCTGCGCCAGGGCGGCAAACGCGGCAAGCAGCGTCATATATAAGGTGGCCTGGTTTGCCTGGCCGAGCTGTTTGAGCGCAGCCACCTGATCGCCGGGCAGGATGGCGTTGCAGGCATCCGCAGCATAGGTTTGCATGGCCTGCCTCGGGCGGTCTTTGGGGAGTTCCAATTCTTCGGGAATGCCGGAAAGGGCCTGTTTCCAGTATTCCAACTGGTGGAGCAACACAGCTTCAGTGAACCATTCACGCTGCCACACAGCGTAGTCCGCGTACTGAAGGGGCAACGGTTCCAGAGGATTGCCGCGGCCTTCACGAAACGCTTCATAAAGGACCATGAATTCGCGATTGAAAACACCCTGCGACCAGCCATCGGAAACAATATGGTGAGAATTTCTGAGCAGAACATGGTCATCCGCGCTCAACTTGATGAGCCTCATGTGGAACAGAGGTCCGCTAGAAAGATCGAAGGGCCTCTCCCACTCGTGACGCATGGCGGCCAGCACATGTTCTTCTTTCTCGGTGTCGCTCAGGCCGCTCAAATCTTCCACCGGAAGTTCCACGGGCATGGCCGGCTCCACAATCTGGACCGGTTCACCTTCGATCACGGCAAAATGAGTGCGAAGGCTTTCATGCCTTTCGCGAATGGCGTTCAAAGCACGCTTGAGAGCCTGCAAATCCAGTTCGCCGCGCAGACGCGAGGTCTGCGGCATGTTGTATTCGGTGCTCCGGCCTCCTTCGAGCTGGTCAATAAACCATAGACGTTGTTGCGCGTAAGAAAGAGGCAGGCGTTCCGGCCTGGGGCGGACAACCAAAGCAGGCCGAGCTTTCTTTGCCTGGGCCACACGCGGCGCGAGTTGTTCTACGATTGGCGCTTCAAACAAAGCACGCAAAGGAAGTTCCACACCCAATTGTGCGCGCACTTTGCTGACCAGGCGGGTTGCCATCAAAGAGTGGCCGCCCAGGGTAAAGAAATCTTCGTCAATGCCTACCTGCTCCAGAGAAAGCACCTCGGCAAAGATTGCAGCCAGGGCCTGCTCGTCCTGCGTGCGCGGAGCACGGTAGCCTTCCTTCCGCCTCTCCGGCAATGGCAGGGCAGCGCGATCAATTTTGCCATTGGGAGTGAGCGGCCAGGACTTTAAAACCATCAGGGCGGTGGGAACCATGTAGTCCGGCAGCGATTGCCGCAGATGGTCCAACAGCACAGCTACGAGTTCGGAGGTCCCGCCACTCAAGGCAGGTTCATTGCCGTAGCGACGGTAATAGCTGGATGGCCGTTCCGGAGCACTCTCCTGACTCTGCCAGCGGGGATTGAAAATGGCATGGTAGATTCCATCGGCGCCAAACCTCTGCCAGGACAACTGCACTCCAAGCTGCTGTGCCAATTTGATGATTTCGTTCGGATCTTCTCCGCCGGTAGCGGCACTGGACAGTTGCAATTCGCCAATGTCAATCGCGGTGTCATTCCAGGCATTCAGCACCTTAACCGCGGTGATTGAGGGGGCGGCGCGGGCATCACGAACAGCCCGAATTCCGATTGTCGAGCCTGGGTCTTGCACAAGCGATTGCTTAAGTTCTTTGCGCCACTCACCGGATTGGTCCCATAGAATCCATCGGCGGGGCTCTGCAAGGCGTTCTTTGTCGCTGACTTTCTTTCCCATCCGTAACGTTACGTCATAGCGGAAGCGGCTTAGCTCGTTGTCATAGGCGCCAGCTTTCAGAGACAGATCGGCGCGGCCAATTTTTTCCCATCGCCTCGCCAACTCAGTGAAGAAGGCAGGATCAATCGCCAGTTCTTCTTCGTTTTCCCTTGCCCGCGCTATGCGGCGGCGTAACTCGGCTGCATCTACAAGAGATGAAGCTGCTTGCACCTGAGCTTTATAGATCTCGACCGATGTGTGAAACGCCTCTAGGAGCGGCAGGCTGCGCAAGTCGCCAACAAAAATGTGCCCATCGGGCCGGGCCACGCGCACGGCTTCAGAGAGCATGCTCAATAGATAGTCCATGCCGGGGAAATATTGGACCACAGAGTTCACAATCACCAGATCAGCGCTGTCGCCTGGCACGAACGAGAGTTCGTGGGCCCGAGCTTGATGCAGCACTAAATGCTTCAGATCGTTACGTCCCTCGATGTGCTTGCGAAGGTGGGCCAGGGCAGCGTCAGAAAAATCCACACCGATATAGCTCGCACATTCAGGGGCCAGACGGGTCAGCAGCAAACCGGAACCGCAGCCAATCTCCAGCACATGCCGAGGCTGCAACTGCCTAAGCCGGGCGACGGTCTCTTCGACCCAAATTTGCATCTCGGCGGCGGGGATGGGCTCTCCGGTGTAGCTGCTGTTCCAACCGGCAAAATTGGAGTCCCCGGTTGATTCCGGCAGGTCCTGACGGTAAGACTCGTAGACCTGCTGCCATTGCGCGATACGCCCAGCCTGGGCCTGGATTTGCTCCGCCTCGGTGTGTCGCTGGACCACATAGGCCGCCAACTTCTTTTCTCCGGGAACGTCTTCACGGGCGACCACCAGAGCGCTTTGGACATTCGAGTGGCGGGACAGGAGAGCTTCTACCTCGCCGAGTTCCACGCGGAAGCCACGGATTTTTACCTGATGGTCTGTGCGGCCAAGGAATTCGAGGTTTCCATCCACACGCCAGCGCACCAAATCTCCAGTCCGATACATCCTGCTTCCCGCGGCACCGCAGAGATCGGCAACAAAGCGCTCCGCAGTCAACCCCGGCCGATTCAAGTATCCGCGCGCGACACCGAAGCCAGCTATATAAAGCTCTCCGGGCACACCGGCAGGCACCGGCTGCAAACGTCCATCGAGCACGTAAACTCTGGTGTTCCAAATCGGGTTTCCTATTGGCGGAGGTTGGTTTCCCGATAGGGGCGCGCTCATGGTGGAAACTACAGTTGTTTCCGTGGGGCCATAAGCATGGATGAGCTTGCGGCCAAAGGACCAGCGGCCAATGAGATCGCCGGAACAGGATTCACTCCCGACAACCAGATTCTCCAGCGGCGGCAACTCACCACTCTCTTCCAACGTAGGCAGGACCACTGGCGGCAGGGAAGCATGCGTGACCCTATGCCTGATGATTGCATCACGCAAAGGTGTGCCGCTGCGCTGGTCATCGCGCAACATCACCAAAGCAGCGCCCGTAGTGAGCGCCATGATGAACTCTACTACCGAGACATCGAAGCTCAGCGAGGCAAACTGCAACACCCGCGAAGCCGGCGTGAGATTAAGGCTCTCAACGCGCTTGCCGGCAATGGACGGAATTCCTGCATGCGTGACAACCACGCCTTTGGGAACACCGGTTGAGCCTGACGTATAGATAACGTAGGCCGGATTTTGGGGACGCAGAAGTTGAGTCTGGCGCTCATCACTGGGATTGTTGACGGAAGACTTTGCCAGTTCGTTGATGCCATCCTTGTCATCAACGACGATGAAATGCCATGAGCCGTTTGGCAGCTTCGGGGCAATCTCTGCCGAGCACAACACATAAGCCGGATGGGCATCCTCCAACATTAATCTCAAGCGCCCGGCGGGATAATTTGGATCCAATGGAAGATAAGCGGCGCCCGCCTTCATGACTCCGATCAAAGCGACTACCATTTCCAGCGAGCGAGGCAAGGCCATCGCCACAATTTTCTCCGGCCCCATGCCGCGACCGATCAACAAGGCCGCCAACCGATTCGCACGCTGGTTCAGCTCGGTGTAGTCAATAGATTGCTCGCCAAAAATTACTGCTGCGGTATGCGGAGTGTTCTGCACCTGCGATTCAAAGAGCCCAACGAAAGTAGTGTCGGGCACTGCACGCTGGCTCGCATTCCATTCTTCAAGAATCTGGCGGCGCTCCTCGGGGTAAAGCAGGTCAATGTCTGCAATCATCAGGTGCGCATCGGCGGCCGCGGTCATGATCTCCAGTACGCGGAGGTAGTGGCGCATCATCTGCTCGATGCGCCAGGCGTCGAACAAATCACGCCCATAAATCCAATGGAGATCAATCACGTTGTCCCGCTCCAGAGCGTGGACTTCCAGATCGATGCGGACGCGAAGCTCATCACTCCCGACCGGTTCCACTTCCAACCCTTCCAGTTGCTGTGCGCCCATGGGCGCATTCTGGAGCGCAAAGACAACCTGAAAAATGGGTGCGGCGTTCAGCCGGCGCTGGGGCGATAGTTCTTCTACCAGGCGCTCAAATGAGAGGTCCTGGTGAAGATATGCAGCAAGCGCCGTCGCACGCACCGCTGCCACCAACTCCGGAAAATTTTGCTCCGGGTTAATGCGGACTCGCATGATGAGCGAGTTGACGAAGAAGCCGATCAACTGCTCAAGCTGCACTTCCTGGCGGTTGGCGATGGGTGAGCCGACAACGATGTCGTCCTGGCCGCTGTAACGGTGCAGCAAGACCGCGAAGGCGGAGAGCAACGTCATGTACAAGGTGGCGTGGTTGGCGTGGCCAAAATGTTTAAGGGCCGCAACTTGCTCGGCCGGTATAGTCAAAGTGCAAGCGTCGGCAGCATAGGTCCGGCGGGCCTGCCTCGGCCTGTCCCTGGGAAGTTCCAACTGCTCGGGAATGCCCTCCAACTGTTGCTTCCAATACTGCACACCACGAGCTACGGATTCTTCATCGAGCCATTGGCCCTGCCACAGCGCAAAATCAGCATATTGCACTGAGAGCGGCGGCAGCGGATTGTCTCGTCCTTCATGGAATGCCTGATAGAGCACCATGAATTCATGATTGAAGATGCCCTGCGACCACCCGTCAGAAACAATGTGATGGAAAGTTCGCAGCAGGATGTGGTCTTCGAGGGCCAGCTTGAATAATCTCAGGCGCAACAGCGGCCCCCGCGAGAGATCGAATGGCTGCTCCCACTCGCGACCCATCGCGGCATACACCTGCTCCGTGCGGTCTGCCTCTTGCAGGTGGCTAAGATCTTCGAGGGGGACATCCAGCGGCATGGGCGGCTCGATCACCTGGACCGGCTGTACTTGCGCCTGTTCAAAATGGGTGCGCAGGCTCTCATGTCTTTCTACGATGGTGTTGATTGCGCGGCGCAGTGCAGCCAGATCCAATTTGCCACGCAGGCGCAACGCTTCCGGCATGTGGTATTGCAGGCTTGAGCCCTCAAGCTGGTCAAGGAACCACAGGCGCTGCTGGGCGTGGGACAACGGAAGCCGCTCAGGCCGCTTCTGGCAGACCAGCGCGGGGCGGGCGCTCTCCATTTTTTGCAGGCGAGGCGCAAGCTGGGCCACGGTGGGAGCTTCAAACAGAATGCGCAGAGCCAACTCAACGCCCAACGCAGAACGCAGGCGGCTGACCAGCCGGGTAGCCATGAGAGAATGTCCGCCCAGCGTGAAGAAGTTATCGTCAACTCCAACCCGCTCCAGCGATAACACCTCAGAAAAAGCGCCGCACAGAATCTCTTCCTCAGGAGTACGGGGGGCACGGTAAGCAGAATGAGCGGTGGTTTGGCGGTCGGGCGCAGGCAACGCACGGCGGTCAAGCTTGCCGTTGGGAGTTAGCGGCAAAGCAGGGAGTGCGACGAAGGACGCCGGCACCATATAATCTGGCAACCGGTCATTGAGAGAACGACGCAAAAAACTCGGATCGGGAACACTTCCGTTCGACGGCACGAGGTAAGCGACCAACTGCTTGCCGCCGGGGCCATCCTCACGCACGATGACTGCGGCCTCCGATATTCCGTCCTGATCTTTGAGGGCAACCTCAATTTCTCCCAGCTCAATGCGGAAACCACGAATCTTTACCTGCTGGTCGGCGCGGCCAAGAAACTCCAACGTTCCCTCGCGAGTCCAGCGCGCCAGGTCTCCCGTGCGATACATGCGCGCGCCGGGCTGAGTTGCATGCGGGTCGGCCACGAAACGCTTTGCTGTGAGTCCTGGCCGTTTTAAATATCCGCGCGCAAGGGCCATGCCACCGATGTACAAATCCCCTGCCACTCCTATGGACCGAGGCTCCAGGCAATGATCCAACACGTACATCCGGCAGTTTACCAGGGGACGGCCGATGCCTGCGACTCCCGGTGCTTCCTCCGCGAAATCTGAGGGCGATAGCCGATGAGCGCTGGACCAGATGGTGGTCTCCGTGGGGCCGTAAAAGTTGTAAACCTCGCCTTTACCCGCATGGAACAAGGTTTGCGCCAGGGCGCGTGGCAGAGCTTCGCCTCCGCTAAAAGTACGGAGCTTTTCCAGGCAGAGAGGGTCTTCCTGAATAAGCAAGCTCCAATGGCTGGGAGTGGCCTGTAGCGAATTGGGACTGGCGCTCCTGATCAGTTGAGAAAGCCTGACTGGATCGCTGGTGTCTTCTTTGGCGGCGAGCATCACGGTTGCGCCGTGGCACAACGGGAGAAACAACTCCAGGATGGATATGTCGAAGCCGATGGTAGTGACCGCAAAATGTTTGCCGCCGGGAGCGAAGGCCGCGTGTTCCTGCATGGTAAAGAGAAACGATGAGAGAGCACGGTGCTCAACCATCACACCCTTTGGCTTTCCAGTAGAGCCGGAGGTATAGATCACGTAAGCCGGGTGATGAGGAAGAATGCATGCACGGCGTTCGGTTTGCTCTGGATTCGTCTCGGGTTGCAGATCGAGCAGTGCTTTCGTCTCTGGCGAATCCAGATTCAGAACAGCGAGGTTTTGCGGCAAGCGTGCCCGAAGGTGATTGCTGGTGAGGGTTACCAGCGGAGCGGCATCAGACAGCATGTATTCCAGCCTGGCCTCAGGAAAATCGGGGTCAAGAGGCAAATATGCCGCGCCGGTTTTCAGTGCAGCCATCAGCGCCACCAGCATTTGCGGCGAACGCTCCAAGCAGATGCCTGCCAACTGCTCAGGCCCAACCTTCATAGCTATCAAATAGTGGGCCAGCCGGTTGGAACGTTCATTCAATTCGGCATAAGTCAGCGATTGCCGTCCAGACTCCTGGTCCAATACTTCAAATGTCAGGGCGCAAGCATGAGGAGTGCGGGACACCTGTTCCTCGAACAGTTGGGGCAACGTGGTTTGCGGGAGGTCTCTCGCGGCCGGGTTGAGGTCTTCAATTACATGACGCCATTCTTTGTCAGACAGTAAAGAAAGGCTGGAAATGGGACGCTCAGGCTGGGCCAGCAGGACTTCCACAAGATTAGTAAGCTGGTCGCCCATGCGGCGAATGGTGGCAGGCTCAAAGATGTCTGTGTTGTATTCAAGGAGCAATCCCAGGTCTTCTGTGCCCTCTGCAAAAGTAATCTGGAGATCGACCGGAGATGTCTTGCGATCAATGTTGAACAGTGAAATCTCAAAGCCCGGCAGGTTGACCTTCCCCTGGACCGTGCCCGCACCCTGGATTGGGCTTTCCGTGCTTATGTACAGATATTCCACCTGGTAGAGCGGCATACGGCCCATGTCGCGCTCAACTTTCAGTTGTTCCACCAGATTACGAAACGGATATTCCTTGCGAGCGAATGCACCGATGCAGGTGGCCCGCACGCGCTCCAGCACCTGGATGAAACCTGGGTATCCAGAAAGATCGGCGCGCAGTACCAGAGTGTTCAGCAGGTAACCCATCAGGTTTTCGGTTTCAGGCGAGTCGCGATCAGCCGAAACCGGCGTGCCGATCAGAAAGTCTTCCTGGCCGGTGCAGCGCCAGAGAAAAACATTGATGACCGCAAGAAGGGTCATGAACGATGAAGCGCCGGCCCGCCGGTTCATGGCACGCATGCGCCGCGTGGCCTCCGCAGAAATCAGGAAGGGTTCTCGCGCTCCCTGATGCGACTGGACTGGAGGACGAGGACGGTCAGCGGGCAGTTCAAGCACGCGAGGCGCGCTGCCAACGCGATCAAGCCAGTAATTCTCCTGCTCCCGGAAAGCATCGCTCTTTTCCCATTGGTCGCGCCACGCAGCCCAGTCAGCGAATTGGATGGGCAAAGACGGCAGAGGATCAGGAAGATTGCTCGCCAGAGCGTGATAGAGCCCGAAGACTTCGTTATAGAAGATGTAATAAGACCACCAATCGGTGATGATGTGATGAAGCACGCCCACCATCACGTAGTCATCGTCGGCAATGCGCACCAGCGGCAGCCGGACCAGCGGTCCTTTTTCCAGATCGAACGGCTGCTTGATCAGCTTGGTGACTGCGCGGTAAGCGGCTGCTTCGGGATCAGCAGTATCACGCACATCCGTGACCGGAATGGTAAGCTCCACGTCATTGATTACCTGGAAGGGCCGGCCATCAATAGATTTGAAGGTGGTGCGCAGTATGTCGTGACGGCGCCCCACGGCATTGAAGCATCGCTCAAACAACTTAACATCGAGTCTTCCCCGAATGCGAAAGCCATTTCCAATGTTGTAAGCGGAGGTGGCCGGCTCAAGCTGCTGGATAAACCAGAGAGCAGCCTGGTCAGTGGTTGCCGCCCACGGCGCCGGATCAGAACGGCGGGGAATGCGCGGTTCCTGTTTCTTCTGGAGTTGACGGCGCTTGACTTCATAGAGCGCGCGCTGCTCGGGCGTAAGCGCGGCAATTCTCTCAGTCAGCGTCTTCTTTCCCGCGCCGCCAGACGCGATGATGGACGGCTGTTCGCTCATCGTGCCAGCTCCTTCTCTGCATTGGCGGCAATTTCGCGGTCTAAGGTTTGGCGCAAAACGGCAAGGAGTTCCAGGCTCTCCATGGTGTCATCCAGGCTGAGCCCAAAATCAATCAGGCAAGCCGCTTCATTGACACCTGCATCGCTGAGCCTGCCAAGCATACCCAGGCACTTTTCCGGTGTGCCCAGGAGCGAGCTGTCTTCGAAATAGCGCTCGAAGGCAAAATCAAGAAGGCTCTGCATCTCGTGGGACGACGCATCACTCAAGCCGCCCTTCATCAGTGGGCGAAACTGATCGATGAAGCTTTGCAGATAACGCTTGAGTGGCTCGCGCACTTTCTCCCGAATGGCTTCAACGTCTGTACCAAGATAGGTGTGCAGCATCAGGGAAACGATGCCGCTACGCGGATCGTGGCCATTTTCCAGCCGGGCCCGGCGATAATCCAGAATTTGCCCGCGCAGGTCTTCAGGGGTGGTGCCCACAAATGCAGTCAGTACGTTGGCGCCGATTTCACCGGCCCGACGCCAGGTTGAAGGCGAAGTTACCGTGACCCAGAAGGGAAGCTCGGACTGAATGGGCCGCGGCAGGGTCTTGACCAGCGTTTTTTGGCCGTCCACGCCCGGCAGTTCAACAGCTTGACCAGCCCAAAGTCGGCGAACGATCTGGATATCACGGAACATGCGCTCACGGCGGTCTTCGTAAGCGTGGGGAGCAATCACATAGTCGTGCTGGTGCCAACCGGTGGCAAAGGAAATGGCAACACGGCCGCGGGAAAGGTTGTCCACCAGCGCCCAATCCTCGGCAACGCGCACTGGGCTGTGCAGCGGGAGGACAACACTGCCGGCGCGGATCTGAACATTTTCCGTAATCATGGCCAACGCGGCGCTGAGCACCGCAGGATTGGGATAAAGCCCGCCAAATGCCTGGAAGTGACGCTCTGGAGTCCAAACCGCGTTAAAGCCATTTCTGTCCGCAAACCGCGCGCTCTCGATGAGCAGTTTGTAGCGCTCCTGGCTGTCCGCTGTGCCATCGGCAGAAAAAAAGAAAAGACTGAAATCAATCTTGCGTGGCAGAGATGCAATGGTGGCGGCAGAATCCCGACTGGCCGGCGTCGTCTCCGGTTCCAGACGCTCCTGGTACTGCAAGCGGCGGTGCAGAAGTTCCTGCTGTTCCGGCGTAAGACTGCGAATCCTGTCAGAGAGGCTAGACATGGCCGTCCTTTGTTGAAGAGTGGGTGTCCAACTCGGACCGCACACGTTCGGGCGAGAGACCTTCAATCTCAGCCAGCAGCGCCTCCAGAGCCTCATCGCCCTCCTCCACGTTCGTTCCGGAAATGAGAGCTGCCAACGCGGAAATAGTGGGAGCTTCAAAAAGGTCTTTGAGGCCCAGGCGGGTGGAGAAGGTTTCATTCAGGTTTTTCAGCACCTGGACTGCCAGGAGCGAGTGGCCACCCAGTTCGAAAAAGTTGTCGTGTACGCCAATTTGCTGAAAGCCGAGAGTTTTTCCCCAGGCTTCCACCAGCAGTTTTTCGACATCGTTGCGCGGCGCCAGATATTCGGTGGAGATGTCAGGACGGGAATGGGCGCCACCGGATGCGCCATTGCTTTGCCCCGCCATGTTGTCTTGCATGAGTGCCTGGAAATAGTCCGTGGTAAAGAGATGCTGTTGCTCCATCAAGCCGGTGAAATCGCGGGTGGAGATGACAACGCCGGGCAAGTCCAGGCCCAGCGTGCGGTCAAGGGCATCCAGGCATTCAGCCGGAGACATGCCGAACTGCTGCCGCTTCTGCTCCAGTTGCCTATATATAAAGGATGCGCTGTCCGGAGCATCTTCGCCCGCTTCCTGCCAGCCACGCGTTCCCCACTCTATGCTCATGGCGCGGCAGCCGCGTTCCGCCATACGTTCAGCAAAACGGCCCAGCATGGCGTTGCGCGCCGCCTGCTCCACCTGCCCAATGCCGCCAACTTCCGCCAGATTGCTGGAGAAGAGGACCATCATCTCAACGTTGGCAAAAAGCTCATCCAACACCAGGGCTTCTGCCATTTCCGTGCGCAACATTGCGGATGGCGAGCCGGATTTTCCCTGAATCAGGCCGGTCTTCGTAGCGCGGTCGAGATGGACAATTCCGGCTATGGGGCCTAGGTCGCGCTCGATTTCTTTTTTCACCTGCAACATGCGCTCGCGGTCGGCAAGGTCGGCGGTGATCACAGTCAGGTGTTCGCGGACTCCTTGCAGACGCGCTATCTTCCGGGAGATGGAATCCTCCTGCCCCTGATCTTTGATCCAGTTTTTCCAGTCTGATGGCTGGGGGAAGAAGGCCCGATCAAGAAGCACAATGCGTGCGCCATCGTGGTTGGCCAGACGCTCTGCCAACGCCATCCCGATTTCCTGGAAGGCGTGAGTTATCAGGTAGACGCCGCTTTTATCAAGTCCTGCTCCGGGCGCAGGTGGCGGGACGCTGATCCGGTCGACCACAGGCACCCAGCGGTGTCCGTTGCGGAAGGCAACACTTGGTTCTGAGAGTTCAAGCGCACACTCGGTCAATATTGTGTCCAGGAGGCGTGCGGACTGCGGCTCAGCGTGGTCCACATCCAGGCTCTGGCAAACAATCCGGGGATTCTCTTTGGACAAGACGTGAACTATTCCCAGAACCGTCACCCTGCCGGGATCAGGGAGCGCCTCATTGAGCACGCGATGAATGTTTGAGGTAAGAATTGCAAGCCTGATCGGCTTCTCATTGTCTACCGAGCCAAGGGTTTGGACGAGATAGATGAGGCTGTCAAAACCAGCAAGCGGATCTTCATGTTTTACTTGAACTTCATTCCAGGTGTGAATGATTCTCTGTGGTAGTCCGTCTGCAACGCGCAAGGCATCGAGCAATCTGGCGAACCCAGCCGGGTCATTTGGATCCAGAAAGAATTGGCCGCCTCCATTTTGCTCGAATGATTGGCCACGCCGGACTTCCGATACGATCTGACCAAGATCCCGCAGGCGCTGCGCAAGCTGCGTGCCGATGTTGTTGCTGTCAGAAAACACGAGCCAGCGTTCCTGATTGGCAAAATCATCTTTGCGGCGAACACGGCCCAAATCCGCGCGCTTCCAACCCTGAGCGTAAAACCAGTTCTCCGGAGAGTCTTTCACTTCGGCTGGGAGAGACGCTGTTCTTGGAGCGTCTACAGCATCATCGCCGTTCACCCAGTAGGATTTGCGCTCGAACGGATAGGTGGGCAGCATCAGGCGTCGTCGTTTTTCGCCCTGGTAATAGCCGGCCCAGTTGATTGTCGCGCCGTGACTCCATAAGGCGGCCAGAGCTTTTGCGACTGCATGGCCGTCAGGCACACCGGAGATGAGAGAGGGAATTGCCGCAGCTTCGGGAAAATCACGACGGGCCAGATTCGTCAGCACTTTTCCCGGACCAACCTCCAGCAGAATGCGACCCGGCTGCCGCATGACCTCCGTGAGGCAGTCGCCAAAGCGGACTGTCCCTCGCAGATGGCGCGCCCAATATCCAGGGTCTGTGGCTTCTTCATTTTTTATCCAGGTCCCACTCACGTTCGAGAGATAGGGAATCTGCGGCGCATGCAATTTGAACCCTGAGGCCAACCGCGTCAGCGGCTCCATGAGCGGTTCTACCAGGCATGAGTGGAAAGCATGACTCGCTTCCAGCCGGATCGGGTGCAGAGAGGCAATTCTTTGTTCGAGCAGTTCAATTTCGGCGACCGGGCCAGACACAACGCAGAGGCCACGTCCATTCACTGCCGCGAGTGACAAGACTCCGCCGACAAAGGCGGACGCCTCCTGCTCGTTGACCGCGACGGCAAGCATGGAGCCGGGTTCCAGCCGTTCAGTTCCATGCGCTCGCTCAACCACCAAAAGCAGGGCAGCTTCCAGCTCCAATACACCGGCCAGAGTTGCGGCGACGTATTCGCCAATGCTGTGGCCGATCATGGCGGCCGGCTTCACGCCCCAGGACATCCAAAGCCGGGCCATGGCATATTCGATCACGAAGAGCGCGGGCTGCCAGAGCGACGGCCTCTCCAGTTGTTCTCGCAGCGCGGGGTCGCTGCTGAAAAGGATTTGGCTGAGGTCTACGCCGAGCAGTGGATGCAACAGCTTGCAACAGCGATTTACTTCTTCGCGGAAGGCTTGTTCTTCCTGATAGAGATCGCGTCCCAACTCGGTATATGCCTTGCCTTGCCCTGGGAATAAGAAGACCACTGAGGGCGTGACGTTCGCATCAACAGCGTGAGGCTTCTTGATTGCAGCACTCAATCCTGAGAGGGCCTCTTCGCGATTGGCACACACAAATGCGTAACGAGCGGGAAGGCTCTTGCGGCCGGCATTCAGAGTAAAGACCACATCGGCCAGTGGAACGTTAGGATGTGTATCCAGGAAATGCGCGAGATCGGCCTTGCGTTTTTCCAACGCACTCTGAGTCTGGGCGCTGAGTGTAATCACCTGCCAACTTCGAGAAAGACTTGAAGGTTCACCCGCAGGCGCCTCTCCCAGTACCACGTGCGCGTTGGTGCCGCCAATGCCAAAAGAGCTTACGCCAGCAAAACGCTGGGTATGGCTCCATGGCGCGGTTTGAGTATTGACGAAGAAGGGGCCATGATCCAGATCAAGCTGTGGATTCGGTTGTTCAAAGTTGAGGCTGGGAACAAGGGTCCGATGCTCCATGCAAAGAGCAGCCTTGATGAGTGCAGCCACACCGGCGGCAGAGTCGCAGTGTCCAATATTGGTTTTCACTGAACCCAAAGCGCAGGAGTCCGTGGGCAAACCATCGCCAAATGTTTGCCGCAGCGCCTCTACCTCAATGGGATCACCAAGCGAGGTGCCGGTGCCGTGGGCTTCTATATAAGACAGTTGACGCGGATCGACGCCCGCAGTTTCCAGCGCTTGCTGAATCACGCGACGCTGGCCTTCTACGCTGGGCGCGGTAAAGCCAACCTTGGTGTTGCCATCATTATTAATTGCTGATCCCTTGATCACGGCATGGATGTGATCGCCATCGCCTAGCGCATCATCCAGCCTCTTGAGCAGCACCATGCCGGCGCCGCTGCCCGGAACTGTTCCACGGGCCGCAGCATCGAAGGCCCGGCAATGCCCATCGGGCGAGAGGATGCTGCTTTCCTGATAGAGATAGCCCGTGGGCTTGAGTTCAGCGATAGAGACTCCTCCAGCCAGGGCCATGTTGCACTCGCCGTGGATCAGGCTCTGACAAGCCATATGGACAGCGACAAGAGAGGTTGAACAGGCGGTGTTCACGGGCACACTGGGCCCGCGCAAATCGAGCAGGTAAGAGAGACGGGTAGCGACGTAATCTTTTCCCGTGCTGATGACAAGCTGGACCTCACCCAGCGCTTCGATGAGGTCTGGATTGACGGAGAGCAGTTCGCGGTAGCGACTCTCTCCCGATCCTGCGAACACGCCAACGTTACGCTCACTCACCGCACCGCCGTAGCCGGCTGCTTCCAACGCTTCCCAGGCGCACTCCAGCAAGAGGCGTTGTTGCGGATCAGTTGCGATCGCATCGGACGGGCCAATCCCAAAAAATGCTGCATCGAACAGGTCCAGGTTTTCGAGCCGCCCCATGGAGATCACAAAATTCGGTTTGTTCGCCAACTCTTGAGGCACGGCCGCTAACTGTTGCTGGTTGAGAGGCCTGACGGACTCGACCCCGTGTTTCAGATTGTCCCAGAATGCCTCCACCGAAGCTGCCCCCGGAAAACGGCAGGACATTCCAATAATGGCAATCTCGCGGGAAACGCTTTTTGGTTTTGATTTGGAGGTGGCCACGCGGAGGGCTTCCTCCATCTCCTTGCGATGCTCCAGATAATTAGCGATGGATGCGACCGTAGGATGTTCAAAGAGCTTGACCATGGGCAGAGGAGCGCCCAACGCCTTCTGCAATCTGGTATGCACCTGCGCCAGGAGAAGCGAATGGCCGCCTATTTCAAAGAAGTTGTCGTGCATGCTGAAGCTCTCATGATGCAGCGCCTCCTTCCAAATTCCAGCTACAATGTGCTCCCACTCAGAATGCGGCGGCACAAAACTGGACGGCGCGCCAACCAGTGTTGGCTCAGGCAGTCTTTGGCGGTCGAGCTTGCCGCTGCCGCTCAAGGGCAACGCGTCCAGAACCATGAATGATGCCGGCATCATGTAGTCAGGCAGTTGCTCGCCCAGGCTTTGGCGCAAAATTCCAATATCGATCGCGGCCCCATTTGCCGGAACGACATAAGCGGCAAGTTGCTTGCCGACCAAGCCTCCGTCTCGCGCAATCACCGCGGCCTGGGCAATGCCGAGCTGCGCTCGAAGGGCCGACTCAATCTCGCCAGTTTCCACCCGGTGACCGCGAATCTTAACCTGCTGGTCTGCGCGGCCCAGATAACCGAGAGTACCGTCGCTGCGCCAGCGCACCAGATCGCCCATGCGATACATGCGTGTTCCCGGTGGTCCGTAGGGATCGGCCACAAACCGCTCAGAGGTCAGCCGCGCACGATTCAAATAACCTCTGGATACTCCAATTCCGGCGACATATAGTTCACCCGTTACTCCATAAGGCACCGGCTCCAGGTGAGCATCCAACACATAAACCCGAGTGTTCCAGGCGGGAACGCCGATGGTTGGATTTTGTGATCCGGTCAGCGGCCCACTCACTGTTGCCAAAACCGTAGTCTCAGTAGGCCCGAAGGCATTGATCACCCACCGTACCTTTGACCAGCGATCCACCAGGTCACCTGAGCAGGCTTCGCCGGCAACAATCAAAACCTTGAGCGGTATACCGTCCGGCCTTTCTAATGTTGGCAGCACTACAGGAGGAAGGACTGCGTGCGTGATCTGCCGGCTGACCAGCACTTCGCGCAAGGGTGCTCCACTTCTCTGATCTTCCCGCAACAAGACCAAGGTCGCGCCGCGCGTCAGGGCCGTTACTACGTCCCATATGGAAACATCAAAATTGAGAGACGCAAATTGCACGAACCGCGAACTATTGTGAACATCCAGTCTGTCTTGCGTAAAAGCAGCCAATGAGGCAATCCCTGTGTGCTCCACGACCACAGCTTTGGGTTTGCCGGTGGACCCGGACGTATACATCACATAGGCAGGATGATGAAGCATGAGAGGGGAGACGCGTTCAGCATCGCCCGGATTGTGTACCGGAGATTGCAGGAGCGCGTTCTTGATCTCGGGGCAATCCAGTTCCAGGATTTCAGCGTTCTTGGGCAGACGATCACGCAGGTTGCTGGTGCTGATCACCAACGCAGGAGCAGAGTCTTCCATCATGTATGCAAGGCGCGCTAGCGGATACTCTGCATCCAGCGGCACATAGGCAGCCCCAGCCTTCTCTATAGCGAGCAAGGCCACAAAGACATTGAAGGAGCGCTCCAGGCATATGCCAACCAGTTTTTCTGGTCCCACGCCGCGCGCAATCAGGAGGTGCGCCAGCTTGTTGGCTTGCTGGTTCAGATCCGCATAACTCAGGGACAGCGCTTCCAACTCTAACGCAGTTGCATTGGGAGTCTGCGCCACCTGTCTCTCAAAAAGTTCCGGCAGAGTCAGTTGGGGAATGGCGTGGTAGGTGTTGTTCAACTCCTCAAGCAGTGCATGTTTCTCGCGAGTGCTCAGAATGTCCAGCCGGTGCAAGGGAAGATCCGGGGTGGCGGCAGATCTTTCCGCCAAGCGAACGAAAGAAGCCGCCATCATTTCCGCAGTCTGCTGGTCGAATAAATCCAGGCTGCATTCCAGAGCACCATCGATGCCCAGCGGTTCTCCAACAGGCCCCAGGCGTTCGCCCAGGCCCAGCGTGACATCGAACTTGGCCAGCGGAGCCGGGAGAGCTTCCAGGCTAGCGGCAAGGTCAGGAAGCAGAAGATTGGCCTGCGGGGTGTTTTGCAGCACAAGGACTACCTGAAAGAGTGGATGCAGTCCTAAGGATCGCTCCGGTTGCAGACCTTCCACCAGGCGCTCAAAGGGCAAATCCTGTTGGCCGTACGCTTCCAGGGCAAAGCTTCTTACCCGAGTCACCAATTCAACAAATGCAGGGTCGCCCGAAAGGTCGGTGCGCATCACCAGCGTTTTAAGGAAGAAACCCACCAAATCTTCAAGTGAAGCTTCATCTCGTCCGGCGAATACCGTGCCGATGGGAATATCGTCTCCGGCGCCCAGCTTGCGCAGCAGGGCTGCCAGAGTTGCCAGCAACACCATGAACAAACTTGCCTTGCATCTGCGCGCCAGTTTCAACAAACCTCGGTGCGTCTCTGCGTCCAACTGTATGGGCACAACGGTCCCCTGGTGACTGCCAACCAGCGGTCGTGCGCGGGCCACTTCCAGGTTTAACTCTTCCGGCATTCCTGCCAGCGCCTTCCGCCAGAATTCCATCTGCCGGGAAAGAAGGCTTTCGGGTTGGTTCTCATCTCCCAGGAGTTCGCGCTGCCAGAGGGTGTAGTCGGCGTACTGCACATCCAGGCTGCTCCAGTTGGGAGCCTGCCCAGCCTGGCGCGCTGCATAGGCTTCTTCTATCTCGCGAGCAAGGGGGGCCAGCGACCAACCATCGCCCGCAATGTGATGAAGCAACAACAACAACACATGCGATCTTGGCCCGATGGCGAAGAGCCAGGCCCGCAACGGCAGTTCCTGGCTCAAGTCAATGGCAGTAGCCGCCGCTTCAGAGAGTTGCTGTTCCAGTTCAGATTCAGCTACTTGGTGCTTAGCGAGCACGGGACGCGCCTGCTCAGGTTCAAGAATCTGCTGGAAGGGAATTCCTCCATCCTCGGGAAAGATGGTGCGCAATATCTCATGACGGGCAACCACATCCCACAGCGCTTGCTGGAGTGCTTGCTCATTCAAATTGCCTTCCAGGCGCAGCACAATGGGCATGTTGTAAGTTGCATTCGGGCCTTCC
Organism: Candidatus Angelobacter sp.; assembly: GCA_036522115.1. Lineage (GTDB taxonomy): Bacteria > Acidobacteriota > Terriglobia > Terriglobales > Acidobacteriaceae > Angelobacter. The sequence goes on from DATDGL010000141.1 coordinate 69,894, forward strand.
ATCCGGTCGAGGAACCACAATCGCTGCTGCGCATAAGATAGCGGCAACCGTTCAGGACGCACCTGACGCTCAAGCGGCTTGCGCGCTTTTTTGGTTTCGCTCAGGCGCTTAGCCAATTCAGCGACGGTGGGCGACTCGAACAATGCTCGAATGGAAAGCTCCACTCCCAGCGCGGACCTTGCCTGGCTCGTCAGGCGCGCAGCAATCAGCGAGTGTCCACCCAGGTCAAAGAAGTTGTCGTCAATTCCTACACGCTCCAGTGACAGGGCTTCAGCAAAGATGCCGCACAGAATTTCTTCTTCCGGAGTACGCGGAGCGCGATAGTGCTCGCTGAGCATCTCAGGTTGGGGCAGAGCTTGCCGATCCAGCTTGCCATTCGAGGTGAGAGGAAGTGCATCCAGTTCGACAAAAGCTGCTGGAACCATGTATTCGGGCAGCCGCTCGCTAAGATTGTGTCGCAACAGTGCTGCGTCCATCGTCGAGCCGCTGGCAGCTACGAGATAGGCCACCAATTGCTTTTCGTCGGGGGTGTCCTGGCGTGCGATCACTGCCACCTGACCGACACCCGGTTGGGACCTCAGGGCTGCTTCGATCTCCCCTAACTCAATGCGGAAGCCGCGTATCTTGACCTGCTGATCAGACCGGCCAAGATACTCCAATGTGCCGTCAGAGAGTTGGCGGGCCATGTCGCCAGTTCGATACATGCGCCCACCTGCCCGGTAGGGGTTGGCAACAAAGCGCTCTGCGGTCAACGACGCACGTCCCCAGTAACCGCGTGCCAGGCCTTCGCCGCCTACGTATAACTCTCCAACAACTCCAACGGGCACCGGTTGCAAATATGAATCCAGCACGTAGATCAGCAAATCCGGGATATTGCCGCCAATCAGACTGCCTCTGGCAGCACGCACCTTTTGTTCATCCAACTCCAGTTGTTCATCCAACTCCAGATAACTCACATGCACTGTAGTCTCGGTGATGCCATACATGTTCACCAGCCGCGGATTCGTATCTGGATGGCGTTCATACCAGGGGCGCAGGCGAGAGAAATCCAGGGCCTCACCGCCAAAGATGATGGACCGCAATGAGAGCCGGTCACCTACACTCTCGTTCTCCGCATCTGCCTGAACGAGTTGGTAAAAGGCTGATGGGGTCTGGTTCAACACTGTTACTTGTTCATCCGCCAGAAGTTTCAGAAACTCGAGTGGCGACCGTGTGACCGATTTGGGCACAACTACTAAACGGCCTCCATGCAACAGGGCGCCCCAGATTTCCCACACAGAGAAGTCGAATGCATAGGAGTGGAACAGCGTCCACACGTCTCTTGCGTTGAAAGAGAACCAGTGCCGGGTGGCATCGAAGAGTCGAGCCACGTTGTGGTTGGTGACCACTACACCTTTCGGTACTCCCGAAGAACCGGACGTGTAGATCACATAGGCGGAGTGATGAGGAAGCAGCGCGGACCCAGGATTATCCGCGGGCATTTGACCGAGCAATCGCAGCGTCTCTGCGGCATCCAGGCTGAGAACGTTGATGTCCTTAGGCATCCGGCCACGAACAGCTTCCGTGGTGATCACCACGGCAGGCGCAGAGTCAGCCAGCATGTGCGCCAGGCGAGCTTCAGGATAATCTGGATCCAAAGGCAGATATGCTGCTCCGGCTTTCAGCGTGGCCACCACGGCCACGACCATCTCCAGAGACCGGTCCAGCGCAATGCCAACCAGTTTCTCTGGCTCCGCACCTTGTTGAATCAGATAGTGCGCCAGGCAATTCGCCTTTTGGTTTAGTTGGGCGTAAGTCAGGGATTGTGCGCCACAGGTTAGTGCGATGGCAGTGGGCATACGTGCCGCCTGAGCTTCGAACAATTCCGTCAACGTGACCGGCGCGGATTGGCAAGGCATGGTGGCATTGAAGTCTTCCAGCAATGCCCGTCGCTCTTGAGTTGTAAGAATCTCGAAACAGTGTATTGGCTCATGCGGGCTTGCGACTGCCGCTTTCAGTAGCCGGAGGAACCGGGCCGCAATCATTTCCGCCGTTGAGCGGTCGAACAAATCTGAGCTGAACTCGAGATCTCCCTCGATCCCAAGTGGCTCACCGCTTGCACTGAAGTACTCATCCAGGCGCAACGTCAGGTCAAATTTTGCGATGGTGTAGTTGAGTGGCTCATGGTCCAGGGTCACTCCCGGCAATTCCAGGTCAGCCAACGGCGCATTCTGCAGCACTAGCATGACCTGGAACAACGGATGCCGAGCCAGAGAACGCAGAGGCCGCAACAGCTCTACCAGACGTTCAAAAGGAATATCCTGATGGGCGTAAGCCTTCAAGGCAAAGCTGCGTACCCGCTGCAGCAATTGCACAAACGTAGGATCGCCACTCACGTCTGTGCGCAGGACCAGCGTGTTGACGAAGAAGCCCACGAGTTCGGCAAGCGACTCTTCTCCACGGCCTGCGATGACTGTTCCAACAAGAATGTCTTCGCCCGCACCCAACCGCGAGAGCAGGGCACCCAGCGCCGCTTGCAGCACCATGAATAAGCTGGCCCCTTGCTCTTGCGCCAATTGCAACAGGGCACGGTGCAACTCCGCTTCCAGCCGTAGCGGCAACATCTCGCCGCGATAACTTGCTAGTGCAGGACGGGAACGGTCGGTTGGCAGATTCAACTCTTCCGGCGCTCTGGAGAGAGCATTGCGCCAGAATTCCAACTGTTGGGCCGCCAGACTCTTGTCATCACTCTCGTCACCCAATAAATTCCGCTGCCAAAGTGTGTAGTCGGCATATTGCACCGGCAACTCGGAAAAGACCGGCGCATGGCCGCGAATTCTGCCCAGGTAGGCTTGCTGAACGTCGTGGGCCAGCGGCATGAGCGACCAGCCATCGCTGGCAATGTGATGCAACAGGAAAAACAGGACGTGACAATCTGGTTTCAAACGGAACAACCAGACGCGCAGCGGTATGTCCCGGTCCAGATGAATGCAGGTTGCCGCCGCCGCTTCCAGACGCTCACCTAGTTGCGATTCGCTGACATCCTCGATCGTCAACCCAGGCCGAGCCTCTTCTACCGGCAAGATGTGTTGAGAAGACACGCCATCATGTTCAGGAAAAACCGTGCGAAGAGCTTCATGACGTGCAACTACATCCGCCAGCGCCAGAGCCAGGGCGTCTGCGTCGATTTCCCCGTGCAGACGCAAAGCCAGGGGAATGTTGTACGTCGGGCTGGCGCCCTCCATGCGGTAGAGGAACCATAATCTCTGCTGGGCGAAGGACAGCGGCACACGCTCTGGTCGTGCCTGACGATGAAGAGGCGCACGCGCCTTTCCGCCTCCAAGATGTTTGCTCAATTCCGCAACGGTAGGCCACTCAAAGACAGCCTGGATAGGCAACTCAACTCCAAGGGTCACGCGCGCCCGGCTAACCAGGCGTGTAGCCAGCAGAGAATGTCCGCCCAAAGCAAAAAAGTTATCGTCGATGCCAACGTTCTCAGTCGAGAGTACGTCCGCGAAGATTCCACACAACGTTTCTTCCAGCGGCGTGCGCGGCGTTCGCCCTGCGGATGCGCCCTTTAGATCAGGAGACGGCAACGCCTTGCGGTCGATCTTGCCGTTGACCGTCAGCGGCAACGCATCGAGCATCACCAAAGCAGACGGAATCATGTAATCAGGCAGCGTTTGCGAGAGATAAGCAGTCAGCGTGTCAGGATTCGCCGCTTGACCGGGAACGGCGACTACGTAGCCGACCAGCCGCTTCTCACCGGGCCAGTCCTCGCGCACGATCACCACAGCCGTTGCGACCGCAGCGTGGCGGATGAGGGCGGACTCAATCTCTCCCAACTCAATGCGGTGGCCCCTGATCTTCACTTGCTGGTCAGCGCGTCCGATAAACTTGAGAGCGCCGTCAGCGCGCCAACGGACCTGATCGCCGGTGCGGTACATACGTGACCCCGGTGCCCCAAACGGATCAGGAATAAAACGCTCGGCAGTCAATTCAGGTTGGTTTATATATCCTTGCGCCAATCCGTTTCCGGCAGCAAAGAGCTCTCCGGCCATTCCTATGGGAACCAACTCGAGGCTGTCATCCAGCACATACGCGCGCGTGTGGCTGATGGGAAAGCCGATCGGCACTCCCTGACTCAAGTCCGCGCCTGCCGGCACCGGATAGCACGCAGTAAAAGTGGTGTTCTCCGTTGGGCCATAGCCGTTAATTACCTGGCACTGTGAAAGAGCGTTGCGGACCCGCTGAACGTGAGTTTCTGACAACACGTCGCCACCGGCCAACAACTGGCGCACGCCCGCCAGCACCTGCAAAGAGCTATCGACTACTTCATGGAAAAGTCCCGCAGTCAGCCACAGGGTGTTAATTCGCTGGCGGTGGAGAATGTCCGCAATGTCTTCCACGGATGCGTGGCCCGGCCGCATGATGACCAGCGCACCACCATTCAGCAGCGCACCCCAAAGTTCAAACGTGGCGGCATCAAAACTCAGCGGCGCCAGTTGCAGCATTCGACATGAACTATCGAGCTTCACGTAATTCGGTCCGGCTACGAGACGAGCTACCGCCTCATGCGGCACAACAACTCCCTTGGGCTGGCCGGTTGAACCGGAGGTATAAATCACGTAAGCAGCTTGCGATGAATCAACCTGGGCAGAAGGATTCTGGTCCGGCTGCAATTCAATTTCGCCCCACTCTGTGTCCAATTCGATTACGTGCACCCATCCTGATGGAAGCCGATTTCGCGTCACACTCTCTGTGAGCAGCACGGGCGCTGCACTGTCATCGAGCATGAAGCCTAACCGCTCCATTGGGTAGCCCGAATCAAGAGGCACGTATGCTCCACCGGCCTTGAGGATTCCCAGAATGGCAATCACCATCTCCAGCGAGCGCTCCAGGCAAACTGCAACCCGCACTTCCGTGCCGACGCCTCGCTCGCTGAGGTAGTGTGCCAGCCGGTTGGCGCGCTGATTCAATTCCGCGTAGCTCAGCGTTTTCTCGCCGAATACCAGGGCGGGCTCAGACGGAGTACGCTTCACTTGCTGCTCAAAGAGGCCGGGAATGGTTGTGGCAGGCAAAGATCCGGATGCCGGGCTAAAAACCTCCAGCAAGTTGTGACGCTCTTCCGCAGATAGCATCTCGAAACGACGAAGAGGCACATCCGGGCTGGCTAGCGCCCACTTGATCAGACGCTCCAGGCGCGCACGCATCGCTTCAACTGTGCTCGGCTCAAACAAATCAGTGCTGTACTCCAGATCGCCTTCAATCCCCAGAGCTTCCGCGTCTGTCCCCGTCTGTTCGTACAATCGCAGCGTCAAATCGAAATTCGCTATGGTGCATGCGATCATTTCAGGCTCAATCTTCAGCCCTGGTAATTCCAAGCCGGCATAAGGCGCATTTTGCAACACCAGCATTACCTGGAATAGCGGTTGCCGGTTGAGCGAGCGAACCGGCTGCAGTGATTCCACCAACCGCTCAAAGGGCACATCCTGATGTGCGTATGCCTCCAGCGCAAACTCGCGCACCCGCGCTACAAGCTCTCTGAAAGTTGGACCACCGGAGAGATTTGTGCGCATGACCAGCGTGTTGAGGAAAAATCCGATGAGTCCTTCCAAAGCAGGTTCCTCACGGCCCGCCACAGGAGTGCCCATCGGAATATCGTCGCCCGCCCCAAGCCTCCAGAGCAGCGCGCCCCATGCTGCCTGCAAGACCATGAACAAGCTGGCGCCGGTCTCCTGGGAGAAAGCCAGCAAGCCTCGATGCAAATCCGCATCCAGTTGCACCGGCAGAATAGCGCCGCGATAGCTGGCCACTGGAGGACGCCTGCGATCGAAAGGCAAATTCAACTCGTCGGGTGCTCCAGCCAGGGCGCCACGCCAAAACTCCATCTGGCGTGCCATAAGGCTGTTGTCATCGCTCTCATTCCCCAGCAGCTTTTGTTGCCATAACGTGTAGTCGGCATACTGGACAGGCAATTCGGAAAACGATGGGACTTGATCTTGTCGCCGGGCAGCGTACGCGCGGGCGACATCCTGGGCCAGCGGTTCCAGCGACCAACCATCGCCGGCGATGTGATGCAACACCAGCAGCAGCACGTGACATTGACTTTCCAGGCGGAAAAGCCATGCCCGCAAGGGAATTTCCCGGTCCAATTCAATCTTGGAAGCCGCTGCTGTCGCCAGCCGCCCTTCCAATTCCTCCTCTTTTATGTCCTCAACTGCAAGGGTAAAATGCGCTTCTTCCGGAGGAAGAATGCGTTGGCAGGGAACACCCTCGTGCTCAGGAAAGACGGTGCGCAGAGTTTCATGGCGCGCAATCACATCTGCCAGCGCCAACTTAAGGGCCGTTGCATCCAGTTCGCCTAGAAGACGAACTGCAAGGGGAACGTTGTAAACCGGCTTGTGTTCTTCCATCCGGCAGAGAAACCACAGTCTCTGCTGTGCATAGGACAACGGCAGGTTCCCCGGCCGATCCTGGCGCTCGAGTGGTGGACGACCCTTGGCGCGCTCCAACAGTTCGCGGATTTCATCCCGGTGCGTCTTGAGCGCTGACCGCATCTCGTCGCTGAGAACTCCGTGTGGCGCACGAATTCGCAATCGATCTTCTTCCACCCAAAGGTGCGCACCCAGATCACGCAGCCTCACCAGCAGCTCAACACAACTCATATTTCCTCTTCCTCAAATTCATCACTTACCGTTACGACAGACGAATGGCCCCCATTTCCAGCGAACTGAAGCGCCACGATAGTTGCGCCCAGTTCTCTTACCGTCCTTGCGGCAAACACGTCACGCACGGAAATCTCAATACCCAGGGCTGAGCGCACCCGGCCCACTACGCGCATCGCCATCAGCGAGTGCCCGCCGAGGGAGAAGAAATCATCTTCTACGCTCACTCGCTTCACCGAGAGCAACTCGGCAAAGATCGCGCACAACAGCTCTTCCTCCGGTGTGGCCGGCGGATGATAATTCTGGACTTGGCGGTCCGGAGCAGGCAAGGCGTTCCTGTCCAGCTTGCCATTAGGAGTGAGAGGCAATTGATCCAGGAAGACAAAGGCCGCGGGAACCATGAACTCGGGCAATTTCTTGCGCAGGCCGGCGCGTAGGTGTTCCTCATTAGGCCCGTCTCCGTTGCAAACGCTTACGTAGGCGACGAGTTGTTTGTCGCCCCGGCCAGCTTCGCTGGCAATCACTGCTGCATGTTGTATCCCCGGCTGCTCCCGCAGCGCGGCTTCAATCTCACCGGGCTCAATGCGGAAGCCGCGAATCTTTACCTGCTGGTCAGTGCGGCCAAAAAATTCCAGTTTTCTTTCGGCATTCCATCGCACTAAATCTCCGGTGCGATATATGCGCGTTCCCGGCGGGCCATACGGATTCGCCACGAACCTCTCTGCCGTCAACGCACGGCGGCTCCAATAACCCTGCGCCAAACCTGCGCCGCCTAGATATAGTTCTCCAACTGCCAGCAGCGGAACTGGCTCCAACCACGAGTTCAACACGTAGCAAGTTGTGTTAGCGACAGGCCGGCCGATGGGCACAGTCGTGGCTTGCTTAGGAACATTGGTTACACGTTCCCACGTGCTGAAGGTAGTATTTTCGGTCGGTCCGTAGACGTTGAGCAGACAGTACGGAGCGTTGCCGGCGAGCACCTGATGCACCCAGCTCGGATCCACCGCCTCTCCGCCAATCAGCAAATCACGAATTCCGGCAAATGCTCCCGGATCATCGGAAGCGATCTGATTGAACAAAGCTGTTGTCAGGAACAGCGTATCTACCCGTTGCTCCTTCAGCGCAGCCGCCAGATTGCCCGGCGACAGCATGGTTTCGCTGGAAAGAATCATGAGCGTGGCGCCGTTGAGCAGAGCGCCCCAGATTTCAAACGTTGCCGCATCGAATGAAGTGTTAGAGCACTGGGCCACTCGGTCTCCGGGACGGAGAGTCACGTAGTCCGTATTGCATACCAACCGGACGACCGCGGATTGTGGAACCGCAATGCCTTTGGGTATCCCGGACGACCCGGAGGTGTACATCACATACGCCAGTTGCCCGGGACTGTGGTTACTGTGGAAATTCGAATCCGCGTCCGAAATTCGCAACAGTTCATCGATTGTCAGTGTTCTCGCCGGAAACTGAGCGGCAGCATCTTGCACACTCTCGGATGTCAGCAGCAATTCAGCTCCGCTGTCGGCGAGCATGAATTCTGCTCGTTCGTATGGGTAAGCCAGGTCCAAAGGCACATAGACCGCGCCGCACTTTGCAATCGCCAGCATCGCGATGACTAGCTCCGGACTTCGGTCAAGACGCAGGGCCACCAGAGAGCCTGGACGCACACCTTGATGGACCAGATGGCGCGCCAGCCGATTGGCGAACTCGTCGAGTTCAGCATAAGAGAGCGCCCTCTCTCCAAAAACGAGCGCGGGAGTATGGTTGCCCGCTGCTTGCGCTTCAAAGAGCTCCGCGAGACTAGCTTGTGGAATTGTGCGACCCGTCTCGTTGAACTCTTCCAGCAGGTGGCGTCGTTCCTCATTGCTCAACACGTCGAGGTGGTACAACGGCGCATATGGATTTGCTACAACTTGTTCCAGCAATCTCACAAGACGCGGCACAATGGTCTCAGCCACTTCTGGAGCAAGACGACGAGGGTCGTAATCCAGACGGAAATGCAAATGCTCCTCTAACGTGACGATCAAAGCCAACGGATAATGGACTTCATCCCAGCCCTCGACCGGCGCCATCTGCACATTGGGCAGTTGATTGTTGAGTGATGCGCGGTCCAGTGGGTAATTCTCGAACACAACAATCGTGTCAAACAATTCTCCGCAGCCAACCGCCTCCTGAATCTCTGACAACCCTACATGCTGTACAGCCAGCAGCCGTGCCTGGCTCTCCTGCATCCTGCTCAGCATTTCTCCCAGTGGCTCTTCCGCCCGCATCCGCACTCGCAGCGGCAGGGTGTTGATGAACAACCCGATCATCTGCTCCACTCCTGCCAACTCTGCCGGTCGTCCCGACACCGTCACTCCAAACACCACATCCTCGCGCCCCGTCAGCCGCCCCATCAGCACTGCCCACAAACCCTGCATCACAGTGTTCACGGTTAAGCCACGCTCCCGCGCCATGGACTGCACCTGCGCCGTCAACTCGCTCGAAAGCTCCCTCTCCCGGTGCTCAGAAGCTCGCAGGGCTTCACGCGCATCCGCCGCGTCCACCACTCGCGTTCCTTCTTCTACACCAGCCAGATACTCCTTCCACGCTTCCAGTCCTGCCGCGCTATCCTGTTGCGCCAGCCATCTCAGGTAATCCGCATACGGACGCACGGGCGGCAATCCGCCTGCGTCGCCTCCACGGCGATACAGCGCCAGCAGTTCACCAAAGAACAAGGGCACAGACCAGCCATCCATCAGAATGTGGTGATTGGTGAACACTAGTTGCTGTCGCCGTGGCCCCAGCCGCAACCACGTCATGCGCAGCAGCAAACCCGCCGCGAGCACAAACCGCTCTTCCCGATCTGCTGCCTGCAATTCCTGACAACGTACCTGTTGTGCGTCGGCATTCAGAGCAGACAGATCGAATTCCCGCCAGGGCAGTTCGATTTCGCCAGGAACTACTTGCAGGGCACGCCCTAAACCTTCGTGATAGATGGAAACTCTGAGGTTAGGATGGCGGTGCAACACGGCTGCGAAAGCCGATTTCATCTGTGCCGCATTCATCGCGCCTTCAAACTCAATGACGAGTTGTACGGTGTAGACGTCCGGTCCACTCTGATCGTAGAGCGCATGAAAGAGCAAACCTTCCTGCAACGGAGACAATGGCAGAATGTCCATCAGACCGAGGTATCGCGCTTCGACCTGCTCTATTTGGCCCATGGTCAGCGTGACCGTCGAAAAGTCAGAAGGAGTATGCCCTCCAGCGCCAGGTAGGTTGCAATGCCAGACCAGCGCCTCCAATGCCTGCTTCCAGCCTTCAGCTAGGCTGCGCACGTCGCTCTCGCTCAAGTGACGCGTGGCCCAATCCCATGTTGCGGAGAGCGACGGACCCTGAGGACCATCCGTCGTGATGGCATTGACCTCAAGCAGGTGGAATAGCGCCATCTGCTCATCTGCCGCGCCACCCACGCCATCACTGCTGTCCACCGGCGACCAATCGGCTGCGGCATCCACTGAAAAACGGCCGAGATAATTGAAGCCAATCTGGGCCGCAGGCATGTCAGCCAGGCGCGCCCCAGCTTCAGGATGGAGATAGCGCAACAACCCGTAACCCAGTCCCTGGCCCGGAATTGCCCGCAATTGCTCTTTCACCAATTTCAGAGCGCTGCCTGCGGATGCTTTTCCAGCAAGGGCTTCCTCTGTGTCAATGTTCCCCACATTCAGGGCCACCGGAAACAGGCTGGTGAACCAGCCCACAGTGCGTGACAGGTCCAGACCGCTCTCCCCAGGTTCTCGGCCGTGCCCTTCCAGATCGATCAGAATGCTGCCATCGCCATCGATGCCGCGGCTGCGTTGCCAGGCAGCTACGGAAAGCGCCAGGGTGGTTAGCAGGACGTCGTTAATCCTTGCGTGAAACGCCGCCGGCACCGATGTAAGAAGAGCAGAGGTCGCGGAACGGGACAGGGACACACTTAGATGGCCTGCACTGGAGACCGTATCGCGCGTGGGATCCAAAATCGCGCCGGGAAGAAGCGAGCGACCATCAAGCAGGATCTTTTCCCATTTTGGAATCTCGGCTTCGAGCTCTCTTGTCGTGGCCCGGTCCGCCAGATAGGCGGCCCATGCCCGAAAGGAAGTGTCTACGCGCTCGAGAACCGGCTCCTTTCCTCGCACAACCGCTTCCCAGGCTGCAACCAAGTCAGGCAGCAGGATGCGCCACGAGACTCCATCCACGGCGAGATGATGGATCACCCAAAACAGTCGCCGCTGGTTAGTAAGCCACGCCACTTGCATCATTGCGCCATGTTCGGGATCCAGACGGCCTTCCACGTCCCGCGCTGCAGCGCGCAACTCCTCCTCAGAGTCGCATTGAACGCGCACCAGGCAATCCTTGGCAGAAACCGTTCCCTGGCTGCGTACATGCAGTCGTCCGCCGCTTTCGAATTGCATCCTGAGCACATCATGACTGTCGATCACTGTTTGGAGCGCCGTCAGCAGATCCGCCTCGCGTATCCCGGCAGGAACCTGCAACATCACCGATTGGCTGAAGCGGCTGATGGAGGCTTGGCCCTCTAAAAACGAACGTATGATGGGGGTTGCCACGATCTCGCCAGTTCCGTCGGCAACGTTTTGCTGGGACAGAAGATCAGCATCTTTCATTCTCGTTATTGCGGCGAGCGCCTCAACGCCGGGTTGCTGAAATACATCTCGTGGCGACAATGAAAGACCCATGGCCCGGGCCCGGCCCACAAGTTGAATGGATAGAATGCTGTCTCCGCCCAATTGGAAAAAGTTGTCGTCCAGGCCAATTCTTTCGACACCCAGAATTTCGGAAAGAATGCGGCACAAAGCCTGCTCTTTCGAAGTTCGGGGTTGGCGGTACTTTTTTAATGGCGTCTCGGGAGCGGGCAAGGAACGAAGATCAACTTTGCCGCTGGGCGTTATCGGCAGTGCATCCAGCAAGACAAACGTTGCTGGAACCATGTGCTCCGGCAGTCTTTCCCTCAGCCTCTGCCGCACACTTTCCAGGTCTATCCTGGCGCCCTCCGCGGCTATCACATATCCCACCAGCCGCTTGCTTCCGGTTCCTTCCTGTCTCACCGTCACCACCGCCTGCTTGATCCCCTCTTGCGCGAGCAGTGCTGTCTCGACCTCTCCCAACTCCACCCGGAATCCGCGAATCTTCACTTGCTGGTCCACGCGTCCAAGAAACTCCAACGTGCCATCCTTGCTCCACCGCACGAGGTCCCCTGTGCGATACATTCGTGTTCCCGGCCCTATTCCGTACGGATCGGCCACAAATCGCTCTGCCGTTACCTCCATTCGGTTCAGATATCCTCGTGCCAATCCAAGCCCTGCTATATACAGTTCGCCTGCAATTCCCTGCGGTACCGGTTCCAGGTGCCCGTCCAGCACGTACACCCGCGTGTTCCACATCGGAACCCCAATCGGCGGGGTTTCAGAACCCGACAACAGCCCGCTCATCGTGGCCGCAACCGTAGTCTCCGTGGGGCCGAAGGAGTTGATCATTCGCCGCCCCTTCGACCAGCGACCCACCAACTCGCCCGGACACGCCTCGCCACCCACAATCAAAACTGGCAGCGGCAGGTCTTCTTCACCTCCAAGCGTTGGCAGCACGGCTGGGGGAATGAGTGCATGCGTCACCTGCTGGCGGACCAGCACCTCGCGCAAGGACGCTCCGCTCCTCTGGTCCTCCCGCAACAGCACTGAAGCTGCTCCACTGCTCAGGGCCGTCAGCATTTCCCAAAGCGAGGTATCGAAGCTCAATGAGGCGAATTGCAGAAACCGCGAACTTTGGTTCACCCCCAGCTTTTCCCCCACGCAAGCAGCCAAAGCAGCCAGACCTTTGTGCTCCACTACCACACCTTTAGGCTGGCCGGTTGATCCCGAGGTGTAGATCACATACGCAGGATGCTGAGGCAGGAGAGGAGTAATACGTTCGCCATTGCCGGGATTGTGCGTCGGGAATCCCGCTAGCGCGCTGTGGACGTGGGGAGAATCGAGTTCCAGAACATTCCCGTTTTGGGGCAGGCGCGAGCGCAGGTGACGGCTGGTCAGCACTATTGGCGGTGCGGCGTCTGCCGCCATGTACTCCAAGCGCGCTTGCGGATAATCGGGATCCAGTGGCAGGTAGGCAGCCCCGGCCTTTACGATGGCGAGCAAGGAAGTAACCATCTCGAAGGAGCGCTCCAGGCAAATCCCGATCAGGTTTTCTGGTCCTACGCCATGTGCGATCAAAAAGTGGGCCAGCCTGTTGGCTTGGTGGTTGAGGTCGGAGTAACTCAAGGATCGATCATCCAGCAGTAACGCAATTGCATTTGGAGTTTGCGCCGCCTGTGCTTCAAACAATTGAGCGAGACTGGCTTGCGGGATTGCGCGCGCCGTTGCATTGAACTCTTCCAGCAGTTGGCTTCTTTCTTCCGCGTTCAACACGGTGAGGCGGTATACAGGCAGAGCCGGATTTGCCAGAGCTTGTTCCAGCAATCTCACAAGGCGCGGCACAATGGTCTCAGCCAGCTCTGGAGCAAAGCGCTGCGGGTCGTAATCCACCCGGAGATGCAGCCGCTCTTCCAGCGTCAGAACCAACCCCAGCGGATAATGGACTCCGTCCCATCCCTCAAGCGGTTTCACCTGTACATCAGGCAGCAGATTGCTAAGCGTTCTGCTGTCCAGCGGGTAGTTCTCGAACACCACAATCGCGTCAAACAAGTTCCCGCAGCCGACCGCCTCTTGAATCTCCGACAACCCCACATGCTGCACAGCCACCAGCCGTGACTGGCTCTCCTGAATCCTGCTCAGCATCTCTCCCAGTGGTTCTTCCGCTCGCATCCTCACCCGCAACGGCAGGGTGTTGATGAACAACCCGATCATCTGCTCCACTCCTGCCAACTCTGCCGGTCGTCCCGATACGGTCACTCCAAACACAACGTCATCTCTGCCTGTGAGCCGTCCCATCAGCACTGCCCACAAACCCTGCACCACGGTATTCACCGTCAAGCCGCGCTCCCGCGCCAGGGTCTGCACCTGCGCCGTCAACTCGCTCGATAGCTCCCTCTCCCGGTGCTCAGAAGCCCGCTGTAGTTCCGCTGCCTTCGCCGCCGCCACTCGCGTCCCTTCATCTACGTCGGCCAAATACTCCTTCCACACTTCGAGCCCAGCCTTGCTGTCCTGCTGCGCCAGCCATCTCAGGTAATCCGCATAGGGCCGCACCAGCGGCAATCCACCCGTGTCTCCTCCACTGGCATACAGCGCCAGCAGTTCACCAAAAAACAAGGGCATGGACCAGCCATCCATCAGAATATGGTGAACGGTGAACACCAGCCGCTGTCGCTGTGGCCCCAGCCGCACCCAGGTCATGCGCAGTAGTGGTCCAGACGCGAGCACGAATCGCTCCTCCCGCTCTGCTGCCTGCAATTCATCACACCGCACCTGTTGCGCTTCAGCATCCAGCGCGGAGAGATCGACTTCCCGCCAGGGCAGATCCGTCTTGCCGGGAACCACTTGCAGTGCACGTCCTGCTCCTTCGTAATAGATGGAAATTCTGAGGTTTGGATGGCGGTGCAACACGGCCTCGAAAGCCAATTTCATCCGTGACGCATCCATCACACCTTCAAGCTCAACGCTGAGTTGTACGGTATAAATGTCCGGCGCGCTTTGGTCGTAGAGAGCATGAAAGAGCAATCCTTCCTGCAACGGGGACAGCGGCAGAATATCCGCCAGTCCGGGGTAGGTTGCTTCCACAGGCGCGCGCTGCTCAGACGATAAACTCAACGCGAGTTCGCTACTGCTTATCGTTGATTCCGGCGCTTCATCGGCGATCCTGGCTCCTGACGCCAGAGCCTCCACTGTTGGCTGCTGAAAGACATCTCGTAGCGTGATGTCTAGTCCCGCACGCCGCGCCCGGCTTACCAGTTGGATTGCAAGAATGCTGTCCCCACCCAGATAGAAGAAGTTTCCGTCGACTCCGACCTGCTCAAGGGAAAGCACTTCTGCAAAAATGCCACAAAGAATTTGTTCGTGCTGTGTGCGTGCCAGACGAACATTCTGCTCCTGCCGCTCCGGCGGCGGTAATGCGCGGTGATCCAGCTTTCCATTCGGGGTTAGCGGCAGCACATTCAGCGTCACAAAAGCCGCCGGGACCATGTAGACAGGCAACGTCTTGCTGAGATACTCGCGCAGCGTATCTGAATCGGCAGCATGTTCTGCCGCAGAGACGATGTATGCGACCAGCCGTTTGTCACCAGGATGGTCCTCGCGCGCTATTACAGCGCATTGCCGGACTGACGAGTGACGGATTAACGCGGCCTCGATTTCTCCCAGCTCAATGCGATGGCCTCTCACCTTCACCTGATGATCGGCCCGGCCAAGAAACTCGAGAGCGCCATCAGTTCGCCAACGCACCAGATCGCCCGTGCGATACATGCGCGTGCCAGGAGCCGCAAACGGGTCAGGCACAAAATGCTCTGCGGTCAAGTCAGGACGGTTGACATATCCCCGCGCCAACCCCGTGCCTGCAGCGAAAAGCTCTCCTTTCACCCCGACGGGAACCAATTCCAGGTTTCCATCCAGCACATAAACCCGAGTGTGGTTGATGGGAAAACCAATCGGCACGCCGCCCCTGACGTCGGCATTTTCCGGCACCGGGTAGCAGGCGGTGAAAGTAGTGTTCTCCGTGGGGCCGTAGCCGTTAATCACGCGGCACTGTGGAGCAGCCTCACGCACCTGCTCCACTTTTGTTCCTGACAACACATCCCCACCGGCCAGCAAGTGCAGGAGGTTGGTGAAAGTGCTCAAAGAGCTATCGGCCAGCTCATGGAACAGCCCGGCAGTCAGCCACAACGTGGTAATTCCTTGCTCTGTGATGACCTCTGCAATCTCTTCTGCTGACGCCAATCCCGGCTGCATGACAACCAGCGAACTACCGTTCAGCAAGGCGCCCCAGATTTCAAACGTAGCCGCATCAAAACTTAAGGACGCAAGTTGCAGAATGCGGCATGCGGCATTCAGCTTCACGTAATTCGGCTCGCACACCAGTCGCACCACCGCTTCATGCGGTACAAGCACTCCCTTGGGCTGTCCCGTGGAACCGGACGTATAAATTGCGTACGCAGCGTTGCGTCCCTGCACCTCTATATGCAGGTTTTCATCCGGCTGGTGCCGAATTTCATCCCAGCTTGCATCCATTTCGACGCATTGCACCCAACTCGCCGGAAGGCGGTCTCGCATTGCGCTCTTGGTGAGCAAGACCGGCGCCGCACTGTCCTGGAGCATGAAATCAAGCCGCTCCATGGGATAGGTGGGATCAAGGGGCACGTAAGCTCCACCGGCCTTGAGGATTCCGAGAAGAGCAACCACCATCTCCAGCGAGCGCTCCAGACAAACGGCCACAGGCATTTCCAGGCCAATGCCCCGTTCCCTCAGGTAATGTCCCAACTGGTTGGCTTGCCGATCAAGTTCAGCATAGGTCAATGTCTCCCCGCCGAAAACAATAGCGATCGTGCTCGGAGTGCGCTTCACCTGCTCCTCAAAGAGGCTGGTGATTGTCCTGGTTGGCAGGGGCTTTGGCCTTGGATTAAATTCAACCAGCAAAGTGTGGCGTTCTTCGGCAGTCAGAATTTCAAAACGGTGCAATGGAGCACCTGGTGTGGCAACTGCCGCCTCCAGTAATCGCTCGTAGCGCGCAGCCACTGATTGTGCTTCCGCCGCCGATATTCTTGCTGGATCAAAATCCAGCCGCAGTTGCAGCTTTTTCTCGGGAAACACCGTCAGGCTCAATGGATAGTGTGTTGTTTCCCAGCCTTGAGCATCCGCCAACTGAACATCTGGCGGCAGTCCGTTGAGAGCGGCGCGATCCAGCGGATAATTCTGAAACACTAAAATGGTGTCAAACAGTTCGCCTCGACCGACCTCCTTCTGAATCTCCGACAAACCCACGTGCTGCACTGCCAGCAGCCGTAACTGTCTCTCCTGGATCCGGTTCAGCATCTTTACCAGCGGTTCTCCCCCACGCATCCGCACTCGCAATGGCAGGGTGTTGATGAACAACCCAATCATCTGTTCCACCCCTGCCAACTCCGCCGGCCGTCCTGATACCGTTACTCCAAACACCACATCGTCTGTACCTGTGAGTCGCCCCAGCAGCACCGCCCACAAACCCTGCACCACGGTGTTCACTGTCCAGCCCCGCTCCCGTGCCATGGCCTGCACACTCAACGTCAACTCGCGCGATAACTCCAACTCCCGGTGCTCGCTGGCTCGCTGCATCTGGCCTCCCTCCGCCCCCTGCACCAGCCGCGTCCCTTCCTCCACTCCAGCCAGATACTCTCTCCACACTTGCAACCCAGCCTTGCTGTCCTGCTGAGCCAGCCATCTCAGGTAGTCAGCATAGGGATGCACCGGCGGTACTCCGCTCGCGTCTCCTCCGCTGCGGTACAGCGCCAGCAGTTCACTAAAGAACAACGGCATGGACCACCCATCCATCAGAATGTGGTGATTGGTGAACATCAGCCGCTGTCGCTCGGGTCCCAGTTGCAACCAGGTCATTTGCAACAGCAGACCGGCTGCGAGCACGAATCGCTCTGCCCGATCTGCTGCCTGCAATTCCTGGCACCGTACTTGCTGCGCCGCGGCATCCAGCGCTGAGAGGTCGATTTCCCGCCAGGGCAGTTCCATCTTGCCGGGAACTACCTGCAGCGCGCGTCCTGCACCTTGGTGATAGATGGAGACTCTGAGGTTTGCATGGCGGTGCAACACGGCTGCGAAAGCCAACTTCATCCGCGCGGCATCTATCACGCCTACAAGCTCAAGGCTGAGTTGCACGGTGTAGGTATCTGCCGCGCTCTGATCGTAGAGTGAATGAAACAGCAAACCTTCCTGCAACGGCGACAGCGGCAGCACCTCCTCCAACTCCCCGTACACTCCTTCCAGGCGCGCTCTCTCCTCTGCAGAAAGCTCCACCAACTCTGGTCCCTTTTTGGCACTGGACTGTCGAGGCTCTTCCACTCTCTCCCGCGCCACCGCCGCCAATCCCTCCACCGTCTGCTGCTCGAATATTTCCCGTGGGTTGATCTCCAGTCCCGCGCGCCGCGCACGGCTCACCACCTGGATCGATAAAATACTGTCCCCGCCCAGATAGAAAAAGTTGTCGCCCAGCCCTACTCTCGTCACCGCAAGAACCTCGGAGAAAATCTGGCACAGCGCCTGCTCCTTTGCGGTTCGAGGCGCACGATAGTTGCTCGCTGATGCTGCAGAAGCCGGCAAAAAGCGACGATCGCCATTTCCGTTCCGCGCTGCCGCCGCCCGCCGGTTTTGATTCTCCTGTAACAGCCTTTGCCGTTCTTCCTCCTCCAGAATTTCCAGTTGCTGCAGCGGCACATCTTCCCCTTCCGCTATGACCTCCAGCAGTCGCACCAGCCACCGGCCTACATCCTGTCCCGCCTCCTTCACTCTCGCTCCATCCAAATCCAGCTCCAGCCGCACATCCTCCTTCCCATCCACCACCGTCAAACTCAGCGGATAGTGCGTCTCTTCGTGTCCTTCCATCCCTGTGATTCGCACTCCCTCCAGCGGTTCCTTCAGTGCCGCCCGGTCCAGTGGGTAGTTCTCAAACACCACAATCGTGTCAAACAACTCGCCTCTTCCCACCGCCTTCTGTATTTCCGACAACCCGACATGCTGCACTCCCAGCAGCCGCGACTGGCTCTCCTGAATCCTCCCTAGC
>DATDGL010000142.1:0-1912 GCA_036522115.1 Candidatus Angelobacter sp.
GAGATTCTCGGCTGCCATCAGACCCTCTACCAGACAGTATAGCCGCCTCCCAGGCTCCGCACCGCCGGTCCTACGCAAAATACCGCCGT
Organism: Candidatus Angelobacter sp.; assembly: GCA_036522115.1. Classification (GTDB taxonomy): domain Bacteria; phylum Acidobacteriota; class Terriglobia; order Terriglobales; family Acidobacteriaceae; genus Angelobacter. The sequence continues at coordinate 90 of DATDGL010000142.1, forward strand.
GGAAGCCATATAGAATCAGCACGTCCCACAATTCGGGATCACCAATCACCAGGCGATTCAATCGCCGCCGGGCGGTGCGACCGCCCATGAAACCAACGCCTCAGCTAATACTCAAAGCACGCCCAAACGTTGACGCAGAACGAACACGCTCCACGTTGCCCCAGAAGGCCCTTAGGGCTTACCGCAAAATAACATTTACCATGTTAAATGTTTTATGACATGATAGATTCGTGCCAGTGAGTATTTCCGGGCAGGACATAAGACTCTTTCGTAGGGTGTTGTTGGCGCTAAACGAAGCCCAGCGGCGTTGGCTGGTGGGACGCGAGGCATTGCGCCACGGTAGGGGTGGAATTGAGCGGATGGTTGAGACGAGTGGGCTATCCAAGCCCACCATTCTGAGGGGCATACAGGAACTTCGGAGCCGGAGGCAACTAGTCGCTGAAGAGGGCCGGGTGCGGAAGTTAGGCGGTGGGCGAAAACGCGTCGAGGAGCAGGACCCGGAGTTTCGCAAACTGCTGGACCGCATCATGGACGAGAGCACCGTAGGCGATCCGATGTCCCCGCTGAAGTGGAACAGCAAATCAACCTATCAAATCCGGCAGTACATGGAGAAGGAAGGTCATCCGGTCAGCGAGGATACGATTCAGCGGCGACTGAGGGAACTGGGTTATTCCCTGCAAGCCAACAAGAAGGAGAAGGAAGGAGAGTCTCACGCCGATCGAGATCGGCAATTCCGCTACCTCAGCAAGACGGCCAAGAGCTTTTTGAAGGTGGGCGAACCGGTGATCTCTGTGGACACCAAGAAGAAGGAGCGCATCGGAAACTTCAAGAATAACGGGCGAAAATGGCACAAGAAGGAGTCCGCGCCGAAAGTGAACATGCACGATTTTCCGAGTTTGGGTGAGGGCACGGCGATTCCCTATGGGGCCTACGACGTGAAGCGGAATGAAGGTATGATCAACGTCGGGATGACGCACGACACGGCAGAGTTCGCCGTGGAAAGCATTCGACGCTGGTGGCAGCGTTTCGGCAGACGACATTATCCACAAGCGGAGCGGCTACTGATCTGTGCCGATAGCGGCGGCAGCAACGCAGCACGCAACCGGGCGTGGAAGTTTCATCTCCAGAAACTCAGCGATCAGACTGGGCTGGAAATAATGGTGGGCCATTACCCACCGGGAACTAGCAAGTGGAACAAGATTGAGCACCGGATGTTCTCTTTCATCAGCATGAATTGGAAAGGCGAGCCCCTGGTGAGCTTTGAGACGGTCGTAAATCTGATTAGCGCCACTACAACTACCAAGGGATTGCGAATTCGGGCGATGCTGGACGACACGATCTATGAGACAGGGGTGAAGATTACGGACGCCCAAATGAAGGAACTGAATATCCGTTTGCATAGTCACAACCCTGAGTGGAACTATAGTCTATCGCCACGGATCTCACAAAAGAATGGGCAACGATAGTAAATGTTATTTTGCGGCAAGCCCTAAGCTCGAAACCTTCGTACTGAAGAATTCCTGGGTCTTCGTGAAAATCTCGACCGACGCCGGCATCACCGGCTGGGGAGAAATGCTCAAGGATGACGCCAGAGCCTGCGCCGCCGGAGCGGAGGAAGTGGGGCGCTACCTGGTGGGCCAGGACCCCTGCCGGGTGGTGTACCACTGGCAGGCGATCCATCGCGGCGCATTTTATCGCGGCGGCCCCATCAAGACCGCCATCTCCAGCGGCATCGACCAGGCGCTCTGGGACATCAAGGGCAAGGTTTACGGCGTTCCCGTCTACAAGCTGCTCGGCGGCCCGACCCGTGACCGCATCCGGGT
>DATDGL010000143.1:0-30875 GCA_036522115.1 Candidatus Angelobacter sp.
CATCTGCCGCCCCCTTGGAACTTAAGGGGCCAGTTTGGCAGCAGTCGGCGTTCAAATCGTGGACATCATAAAAAATGTAGTTTGCGTTCTAGACTCAACAAGTTCTAAACTTTCAGGCGTTCAACGTTGGGACAGCCCTGAGTAATTAGGAAAAGCAACCCCAAAACCATTAGCCGCGAATGCTACGACCAGGAATCAATGTGGCCGACAAAATCTCAAACAAGGCGACCAAAGCGTTGACTGCGTTAAAGGCCCTGCACAAAGATGCCAAGCGCAAAGGTGTCAACAAGCTCAGCATGGAAGAGATCAATGCGGAAATTGCGGCCCACCGCTGTGAAAAACGCCTCAAACGGAAGAGCCAGTAACAGAATTGTTTCGTGAGAACGCCTTGACCGTTGTCGCACAACAGGTCGCAACTCCCTCAAGAGTCGTCATCCCGAGGCTTCTGCACGTAGTGTAGAAGCGGAGGGACCCTGCGTTTTCTTTGTATTTTGATTGTTAAGCGACGTTGAACTTTCTCCCTTACTCTCCCTTCGGTAGACCGCTCGAACGTTACTCCCAATGGAACAAATCAAAGTGGACAACAAACACAAGGTCCCTCCACCTGCCCGGCAAGCCGGGCAAGTCTCGGGATGACGAATATTTGAGTTGTTCGCTCCCTTTTACCCTCGCTGCAAAGCGCTGTTTATAATGTCTTCGGGCTCATGTCCACTCAACCTGTAGCAGGCGCTGCCTCATCTTTTCAGTCTTCCGATTCTGCCGCTGATCGGCGCAAGATTTTTCTTTTTCTTATTGTGCTGGTGTGGGCGGCCATTTACGTCAGCAGCATTTTTCAGCCGGCCCTGCTGGATGACGCCGATACAGTACACTCAGAAGCCGCGCGTGAAATGTTGACCACGCACGACTGGGTCACACTGCATATCAATCAGGGTTTCCGCTACCTGGAAAAGGCGCCGCTGATGTACTGGGCGGTTGCGGCCAGCTTCAAGGTGTTCGGCGTGCACGACTGGTCGGCGCGACTGCCCATCGCGCTAGGTGTGCTGGCGCTGCTGCTGGTGGTCTACCGGCTGGGACGCCGGATCTACGGAGAGGAGGGCGGATTCTATTCCGCCTTGGTGGTGGCCACCGGTTTCGGGCCGTTCCTGTTTACGCGCATCCTGATCCCGGACATGGCGGTGGCGCTTTGGCTGGCGCTGGGCTTCGATTTCTTCCTGACCAGCCTGGAGCAGGAAAAGCCATCACGCCGGGTGTGCTGGGGCCTGGCCGCGACCATGGCGCTGAACATCCTCACGAAGGGATTGATCGGCCTGGCGTTTCCCGTGGGGACAATTTTGATTTTTCTCTTCCTCACGGGAAAGCTTCGCCACCTGCTCAAGCTGCGACTGTTTTCCAGCTTTATTGTCTTTCTGGGGATCGCGACGCCGTGGCATCTGCTTGCCGGATTTGCCAATCCGGCCCAGGGAGCAGCGAAGGGCTTCTTCTGGTTTTACTTTGTCAATGAACAGGTCCTGCGCTTTCTGAAGGAACGCTATCCCAATGATTACGATACCGTCCCACTGTGGCTGTTCTGGGGCCTGACCTTTGTATGGCTGATGCCGTGGACAGCCTTCATCTATCAAGCGGTGAAGCAGGCGCCATTTCGTCTGCGAGAATGGCGCTCGGGGCTCACAGAGCGCAGGCGGGGAACGGCGCTGTTTGCCATCTGGGCGCTGGTGGTACTTTTGTTCTTCGCTGTTTCGAGCCGGCAAGAGTACTACATTATTCCCGGGCTTCCGGGGATTGCGCTGCTGATCGGCGGATGGCTGGCGCAGGAAACAGTTTCGCCCGCAGACAGCCGGGAGCGGCGCTCCGGCAGGATTTCTTCACTGGTGCTAATGGCCGTGGGTGGGATCGTGTGTGCAGCAACGGTGTACCTGGCGCTGCAATCACAAGCGCCGCCAGCGGACTATGATATTGCCGAGTTACTGAAGAAGAATCCTGATGCCTACCGGCTTTCTTTCGGCCACTTTCTTGACCTGACTCCGAAGGCCCTAGGGGCATTCAAGCTCCCGCTACTGCTCACCGGGATTGCCTTCGCCGCAGGCACTATCGTGAATTGGCTACTGCGCCGCACGGCCCGCACCTTTCCCGCCAACCTGGCGCTCGCCGCCATGATGGTGGTGATCCTGCTTCAGGCACACACCGGCCTGGTGATTTTTTCGCCCGTACTTTCTTCCAAAGCCTTGGCAGATAAAATAGGAAGCGTGTGGCAGCCTGGGGACCTGATCGAGGTAAACGGCGACTACGAAGCGGCTTCCACCCTGCCCTACTACCTGCAGAAGCAGATTCGCATGCTCAATGGCCGCGATTCCAACATCTGGTACGGCTCCCTGTTTCCGGACGCGCCCAATTTGTTTGACGATAATGTCTCGTTTGAAAAATTGTGGCACGGTGGAACGCGCATATTTTTCTGGACAGAGGAGGAGACGGTGTTGCGCGACTCCGATGCCATCACCGAGTACTCGCGCACCTGGTATGAGGACGAAGACAACCGGGCGGAGGGAGAGCGCAGGGCCGCGGCGACAAATCACACGCTCACGGAAGATGAACGCCAGAGGGAATACGATCGCATCGCGACAAAAGTACGCAGGGAAAAACAGGAGTTCGAAAACTGGAAGCAAGATGCCTACCAGCGCGTGGGGCGAGGAAAAAGTGCAAGTTACGGCATCCCTGCTTACGTTCAATCGGCGCATTGCGAGCTGGCAAAGTGGGGCGGGAAACTGATTCTTACCAATGAACTGAAACTTTGTCCTCAACCGGTTCCGGCTGGGGCGCGCTGATCAAGTCCGATCCGAGCATCTGAGCAGGCCGAATCTTTCCGTCTTCCAGGATGAAGAGGTCGCCGCGCCAGTGGACGTGATGTCCGGCGAAGCTTGCAAACCAGACCCAGAAGGCAATCAAGTCGCGCAGAGGAACGAGCCAGAGGTGGCGAGTGATAGAGCGATCTTGCACCACGCCGGCCACGCGGAAGGCGACGGCGGCACGCAGCAGCGCAGCAGCCGCCAAAATAACCCACGACCACCAGATGCCGCGGGAAAGCAGGACCGAGATCATGGCCCAGGGCAAGCCAAAGGTAAGCAGGATTCCGATGTAGCCCCGGCGGCGGGAATCGCGCGTGCTGCGCGCCCAGCGCATCTGATGCTCAAAAAATTCGCGAAAGCTGTATGCAGGGAGATGCGTCTCCACGACCAGGTCTATGAGCACAACTTCAAAGCCAATGCGGGAGATGCGGCTGCCCAGTTCAAAGTCATCGGCCAGATGGTCGACGAGCGGCTCGAGGCCGCCAATCGCATCCAGCGCAATGCGGGTCATGGCCAAAGTAGAACCGAGGGCGAATTGAAGTCCTTTTTCAATCTTCCAGGCGGAGAGCACGCCGGCAAAGAAATCTGTGCTGATGCCCACGGACTCCAGCTTTGAGCCCAGAGTATTGGAGGCGATGCCGCGATACGGGCAAGTGACCATGCCAACTTCAGGCCGGGCGAAGGGAGCCATGACCCGGCGCAGGTAGTCCGGAGTGACATAGATATCGCTATCGTTAATCAGGATGTGGTCGTAGCGGGCATCTTGCAGCATCTGCACCACATTGCTGGTTTTTCGATTTGTGCCCAGCACCTCAGGACAGATGGTCAGCCGGATCTTGCAATTGGGGAATTCACGCATGAGTTGGTGAACGGCTTCCACGGCAGGATCATCCGCGTCACTTACGCCGAAGATGATTTCGTACTCGGGATAATCCTGGATGCAGTGGCTGCGAAAGCTTTCGTACATCTGCGGATCAACGCCGCGCAATGGCTTCAGGATGGAGACCGGCGGGGTGAACGCGGGCAGCGGCTTGCCGCTCTCGCGACGGAAGCTTTGCACGCTCAAAAGGCACAGGATGTAAAAACCCATGCCGCAAAGAGCCAGCGCACCGGCGACGATCGCTAAGATAAACGCCAACATTTTCTGAGGACTGTGCTCTCCTAAATATTTTATGCCATGCTGAAGCTCTGGCTAAAATCGATGCTGATAAGCCCTTTGATTTCAGTCTGTCCGTTGAAATCTTAACACTTCTTTGCAATGGTGGCAGGGATTTTACTTCACTCATTCTAAGGCATAATAATGGAATTACTGATAGGAACCGCTCGTGCCATGAGGTACACAGGTAGTAGGGCCATTCTTTCATTGACTTTGGCGTGCATTCTTTTAGAATTCGCCACATCAGTTCAGATTCCACGCAGTCTGCTTTTCACTAGAACGCCAAGCCAAGGAGGCTACGTATGTTTTGTGGGAGCTGTGGCAAACAAGTCCCGGAAGGATCAGGTTTCTGTCCAGCGTGCGGTACAGCCGCCGGAAGTGGAGCTCCAGGGCAAGCAGCTACGGGCGCCGCAGGCGGCCCGTCGGCCGCTGCTGCGCAACGCGCCAGACTTGAGGCGCAATTCAAAGCCGGCTCTCAAGACGCCGTGAAGGCTTTTTTGGTGCTGCTGAAAGACCCAGTGGGCGGTCTTGCTAAATCGTATGCCCTCTTCGATGAAGGACGTGCCTTGATGGTGGGTGGAGTCTATGGTGCGGTGTTTGCTGTAGTCTTGATGCTTTCCGCGCTGGTGGGTGGAGGTCCGGGATTGGGCATGTTAATGGGCGGCGCAGGAGCCAGCGTAAATCCAGAAGCACTTGCTGCAGCAAGAGCTGCGGGTTACCTACCAAGCACGGGCAAGATTATGTTTCAGGCTTTGCTTGGAGGGCTGATTTTTGCAGCGGTTCTTATGGGCGCTTGCGTCCTGGTGCGCCTCGTATTCAAGGGTACGACCAAGCTGGCGGGCGAGATTTACATCGCTGGAGCGAGCCTGCTCCCCTTGGCTTTGGGCGTGGCGGTGGTTCTCGTTCTCGGGATGGCGGGTCTATACCGGATTATTCCCGCAGCCCTGGTCTTTGCGGTTGCCTACATGATCTTAATGTTGTTTGTCGGATACCAGAGGCTTATGGGCATCTCTGAAGGCAAGGCGGGCCTCTCGGTGCCAGCCGTACTCGTAATTACCGGCTTGGTGGTGTCACTGATCGACGGCATGTTCTAGCAACAGGCCGCATTGAAGGTATCGACCCGGAGCTCTATGCTCCGGGTTTTTCTTTGCTCGATGCACCCTTCAGCATCTGCTCCCTTCGTCGATACAATTCCCTTTATTAACGTGCATGAATTTGCCGCAACCTGTGAGACCGTAGCTGCCACTACGAAAAAGACAGAAAAAGTACGGCTGGTGGCCGCCTATTTTCACTTGAGGCCCGCTGAAGCCGGACAGGCGGCGGTGTTTCTCTCCGGACGTGCCTTTCCCGCGTGGGAGGAGCGCACCTTGCAAGTGGGCGGGAGCCTGTTGTGGCGGGCTGTGGCGGAGGTTTCCGGCAAAGGAGAGGTGGCGCTGACTGCGGCGTATCGGCGGCACGGCGATCTGGGCGCCGCAGCGCAAGATGTGCTGGCTGAGGCCGCACCTCAGGACAGCTCGCTCTCAGTTCGCGAACTGGGCGCAAGTCTTTGAACAGTTGGCCGGGACACCCAACACGGCGCAGAAACTGGCCACTGTGGTTGATCTGTTGCGCCAGGCAACGGCCCTGGAAGCCAAATACATGGTGAAGATCATGGGTGGCGACCTGCGCATTGGCTTGCGGGAAAGCCTGGTGGAAGAGGCCATCGCCAAGGCCTATGAATGCAAGCTCGCGGCGGTGCAGCGCGCCAACATGCTGCTGGGAGACATTCGCGAGACGCTGCGCCTGGCGGCAGAAAACCAACTGGCACAGGCGCGAATGAGGTTGTTTCATCCAATCGGCTTCATGCTGGCCAGTCCGGCGGCGGACGCAAACGAGGCTTTTGCATACTTCAGCCAGGCAGCAGTGGAAGACAAATACGATGGGATCCGCGCGCAGGCCCACTGCGGAGGCAAAGATGATCCGCGGGTAAAAATGTTTTCCCGCACCCTGGACGAGATCAGCGAGTCTTTTCCTGAACTCCCGCCGGCATTGCTGGCGTTTCCCGAGCCGGTGATTCTGGATGGCGAAATCCTGGCATGGAAAACTGAAATAAGAGAGGGGCAGACGGTCGGCCGGGCCCTCCCGTTTTCCGAGTTGCAAAAACGCCTGGGACGAAAGAAGGTTTCTGCCGGAGATGGTGCGGCTCACGCCGACCGTTTACATGGTTTTTGACGTTGTATATGCCGATGGGGAATTGCTGCTGGAGAGGCCGCTGCACGAGCGAAAAGAGATTCTCGGCCGAATTTTTGCTTCTGTGCCGGAAGGCGGTTTCAACACAGGGCACATCATGGGCGCGCAAACTGCCCAGGGAAGTCTCGCGTTTGAGCCGGCCATCGCCGCTTCCGGCGGCGCACTGCGTGTGATTGAGGCCCCGGTCCTTACTGCCAATTCGGCTGAACACCTGGAAGAAATCTTTGACCAGGCGCGAGAACGCGGCAACGAGGGCCTGATGGTCAAAGACATTCATTCGCCGTATGCGCCAGGACGACGTGGGAAATCATGGCTTAAGCTCAAGCGCGAACTGGCGACACTGGACGTGGTGGTAACAGCCGTAGAGTGGGGCCATGGAAAACGCGTCAAGGTGTTGAGCGATTACACCTTTGCTATTCGTGACGACGAGCAACTCTTGAACGTGGGCAAAGCCTACTCCGGACTCACGGATGCTGAGATTGCGGAGATGACCGAGTGGTTTCTCCAGCATACGGTTGAAGACCAGGGCTTCCGGCGCATCGTGGAACCCAAGATTGTGCTGGAGGTAGCCTTCAATAATGTAATGAAATCGGACCGGCACGCCAGCGGCTTCGCCTTGCGCTTCCCGCGCATCCTGCGCATTCGAACGGACAAGAATGCAGAGGAGGTTGATACGTTGGAGGCGGTGAGGGAAATCTACGAACGGCAACACCGGAAAAACCCTACCACGGATGACGCTGATTAGAAGTTGGTAACTAGTGGTGGTGGTGATCAGCGACAGGAATTACGCAGCCGTGGGCCACTTCGCAGACTGCGTTTTCGAACTGGATGGTGGTGTGCTGAATGTGAAACCTGGAAGCCAGGACGTGTTTCACATTGCGCAAAATGCTTTCACTTTCGGAAGGCGGGATGTCATCAATGCTGATATGGCAGGAGAGAGCGTGAGTATCTGAGCCGATGCTCCAGACGTGGACGTCATGAACGTGGTTCACGCCCCCGACTGTGCTGAGGGAGGCAACAATCTTTTCCACTGACATTCCGCGAGGCGCGCCTTCCAGCAGGATGTTGAGCGTCTCATGGATAATTCCCCAGGAGGACCACAAGATGAGGCAGCCGATTCCGATGGAGAGCGCGGGATCAACCCACGTTTGCCCCGTCCAGAGGATCGCCCAGCCGCCCAGGATTACTGCGGCGGTAGAGAGCGTGTCGCCGAGCTGGTGAATGAACGCGCTGCGGATGTTCACGTCACTGGATGCCCGCATCAGGAACCAGGCAATGGCGCCGTTCATGATTACGCCCACGGCAGCCACCCAGATCATGAGTCCGGCCTGGACAGGCACCGGAGCCTTGAGCCGTTGAAGAGCCTCATAAAAGATATAGATGGCCACCAGCACCAGCGTCAGGGCATTCAGAAAGGCTGTCAACACCCCAGCCCGATGGTAGCCAAAGGTTTTGGTCGCGTTGGGCGGACGTGACTGAACGAATACCGCTACCCAGGAGAGCACCAGCGCCAGAAGGTCGGTGACGTTATGGCCGGCTTCAGAGAGCAGGGCAAGGCTATGGGCGCGGATCCCAGCCACCACCGTCAGGGCTACATAAAGGGAGGTCGCGGCTACGGAATATCGCAGCACCCGAACGCTTCTTGCGCCATGAAAATGCACGTCGCCCATGTACTTTCCCTATATAAAGTTTAACGCCAAATCTGCCCCGGTTGCCATGCCAAGAGGCAACGGAAACGCCGACACCCACCACGGAGACAAAGCGTAGCGGAGCCACAACCAAAAAATCACCACGGAGACACGGAAAAAAACCAAAGATCAAAATCCAGCATTGGAGAAAAGCAAAACCTTACCCTGGAGGGCACGGATAGAAGAAAGAGGACACGGAGGAATACTGAAATTAAGAGCAACAGCAAACCGGAGAAAATCCGAGAATACGGTTTACAAGGGTGCCAACCTGGGAGTGCACGTCTGCATCTCCCATATTCAGAACTGGTTCTCTGCTTCGGCCTGTCCGGCCGAATGAATGACCTGTTCCAGGCCCTGTCGCTTCAATCCCGTCGGGCGGAAAGCCCGTGCATCCGGATAGTCAGGAGAAGATGCAATGAGAAAAACCGTCTACCTGCTGGTTTTTGTGCTGGCGCTGGCGCTTGCGTACGCTGCATCGCAGACAAGCGGCTCCAGTTCAGCCTCCAGCCAGACACCAACTCAATCGCAGCCACCCAGCACCACAAACCAGACAACACCATCCACCACGGCGCCCACGGGTACTGCTCCGACTACACCAGACGTGCAGACCGGTCCCAGCACGACAAACGCTCCGAGTACCGGGGGCGAGCTGCAAGGCCAGGTTCAGAATGCGTTGAAGAACGAGCCTACGTTGGCCAATGACGCCATCCATGTGAGCGTTTCAGACAATGAAATCGATCTTGCGGGAACGGTTGCGACCGGCAAGGAAAAGCTAACGGCCAAGCGGATTGTCCAATCCTTTGCCGGCAACCGCAAAGTCAAGGACCACCTGACGGTAGGCGGCCAGGAAAACACGCGGGGCAACGAGAACCCGGCCAACAATACCGGCAGCAACGACAAACCTACGGGAGATAAGCCGCCACGGAAATAATGCTTAGAACTGGGCTTCCTCCAGGCGAAGAAGAGCCCGTTTCATCTCCAGGCCACCACCATAGCCTCCCAGCGTACCGCTGGAAGTAATGACTCGATGGCAAGGAACGATAATGGGAATGGGGTTGTTGTGGTTGGCCTGTCCTACGGCGCGAAAGGCCCGAGGGCTGCCTACTTCGCGGGCAATTTCGGCATAGGAGCGCGTTTTGCCGTAGGGAATGCGAAGCAAGGCGTTCCAGCATCTCTTCTGGAATTCCGTGCCGGCCAGGTCCAGCTTGCAGGTAAACTCTCGCAACTCGCCACGGAAATAAGCCTGAAGCTGTTCTTCATACGGGCGCAGCACCTGCGGAGCTTCGATCCAGGCTTCCCACTTTCTGGGTTCAGGAAGGGCGCCACCAAAATAAACGTACCTAAGCCCCCGCTCTGTAGCAGCGAGCAGGAGTTTTCCCACCGGCGTTTGCATGCGGCAGTAGTACACGGCGAGAGGAGCAGGCATACAAAAAAATGGTAGCAGAAGAATGTTCCTGAAGCTGCGAAAAACTACCGGGAAAAAAGCAGGGCTGACAACATTCCATGGGGAATTCACATCTATTTCAACACTGCTGCCACTCAACTATTGGCGGCGGCTTTTCCTTTCCGGAGCCGCGCGAACGGTTTTGTTAGGGAGCAAGACGCAAGCAAAAAATGTTTTTTCTGGCTAAAAGCTGGCGGTCCAATTTGCCCTGACGCCACGTGAATGCCAGTGGGACCCCATGATCCAGGTTTACGCGTCAATTCAAAGTTTTATAGAAGGCCACAAATCGGTTGACCTGCCACGTGCCGCTTTCCACGCGCTTATCTCTGCCCTGGCCGGCCCGACAACGGGCTGCTGCGATGGATGCAGGTGAGGAGTATGGATATTCGCGCATTAGTGCTGGTCAGCAAAGCAGTGGAAGCAGCGGCAGATCCCATGCCGGTTTCTCCATTAGCTCCGGCTTTGCTGGAGGTGGCGGGGAAAACTGCTCTGCAGCGTACGGTGGAGCGATTGCGGGAATTCGGCATTCAGTCCGCCACGGTTATCACCGATTCCGACTTCCTGGTTTCCGAGGACAGTGAGGATGAACAAGGCACAACGTACCAGGCAACACCTCGGGAACGCTTCTGGCGTGCCGCTGAAAATGCATTTAATGATCTGGCCCAGGAAGGTGCGGAGCTGGTGTTGCTCATGCACCTGGGGGGATATGCGGAAATCAACCTGGAAAAGTTTGTGCAATTCCACCTGGACCAGCGTGCCCGGGTGACGCAGGCATCCGCACCGGGCGAGCCCCTGCGAATCTTCTGTATCAGCGCCTCGCGGCGAAATGACGCCGCGTCTCTTTTCCGCAGTCAACTCTCCCGCTGCCGAAGCGAATGCCCTTTCTTTGAGCATGAAGGCTATTTCAATCCATTGCGTGAGGCGCGCGATCTGCGGCAGTTGGCAATCGATATTCTCACGTTGAAAACGGAGACCAAGCCATGCGGCAGTGAAATGCGGTCGGGAGTATGGATTGAGCGCAAGGCCGTGATTGAAAAAGGAGCGCGCGTGCTGGCCCCGGCGTTCATTGGGGCATTCGCCAGGATACGATCACACGCCGTGGTTACGCGATGCTCCTCAGTGGAACACCATGCGGAAATTGATTGTGGCAGCGTGGTGGAAAACTCGACTGTGTTGCCCTATTGCCGTGTGGGCGCCGGTCTGGATGTGGCCCATTCAGTTGTGGGCGCAGGCGTTCTGGCCAACTTGCGCCGCGATGTAACGGTGGAAATTGCAGATCGCAAGCTGGTCGGATTTGTGGTGGCCGGCCGAGGGCAGCAGTTTTTGAGTGCCGCTTTCGAACTAGCCACCTACCTGCCAAAGCAAATGTGGCGAGGGTTGTTCGGCCCATCCCAGCCGCAACCGCGAGATCTGCGGACTGCGTTGCACGATACGTCTCCGTCACTGGGCGGTGCGGCGGGCTACCAGACCTCAGCATGCGACACGGATGCAGCCGAAAAATTTCCGTCAAACCTGGCCGTAGCGAGGAGATATGGACACCAATAGCAGGCCCGTAGTGGTAAAACGCATGCCGGAACGGCTGAACTCGCGCGCCGCGCGGGAGTTTCTGCGCGATGTGCAGCCCTTCCTGGTCACCGATCGCCCTCAACTTGTATTCGATCTCTCGCAAATCAAGCAACTGGACGCCGCCGGGGTAGAGATGCTGCTGCGCTGCATGTCTGAAGCGCATAAGCGTGATGGTGACCTCAAACTAGCCAGTCTCTCGCCCCAGGCAGCGGTGGTGCTGGAACTGACCCGGACAGAACGCCTGTTCGAGATTTACGAGACCTCCGCGGATGCTGTGCGCAGTTTCAGCGGCTTTTTGCCCAATGCGATGCGGCAGCAACTTCTGCACCGGCAGCAACCACCGGCTCCTCTGGCCGCGTAGCAAGAAAGGTCATCTATGTCTCAACCACAAAGCGCGGTGACTTACGCTGGAAGAGCAACCCGCGTGGGGCCTGTAGCCGGAGAACTGTCCCGCAAGGAGTCCAACGCGCGGGTGCTGAGTGGAAGCATCATCATGCTTCTCAGCACGTCGCTAGTGAGCGTTCTCAACTTTGCCTTCAATGTTTCCATGGCCCGCATGCTGGGTCCGGCCCAGTTCGGACATGTTACTGCGGCGGTCACGATTCTGATGCTGGCCTCCGCGATCACATTGGCGTTTCAACTGGTTTGCGCCAAGTTTGTGGCCCGCAATGACACTCTTGGCGAAAAGGCCAGCGTCTATCGCTCCCTCCGGGGAAAAGCCTGGGTGGTGAGCCTGGGCGTGGGCGCAGCTCTCTTAGTCGCGCAGAGGCCGGTGGCGGCATATCTCCACATTCCTGATCCCTGGGTCCTGGCGGTTCTGGCTATTGGAATCGCAGCCTACGTGCCTCTGGGAGTGCGCCGGGGCGCGATGCAAGGCGTTTGTTCGTTTGGAAGATTGAGCGGCAACTTCATCATCGAGGCGCTGGCCAAGCTGGTGATCGCTGTGGTGCTGGTGGTGATTGGATATGGAGTAATGGGCGCGGTCGGGGCCATTTCCGGGTCGATCCTGGCGGCGTATTTTTTTCCGCGCATGTCATCCCAGTTTGGAACCAGGCCGCACACAGCGCACCAGCCGGCTTCCTTCCGCGAAGGAATGCAGGCCACGGTGTTTTTTGTCGGCCAGGTCATCATCAACAACATTGACATTCTGCTGGTGAAGCACTTTTTTGCTGCTGAATTGGCCGGAGTGTATGCAGCGGTGGCGCTGGTGGGGCGCGTTCTGTACTTTGCGGCGTGGTCGGTGGTGAGCGCTATGTTTCCCATCAGCGCGGCAGCCAAGCCTCGCCAGGATGACGCCAATGTAATCCTGGTGCCTCTGCTTTTTGTACTGGCAATTTCCATCATCTTTATTATGGCGGCAAGTTTCTTTCCTGACCTGATCATCAACACGATTTTTGGCGGAAGATTTTCCGAGTCAGGATCGCTGCTGACGCTGTATGCCTCGGCTACCGGCCTGTACGCGCTGAGCGTGGTGCTGATGACGTACGAGATGTCCCGCCGGATCGCCAATACCGGCTGGCTGCAATTGATTTTCAGCGGAGTCCTGGTGCTGGCAATCGGGATTTTCCATAACACTCTTCGCCAGGTCATCGTAGTGCAGATTGTGCTCATGGCGGCTTTGCTATTGCTCGTCTCTTTTCCATTCTTTCGTCGCTACAAGCAGATTTTGGTCCCGCAGGAGACAACATGAGAAAACTAAACCGAATAACCGAAGCCGAAGTCGTGGCGGAGTTTCTGAAGGCGGAGTTCTACCGCCAGGAGTACGACCGCGACCGGCAGAAGTTTGAAGCCGTGGTGCACGCACCGGATCTGGCGCACGCCGGGGAAAACGCCGTCCGCCGGGCGCTGCTGTTTCGCCGCCGCGAGCATATGTGGCGTGAATTGCCTCCTGACATGCAGTGGTGGGAGACGGAGTTTGAGCCGCTGGAACTGGCGTGTGTCAACGTGTTCCCCCGGGCGCAATGGCGGCGTATTTCCGATGGCAATTTTCAGGCTCTGCATGTGGCGGAACGCATCCGCCAGCAGCTTGACGACGGCAAATCGAGCGTGTTGCTGGCCAAAATCCAGACCCTGAGGGCGACTATGCAGGTGGATGGCCCGAAATCCACGATTCTTTTGATTGGAATTGACGACACCCATCCGGTGACGCTTCTGGAAGGCAATCATCGATTCATATCTTCTCTTTTGCTTCCTTACGAGATCATGTTCCGCCGTCTTCGCCTGGTATGTGGTTTTTCGCCACAAATGGACAAGTGTTGCTGGTACAAAACTGATGTCACCAACCTTTTCCACTACACCAAAAACCGCATCAAACATTTGTGGAGCAGAGAAGCCGATTTGACCCGGCTGGTCCTGCAGATAGGTAGCCGTCCAGACGGCGCCGACTATGCCAGCGCCGTGGGCTATCCCAGCGCCAAATCCGAATAATTGAACTGGAGACCGATGTTCCCCCGAGGTACTATGAAAATCCAGCAGAGAATCACGAAAATCCTGAGCACGATCATGGCCGCTGCTCTTTGCCTTACGCCGGAAATTGTAAGCGCGGCAACGCAACAGAATGCTCAATCCGCGCCTGCCCAGGCACAACAGCAAGCTCAGCCAGAACAGCAACAGCAAGGCGGCACAGCGGTTGATCCATCCAAGGCGCCGTTGCAACCGGTAACTACATATCCAGACGCTCCGACGCCCCAACAGGACCAGCAGCAGACGACTTCGCAACCAGTGACCACGATTACGCAGCCGGCGCCGCAAGAACAGCAGAGGCCGACGGAGCCGGTAGGCGCAGCCGCGGCGGAAAAGGCGCAGACGGCCGGTGGCGCTGCGTCCAAGCCTGCCGGGGTTGCCATTGCTCCGGCAAAGCAGCACCAGACACGCTCACTGTTATTCAAGATTGGCGCCATCGCAGCGGGCGGTTTAGCTGCCGGAACGGTGTACTCCTTGACTCGCAGCAGCCCTTCCAAGCCTCCGGGTGCGACGATGACTGGGGTCACGCAGAAATAGATGGGGAAACCTCTGCTCATCAGTTTTTCGGGTGTAGACGGCTCTGGCAAGTCGACGCAGATTGAGAATCTGCGCGGTGCGCTTCATTCCGCCGGACTCTCCACGCGCCTGTTGACCTTTTGGGACAACGTGGTGGTGGGGGTCAAATATCGCGAAGGGTTCGTCCACAAAGTGTACAAGAGCGAGCGCGGCATTGGAGCGCCGGGCAAGCCAGTGAAACGCCGCGATAAGAACATGCGCGGGTGGCATTTGACCGCGGCCCGGCATTTTCTTTATTTGCTGGATGCCTGCAATCTCCGCCGTGTGATCGCGCGGGAGAAGAAGAGCGGCGCAGATGTAATCATCCTGGACCGCTATATTTACGATGAGTTTTCAAACTTAAATCTGGCTAATCCTGTCAGCCGCGCTTTTGTGAAAGCTGTCCAGGCGTTCGTGCCTAAACCGGATGTTGCTTATCTACTCGATGCCGATCCAGCCGCCGCATACGCCCGCAAACCTGAGTATCCGGTGGAGTTCATGGAGAAATGCCGCCACGCTTATTTTGAGGTGGCAAATTTGCTGGGAACACTCACGATCATTCCCGGGCTGAGCTTGCCTGAAGCAAAGAAGGCCGTCTTGAGAGCGGCTGAAGAGATGCTGACAGATCGTGGGGACGAGCCGATTGTGGGTTCGGATGGTTGGACGGCGGCGTAAGACTTGGTCCCAAGTTTGATAACAGGACTGGCTGCGGCGCCTACTTCTTGCGGGCGTAATCACTGGCAATTTGAGCAACTCGGATGAGCTTGCCGTCCCGCACTTCAACAATGAATTTATCGCCTTCTGCCGTGGTCTCAATCGTTCTACCCAGCTCAGGGCTGAACTCGTAAGCTGGAGAGCCCGCAACAAGTCCCATGACCTCAAGTCCCGCTTTCTGAAGAGAGCGATCAAACGTAGATCTCTCCTCCGCCGATATTGCATCGTAGTCCTTGGCGGCGGCAGGACGGACCTGGTCGATGGGGATGAACTCGGTAGGATAGATTCCGGTGTAGCAGGAGGTGCAGTAGCCAATCTTCTCGCCTTCGCCGCAGGCTTCACGCATGCCTTTCATGGAAAGATAAGCCAGCGAATCCGCGCCGATGTAGTCGCGGATTTCTTCTACCGACTTGTTTGCCGCAATCAACTGATCCTTCGACGGAGTGTCCACACCGTAAAAGCAGGGAGAGATGGTAGGAGGACAGGAGATCCGCATATGGACTTCCCGGGCTCCGGCATCGCGCACCATGCGCACGATCTTGCGGCTGGTGGTGCCACGGACGATGGAGTCGTCAATCAGGATCACGCGCTTCCCGGCCAATACGCTATGCACCGGATTCAATTTGAGCTTTACGCCAAAATCGCGCACATGCTGCTCCGGTTCAATGAACGTGCGGCCAACATAATGATTACGGATCAGGCCAAAGCGGAACGGGATACCGGACTCTGAAGAATAGCCCAGGGCCGCAGTCACGCCGGAGTCGGGGACGGGAACAACCAGGTCAGCATCTACCAGCGCTTCACGGGAGAGCTGCCGCCCCAGGGCTTCGCGGCTGGCATGAACAGAGCGGCCGAAAACAACGCTGTCCGGACGCGAGAAATATACGTGCTCAAAGATGCAGCTTGACTGCTTTGCTCCTCCGCCAAAAAAGCGCGAAGTTATGCCTTCCAGGCTCACCACCACCAGTTCCCCTGGCTTCACATCGCGTTCGTAGACGGCGCCAATCAGGTCGAAGGCACAGGTTTCTGAGGCAAAGACAATGCTGTCCCGCCCGGCAGTACCGGCATGAGGAATTCTTCCCATGGAGAGCGGACGAAAGCCTCGCAAATCACGCGCAGCAAAGATGCGATCGCGGCTCATCATGACCAGGGAAAAAGCGCCTTCAAGGCGTCGCAAGGCGTCGCAAATTGCTTCCGGTAATGTTGGCTCTTTGGATTGCGCGATCAGGTGCACAATCACTTCCGTATCACTGGTGGTCTGAAAGATCGATCCCTGGGCTTCAAGGCGGTGGCGGATATCCAGGGCATTCACCAAATTGCCATTGTGGGCCAGGGTAATCATGCCCTTGTTGCAGTCCACCAGGATGGGCTGGGCGTTGAGCATGGCCGAATCACCAGCGGTCGAGTAGCGCGTATGGCCGATGGCAATTGCCCCCGTAAGTTTGGCAAGAACATCTTCCTTGAAGATGTCCACAACCAGGCCCATGGCTTTGTGTGGATGGAGGCGTTCGCCGTCGGAGGAGACAATTCCGGCAGATTCCTGGCCGCGGTGCTGCAACTGGTGCAGGCCCAGGTAGGCCAGTTTGGCGGATTCAGGATGGTTGTGGATGGCAACCACCCCGCATTCGTCCTTAAATTTGTCGGCTCGCTCCAAGTTTCGCCACCTTTCGAGAATTTGTTTCTTTTTAAGACGGCGTTGCAAATGTGAACAAGGCTGCGTTATATCCGTGCCAGGCTCCTCTGTTTGTCCGCTACTCTCTTGCGTTGCTTCCCAATGGAGCGCCTAACTCTTCTGCAGGACTTCCGGCGCCAGATGTTCCGGAACCTCCGCATGGAGAGCACGGGGGAGAGCAGTGTCCCACTCCTGCCGCAACTCAGACACTGAGGCGCTGACTACCTGATGGCCATCAATGCAGATTTTCAGATTTTCAGGAACGGTCCGCCCGACTTGCTCCACCCTCAAGCCCCATTTTACCGCTATTTGTTGGATGTTCTTAGTCTTTTGTGAGTCGCAAGTAATCACTACCCGGCTGGCGTCTTCAGCGAACAGCACGGCCTCCGGGAACAGTCCGTTGGAGGTAAGGTCAATCTCAGCTCCAATGCCCGCCACGAATCCGGCCTCAGCAATGGCCACCGCCAGCCCTCCTTCAGAGCAGTCATGGGCGGAGTCGACCTGGCGGTCATGAATCAGCTCACGCAGACAGCGTTGCAGCACCGCCTCCTGTTTGAGGTCGAGCGAAGGAGGGAAGCCCCAGACCTGGCCCAGCTCCGCTCGGGCGTATTCGGAGGAACCGAATTCAGTCTCCGCATCGGTCGCGTCGCCGGCCTCGGTGCCGCTGAGCAGCAGGATGTCCCGGCCTGCCTCACGGAAATGGAAGGTCAGGGCGTCCTGCACATTTTCCAGAATGCCAACTACACCGACCACCGGAGTGGGATAGATCCCCTCGCCCAGGGTTTCGTTATAGAGGCTTACATTTCCGCCGGTGATGGGGGTATCCAGCGCCTCGCAGGCTTTGCTGAGACCGTCGACGACCTGGGAGAACTGCCACATGATCTGGGGTTTTTCCGGGTTGCCGAAGTTCAGGCAATTGGTGGCTGCCACCGGCGTCGCGCCGGTGCAGGAGACGTTGCGTGCGGATTCCGCTACGGCGTGCATGGCGCCCAGCTTGGGATCCAGCCAGCACCAGCGACCATTGCCGTCCAGGGACATGGCCAGAGCGCGCTTTGTGCCTTTGATGCGCATCACTCCAGCGTCTGCGCCCGGACCCTCTACGGTGTTGGATTGCACCATGGATTCGTATTGTTCAAAGATCCATCGTTTGGAGCAGATGTTAGGGGAAGCCAGCAGGCGCTTCAGGGCGGCGGTAAAGTCGGCTGCGCTCTTGAATTCGATGTGCGCCGGCTTAGTGCGCGGGACTGGCGGCTCCCAGCGTTCCATGGGACGGCGGTAAAGCGGAGCATCGTCGGTGAGGGCCGAGTTTGGGATATCCGCGACTATCTCGCCATGCTCCAGCACCCGCAGGCGGCCCGTGTTGGTGACATGTCCGATGATGACGGCATCCAGCCCCCACTTCTCGAAGACTGTGAAAATTTCCTGTTCACGGCCGCTCTCCGCCACCAACAGCATGCGCTCCTGCGATTCACTGAGCATGATCTCGTAGGCGTTCATACCGGTTTCGCGCTGGGGAACATGGTCCAACTCGATCTCAATGCCCACCTCTCCACGCGAGCCCATCTCGCAGGTGGAGCAAGTGAGACCGGCGGCGCCCATGTCCTGAATGCCGACGACTGCTCCGGTCTGCATGGCTTCCAGGCAGGCCTCCAGCAGGAGTTTTTCCAGGAACGGGTCGCCAACCTGTACGTTGGGCCGCTTCTGCTCTGAGCCTTGAGTGAATTCCTCGCTGGCCATGGTGGCGCCATGGATGCCATCACGCCCGGTCTTTGCGCCAACGTAAATAACCGGATTGCCTTCACCCGCAGCGCGGGCATAAAAAATCTCGTCGCGGCGGACCAACCCGAGGGCAAAAGCATTCACCAATGGATTCTGAGAATAGCAAGGCTCAAATTTTGTTTCACCGCCAAGATTGGGCACTCCAAAGCAATTTCCATAGGAGGCGATTCCACTGACCACGCCCTCCAGGATTGAATGGTTGCGATGGACTGTGCTCTGCTCTGACCCCTGGCCGGTGCTGATGGTGCCAAAGCGCAAGGAATCCATTACGGCCAGCGGACGCGCGCCCATAGTGAAGATGTCGCGCAGGATTCCGCCGACGCCGGTGGCCGCTCCCTGGAAGGGCTCAATGAAGGAGGGGTGGTTGTGCGATTCGATTTTAAAGGCGCAGGCCCACCCATCCCCGATGTCGATGATGCCGGCGTTCTCACCCGGCCCCTGTACCACCCGCGGGCTGCGCGTGGGCAGACGCTTGAGATGAATGCGCGAGGACTTGTAGGAGCAATGCTCGCTCCACATCACGCTGAAGATGCCTAACTCGGTCAGCGAGGGATCACGGCCGAGGCAACTCCTGATCTTTTCAAACTCCTCCGGGGTGATCCCGTGATCTTCCAGGATGGCGGGCGTGATGAGAGTGCCTTGTGTTGTAGCCATGGGAATTTCTATTTTCGCATGTTTGTCATGGAAGTCATCGTCAATACGTACTACCACAAAATTCCCGCGACTGTGCTTGATTTGTTTTCACTGGCGAGCATAGAGTTGATTGACCCCCTGGTGCTATGTCAGACAAAATTCGCCAATCGGAGGACAGATCCCAGCCCATTACGGCCCTTCTCGCTCGTTTGAAAGAAGGCAATAAAGAGGCTGAAGCCAAACTGATCCCGCTGGTTTATAACGAGCTGCACCGGCTAGCGCGCCACTACATGCGGGGTGAGCGCACCGGACACACGCTCCAGACCAGCGCGCTGGTCAATGAAGCCTACCTGCGCCTGATCGGCGAGCACGGAATCGACTGGAAGAACCGGGCACATTTCTTTGGAGTCTGCGCGCAAATCATGCGCCGAATCCTGGTGGACCACGCTCGCACTCGTGATGCCAAAAAGCGCGGAGGCACAGCGCAGAAGATCTCGCTGGAAAATGCGTTTGTCTACTCCGACGAGCAATCCTGGCAGGTGGTAGCGCTGCATGAGGCCTTGAACAAGCTGGCGGAATGGGATGCGCGACAATGCCGCATCGTTGAATTGCGATTCTTCACGGGCCTGGATGTGGAAGAAACAGCCGAAGTGCTCGCCATTTCTCCCACCACGGTAAAACGGGAATTTCAGCATGCCAAGGCGTGGCTTTATGGGGAATTGAGCAGGAGCCTGGGTAAAGAAGATTCCTGATGACTCCAGAGCGATGGGTTCAGATCAAAGATATCTTTGCCAGCGTGGTCGAGCTGCCCCCGGAGGCCCGGCGCGCCGGCATCGCAGGCCTTTGCCAAGGCGATGCGGAACTCGAAGTTGAAGTCGAACGCCTACTCTCCCAGCACGATGACATGGGCGGATTCCTGGAGGGTAGTTCTCCTGCCAGCAGCAAATCCACAGACGAGATATTTTCACCGGGGAATGTGCTGGCAGGCCGATATCGAATTCTGGAGCCCCTGGGCAGCGGCGGCATGGGCGAGGTTTATGCTGCAGAGGACCAGGACTTGGGCGAGCCAGTCGCCATCAAGGTGATTCGCCCGCAAACCCCCTTTGGCCCGGGGCTGCTGGACCGGTTGCGACGCGAAGTCCAGTTGGCGAGACGGGTCACACATCCGAATGTCTGCCGCGTTTTCGATCTGGGTCATCACCAACAGGCCAACCAGGAATTCATTTTCCTCACCATGGAGTTGATTCGTGGGGAAACACTTTCCAACCGATTAAAACGCGAAGGCAGAATTGCGCCCACGGAGGCACTGCTGATTGCGGAGCAACTTTGTCAGGGATTGGAAGCTGCGCACCGAGCCAGCATTCTTCATCGCGATTTCAAGTGCAGCAACGTGATGCTGATTGGCTCTGGAGACCAGGTCCGCGCTGTGGTAACGGACTTTGGCATCGCGCGGTTAATTCGTCCGCCAGACGAATCCCAGAGCCTGACGACCACTCACGGCATGGTGGCGGGCACCCCTGCCTATATGTCTCCGGAGCAGCTACTGGGAGAGGACCTCACGGCGGCTAGTGACATCTACTCGCTGGGATTGGTGTTGTATGAGATGGTCACGGGCAGCCGGCCCTTCCGCGACGAATCCTCGTGGACAGAGACTTTGAAGCGCTTGACCAACGTGCCTCCTGCGCCAGTCAAGGTTGCTCCCGAATTGAACCAGCGCTGGAATTCAACCATCCTGCGGTGTCTGGCCCGCGATCCGGCCAAACGTTTTTCTTCTGTGCGCGAAGTAGCTGAATCCCTCAAGCGGCGACGAGGCGCTTCCCCACGGCTGCCACTCCGTTTTGTTGTATTGGCGGGCGCCTGCGCGGTTGTTCTGGTGGTCGTGGCCGGTTTTCTCTTGCGTGATCGTATCTGGACTCCGAAGTTGCCTGCGCAAAAACACATCGCAGTGTTGCCCTTTACTTTTGTCGGAACCGATCCCGCGAATCAGGCGGCGGCCTATGAGTTGTCTGAATCCCTGACCGGCAATCTCTCGCGCCTGCAGGCTTCAGAAAGTTCGCTGTGGGTGGTGCCATGGCAGGAGGTCCGAAACCAAAAGCCCGGCGATGAGGCTCACGCGTCATCATCTTTGGGCGTCAACCTGCTGCTGACAGGGGAACTGCAAAAAAATGCTGGCACGCTTCGTTTGCTTATGGAGTTGAAGGATTCGAAGTCTCTCAAGCCATTACGCTCGGGGACGGTGGCGATTCCGGGAAGCCAGATTGCAACCTTGGAGGACAAGTTGTTTGAGCAGGCGTCGTCCATGCTCCAGTTGCATGTTCCGCCAGAAACGCTGCACAACCTGCCGGTAGGTGCGACAACTGAGCCCGGGGCCTATGAATTCTATGAGCAGGGCCGGGGATATTTGCTTCGTTCAAGCCCGGCTGCGCTGGATGATCTGGATCGGGCAATTGCCTTGCTGCAAAAGGCCATCGATAAGGATGCCAATTTTGCTTTGGCTTACGCCAATCTGGCATCTGCATATGCGAGGAAGTTTCGCCAAACCAACGATGTTCAGTGGCTGAACAAAGCAAAGCCAATGTGCCAACGGGCCCTATCGCTGAACGAGAATCTCGCCCCCGCGCATGTTGCGCTTGGCCGGATCCAAGAGGCGACCGGCGATCGGGAGGGGGCGATTCGGGAGTTTGAGAAAGCCTTGCAACTGGATCCTACAGACGATGCCACCATGACCGCGCTCTCGCGGGCCTACGATAGCGCCGGGAGATTCCTGCAGGCCGAGGCGCTGCTGAAGGATGCCGTGAGGCGCTCTGGAATCTCGGTCAATTACGCTTACCTTGGCAAATTCTATTGGGACCACGCGGACTACGCGCAGGCGGAATCTGCTTTTCACAACGCTATCGAACTCGCCCCGGATAATCCGTTGTCTTACTACAGTCTGGGCGGAGTCTATCTGGCTGAAGGCAAATACAAGGAAGCCGAGGACATTCTGACCAGGGGCATTGTGATTCGTCCTACAGCCGGGGCCTATGCCAACCTGGCCCTGGCCCGCCAGTATCAGGGGCATTACGACGAGGCTGCTGCGATGTTCCAGAAAGCGATCGAACTCCGTCCTGACGACCACCGCAACTGGCTCAACTTGGCCGTTGCTTATCATCTCGCTGGAAACCGCCCCAAAGCTGTTGCGGCTTTCCAGAACGCGCTCCAGCTAACGCAAAAAATAGCTGCTCGTTCGCCTAAAGATTCAGGAATTCTCGGCTGGCAGGCCCGATACTACGCCGAACTGGGTGAAAAAGCCAAAGCAGAACAAGTGCTGGCATCGGCGCTCACCCTGTCTCACAACGAACCGGAACTCCTGTTTAATTCTGCCGTGGTGTATGAATTGGCCCGCGAGCGCGACCGCGCGCTTGCAGCACTACGCTCTGCTCTATTGGCCGGGTATTCATTCAGCGAGGTTCAAAACGCTCCCGAATTCGATCAACTGCGGCAAGATAAACGCTATTCCAGGATTAATGGCAACTAACCGGAACCAAAGTAACAACCTTCCTGCCTGCGCCAATCCAGAAAAAATGCGATTCACACGCTAGTTCATGCCCTGGCGTGCCTTTGGATCACGGTCTGAGGGAATGTAGATTTGCGCCTTCTAGTATGAAATCGGCAAAAGCCGGTTTTTTAAGGAAACCAGAGAAGGGAGAAAATATGAGCAACAGCTACGAGGTTAAAATCAAGTATAAAGGGAGTCAAATCTTCTTGGATCCGTCAACTTGCGGGAGTGCTGCGGATCCCTTGCAAATTAACGATCAGGTAACCTGGAAAAACAAAACCGATGAAGACTGCACGGTTACGCCTCAGGGAGAACTGCAGCTCTCACCATCGACCGTTCTGGTGCCCAAGCGCGGAAGCGCTTCAGCAACGATCGTGGGTGCGCTCCCGGGAATCAATAACAACAACTATACCTGTGCCAGCGCCTCCCTGGCCTCGGCGGCGAATGATTCTACGCCTGGGGTCATCATCGTTGATGGACCTGAGGTAGTACGTCCAAAAGAGACACCGAAGAAAGTCCCACGCAAGCTCCAGGAGGAATCAGAACTTGTCGGGGCCAACGGCTCGCGCCGATAACACAGGTGCGTTTCCCGAACCCGAAACCATGGCCGGACAGAGCGGGCTTCTTGATTCTGCCCAATTTGACCGGCCTTTTTTCTGTGCGGACGCGTTGCAAAAAAAAGCGGTCCCTTTTTCCCCGGTTTTTTTCCGTCTTAGTACTCATTTCATAAATAAACGAGGGGAGCGTGATCGCGCTCTAACGGCCCTGCGTTCCACTCCTGGGGCAGGATATTCACTGAGGGAGGCCCAAAATGCTCCCGAGCTTACGGAACTCCTACAGGACAAGCGTTACCCCAAAATTGTTGGCAATCCAGGTTCCCAGCAACCCCAAACGCTGGTGTTCGTTCGCAGGAAGCGGCCCTTTTTCTGGTAGTGTTTTCTGTTAATCTCACGGAATCAATCCACAAACCATGGAAGGAAACTTATGGCCGATCACACAGTAACAGTCAAACCTGGGTACGCTCTTGACCCACAAACCATTGGTGGACCGCCAAACTCTATCCGCAAAGGCGATGTGGTCACGTTCGTGAACCACGAGGGTGATGCGTGCATGCTGCATTTAGCGCCTCCAAGCCCTTTTGGGAAGCCCACGATTGGGCCCATTGCCAACGGCGCGTCTGAATCGCCCAAAGTCACTGGAACCGTTACCCGCCAGCAGCGCTTTCCGTATACGTGCACACCTGCAACAACCACTACGGGCGCCACAACCGCTGCATCCGCGGCTACTTCCTCAGCCACGTCAACGCTGGGCACTCCCTCAGCTCCAGGGGATGGAACCATCATTGTTGACCCTCCGAGCGCAGGCGGACCGGCCGCATCAGCAACCACCACAACGCCCAAACCGGCAAGCAAAAGCAAGGCCGCAACGAAGCCCAAAAGCAAGGCTGCCGGCAAAGCGAAAAGCAGCAAGAGTAAACCTAAGGCAAAGAGCAAGAGTAAGCCCAAGGGCAAGAGCAAAACCAAAAGCAAAGCAAAGAGCAAAGCAAAAAGCAAAGCAAAAAGCAAAACCAAGAGCAAGACCAAGGGTAAGAAAAAAAGAGGTCGTTAAGAAAGTTGTGTCGGCGATGACCACGTAAAGGCGAGGTCCCAGGCTTGCCCGGGACTTTGCCTTCCCTCCAATACGTTCCTTTCCACTACGCAAGGATCAGAAGCCCCAAAAAAATGGTCCCTTTCCTTTTGTTTTTCCGCCTTACATAGCAGAGCCGGGGCCTGGCATTTAACTGGGGAGTTTGGCCGGGCTCCGACTGTAAGATTGGCCTGAGTTCAGGAGCTCAGGAGTGAAAAACGGGGGTTGTATGCTTCTGCCAGCCACTGCGCAACTCGAATTCATCAACCAGATGCCTCTGGAGGCAACCGGATCGGTCATGCGTTCAGTTGGCAACAGGCCGGAGTTGCCACATCCTGAGTTGGCGGGCTGCAAAGTGAGAGCAACCGGAACGACCCCTATCTATGTTGTTGACCGCAAAGGATATCGTCGATTCATTCCATTTCCGCTGACCTTTCTAAACCTCTTCGAAGACACGGCTATGTTGCAGGTGCTGGTTTCCAGCAGTATCGCAGACATAAGCGAAGGCCCACCCCTGGATGATGGCGCCGTATTGATTCGGGGAAGGTCCTCTGAGCGGATTTACCTGCTGGATGACGGTAAAAAGAGGCTTATCACTGGCCAAAGCGTCATGCACAAGTACGAGTTCAGCGAGGAGTCAGTGATCGTTGCCCCGCAAATCCTGGTGGATGCAGTACCGGACGGCGAAATCTGGGAATAGTTTTTTTAAGAGTGGTCCCATTCCTGGCAGTTTTACGCCTTATCCAACAGAGCCCTGGTATGAAGGGTGGGAGGAGCTAGGGGGATAGTTACTCCTGCTCAGATCACGGTTCTAACTGGAAACAGCAGCTCCTTTGGGCTGGAAGCGAATGCCTGTGCTTCCGGCCCAAATTTTTCCTGGCTGCCTTGATACTGGCCTCAGCCAAATAGGCCATCGGCAAGAAAAGCTCTAAAATAAATGACATGCCAACCATTACTCTGACCGTAAATGGGAGCCGGCATCAGGTTGATACTGAAGGCGATGAAAGTCTGCTCTCCGCGCTACGCAACCGGCTGGGCCTTACGGGCGCCAAGTACGGCTGCGGCGAGGGGCAGTGCGGCGCCTGTACGGTTCTCATGGACGGATTGCCCATGCGCTCTTGCCGCATACCCGCTGCTTCCGCAACCAACAACAAAATCGAGACAATTGAAGGGCTGAGCCACAATGGCAGCTTACATCCGGTGCAGCAAGCCTTCCTGGATGAAGAAGCTTTTCAGTGCGGCTATTGCACGCCCGGCATGATTATGGCTGCCGTGCGGCTGCTCAATTCCGACCCGAATCCATCCGACGAACTGATCATTGAGCATATGAATGGAAATATCTGCCGGTGCGGCGCCTATCCGCGAATTTTCGCTGCAATTCGCCGCGTCGGAGGCAAGAAATGAACGAGCTTGATCAACATGCGGGAGAGCGGCTGCGTTACGCCTTTCAAGTGAGCAGGCGTGATTTGTTCAAGTTCATGGGCGCGGGATTGATCGTAGGCATGTGCGTGCCGGCGCTCACCCAGGAGTCCGGGAGGCCCGCTTTTGACAGTGAAGCGCCTCCTAAGGACCTCGACTCGTGGCTGCACATCGCCGGCGATGGCAAGGTCACGGTCTTTACCGGCAAAGTAGAGATGGGCCAGAATATCCGCACATCACTGGCGCAGCAGGTTGCCGAGGAACTGCGGACCCCAATTGCAGCCATCACCATGGTCATGGGCGATACGGAGCTTACGCCCTTTGACCTGGGCACCTTCGGCAGCCGGTCCACACCCCAGATGGGCAGTCAATTACGAAAGGTGGCTGCAGCCGCACGGGAAATGTTGATTGATATGGCGGCGCAACACTGGCACATAGACCGTTCAAAACTGGCGGCAGAGAATGGCAACGTCAAGCAGTCCCATTCCAGCGAAAAAATCACCTACGGTGAACTTACCGGCGGGCAAAAGATTGTGAAAGTAATCGCCAGCGATCCTGCAACTACGGAGGCCTCTCGGTGGCACATTGCCGGAACACCGGCGCCCAAGGTTGATGGCCGGGCATTTGTCACAGGTTCACATCAATACACATCCGACATAATGCGGGCAGGAATGCTACATGGAAAGGTCCTGCGCCCGAACGCCTTCAACGCCACCCTGGCCTCACTTGATTCTGCCTCGGCAGAAAAACTGGCAAACGTGACAGTAGTGCATGATGGGAATTTTGTGGGCGTCGCAGCCACGTCTCCTGAAGCTGCGGACAATGCCCTTCTGCTGCTTCAGGCGCAATGGAATGCGCCGACTCAGGTGTCTGAAGCCGAACTCTTCCATGAACTCCAGAGCAATGTTGACAACAACGCGAGTGGTTTTGGCGGTAGAGCCAACCATGAAACAGGAGACGTGGACAAAGCGTTGTCTGAAGTCAAGCTGACAAGCAAGCAGACATACACCGTGGCTTACATCGCCCACGCGCCACTGGAGCCCAGAGCGGCCGTGGCTGAATGGAACGGAGACAAACTCACGGTGTGGACGGGAACACAGCGTCCGTTTGCGGTGCGCGAGGAACTAGCGTCGGCCTTTCACCTGTCCCTGAACCAGGTGCGGGTGATGGTACCGGACACAGGATCAGCCTACGGAGGCAAACACACCGGCGATGCTGCGGTAGAGGCGGCGCGTCTGGCCAAGGCCGCGGGCAAGCCGGTGAGGCTGGTGTGGACGCGGGAAGAGGAATTTACCTGGGCCTATTTTCGTCCGGCGGGCGTCATTGAAATTCGCGGCGGCGTCAAGGACGACGGCACGATTGCAGCGTGGGAATTCCACAACTACAACTCCGGTCCGGCCGCCATGGGGACGCCATATAACATTCCTAACCAGCGCATCGCTTTTCATCCGTCGCACTATCCGCTGCGCCAGGGTTCCTATCGGGGTCTGGCGGCAACCGCCAACCACTTTGCCCGCGAAACCCACATGGACCTTCTGGCGGCGCTGATCAAAATGAACCCGCTAGAGTTCCGCTTGAAGAATACGACCGATGCTCGTTTGCGCGCTGTGTTCGAGGCAGCGGCTACTCGTTTTGCCTGGGGCAAGCATGCCGCTTCTGCTGATCACGGTTTCGGCATCGCTGGTGGAATTGAAAAAGGCGGGTACGTTGCAACCTGCGCCGAGGTGGCCGTCAACCGCTCTTCGGGTGAGGTCAAGATCGTGCGGGCTGTGGAGGCGTTTGACTGCGGCGCGGTCATCAATCCGCAGGGGCTGCGTAACCAGATCAGCGGGGCGGTGGTGCAGGCGATCGGCGGTGCAATGTTTGAGGCCATCCATTTTGAGAATGGCCGGATTTTGAATCCACATTTCCGGTCCTATCGTGTGCCACGCTTTCGTGATATCCCGGCCATTGAGGTAGAGATCATCGACAGAAAAGATCTTCCTTCCATGGGCGCAGGCGAAACACCGATTGTGGGACTTGCACCGGCTGTAGGTAATGCCATCTTCAACGCAACTGGGGTGCGGCTGACTTCTTTGCCTCTGTTGGCCAAGCCACTGAAGAAGGAATCCTGAATTCATTGAAGCAAAAAACCGATAGGTAGGAAGCCATGCGCCGAGTATTGAACTTCGTTTCACCACGAGAACACTACATCGCCGACGCTGCGGTCGTGTGGTGCTTCGATCACCGTTTTGAAGCCGCATCCCGCAAACTCCTGAAACGAATTGGCGTGTTTTCTGCCGACGCAATTCGTGTTGCTGGAGGCGCCAAATCCCTGGCGTCTCCCGAGCAGGAGAGCGCTCGCCTGTTTGTCCTCGACCAGCTCCAAAAATCCATCCGGCTGCACAAAACCCGCACCGTGGTCCTGATGCTGCACTCAGATTGTGGGGCATATGGCGGCCTCGCAGCTTTCCACAATGATCCCGAAGAGGAGGCACGTCATCATGCTGCTGATTTGCAGCGTGCTGCAAGTTTCGTGAAACAGCAGATTCCTGAACTTGCGATCAAGTCATATTTTGTAGATTTTGATGGGGTTTGGGAGATGGAGCCAGCGGGCAAGACTGACGTTGTTGGCGCACAAGCGAGCGGGGAGAAAGTGTGATCTGTCGAGGCGAATTGGCCGGCAAGGATTTTACGAACCTGTATATAACTGAAGGGAAGCCCAGTAGTAAGGAAACCGATAGACACCTTCAGAATGGACCATCTTGAGCTTGGCTAAGCGCAAAGCAGCGGCTGCGCCAACGTCTTTCAACCCTGTATAAAAATCATCCATCAGGTCCGGGGTGGCGCGATCATCCACCTCCCACAACCCTGCAACCACCTGGTGGGCTCCTGCTCGCAGAAACGCCCATGCAAGTCCCACCAGCCCTTCTCCGGAATAAGCCTTTTTGCCAGCCCCGTAGCAAGCGGAAATTGTAACGACCTCTGCTTTTAGAGGCACTCCAACAATGTCTCGGGCGTACAACCTGAAAACATTTTCCGCCTGTGGTGAAAGAATGATTGCCGAATCCAGAGGATTGGTCTCGCTGGCGGTACCGTGAGTAACAAAATGAATGTAGGTGAATTGATCAGGCTTATTGGATTTGTACGCCGACGGAGTGGCCGCTTCTTTGGAAATAATCCTCTCTAGCTTGGGGGGAAAGTGAGTGACTACCTTTTGAATCTCCTCTTCGGCGTGAACCAAGACATCAAATTCACTGCTAGCCTGCACCGGGGCGCCAATCAACAGGAGACTGGGAGAAGTATCAGATCGCTTTGGTTGAGAATTGGCCAACAAGACCATGGATCCAGCGGTTTCGACAGTGACATCATCAATCCAATAGTGAGGCTTAGCGCCGGGGACAACCAGGGTTTCAAAGTTCAGTTTGTAGAGACTGCCATAAGGAATGATGATGACCTGACTTCCGTTGGGAATCAACTTGTAGGCCGGGCGAACCAAAAGATCATAGAGTTTTTGGCCCTGAGCCGAATCATCAATACCCCCATGAGCAAGTAGTTTCCTGGTATAGGCTTGAACTTCCTGCTCGATCTCTCGTTTCGGTGGTAAATGACGGATCATGACTTGCGTAGGCGTTACGACCCACAGATACGATTCCTCCTCCGCCAGCCAATAAGCCAGAATAGTTTTGTGCTGCCTTCTTAGGAGATTCTGGACTCGTAGAATCGACAGATCCGGAACCGATGCCTCAGGCTCCTTAGTCTCGCTGGTTTTTAAGCCCTCGACGAGCGTTCTAGAACGACTGTGCTCAGCAATCTGAAGTGCCTTGCCATTATTGCCCTCTCCCACCAGGAAATGAATGTATTCGTCGTAGAACGGCCATCCATCAAAAATAGACATTCGGCGCTCTTCCTGCTTCACGGCAGCTCGTGCCGATTCAACGGTGTGAATTGCTGCCCGATATTGTCTGTCTGCATCTGCCGGTCTTCTCAAAGCCACATAGACTCTCGCCAGGTCGGATTGAGCGCGTCGTAAGAGCGAGGGACGCTGCTTCGCATCGGCAATGACATTTAGCAGGGGTCTCTCGGCGTGGGAAAACTGGTTGTGATGCATGGCAAGTTCTGCTGTGGTTACTGCACAAAGAGAGTGCACATACTGATCGGCAACCCGTTTGGCCGTTTCCATCAACTGCCGGTCATATTCCTCGGCCTTGCGAATGTCATTTCGGCTGAGCTCAAGCAGCGCAAGGTTGTCAAGCGCAAGCGCACTCCAGTACCAGTTGCTGTTGCTGATAGCAACCGAATTACCCATCAGGTAGTATTTTTCGGCTTGCGAGTAGTCTTTTTCACTCAGGTAAACGTCTCCCAGGTCTGTGGTCCAACGCTCTTCGTTGGCCCTTCTTCCGGCCTGCGCCGCAGCAGCTTTAGCATCCTTCAAGAAAGAGGTAGCTTGATCAAAATCACCAAGTTCGTAGTAACTCCACCCCAGATTTCCTAAGGCTGTTGCTTCGGCCCAATGATCAACAGGCAGAGAGCGCGAATGCTTCAATGCGGCTGAGAGTTCCGTGATCGCCTCGTCGTACTGCTCTCGATCCATCAAGATCATTCCCAAGTTGATAAGTGAATCTGTTTCAATTACTTTGTCTTTACTCTGGCGAGCAAAAGCAAGAGCATCGCGATAATATTGTTCGGCAGCATCATCGCCCTTCTGCCGTTTCACAACATATCCCTGCATAAATGCAATCTTCGACTGCAATTGCGGCGAGGTCGAACTGGCAATCGTCCGAGCTTCTGTCAGAGATGCCATGGCTTGCGATAGATCGCCGTTGTAGAAATAGGCCTTCCCTTGAGTGAGCTTTCTGAGCGCGGGGGTTTCAGTTGCTGCCAGTTGCACAGGCGGCTCTGGCTGACAAAGACGCAACGCTTCGCTTGGATCGTTACCAACAACGATGTATGCCCTAAGAACTTGCAGCTTGTAACTCTCGACGAGATCCTTGCCTGCGGGGCCTTGTAGGGCCTCATTAACAGTCTTCAAGGCAGAGGTGCTTTTGTCCTCCTCCAATTCTCGTGAGGCTCGGTTATAGGCAGCATCTGGATCAGTGTGGGTGCAGCTGTTCAACCCAAATGACAACGCACATAGGAGAATCAAGGACGAGGTGGCATGTCGCCGCCGCCTCCGCCTGCACCAGGGCCGTCGATGTTCCCGCTGCCTGGAGAGCACATGCAGACCCGGATCATCGTGAGGTGTCGGTGACGGCGGTACACGAGAACTTCGGCCAGATAAACGACACCAAACCTTGGAACACAGATTACGCCACCAAAATTCCCAAGGCCGCCCGATTGTGGATTGGCGTTCTTCTTGGATGAGACAGCTTTGCTGGGTTTTTGGCCCAACTTCTGCGCGAGTTGGGGACGATTGGCTGCCGAACACCAGAAATGTTGTCCGTCCACCAGCGAGTCGGCCTTTGGATTCCATTGTTGGTATCTCTTAGCGACGTCGCACACCATACCATAATTGTGGTCGGATTCCGACAATTTACTCAAATCGATATTGCTCGCCATCAGCACGTGCCGTTT
>DATDGL010000144.1:0-30433 GCA_036522115.1 Candidatus Angelobacter sp.
CGCTGTGCCGCTGGAGGGCGGAATTCCCATCGTAATAGATGGCAAGATCGTCGGCGCCATCGGCGTCTCCGGAGACACCAGCGATCATGATGGCGTGTGCGCGCAAGCCGGCGTTAATTCGTTAAATCCACCAAAATAAGAGACGGGCTGAGTCGCTGCGTCGAGAACGATTAATGGTGCCCGAGCACCGGATGAGGGGCATAGGGCGACTCGAGTTCAGCTATCTCCTGCGCCTTCAAGTTCACTGAAAGAGCAGCAACCGCGTCTTCCAGATGATGAGGTCCGGTAGCGCCAATGATGGGCGCGGTGATGCCCGGCTTGTGCAGCAGCCAGGCTAATGCGACTTGTGCCGGAGGCACGCCGAGCTTCTTTGCCACCTGCTCCACGCTGTCCACCACGCGATCGTCCGCTTCGCGGGTATAGAGTTTCTGGGCATAATCATCGGCGTGAGAACGGAGGGTGCCGGCTTTGCGGTTTCCGGCAAGGAGTCCGCGCGCCAGTGGACTCCATGGAATTGTCCCGACACCTTCTGCCCGGCACAAAGGCATCATCTCTCGCTCTTCTTCGCGGTAAACCAGGTTGTAATGGTTCTGCATGGTGACGAAGCGGCTGAAGCCGTGACGGTCCGCAGTGTAGAGCATCCGCGCAAACTGCCAGGCGTACATGGATGAAGCGCCGATGTAGCGGGCCTTGCCGGCCTTGATGACGTCAGTGAGCGCCTCCAGCGTTTCCGCAATCGGGGTCTCGGGATCAAAGCGATGAATCTGATAAAGATCCACGTAGTCTGTGCCCAAGCGGCGTAAACTGGCGTCAATGGCGTCCATAATATGTTTGCGGGAAAGACCCTTCTGGTTGGGAGCATCTCCCATGGGGAAAAAGACCTTGGTGGCAATGACCAGATCCGGGCGAGGCGGGCCAAAATCTTTTAAGGCCCGGCCCAGGACCTCTTCACTCTTGCCCAGCGAATACATATCTGCCGTATCAAAAAAGTTGATGCCGAGTTCCAGCGCCCGCTTGATGAACGGACGGCCTTCTTCCTCGTCCAGCACCCACTCGCGCCAGCGCTTGCTGCCATAGGTCATACAGCCCAGACAGATGCGAGAGACTCTGACTCCGGTGGAACCTAAATTCACATAGAGCATATGAACACCAGCCCTCTATAATAGTGGTATGGCCAGAGGTTGGGAAAGCAAGTCAGTCGCATTGCAAATAGATCAAGCCACCGAAAAGCGATCCAACAAGCCCAGAGGTTCGATGGACGATACCGAAAAGAAAGCCAAGCGCGAACGCGAGATTCTCTTGCTGGCGCGGGCACGGGTCCTGCAGCAGCTTGCGGCGTCTACCAGTGAACGGTACAGCGAATCGCGGCGCCAGGCGTTGAAGGAGCTGGACGAAAAGCTGAAAAATAGCAGCCAGTCCTGAGCATTGAGCCTTGTTGAACGCATTTCCCTGCCGGCAAGGTTAAGATTCAGCTTTTTCAGGCGTTCATTTATGCGCCGGCGGCTTCCAGGTATTCAGAAACTGGATGACATCTTCTTCACTCATCACCCGCGCCCTTTCAAATTGGGCGGTTGAATAAAGCACAGCACCCTGGGGCGAGAGCACCGCGAGGGAGGGGATGCCTTTTTCCAGGTCCACCTGGTACTTCCTCGCCAGGTCCTGGTTCTTGTCGTAGCGTCCGACGTCTACATGGACAACTTTAAAATTCGCGTTCAACAGGGGTTCTATGCGTGGCTGGTGGAATCCGTAATCCAGTGCATAGCAGTCTCCGCACCAATTCGCGCCAAAGACGAGCAGGACACGCTTGTTCTCTTTACCCGCTTCGTTCATGGTTTGCGTGATCTCCTGCTGCGCATTGACATCTGCGCGGTACAAATTGGGGTCAGGCCGGGTCGGCATCTTGAGCGGCACTTTGGCCGATTGGGCGAGAGCACTGCCGGCCAGAAGAACCAGGACAACAAACGTAAATTGACTTTTCGGCATACGCATCTTTGTTTGGACCCTTTGGACCACCGCAGACCGTCGCTGAACCATTGAGCGGCGGCTGTGTTTGTCCCCTTTTTTCGTAACGGTCAATTATACTGATTCGGCTATGGCAAATGTATCGAACCATCCTGCCGGATCTTTTTGCTGGATTGAATTGGCCACCAGTGACCAGGAAGCGGCCAAGAAGTTTTATTCGTCACTCTTTGGCTGGAGCGCCAATGACAGTCCAATGGGCCCTGAGGACTTTTACACCATTTTCAGGCTCAACGGACACGACTCGGCGGCAGCGTACACCCTGCGCAAAGAGGAGCGAGAGCAGCACATTCCTCCTCACTGGAACCTGTACATAGCCGTGGACAGCGCGGACGATGCCGTAGACAAGGCAGCCAAACTGGGCGGCGCCGTGCTGGCGCCCGCCTTTGATGTGATGGATATTGGCCGGATGGGAGTAATCAAAGACCCGACGGGAGCGGTTTTCTGCGTTTGGCAGGCCAAAAAACATTCTGGTCTGGGCGCCGGCGGGGAGAACGGCGAGTTCTGCTGGGCTGATTTGAGCACGCCGGACCCGCAACGAGCAGAAAAGTTCTATTCAGGTCTGCTGGGATGGAAACTGGAGAAAGGCGAGAAAGATCCTTCCGGTTATCTGCACATCAAGAATGGGGAGAAGTTCATCGGCGGAATTCCTCCGGCTGAGCACCGTCCTCCGCAAGCGCCCGCCCACTGGATGCTCTACTTTATGGTGGCGGACGTGGAGGCGTCGACGGAGAAAGCCCAGGGCCTCGGGGCCAGGGTCTATATGCCTCCGCGCAAGATGGAAGGCGTGGGCGACTGGGCAGTCCTCGCTGATCCTCAGGGGGCTGCTTTTGCGCTGTTTAAGTCGGGAAGATAAGCAATTGGCAGTTAGTAAAATAGACCAAAGGCCGGTTCTTGGTAATTTCCATTGGCTGAATGCCAATTGCTGGTTCTACGCGGCAATATTCAGCCGGGTCATGCTGTCCGGCGCTTCCTTTTCGGGAATCTTTCCTTTTCGGCTTTCCTTGGCCAGTTGGCAATTTAACTCGGCGCCCAGAATCATAAAAAAGCCGGTCCAGTAGAGCCAGATCATCAGCGCTACCGCTGCTCCCATGGTGCCATAAGTTTTATTGAAGTTGGCGAAGTTGCGAAAATAGACTCCAAGTCCATAAGAGAGTCCAATCCAGCAGGCAACGGCAAGCACGGCTCCAGGCAGAGTACTGAGAAAACGCTGCTTTACATTGGGAGCGAGATAGTAAAGCAGTTCCACTGCCAAAACGGCGAACCCTACGGCCACCGTCCAATGGATGTAGGGCCAAAGGAGAGCAAACAGCCAGGAGAGGTGCAAGCGTCCTGAAAGCCACTCGCCAAAACGCGGCCCGACGATCACCACCGCCAGCGCAGTCAGCATCAGAAAGCCGACCATCAGCGTGAGCAGAATGGCCAGCGGACGGGTCCGCCAGAATGGGCGATTGTCCTCTACCTCATAAGCGATGTTCAAGGCCTCCATGGCGGAAGAGAAGCCGCCAGAGGCGCTCCACAATGTGGCCAGAATTCCGAAAGAGAGAAAGGTGCTGCGATTAGGAGAGATCACGCCCGACAGCACCTTCTCCAGCAGGCTCAAGGTGTCCCTGGGAATGAAGCTGCCCATCAGCCCGACTGCCTGGTTGAACAGATCAGGGATCGGCAGGTAAGCGACGATGGCTGAGAGCAGGACCATGGCAGGAAACAGTGACATCACAAAGTAGTAGGAGAGCGCTGCCGCCATCTGCAAGGTATGCTTGCGGCCAACGTCTTCCCCGGCCCGCCAGAGAGCGGCTTTGATCCCACGGAGCGTCATCAAGATTTGGATGCCTGAAAGCTACTGCGAGAGATGGCTCCTGGTTCCTTGATTATTGACAATCCAGAGTTACCCGATTCATGTTTTTACCGGCGAAAAAATTGAGCGCGAAGCTCACCCTTGGTATGAATCGCCAGCGGAGTGCCGGCAACACACAGACGGCGCGATGCGCAACAGTGAGCACAGAGCCGGAAAAGAACTTGGGGCGAGATGATCCGAGAGCGCCAGCAGCCCAGCGCTTAGCGCGTCATATGCGTGTAAACGAACATTCCAGCAATGACCATGATCAGCGCGGCAGAGGAGGATCCAAAAACCCAGACCCAGGGTTGGAGCTTGTTCATCCTGCCGATGAGTTCCTGTTGCTCTCTGGCCATATGTGATTGGGCTTCGTCCAGGAACAACTGGTCATCCTCGTGCATATTCAAGGTGCCGCGGTAAATCAGGAGGATGATGAAAACCACGGTCAGAGCGCCCCAAACAACCAACAGCTTAGTGATCGTATCCATAGGGACCACCTTTTTTTTGAGAACCGGCCACGCTCCGGCGCGAGGTTAGCCCTCGCCCAACACATGCGCCAAGCAGGACTCTTAGCAAATTATATGCTCGCTTTCTCCGCCAAATTCAAGATTATTTCAAGGCTGCCGGATGATCAACCTTAGAATCCTATTAGCAATCTGCAACCCAAGGGTGCGACCTTGGACCGGCCAGCCTCATCTAATTAGGTGATAAGAGCAAAAACAGGGATGGTATAATCAACCTTTTACCAAGGAGACTGTAAACACATGGCTTCCACGACTACTCCAGTGACCCCGGATACTGCAAATGTCGCGACCCCGAAAGCACCGATCACGCTGACCCCCACTGCGGTGGACAAGGTGAAAGAGATCATGTCGCAACAGAACCCTGTGCCCGCCGGCCTGCGGATTGGGGTTGTGGGCGGAGGTTGCTCCGGCTTTTCCTACTCCATGTCCTTTGAAAATGGCCAGGGAGTGATGGACAAAGTCTTCAGCTTTGACGGCCTCAAGGTCTTCGTAGACGCTACCTCAGTCATGTATCTCAACGGCTGCGTAGTGGATTACGTGGAGACGCTGGAAGCCGCCGGGTTCAAGTTCGAGAATCCCAATGTGAAGAGCACCTGCGGGTGCGGCTCGTCTTTCAGCGTTTAAAGACTCCGGACAGGTTCAAAAAAGAGGCACAGCTTCCGGCTGTGCCTCTTTTGTTGGAGGAACTCGAAAACACTCCCCTGGTCTTTCATCGGGTGAGTGTCACAATGGAACTCCTCAATAGGAAAGTTGTAAGCTTCTGCTGGCCTGGAAGGCCGAACTTAAAGACAATACTGTTCACTTAACGAGGACGGGGAAAAACTTTCGTCATCCCGAAGGTTTACCCACGCGTTAGCGGGGGTAAATCGGAGGGATCTTGCGTTCAGCCGTTAACTCAAGAGGTTCCGAAATCTCCTAAGTGAACAGTATTGCGGTTAGCTGCTCTTCCGCGTGCCTCGGCGTCTCAGCGGTGAAATTTTGAAATCGCTTTTGCTTCCTGTCCCCTGTTCCTTGTAACCTGTTACCTGCCATGTACGATTACATCATTGTGGGTGCAGGTTCTGCCGGATGCGTACTTGCCAACCGTCTTACCGAAAATCCTTCAGTCAAGGTCCTGCTTCTGGAGGCCGGCGGGCCGGATTCTAAGAAAGAAATTCATATACCCATCGCTTTCTCCAAGCTGTTTCAGACCCCCTGTGACTGGTCGTTCTATACTGAGGCTGAGCCGCAACTGGAGAATCGCAAGCTCTATTGGCCTCGCGGCAAGGTCTTGGGCGGCAGCAGCTCCATCAACGCCATGATCTACATCCGGGGCAACCGCCGCGATTACGACGCCTGGCATGACCTGGGAAATCCCGGCTGGAGCTTTGCCGACGTTCTACCTTATTTCAAGAAAGCCCAGAATCAGGAGCGCGGCCCATCGGAGTACCACGGTACGGGTGGACCGCTCAATGTAAGCGACCTCCGCTGCCTGAATCCGATGTCACACGCCTTCGTCGAAGCGGGTACAGAAGTCGGCTTCCCGCGTAATCCCGACTTCAATGGTGAATCCCAGGAAGGCTTCGGCTTCTATCAGGTCACGCAGCAGAACGGCCGGCGACACAGCGCTGCCCAGGCATTTCTGCGGCCTGCCATGGCCCGGCCCAATCTCAAGGTGCTCACCAATGTGCATGTGAGCGGGGTTCTGTTCGAGGGCAAGACCGCCGTAGGAGTCAGCTTTCACCAGGATGACGGCAGTCACCAGGAGCACGCAGGGCGGGAGGTGATTCTCTGTGCCGGAACCATTGGCTCACCCCATGTTTTGCTGCTCTCCGGTGTTGGACCCGCCGACCAGTTGCGCCAATTCCACATCCCCGTGCTTTGCCATCTCCCCGGAGTGGGTGAGAACCTGCAAGACCACCCCGCCATGGGATTGGTCTATTCCAGTCTCCAGCCGGTGAGCCTGTTGGGCGCGGACCGTCTGCCTCCGCTGCTGCGATATCTATGCTTCAAGAACGGCCCTCTCACCTCCAATGTGGCCGAAGGTGGCGGGTTCGTCCGCCTATCATCCACATCGCAAGTGCCGGACATTCAGTTCCATTTTGCTCCGGGCTTCTTTAGAAAACATGGATTCGAGACCAGCACAGAACACAGCTTCTCCTTTGGGCCCACGCTGATTCACCCGCGCAGCACCGGGCGCCTCAGCCTGCGCTCCAGCAATCCTCTGGATGCCCCTCGCATCTACGCCAACTACTTTGCTGAACCTCGTGACATGGAATTAATGGTGGAAGGTCTCAAACTCTCGCGCCAGATCGCCCATGCGCGCGCGTTCTCCAAGTACCGCGGACGCGAACTCTATCCCGGTGACGACGTTCAGACCAATGAGCACCTGCGCGGCTACATTCGAAGAGTGGCTGAAACCCTCTACCATCCCGTGGGAACCTGCAAGATGGGCAGCGATGCCATGGCGGTAGTTGACTCAGAACTGCGCGTCCACGGCCTCGACCACCTGCGCGTGGTCGATGCTTCCATCATGCCCGCCGTCCCCGGCGGCAACACCAACGCGCCCACCATCATGGTCGCCGAAAAAGCCGCCGACCTGATCAAAAACGGCCCCGCCCCAAAGAAGCAGGAAGAGAGGGTCCTGGCGGCGACTTAAGATGTGGTGCTTACGATTTTTTGGAGTTTACCTCGAATCCCGCGTAGCGGATGAAAGGTCCCTACCGCCACGTTGTCATATCAGGCCCCGATCTTGCTGCCGATTTTCCTCTTTAATTTCTTCTCCGTATCTCTGTGGTACGAATTCCTTCGTGTCCTCCGCTGTTTTTTCGTGACCTTTGTGGTGAGGTTTTGAATTTGATTCTCCCGCAATTCTTCTCCGTCTGTCTCCGTGCCTCAGTGTCTCCGTGGTGGATTTCGGTTTCTTTGCGTCCTTCGCGTCCTTTGCGGTCAAATCATCTCCCATGCAGAAAGCCATCCACCGTCTTGTTATACAAGTCAGGCTGGTCCACAAAAGTCATATGCCCGGACTCTGGCAGAATCACCAGCTTGGAGCCCGCAATCTTCTCGTGCATGGTGCGCGATAACGACGGATCAGATTCGTCATGGTCCCCGCAAATAATCAGCGTTGGTACATGGATGGTGGCCAGCCGCTCAGTGTATTCAACCGACTTCAGGTTTCCATCCACCACAAATTCGCCGTCTGATCCCCACATGGTGCGGTAGAGGTCCCACGCCGTGCTGGTATTGCCGCCCATCGGGTCGTAATTCGGGTCAGGCCGCCGCTGGTACAAAAAAGGAAAATAACCATCGCCCCATGCCAGTCTGGCGTAGGCGTCCGGATACCGGTTCTTCTCCCAGGCCTTGCCGTGGCCAAACAGACCCGCCTTTTCCAGTGCTTCCAGTTTTTTTCGCTCGTCCGCCGGCATATTCTGCTTTTCCCGGCCCAGCACCTGGTTGAAGGCGGAGGTGCTGGAGAACGTGCTGCCCAGAACCAGATGGATCAGGTTCTTCTGATATTTCAATGCATAGGCCTGGGCCAATACGCCGCCGTAGGAGTGTCCCAGAAGATTCATCTTGCCCAGGCCAAGCGCCTGGCGCACCGCTTCCACATCTTCCACCATGTTTTCGACCGTGTACTGGCTCGAATCGTCCAGCCTCTCCGAACGGCCGGAGCCGCGCTCATCGATGAAGATGACCTTGTTGGTTCGCGCCAGCGGCAGCAGTCCCGGCAGCAGATAATCGTGGGAAGCCCCAGGCCCGCCGTGGACCACCATCAGCGGCTCTCCCCGCCCGATGATCTTGTAATAGATCATCGCTCCGTGGGCATCCACAAATCCTTCCTGCATCGGATAGACGTTCTTGGCATGGACCCCCGTGGATGCAGCAGCTTTTGGCTTGGCAGGCTTGGAGGTTTGTCCAAATGCAGGCACAAAAATGGAGATAATCACAAAAATCAGTAGCATTCTTTTCATGGGCCGAGATTATAAACAAATCAGGTCAGGCGTTTCGCCCTTGCCGATGTCCCGATGCCCCGATGTCCCGATGCCCCGATTACCTTCAGTCCTGTCCTTAAATCTTTACAAATCGCGCTCTGAATCTTTGCTAGACTGGACGCATGAAACGGCTGCTCTACACCGCTGTAATTTGGGGAGCCGTTCTGCTCCCAATGGCGGCTCAGGCTCAGCGCGGCATGGGCTTCCATGGATCTTCAGCGCCAACGGCACGCGCCGGCTCCGGTTTCGCAGCGCGTCCCATGCCCGCTGGACGTATGGCTCCTGTCGGGGTTCGCTCCATGCCCGCAGCGCGTTTTATGAGTCCCCGGGGACGCGCCTTCATCCCTGGCCAGCGCAGCTTCGCGTTCCAGTCCAGAGGCTTCCGTACCTTCCCTCATCGTTTCCGTAATCGGAACCGTGTTTTCTTTGGGAGCACATGTTTCAATACCTTTGGCAGGGCCTTCCCCTGCGCCAATCCATTTCTGTTCAGCGGCATTGGCTACCC
The DNA here is from genome assembly GCA_036522115.1 of Candidatus Angelobacter sp. GTDB lineage: Bacteria > Acidobacteriota > Terriglobia > Terriglobales > Acidobacteriaceae > Angelobacter. The sequence goes on from DATDGL010000144.1 coordinate 8,860, forward strand.
CGGTGACCCATTCTACGCCGGCTACTATTCCCAATCTGAACCGCAGCCAATCATTGAGGAGCAGGACAACAATAACGGTGGCAACCGCGAACTGGCCGTGGAAGTGCAGGAGCTGTCAGACGAGATTCAGTCTATGCGGGATGAAGATCGGGCACGAGAAGAACGCCGGAATGCCGGCGCCCGGCCAGCCGCACAGGACGATGGGCCGAACGCGACACTGGTCTTTCGCGATGGCCTGCAACTCTCCGTCAAGAACTACGCCATCTCCGGTGACACCATTTGGGTGCTGGACGAACACAGCCATCAAAAAGTTCCGCTATCCAGGATTGACATCGCCGCCACCCAAAAAATCAACGACCAGAACGGCGTAGAGTTCCGCCTGCCCAGGCAATAAACCTGTCTGGATGAAGGGAATCAATCAGAATATTCCAAAACAGCAGCCGCAAGTGTAGCGGGGTCGTCTGGATCATAGAGACAATGCTGAGTTAACCAAGTCTGTAGGAGCGTTGTGCGTTGCCATCTTCGTACGGCCGGTTGAAGTCGATTGGACGGGTGGCCCAGACAAAGAAGTCGAGGGTGCCCCGTCCTACCTGCTGTTGGTAGGGCGGGGTAGTTCGTTGAGTCGGAGAGCCGGCCTGATCTCCATTCGATCTCTTCTGCTCGCCCTCCACTCCGATTCGATTTCTACGGTTCCTATCAAACACGAAAGACTGGCAATTGTGCAGCAACCTGTTGCACAAATTGCTTCTTAGGATAAGCCTCAGCAAAAGCCCTCATATATTTTAGATTCCGCGCACCGAATCCGGCTGTCCCTGGCAGCGATTTCGTCAAGTCTTCGGCCAACTTTTCAATAATCTTGCTTCCCCATCCCTCTGATTTTTGCTTCGCCAAAATGTCCCTACCGATGCTCCAGTAAAGCAAGACGAGTTCGCTGTTAACAGAAATTGCAGCGCGAATCTGTGCGGAGCGAATGCGCTCTTTCAGTTGCTTCAAGAAGGCTTGATATCGGGAAGGCGATAGTGAATGCTCTGTTTTCATTCGCAGTCAAAACAAATAAATCCCCGAACGCTTCGAATCAAAGGCAAATCCAGTCGCGATAACTGCAACATTGTCCCTCTGACTTGCTCCACGGAAGAGAATCGGCTTTATCGCGGGCCTTCACTCCTTGGCCCTTGGCCGTTTCTTTTTCCAGCGTGCCCGAGCTGCCTTTCGGGCCGATTCTTGCCGCTCTGCTGGCGTCATTTTGGAGGCCCGTTTCTTGCCACCCCTTTTGCCGGCAGCGCGGAAGAACTCTTTTGCTTCTGGGGGTAGTTCCTCAGGCATACGAAGGGGAGTCTAAGGCGTAGGGCCTACGCAGGTCAAAGCAGGAGTATCTGAGGGGACCGTATTCGCTATTTCCTCTTGCGTAGGGGGTACGCATACGATAGTTACTCAGAACGGCTGTTCCATATCTCTCCCGACTATGGCAGCGGCACGCTGTGAGCTTCTTGTGTTCGCAGCTCTTTTGCTCGCGACCGCCGTCATCGTCGTTCGCACAAGCCTGAAAAAATCGTGCAATTCGAAATATGACGATTCCAAATGCGGACGATTCCAGGTTGACACAGGTCCCATTTTGGAAGTAAAGTTCCTCTCCACCTTGCTACAGATTGTTTACTCGCGTTGGTTGCTGAATCGGGGAGTGTTCACACGTTCCGCAAAGGGAGGAGAGTATGCAAGTGCAACAGCCCACTAGGTTCACCATGAAAAACCATTTCACTCGTCGACGGTTTCTGGCGACCGTGGGCGCGGCCGCCGGCGCAGGTCTTGTAGGAAGGTCGCTGTTCGACGTTTCCAAGGTGCTCGCGCAGGGACCGTGGGTGCGTCCCAATGTTTCCGGCCTTACCGTCAACAGCCAGAACATCAAATCCTACGTCGCTGGAATTACCGCGATGCAGGCACTGTCAGTGAAAAACCCGAACAACCCGTGCGGCTGGAGCTATCAGGCCGCCATTCACGGCACCACTACCGTCCCCAACCAGGCCGCCTGGAACACTTGCCAGCACGGCCCCAACACCAACTTCTTCTGGCCCTGGCACCGCATGTATCTCTATTGGTTCGAGAGAATTGTCCGCAAGCAATCGGGCGACAACACCTGGGCGCTGCCTTTCTGGGATTGGCAGACCCAGACCACGCTTCCTCCCATGTTCCAGAAGACCGGCAGCCCCGTGCTTTACGTCGCCAATCGCAATGCCAGGATCAACGACGGCACCGGTTCGCTCACCAACCTCACCCCCGGCGTCAACACCGCCTACGCCCAGCCCATCTTCGAAGGCCCGGCGGGTGCGGATTCGCTCATCCAGAACCCGCATAACAGCGTTCACGGCCTGGTCGGAGGATTGATGGGAAGCATCACCACTGCGGCCCAGGACCCTATCTTCTTTCTGCATCACGCCAATTGCGACCGCCTGTGGGACCTATGGCTGACGCAAGGCGGGGGACAATCCGACCCCACTAACGACGCGGTTTGGGAGAACCAGGTCTTCACGTTCTTCGACGAAAACTGCGTTCAGCAGCAGATGACACCCTGCGATATTCTGCGCGCCCTGCAGCAGCTCAACTATAGTTATCAGGGCGAACCAGCGCAGGTGAACCAATTTTGCGGCAACACGCCGCTACGTAGGTGCACATCGACGGTTGTGGTTCCGCAGTGCATTCCCAATCCGCCCTACCAACTGCCTCCCGGACCCGGGCCCTACTCCTTCGAGTTCACCGTCAGCTCGCTGTTGGCGCAGCAGATCATCGCCTACGCCGAGAACAATTCCGACACTCTGTATCTGCAACTGGGAGGGGTTACCGCGTCAACCCAGCCCGGAGTGGTGTGGGACATGTATGTGGGCTTGCCGGTCGGCGGTCAATACATTCTGTCCAGTCCTTATTACGTGGGAACGATTGGCATGTATGGACCGGGTGTCGCCGACCAGCCTCCGGACGGCAACGAACCGGCGATCTACAACTTGGCGGTCACTACCGCCATGCTGACCGCCCTTCAGGCTGGGGAACACACCTTGCCCGTCACCTTTGTGCCGCACGGCGTCATCGTGGACGGCAATTACACACTCCCCACACAAGCGGCAACCGTCAACATTACGCAGGCGCAGTTGTCGCTGCAGACAGTCACAACCTAGAACGAGTGCGGCAAGCTGGTTTAGTGTTTCGTGGTCCTTGGGCCGTGTACGGACACGTTCAACGTAGCTCAGGCGAGACCTGACGGTAGCGTGCCCTGAGTGTTCAAATTTTCAATCTCGGATTCGGGCGCCCTGGGATACCGATTCTTTATGTGAAATATGTTCTGCCGCTCAGTTCATTCGCGTCATTCGCGTGAATTCGCGGCTAGCTCTACCTTGGATTTTTCTCGAAGTATCTGCCCACAATCGCCGCGCAGGCTTCTACCAGGTCCTTTTCCAGTGCATTGAAGGTCGCCAGGAAATAGCTTTCCGCGTCCATCACGCCCACCAGCTTTTTGCCCGCAAACATAGGGACCACCACCTCCGACTTCACCATGTCCGTCCCGGCAAAATACCGGGGATCTTTGCCCACGTCGTCCACGATAACGGTCATGCCGCTGGAAGCGGCCGCTCCGCATAGGCCCTTATCAACCGGGATGCGGATATTGGGAGTGAAACTCCCGGTGTACGGCGCCACCACCAGCACCGTGGGATCATTTTTGTCCAGCAGATAAAAACCGATCCAGTTGTAGCGTGACTTTGTTTGGTGGAGGCGGTCGCAAATGTGCTGCATCAAACTTTCAGCGTTGGCCGCCGAGAGGGAGAATTCCTGAAATTCCTGCAGCAACTCCTTATGTCCTGCCATTGGGAGCAACTTTACCGCCCCTGGCCTCAAACAGCAAGATGAATCCGTATGCGGCGCCTGCCCGTGTGTTGCCTGAAAAAGCACCAGGGCCTTCTTCTCCGTGTCACTCCGTGGTGAGGGTTTCGTTTTGCTTGTGGCTCTGCTGCGCCGTGCCATCTCGTAACCGCTTGGCTCTTAATAACCTGCTACATCTATAAATTAATGGTTGACAACATAATTTAACACCATTATACTTAAAAATGACAAGGCTGTATCCAACAGTGAGCCGGATAAAGAGCTCGCGTGATGCGAGGAACCCGTGCGTCGTTTTGCGGCGCCCATTCTTCCTGCCCCAAAGCCTGAAAAGATTTTGCCTTTGATTTTTCAATTACCAATTTACCAACTTAGCCAATTCCCAAATTTTCTATCAGTCCACGCTGCTTCCACCACAACGCCGCCGAAAATCCCGGTAGAGCGCCTAAGGAGAACCATGAATTTTTCCAAACTTCTGCCCGCCTTCCGCAAGAGTCCTGACCGCCAGCCAAAGCAAGAACGGCTGCCACGCCCCAGCCAGCCTTTGGCAGTGATTCAACCCAAACCTCTGGGCCCGCCGCCCGAGCCTGTTGAAATGCTCAACGCCATTACCGGCTTTCTGCGCCGGCACCTTATTTGCGACGACCACCAGTACACTCTCCTCGCTCTCTGGATCGTCCATACTTGGTGTGCCCGGCACTTCCCTGCCGTTCCCTACCTGCACATCCGCTCGGCTGAGTCGCAATCGGCAAAAACTCTCTGCCTCCGGTTGCTCGCCGCTCTCTCGAACTCGCCTTGGATCGCAACCGGCGCTCACCCGCGCTCCATCATGGATAACTTGCTCATCGCGGACCGTCGTGTCCTCCCCGGCAAGCCTCTCGATTCCCAGCCTCCTCATACCATCCTCTTGGACGATTGCCATCACACCTTCGCTCCCTCAGAGCGTCAACCTGTGCTCGCCCTGCTCAACTCCGGCACGCAGGTAAGCTGCTCCTATGTCGATGGTCTTGTCCGCTACTCTGTCTTCGGCCCCAAAGCCTTTGCTGGGAACACTCCTCTGCCTCGCTCTCTCGGGTCACGCTGCATTCCCATCGTGCTGCGTCGCAAGAAACCTGCGGACGTGATCGTCCGCTTCAATCCCGAGGCCGCCGCCTCCGCTGCTCGCCTCGCCCGTTCGCTCGAATCCTGGGCCGCCGCCAACTCTCCCGCGTTGGCCAGCGTCGCTCATCAAATCCCAGCCCGTCTTCCCGCCGGTCTCAGCGCGCGCCAACAGGACTGCGCCGAGTCTCTTCTCCACATCGCGGACCGTATTGGTGGCGTCTGGCCGGATCGGGCCCGCGCCGCTCTCGGCGCCGTTTTTGACTCTTCAGACGATAGCCAGACCTTGCGAATGTTGGCAGATGTCCGCGTTCTTTTCTTCCTCAAAGATGATCCCACATACCTTGCCACCCGCGACCTCCTGGCCGCGCTCATTGGCCTTGCCCCTCGTCCCTGGGCCAACTGGACGAGCCGGTCCGGGAATCGCCTCGCCGCCCGGCTCCACCCATTCGGCATCTACAGCCGCGACTTTCATAAAGGTTCATCGCCCGCTTTCAAGGGCTACCAGCGTGCGGATTTCCTCGACGCCTGGGAGCGCTATCTTCCACCCATCCCTGCAGATTGGCATGAGCATCGCTCCAAATTGAAAAAAGCGGCAGAAGAACGGCCGGCATCGTCGTAACCTTGTCGCGCCTCTGTCGCGCGACAACACCCCCGGTGCCGCGACAAAGATCTGCCAGGTTTTCAATCACATGCGCGGCTCAGAAGAGCTTTCGTGATCTTTCTCTTTTTGGCGGTTTTATCGTGGTTTCAACACTTCAAAACAAGACTTTGGAAAGTGCGGGAATCGGGGCGACGCGGTTTGTTCCTGCACTTTGTCGCGCCTCTGTCGCGCGACAACAGACCTCGTGCCGCGACAAAGATCTCTCAGGTTTTCAACCACATGCGCGGCTCAGAAGAGCTTTCATGTCTTTCTCAAAATAGCCACAAACCAATGCGGCCGCAAAAAAAGGCGCCCATACCTGCGGCGCTCTAGGTTGGTTGGAACGGCCAACTCCTGCTTACAGCGGGCAGCGTATGACAGAATGCGCCTTCAGTTATCCCAATACCAAGACGCTCCCCCTAAGTGATGGCGAAGCGCCGGAGGCGCGACAACAGGGCAAGCCCAGGCTGCAAGCCTGGGGAAAGAAAAATAATGAAAAAGGTCCCAAAACCCCGGAGGGGTGAAACTTCTTTTGCTCACGCTAAAGGCCCCATAGCCCTCCTGCCAATCAAAATCGTTTACAAACTGCTTCATCCATTTTAGAAGAAAAGGCCTTTACCAAATAGACAGCTTTAGAGAGCGCCAGTGACGATGGCAATTCAAAGAGAATTCTTACCCTTCCCCCGACTCCCGCGTAAACGCCAGCAGCTCATTCGCCCGGCGAATCAGCTCTTTGCGATCGGCATCGCGCCATTGTTTGGGTAGGAGACTTCTGCTGGTGCATTCCAGTACGGCCACGATGTTCTGTAGATCGATCTCGGTGGGATAAGAAGGCGGAATAAAGTCTTCGAGCGCGCCTTTTACGTCTTCCTGGTCTACTACCGGCTTGTTGTTCAGGGCGGCGCGCATGCGGCTGCGGACCAGGACGGCTTCGATGTCTGCTCCGGAGAGAGTGCCGGCCTGGTCCAGGAAAAATTGCTCCAGCTCGGGAGAAAATGCCGCCATGCCTGCCTTCTTCTGCATGGCGCGCAGCAAGGCGCGGCGCTCATCTGGCGTCTCCGGATAAAACAGTGCGATATGTTCCTCGGCTCGGCCCTGGCGCTTCAGGTCCACCGGCAACAGATCAGGACGGCACGTCAGCAGAAACCAGATCACCTTGCCCCGATACTCGGTGTTGCCCATAAACTGTGCGATCTGGGCAAAGACGCGGTTGCTCACGCCGCTATCTCCGGAGCTGGAACGGTCGCCCAACTGGGCGTCGGCCTCGTCCACGATTACGCAGATGGGACTCATGGCCTTGAGCAGGTTCAGCACGCGCTCCAGGTTGCCCTCGGTCACGCCCTGCCACATGCTGCGAAAATTCTTGAGCGTTACCGCAGGAACGCCCACTTCCCCGGCAAAGCAGGTTGTAATAAAGGTCTTACCAGTTCCTACCGGCCCGCAGATCACGTAACCCATGGGCAACACGCTGGTGTTGCCGGAATGGAGAGCTGCAGCCGCATCCTGAAGCTTCTTCTTGGCCTGATCGTTTCCGGCGACATAAGAGAGATCGTAACGGCTGGTGATAAACTCCAGCAACCCGCCCGACTCGGCTTCAATCAGGTCTTTCTTGCACTCATTGAGAAACTTGAGCGTAAACGGCTGCCGGTTCTGCACGGCATGAGAGATCAGGCTCTGCAACTGCACCCGCTTCAAGCCCGCGCCCAACTTGGCCAGAATGGCGTCCGTCACTTCAGAACCGGGAGGCAGCGGATGCGTCTTGAACTGCCAAGCTACAAATTCCAGCCGTTCCGGCTCGTCCGGCAAAGGTATCTCAATCGACGAGACACCCGGATTCTGCACGATCCCCTGGTTCAGCTCGATCTGGTTTTCTGAGATTAGGATAATGGTGACGTCGGCATTGAGAAAGTCAGGATTGCGCGCCCAGCGTTTCAGGATGACCAGAGAGTTGCGGTCTTCCGCAGGCATGCCAAAGACGTCACCCGCCGGCGCGATGGTCTCGGCAAAATCAATCACCAGTGCGATCTTCTTGCCATCGGCAATGCGCAGGCGCAGGTAGTTATCCAGAATGTTCAATACCGCGTCAGGATTGCGGGGCAAGCCCTGGGCATGGGCGGTGCCATGAAAGGTGTCATACCCCTCCAGGGCGCGGCGGAAGTCAGCCTGGGTATCGGAATTGCCGAAGGCCAGTCCTCCGCGGTCGTAGTGCAGCACCAGGTCACGCTGCCCAAAGAGGGCCTCAGAGAGAAAGTCATCCAGCGAGACAAAATCCGTGCTTCCCGGCTTGCGCTGCGGCACCAGGTCGCGGACATTCCCGTAAAGAACAAACAGCGCATAAGACCGCGAATAATATTTTTCAGAAAGGTCCCGCGCCCAGGGCGGCAGGGCCTCAAGGTATTTATCGGTACTCGAAGGCGCACTGCTCATTCAACACCCGCCATGGAGGCACGGAGACACAGCGCGGCAAGCCACAACCAAAACAAATCGGGAGCGCAGCCGCCCCCGGCTGCGTCTTTCGTTCGTACTCCCTCGAAAATCGTCGCGAAACAGAAAGAATTCAGCAAATAGTAATACGGAGAAGTTGGTAAGTTTAGACATCGATCTGCCTTTATCAGTTTTATCAGTGTTGATCGGTGGTAAGTCTTGCTTGCTTTAAATTCGCCTTCATTCGCGGCCAAATCAGTTTCTTGTCCGTGTCCGCGCAGCGGCTGAGGTTGAGGCACTCGAAGCCTCGTCTGCCATGGCCATGACTCCGCTCATCTCTGCCGGCAGTCCGCTGAAGATGGCCTCCATCTGCTTTACGGTCTCTTCCGTCTGTTCCACGTCGTGTACCAGGTTTTCCAGTTGGTCGCTGACTTGTTGCGGATCGCGCATGGTGATGGACTGGTCGCGCACCAGTTGCAGCACGTCTTCCATGGCGGCAATCTGCGCATCCACTACCTGGCGATTTTCCGAGATCTTCTGGAACTTGTCCACCCGCTTGCTCAGGATTTCAATGCGCTTTTTGTTGATGTCCTGCACTTTGGGCGGATCGGTGGGCAAACGCTTCTGCAATGCCGCAATTTCGTTTTTGATGACCTCCGGATCCACTGTCTTGGCATACTGCCGCTGCTGGAAGGCCGCCTGCAACAGGCGCGCGTAACCATGGAGCAATCCTTCCAGCCGTGAATCCATCTGCTGGACAAAAATCTGCGAGGTGGAAGACAGTTGGGCAAAGTTGGCGCGAATCCCGCCGCAGACTTCAGCCAGCTTGATGTAGCGGGTCTGCATGTCGCCGGGAAGATTGCGCAACAGTTCGCTCAAGCTCTGCTGGGTCTGCTGTTTTTCTTGCGCCAGCTTCCACGAGCGCACCAGGCGTTGGAAGCGGTTGTTGTTGGGAATGGTGGAGAGATAGATCAACTCGGCGCCCGCGGCCAGCAGGACGGGCAGGACGCTGGCGCTGACCACGGCAAAGGCCGCAGCCGCACCCAGGCCAATCCAGTTGTACTGGATATTGAATGCCTCTTTTATATAGCTGATGCCCTTTTTTTCAGTGCCTGCTGGATCAAGATCGGTTCCACTCATCTTAAGGGCGCTCCGCTTCGGCGCAAGCCGTTGTACTATTTGGGAACAAGCAGCTCAGACGCTTACCCTCACGTGGCCGCCAATTCCCGGAGCACGCTTCAGGCTGCCCAGGACATAATGCTGCAAGTCGTGGAATTCTGCTTTCTCTTTCAGGCCCAGGTCGCGCGGGCGATCAAATGGCGACTGGACATCTTCCACGATGGTCCCCGGATGCGAGCTCATAATAAAGATTCTGTCGGCCAGGTAGACAGCCTCTTCCACGTCGTGCGTGACAAAGAGAATTGTACACGCAGTCTCCTCCCAGATTTGCAGTAAAAGGAGCTGCATCTCACTGCGGGTTTGGGCGTCGAGCGCGCCAAAAGGCTCATCCATCAGGATCACGGAAGGGCGCAGCGCCAGCGTGCGCGCGATCGCCACCCGCTGCTGCATCCCGCCGGAAAGAGTCTCCGGATACACATCGGCAAATTCCGTAAGGCCTACGGCCGTCAGCAGGCGGTTCACCGTCTCCCGGCGCTCCTTGGGTGGAACGCCATTGAGCTTGAGTCCGTAGCCGATGTTCTCTTCCACCGTAAGCCACGGCAACGAGGTGTATTTCTGAAAAACCATGCCGCGATCTTTGCTCGGTCCCTGGACTGGCTGGCCGTTCACCAGGATTTCACCGGTATCCGGACGATCCAGGCCCGCCACCATCCGCAGCAACGTGGATTTCCCGCAGCCGGAAGGCCCCAGCAGCACCCTGAACTCGCCGATGTCACGCCCGGCGGGAGAGAATGCATCCTCCACTTCCAGGTTGATGTCTTTGAGCGCCTCAATTCTATCGCCCTTGGGCGAGAGGAAGGTGCGGCTGACATTGCGAATCGCGATCTTTGATTTCTTAGCTTCCATGTGTCACCGTGGCCTTGCGATGATGCGTAGCGCCCACTGCTGCCGGCGATTGAGAGGCGGCCTGCGCGGTCTGTCGCCACGGGAACAGGATTTTTTCCATGACCGTGAGCAGCGCCCGAAACAGGAAAGCAGCCACGCCGATGGCAATAATCCCGGCATAGACCAGATCGGGCCGATGGAACTGCTCTGCCGACTGGATCATGGCGCCCACGCCTCCGTTGCGGTTCACAATTTCCGCCAGAATCACGTAGGTCCAGCCAATGTCATACAGAATGCGGAAAGAAGAAAAAACTCCGGGAAAAGATGCGCGAAACATCAACCACAGCACCTGGCGGCGCTTGGCTCCCAGCGTGTACGCCGTCTCCAGCAGCGAGTTATCAACCCGGTTGACCTCCTCCACCACCACCGCCAGCAGGTAAAAGAACATGCCGAACCAGAGGAAGATGATCTTCATTCGTTCTTCTATACCGAACAAACCAATGAAGGCCGGCAAAAATGCCGTAAGGGGCATGGAGCGCATGGGCGCAGCCACCGGATTCACCAGGTCATAAACCCAGCGAAAACTGGCCATCAACACCCCCAGCGGAATCGCAATCACGGCACACCACAAAAATGCCTGGCCGATGCGCCACCAACTGGTGGTCACGTTTCTCAGCAAATCGCTTTCTTTCCAAAGGTCAGGAAACGCGCGGACTACCTCCATCGGCGTCGGAACAGAAAAGCGGCTTACAAGGTTCCAGTGTGTGAGCACCCACCATATCGTTACCACCACGGCCCAGGCAAAGAATCCCAACGCCAGCCGGGCCGGCCGCGAGAGCTCGCTTCTGATGGAGAACAAATTTGACATGAACAGTTTTTCTGGTTTGTGATTTGCGGTTTCTGATTTTTGATTTTAAGGTCGATCATCAGATCACGGTGATCGCCCGATCTTGTTCTCTGTGTTCTCGGATTTTCTCCGGTCTTTTGATTTTGTTTTTGGCTTTCCCAATTCTTGTTTTTCTCCGTGCCTCTGTGGTGGTCCTTTGGTTTTCGTTGTATTTCCGGATGACCGGGTTCCCGACGCGCCCGGTTTTGGCGGGGCGGAGTGGTGGTGGCCCGATTAACTTAGTTTCCTGGATTTGCGTACAGCTTGATGTCGGTGCGCCGGTTCTTCTCCCGTCCTTCTGCCGTTCCGTTGTCATCAATGGGTTTGTCCGGGCCGTTGCCGGTGGCGCGCATGCGCGCAGCCGGAAAGCCATATTTGTCCGTCAGGTATTGCTTGACTGCATCGGCACGCTGTCGTGAGAGGTCCATGTTGTGTGGTCTTGATCCCGTGGAATCTGTATTGCCTTCAATATCCACCACTGTGTTTTCATAGGCGCGCATCTGCCCCCCAATCTCATCCACCACCGCGCGTGAATCCAGGCTCATGCGCGCCGAGTTGGGATCAAAATAGATAGAACGATGCTGCGTCGCCAGAGGAGTTGCTCCTTTGGTCGGCGCCTTATATTCGATTGGGGCTTCGCTGGAGGTAGTGGAAAAACCGCTTCCGCTCAATTGTTGAATGTAGCGCCGGTCCAGGCTGTCTTCCGGGTCGGTCGTGTGCTTGATCATGCGCAGGTCGCGGTACATGTCCTGCGCCATGCCAAAGATGTTGTTGTAGTCCGCATTCGATCCCTTGGTGCCCATAAAGGCAACGTTATCTGCGTAGTCCGCCAGCTTTACGCCGCCCAGCATGGTCTTGGCCAGGTCGGAAGGGATATTGAAATCTTTGACCGTGCCAATCAGGTTATAAGCGCGCGCCGGCTCGTTCTTGATAAACTCCACGCCTTTCAGCCAGCCATGGGCAAACTTAACCAGCGTCTGTGGATGCCGGGCGGCAAAACTGTCGCTCACAATGAGGATGTCTGCAATCAACCGGTTGGCCACGCGCGTGTCGTAGATCTTTTTGGAACCGGCTCGCTTGGTAACCGCATCACTCATGTCCGGGTCCCAGGCTACGGCGGCATCCACTTTGTCCTGGGCAAAGAGCGTTGCCGGCTCGATGCCATCCTTGGTGTGTACGGCTTTATTGAAAATTTCGTTGCGCTGATCGGTGCTCAGGCCGGAAGCCTTAAGCCCGTTGTACAGGAGGAAATGCGAGGGCGTGTACGGAGCAAAAGCGACGGTCTTGCCGGCCAGATCTTCAATGCTGTTGATGCCCTGCTTGCCGATTACGCCGTCCGCCCCGCGCGACCAGTCCACCATGAGGAATGCATGCGAGCCGAAGCCGCGCTCCTGAAACTGCGCGTAGTCTTTGGCGTAGACGTCGAGCGTGGTCAGCATGATGTCCACATTGTTGGTGGCCAGCGCGGTCGCGCCATCCGTCCAGTCATCGATGATCTTGAAGGAAACCTTCAGGCCCTCCTGGTCAAAGATGGAACCCGGCGCAGTCTCCAGCCCGCCATTGGCCACCAGGCCGGCTGCGCATCCTACCCAAACGTTCAAGCGCACGCGAATTTCAGGGTTATCACTGGTCGAGCTTACCGGCAGCGGCTCGGACGTATTGATCTTCTGGCTGCTTCCGCCGGATTCTTTGCTTCCGCCAGTCATTTTGCTGAAGTCAATGAGCCCGTACTTCCAAAGGCCGTAGCCCACCAGCGCCAGCCCGACCAGAAAAATCAGAACTTTGCCGCCTCGTTCGATCTTTACCGCCATGTCTCTTCCTCCGCTGAAACGTTCCGAGCCACTGCGTAAACTCCTGCTCTTGACCTTCCAATCACCAGATTGCAGTGCAACCAGGACAGAATTCTCGTAATCGCCTGCATAACGGCCTAACTACTGGCCTTTTCTTTTCCACCGATTGTCTTCTCTACCGATCCTGCTCCGGTTGCCGCCGGCGCAGCCAGTCCCATTTCAATCTTGAACTGCTTTACTAATTCGCTGGCCTGCATTTTCTCGGCTTCTTCTTCGATCTTGATCTTCTGCTGGTCCACGTTGCTCAGGGCCATATCCATGCGCGCCTCGTTGACGGCCGTTTCCTCTCCGATCTTGCGCACCATCTCATCGTGGGTCTGGCTGATGCCCGCCACTTCAAACTGTTCCATAGCGTCCGCCACCTTTCGTTGCCACTGCGCGCGCCGATGATCGGCAATGGCGTTGAGGGCTTCCTGCGTCTTGCGGTCCTTCTCCCGCATGAATGCCTGTTTCACCACCATGGCCTTGTCAAAGGCCGCCCGCGCGGTCACAAGCTGCCCCTGATTGCGCGCCAGCGCGCCCTTGACCTGCTCCAGTTGCGCGGCAAAACTTCCGGCGATGTCATCGCGGTTGGCCTGGATGGCCGCCTTGACCTTGGCCGTAAGGTCAGCCATGTCATTCTTATATTTGCTCTCTTCCCGTTCCAGCAAGGTTACGTTGGCCTTGACCATGGCGATGCTCTCATTCATGCGCGGCACCTGGTCATTCATGTCACGGATGTTCTGCTCCAGGATGAGTTCCGGGTCCTCGGCTACAGAAATGAAAAACCCGACGAACGAACGTATCACCCTCTTAAAGCGTCTCCACATATATGCTCCTTTTGCTTAAGACCGCTTGGCAGTTTTCGGCGCCTCATCTGGCGTGCTCGCGTTGCTGCCGGTTGTAATAGGATTTTCAGTCGCGAAATAGCCTACAGCATCAGAGATCTTCTTCTCTTCCTGCTGTTTTTTCAGACGCCATCCGAAGAAATGCTCTTTGGCCTGTGTCACTTCGTCATTATTCTTCTGCATCCGGGCGCGCTGCTCCGCAATCATGCGGTCGAGGTCCGCCTGGATCTGCGTATTCTCCTTGGTCTTGCGCGCCTCCAGATCATCCGCGGCGCGTTGCTGCACCCGCTCATAGCCGTCCAGCGCGCGGTCTCGCCGTACCGCGTCCTGAATCACGTCTTTGATGTCCACTCCGGCGGCATCCAGGGCAACCAGTACGGAAGAGCGTTTCACGTCAGCGGGTTGGCTGCGAATGTGCTCGCTCTGCAGCATATCCGCTATCTTCAGGATGGAATAGCCCTGGGGCGCGGCCGGGATCTCAGCCGCCTGGTAGATTTGATCGAAGGAGGTCGGATCAGAAATGGGGGCGCTGAACTTGGGTTCGGGGGCCACCGTCCGCGCAATCTCGGCAACACTCTGCGCTGCGCTCGCCGGCCTTGCCCGCGTGTCTGCCTGCGACGAATCGCCCTGGGCATCGCTGGTGCTGTCGTCTACTGAGACAAAATAGTTGTACCACTTCTTGCTCATGAAACCTCTATTCGCGGGCTTTACGGCTCACCTTCTACTAGCGCATTTGCCGTTGTCCGCCCGCCTCCAAGGAAGCAGAATACTATCCTCTTGGCCATCAGCCCATATAAAAATGCTGCGTCCAATGTATCTGTGGGGAGAGTCTCTTCAAAAAAAGCTATTTTGACGGGCTTCTTTTGTCAAATGGCCCTGTAGCTATTGCAACCGAGTAATAAAGGGTAACAGAAGGCCGAACGGTTCAGCTATTAGCGCACGCTGACCAGGCTCGCCTGGGGGCCGGCATGAGCTTTCAGCAATTCCAGGTCTCGCACGGTCTCCTGCCACTCATGCTTGTGCTTCTTGGTTTCCAGCGGCCGGGACAGATCAGAGTAATACGCCAGAATATCTGACTTGAGGGCCGGAGACACTTGCGCAAAATCCTTCTTCGCCAGCTTTTGCAGGAGTTTGGCGTAGGTTTGGTCGGCCAGCGTGTACTCCCCAGCCAGGGTGGGCTTCCCGGTATCGTAGTCGCGATTGGGAAGTTCCAGTTTCTTGGTTTCGAATTCCGTCAGCAGCATGTCATAGAAAGTGACCGTATTTTCCACGCTCTCGACGTAGAGCTTCTCGGTTTGTGGCGTGGGAGTCTTGATGTCCAGAGCGCGCAAGCGTCCCACCTTGGGCAACAGTCGCACCAGAAATGCCAGGACCCTTGACCCGAATCCCGGCCTGTAATAATCTTTTCCCCACTCGCGTTCGTATTGCGTCCGCGATAGCAGGTAGCGAAAGCGGCGGGGCTCGAAATTCGGCAGCGCTTTCAGTTCATCCTTCTTGGCCACCAGCGCCACCTGCGTGAGTTTCGGCATCAATTTGCTGACTGCGCGGCGGTAGCTGCCCAGGGTCAGCGCTTCGTTGGAAAAAACCTCTTTGAGTTCAAGTCCATAAATGTTGGTGAAAGCGCGGTCCAACAAGGGCTGCGCCACTTCAAAGCCTATGAAATCGTGGTAGGCATCCGATGTGTATCGCTGCTTGGCCACCTGAAGAACATCAAATCCGAACTCTGTCCGGATATGCGCGGTTGGATCGGCGGCATACGCTACCTCGTCGCCGTATTTCTTGCGCAGCTTGGGAAACATAAGCGCCACGGCGGCATTCACCGCCGGGTGTCCGCGGGTATCAGACGCATAGTGCCCCAGCGCTCCCAACGCGAAGGCCAGCTCGTTGATGTCCTGCGCCTGGTTGATCAACTCCAATACCAGGTCTCCGCTGCGCACATAGTGCAGCAAATCGCTGAAAAACTTGTTCCCGGATGGGTAATAACCCATGTCCTGAATCAGGCATCCGCCATAGGCGTATGCGTGCGCGTGCCGCAGGTCGTCTTCTGTAGCGTTAGGAAAACGCTCCAGCAACAGCCGCTTGATGTGCCGCTCCCAGAGAAAATCAATGATCTGTTCGTGCGTGAGCACGGAATAGGCGGGGACCGGAGGAACAATGGATAAGACAAATACGCCAATCAGGATTCCGGCAGTGATTCGGCTAAGGCGGGGCATTCGCATCGTTCCGCTGGGCATTTCGTATCGTTTCTCGGTAGGGGGAATGATACTCTCACCCAATCTCTTTGAAAACAGTTGGATGCATAGATGTGGGGTCCTGTTTGTACAATCCCGTCGAACACAGTGATGTCGGATGGCATTTTTGCATGCACAACATGGAGATGGAAGCCACGATGGCCGAGAGCAGGCGGGACTTCCATAGCAGCATAGGTGCTGCGCGTCATCACCAAGGCCTGGCGGACGCTCGCTTCAATTCTGGAACTAAGAGCGCGTATGTATTTCTTGCTTTGCCGCGGGCTTCTCTTTAGGCGCTTTAAGCTCCATCAGTTTGGCCAGCAAAGCCGGGGAACGGACAGGCAACAGCCGCTGGACAAAATCGATCTGATAAGCGTCCGCGCCAATTAGGATGCGCGCCTTCTTGTGCAGGATTCCGTTCACAATCACTCCTGCCGCTTTTTCCGGTGAGGTGCGCGCTACCTGGTCAAAACGTTCCCGCGCCTGCGTCTGTTCGCCGACCCGGGTGGCCGCGCCAGCCCGCGCATTGTCGGCAATGCGGGTGCGGATGCCGCCGGGATGAACACACGACACCGAGACTGGGGTTTCCAGCAGTTCCCGGCTGAGCGCCTGGGTAAAGCCGCGGACGGCAAACTTGCTGGCCGCGTATGCCGTTTGTCCCGCAGGGCCAATCAAGCCGAATACGCTGGAAATGTTCACCAGGTGGGCTTCCGGTTCAGCTTTCAACAGAGGCAAGAAGAACTTACAGCCGTACAGGACCCCATAGAAATTAATGCGGAAAAGCCAGTCAAATTCTTCCAGCGTGATCTCGGCAAAGGTGCCATAGAGGGCAACGCCGGCATTGTTGATGAGCACGGACGCCCGGCCAAAATCCTGTTTGACCCGGGCCGCAAAACTTTCCACCGCGGAAGCATTGGAGACATCCACCACGTACGTCCTGGCCTCTGCCGAGCCGAGCAGGCTGCGCGTCTCTTCCAAACTCGCGCTGTTGACGTCCGCCAGGGCCAGTTGAGCGCCCTTTGCTGCCAAATTCTGCGCCAATGCCCGGCCAATCCCGGAGCCCGCCCCCGTAACCACTGCAACCGCATTCTTCAGTGTCTTCATGCTGACGGAGAGTCTAGCATTTTTGGCTTGCCACCCAAAATGTCGCCCCAGGGCCGCTGCCGTTCAGCCTTGGAGATACGGGGCTCTTCATCTCCGGGTCAATCGTCGGAAAATCTCCTCGGCCACCGCGTCAGCTCGCGCGGCAATCTGTTCCGGGGTCTGGTCCTGAATGGGGTGCGGCACGTAAACCGCATCGAAACCTGGACGGCCCAGAGCGCCGGCCTGCACGCGTGCCGCAGTGATGAATTCGGTGGTTGCCACCGCTACTGCGGGAATGCCCAGATTCTCCAGCCGGATCGTATCGTGCAAACTGCACGTTGTACACGACCCTCAATCCGCCAGCCCCTCGATGACCGCGTGTACGCCGCGTAGGTGCTCGATCACGTCGTCAGGAGCATTTTTGGAAAACGTCGGCTTCCTGGTCCGGACAATCTCACCCGCCTGATAACGCTCGCGAAGTATCTTCTCCAGGCGGTCCAGAAAGAAGCTGCCGCCTGGCTTGCTGATGTCCAGCAGGCCGATCTTTTTGCCCGTCAGGTTTTCCAGTCGCGACGGAGGTGCGGCCGCTTTCACCACAGTTTCATTCAGCGGATTTACAAGCGTGATGGTCATGGTTCTCCTTCAATAAACGGGCAGCTTACCCGGATCAATTTTCCACACATCGCCCTTGCCGTGGTCCGAGATCCAGACGGAATTGAATCCAAATCGAATGGCATCCGCGCCTTTATAATTGCCGTACTGATCGGCAACTTCTTCCGATTGCAAAAATATTCTCGTAAGCGGCGTCCCTGCGGCCGCCACCCACACGCATGCGCCGCCGGTGGCAATATCGCCACCCGCGCCCGGCACTCCCGCGTTGATAACAGATTGCACGCTGTTGGTTGCGGGATTGATGCGCGTGACGCTTCCGTCCGCCTGGCTCAACACCCAGACTGAACCGGCGCCGATGGTGGTAAATCGAGGCTTGGCCGCAACTTCAATCCGGGCCGCGATGTTTCCCGATTTGGGATCAATCCGATACACCTTATGGTCGCCGGAACTCGTCACCCAAACTGAGCCAAAGCCCAGAGTCACGACCGCCGACTCCGGCCCCACGGGAATTTTTCGCAATACGCCTCCATCGATAGGATCTACGTGAACCAGCGTGCTGGAGTGCCCGTCTTCATTCCCGACAAACCACACGCCGTTATCATCCACCGCAATGCTGCCTTCGCCGTGGTCAGCGATCGATACGGAGATTCTCAAATCAACATTCTTTTTTTCGGGGTCAATTCGGGTTAAAGTCTGGCTTTTGCAGTTCAGTACCCAGACCCGCGTACGCCCAACGCCAATCCCATAACAAGGCTCCTGGTCGACTGGTATACGGGCCTGCACCACATCGTGCCTGGGATCAATCCGCACAATCTCATTGTTCTTGGGCACTGAGACCCACACGGAGCCGAGCCCGATGGCCAGCCAGTCAGGGTCGCCGCCAATATGAATCCTGGCTGAAACCGGCAAGGCGGAGGCGTCAAGTTTGGCGAACTCGGCTGTCTTCTCCTGTCCGGAAGCCGGGTGCCGCGCCAGAATTGCCATGATTGCCAGAATCGCCGTAATTGAAAAGCCGGAGCCGCTGCGAAGTATCACGCAAGAACGCGAATTGAGGAAAAACAGCCGCATGTTTTTCAATAACCTCCCGCAGGAAAGCAGAAGCTGTCCGGCTCTCAATATCAAATCAGCAATCGCAAATCACAAACGCTCCGGGATGGGATAGCTCACGATCTGGCTTCCCCGGTCGCCCGTGGCCCAGCTTCCGATCACAGCGGAAAACTTTCCCGCTGTTCCGCCGGCCACAACAATGGTCAACGCTTCCGGTGAACGGAACTTCTGATAGCAGCGCTCGCCGTCAATGGTGATCTCGCGGTATAGAGCTACCAGTTGAGTGCCTTCGCCATCGCCATCCTGAAAATGCTTGACCGGAATCCCAGTGTTCTCAAACAGAAATTCCTTCACCTGCTGCTTGCTGAAGCCGTCGCGATGCAGGGTCTTCACATGCTCCGGACACAAGACCACGACCGCCTCAAACAGCATGCACATTCGGTAAGACCACACGGTAGCCAGTTGCCGCGCGATGGTCTTAAGCACCGTCTTGCCATGCTGGGCATTGTGCTCGCTTACGCCCCGCGGCGGATCACCGGCAAACAGCGTCAACGCGCTCTGGTCCCGCTGGAACCCACGCTCCACATGCAGCGGCTCCCAGGGGTTTTCCTCCTCATTTTCCGCAATGCAGTAGGAAAACTTCCCTGGATTACCCAGAGCGGACATATCAATGCCATCCGGCCGGCCGCCGCCAATATTCAAAAGGATGAGCTGCAACGCGCGGCCCAGGGTGCTGTTGGCCGCAGCAACATTGCTGAATACGTTCTGCCGCGACCAGAAGCCAAGTTCGTTCCGCACCGGGCCGTTGATGATGATCAGCGGTGCGGCAAAATGAGTGGTTGCCTGCACGCCGTGGATGTTGAAACGTTCATCGCACACGGCGCGCACCAGGGGAATTAGGACCCGCATCAGCTCCGGCCTGCATCCTGCCATCACGGCATTGGCGGCAATCTTTTCTACTGTCGCCTCTCCATAGCAGGGTGGAACGCGCGCAATCACCTCCTGCACCGGCAATTGGCAAGCCTTGAGCATGGCCTGCACGCGTTCCACGGTGGGCGGCACGACCGGCAAGGCATCGCCAAAATGTTTCGAGCAATACAGGAATGGATCTTCATCATCGGCCAGAGTGATGCGCTCTGCGGGCCCTGCTTTCTTACGCAAAAACCCGATGCCGGCCGGTTCATCGGCGGTCTCGCCTTCGGGTTCCAGATGTCGCGAACTGCATCCCGGCTTCCACGGGGGCGCTCCATCATGCTCCGGTGCGATGGCGACGTGTCCAACCGCCGCGGCCAACTCATTGAGCGCCGCTTTGTCAAAGCCAACCACGGTGCGCAGGACCTTGCCGGATTCATCGAGCAGAAAGATGCTGGGCACCGACTGTGGATCGTAAGCGCGCGAGATCTCAAGTCCATGATCAACCTGAACCGGAAACCCAATCTGCATTTGCTTGATGAATTCGCCTGTCGCGGCCTCGGAGTCCTGGCCAATTCCGACAATCTGCAGGAAATCCCCATTCAGCTTGTTTAAATAAGGAAGCGCGAGCTGGCAGGTTGGACAATCGGCTTCAAAAAACACCAGCAGCGTGGGCCGGCCTTTGGGAACGGCGGGGAATGAGGGCGCGATCTGTCCTGGTTCGAGCATGAGCTTATCCAGTTTATTATCAAAAACCTTGCCACCGGTAACGCTGGCTCAAAATGATTCGATAAGAACGAAATGATACGGGAGCTTCTTTCCCTTAAACTTGTGGTGTTCTAAATTCTCGAAGGTGACAGTCCCAATGAAAAAATGCTTTGCATTCATTCTGTTGCTCGCTGCACTGCCGGCCATCGCCGCCTCCAACCAGTACCTCTACAAAGTCACCCTGGTCCAGGCCGCGCCGGGAAAGCTGCTCGAGCTGATTGACCTTTACAAAGCCAGGGCAGCCGCTTATCAGTCTGCCGGTGATGAGGCTCCGCTCTGGATGCGTCACAGCCAGGGCGACCATTGGGACCTGCTCATCCTTTTCCCTGTCAGCAGCTATACAGAGTATTACCAGGCCGAGCGTGTTGCCAAACGCAAGAAAGCCGGCGATTCGCTTGCCGGCAGCCGGGAAAGATTCCAGGCGGACATTGCATGGCAGGAAGACCTGTTCGCCTATGGACCGGCCCTGGCTGATCTGCGCCAGGCGTTTGCCAGTGGCGCCTATTTTCATGTGGAGATGTTCGTCGCCTTGCCGGGAAAATTTGCAGACCTCTATCAGGAACGAGTGATGGAGAATACCTATGCGCAGGCGCTGAAGGAGCCGCAGAATTTTATTTTCGTGCGGGACCAGGGCGCCGCCTGGGACATCTTCACCATCGGCGTCTTCCGCGATCTCAAGCACTACGCCGAGAGCGCCGATGTTCCCGCCAAAGACCAGGAAGCAGCCGCCCAAAAAGCCGGCTTTGAATCACCCAGCCAGATTGGCCCCTACTTGCGCCGCTTCATCAGCACTCATCACGACACGCTGGCGGTGGCTGTGAAGTAAGCTTTTAAAACATGATTTGCTCGTGGCTAAACTGGGGGCAGGAAAGTTATGCTTGGTTTCATGGTTATCGTTTCGCCCAGGATTTATCGTGCTTTCTTCGACCTACCGCGCGCCACCACGAACTGGCGCGCCCCCGCCAACAGCGCTCAAGCTAAAACTGCAGCCGTTTTGGCTGCGGCCTTCCCGGCCAGCACATCGATCACGTGCCTCACGTTACCGCTTTCGAACTGCCGTATGGGCAAGAGTTGCAGCTTGATCAGCAGGGGTGGGGAGATCACAAGATGACCGAATAACTCGGTCTTTACATCCAGGTCATGAATGGCCGCAGGAAGCTTTTCCGGAGGAGTGACCGCCAACTTAACAGCTTCTGACCAGGAGGCATCGCGGGCAACATCGATACTGAAGTTAATAATCGCCGTATCCGTGCGCAGGCTGAATTTTTCCAGCAGTCCGATCAACGGTGATACCTCGGCCATCTCTTTTTCTACTGTGCCAACTTCCC
>DATDGL010000145.1:0-21766 GCA_036522115.1 Candidatus Angelobacter sp.
CGATGATTGAGCAGGCGCACCAGTTCGGCATCGAGCAGGTCGATTGCCTTGCGCTGCCGTTCCAGTACGGTGCCGCCGTTTTCATTGTGCTTCCCCATTTTTGCGTCCTAAAAGCAAAAACCGCGACTCTTTGGAATCGCGGCTTGCGGGAATCTATGATGTGTCTTAGTTATTTCTGCATGTCACTCACACACCATCCGCTACGCCGCTACTCCGATAGAAGTAGCGGTAAGTAAACCCGTAGCTAAATCGATTGGTATGCATCTGGACAAGCGAATCATAGTGTGGGCCCGGAGGAAAAGTCAATCGCAATCAAGCAGTTCCTACCGCTGATTACACTGATTTGACTGATCCACACTGATGAAGCAGGGACTTGTAAAACGCTCTGAATCTATAATCCAGACGAAGGCAAACATCCATATCATGATTACTGATAAGCAACTAGCCATCGACCGGCAACAGATTCAGGGCGTTCTTCCGGTCATCGCTCCGCATATCCGGCGCACGCCCACCATGGAAGTTGATGCTTCCGAGTTCGGCTTGCCGAGCGGCCGGCTCACTTTGAAATTCGAGCTGTTTCAGCACTCAGGTTCATTCAAAGCCAGAGGCGTGTTTACCAACATGCTGCTGCGCGAAGTGCCGAAAGCCGGCGTGGTGGCTGCCTCCGGCGGAAACCACGGCGCGGCGGTGGCGTTCGCGGCCATGAAGCTCAAGAAGCCGACAAAAATCTTTGTGCCGACGGTGTCATCGCAGGCCAAGCAGAGCCGCATTCGCAGCTATGGCGCCGACCTGGTGGTTACAGGTGAGCGCTATGCCGATGCGCTGGCTGCGAGTGAAGAGTGGGCAGCAGAATCGGGCGCGATGAAGATCCATGCTTACGATCAACGCGAGACGCTGCTGGGCCAGGGCACGCTGGGCCTTGAATTCCAGGAACAGGCCCCGGATTTGGATACGGTGCTGATCGCGGTGGGCGGAGGCGGCCTGATTGGCGGAGTGGCTGCGTGGTATGCGGGCGATGTAAAGGTGATTGGAGTGGAGCCGGAAGCTGCGCCAACTCTTACCTGGGCGATGAAGGCGGGACATCCAGTGGATGCTCCTGCCGGAGGCATTGCGGCGGATTCTCTGGCTCCCAAGCGTGTGGGCGAACTCATGTTTCCTATTGCACAGGCATATGTGAGCGACACGCTGCTGGTCGCAGACGAAGACATTGTGCAGGCGCAAAGAAAGCTTTGGGACGCGCTGAGGGTCGCAGCGGAACCCGGAGGCGCGGCTGCAATGGCGGCGTTGTTGTCTGGACGCTATCAACCGCAACCAGGCGAGCGTGTGGGCGTTGTGATTTGCGGAGGAAACACGGAGGCGGTGAAGTTCTGAAAGAAATTAATTGACAATGGGCGAAAACAAACCTTACCGCTGATGACACTGATGCCGCTCATCATCACTGATTGAAGACCGGAATTTGTGAAAAGCCAGCCCAAACATTCATCTAACTTAGAACCTCTGAATATCCGACCTGATTAATTTCTTGTTCCCCACTGAAACATTTATTCTTACTGCTTATGAGCACACCAGCCAAGAAGCAGCAGACCTCGTGGGAAGAATATGTTGAAGATTTTCGCCGGGCAGGACATGAGGCCGTGGATTGGATCGCGCAGTACCTGGGCCGTTTGTCCGAGTACCCGGCGATGGCGCAGGTGAAGCCGGGGCAACTCTTTGACGCGCTTCCCCGCTCGGCGCCGCAAAAGGGCGAATCCTTCGAGGCCATTCTGCGCGACTTCGACCAGGTGATCATGCCGGCGGTCACGCAGTGGAACCACCCTCGGTTCTTCGCTTATTTTGCCTGCACCGGTTCGACTCCGGCGATCCTGGGCGACATGCTGGCTGCCGCCTTGAACACCAACGGTCTGCATTGGAAGACATCCCCGGCGATCGCCGAGCTCGAGCAAGTCACGCTGGAGTGGCTGCGGCAGTGGATGGGGCTGCAGGAAGGCTGGTTCGGGATCGTTTATGACACGGCTTCCGTGAGCAACATGCACGCGATTGCCTGCGCGCGGGAATTTGTTGCGCCGGAATCACGCGTGAACGGCAGCAGCCCAAACCTGACGCTATACACGTCCGAGCAATCGCACTCTTCGATCGAGAAAGGCTGTATTCCGACCGGGATCGGGCAAAGCAACGTGCGCAAGGTGCCGGTGGATGCGGAGTTTCGCATGCGACCGGATGCACTGGCAGAGATGGTGCAGCAGGACGTTGCTGCCGGCAAACGCCCGTTCTGCGTGGTGGCGACGGTGGGAACCACCTCCACCACCAGCGTTGATCCGGTGGCGCCAATCGCAGGCATAGCGGAAAAACATGGCATGTGGATGCATATAGATGCGGCCTATGCCGGCGCTGCCGCCGTTTTGCCTGAATGCCGTTTCATCCTGGATGGCGCCGAGCGCGCGCACTCGCTGGTGGTCAACGCGCACAAATGGCTGCTCACTCCGATAGGCTGGAGCGCGTTTTACACTCGTCGTCCGGACATTCTGCGGCGCGCTTTCTCGCTCGTGCCGGAGTATCTGCACGTTCAGGATGATCCCCGCGCGCACAACCTGATGGACTATGGCGTGCCCCTGGGCCATCGCTTTCGCGCACTAAAGTTCTGGTATGTTCTGCGCTATTTTGGGCTGGAGCGCATCCAGGCCGTGCTGCGCTCGCACATGCAGTGGGCCAGGGACCTGGCGGCGCTGGTGGATGCGCATCCGGATTTCGAGCGGGTGGCGCCCGTCCCTTTCTCCATCGTTTGCTTTCGCTACAAAGGGTCTGACGATGAGAACAAGAAGATCCTGGAAGAGATCAATGCTACGGGCCGGTTGTTCCTCTCGCACACAGTGCTCAATGGGAGAGTTGTGGTCCGCGTGGCAATCGGCAATCTGGCCACGCAGTGGGAAGACGTGAAGGAGGCGTGGGAAGCATTGCAGGCAGCCGCAAAGAAGCTCCGCTGACCCGCTGGGTTGGTACGTAGGTCAGTTGATAAAGTTAAAAGCTTCCTGGCATGGCGGATCTTTAAAAATTACCAACTCACCAACTTACGAAGTTACCAACTGGTCTCACTTGGCTTTTTCCAGCAAGTACACGCCGTAGGCCAGGAGGCCTAGAGCGACTTCGAAAACAACGAAAACGATCCAGAAGCTGTTGTGCATCCACAGCAGGACTTTGTTTTCAAAATCTTTGTAATCCCGCAGGCGGGGAAGATGCATGGCTTTGAACAGGTCTTTGGAGACCACATAAAACCAAAATAGAAGGCCGGCATACAGCGCCAGCCAGAACAGGCCTCTGCCGAGCGGTCCGATGCCCTTGTAGAAGCCATTCAGACCGTAGGCGCTATTGCTCAGAGACAGATTCAAAATCAAGATCAGGGCAAGATTCAGCCAGAAGCCGTGGCTGGCCACAAAATAGAGATAGAAACTATCGGCCTGGTTTGTAAGCCGGTATCTTCCGTAGGGTTTTTGGATGAATGTTCTGAACAGCGGCGCGGCAAACAGCAGAGCAAGCGAAACCATGATGGCGGTTCCGGAGGCGGCCAGAGCGGAGCCGTCCGCTTCTGCACGTATATTCTGAATCTTCACCGCTGCACGGTATTTGTATTCCTCCTGCAACTTGTGGGCCTGATCGATAAAGATATTGAGTTGGGCCACGGCCTCCTCTTTCGTGAGATTGGTAGAAGTGGAAACAGTAAAACCCGATTGCTTACGTGAGTTCTCGATGTGTTCCATCTCAAACTGGGAGGCATCGATTACTGCCCGCTCGGTCTTCATCTCCGATTCCAACTCGGCTCGGACGCCTGCGATCCAATCGGCATACTTCCCTTCGTCCCTGGTTACCAGCCAACTGAAAGCAGATAGCAGAAACGCTGCCAGCAGCAGGCTTTTCAAGGCGAAAGCGAGAGGTTGCGCCCATCCCCGGGCCCCGGCCAGCTCCGCATATTGGACCAGATCGGGATGCTTCAGAATGAATTTGCGCTGGCGGAAGAAACTCCCTGGCCCGGTTTCCGCGTTCCACTGCTCGCGAAAACGGTCAATTGGAGATTTGACCTCAATGAATTCGACTTCTGTCTGGAGTTCCATCTAGAGTTGTGTTAGCACAGTTGCAGGCGAGCAACAAGGAACGAAAGTGCATGGAATCATTGGTGGAATTGCCAGACATTCCTTCGCTGCGTTGCGGGACAGACTCGCGCGCGCCAGCTTGCATCGCTTTTCTTTTGACCTTATTGTTTAAGCGTACAAATGGCAAACGCGCTTTCGTCCACTACCGGCAAATCTGCTTTCGGGCATCCGGGAATCCCGCCGGCATGGTCGTCCAGTTCCAAAGACGGGGTGGGAACCGCCTATGCCACCTCCAGCCGGGTTTGGTTCAGCCTGGCCCGGGGAATCGTTACGGAGATTTACTATCCCACCATTGACCGTCCGCAAATTCGTGATGCGCAATTCCTGATTACGGATGGCGAAAGTTTTTTCCATGAAGAGCGGCGCGATCTTGCCACAGAGGTAACGCGGCTGGAAGCACAGACCCTGGGTTACCGCACGACAAGCGCAGATGCGCAGGGACGCTACCGTCTGACCAAAGAAGTGATCTCAGACCCGCACCAGAGCTGCGTGCTGGTGAATGCCAGGTTTGAGACCCCGAAGCAATGGCAGGGAAAGCTGCACGTTTACTTTCTTCTGGCCCCGCACCTGGAGGTGGGAGGCGCGGGCAATTCCGCTCAGAAACTGGATGTTGCCGGACACCGTCTCCTGGTGGCGTGGAAAAATAATACCTACCTGGCGATGGGATGCGACCGGGGATTTTGCCGCAGTTCCTGCGGCTTTGTGGGATTCAGTGATGGCTGGCAGGACTTGAATGACAATTTCAAAATGGACTATGAGTTCGACCGCGCGGAAAACGGCAATGTGGCCGTGATGGCCGAAATCGACCTCAGCCAGGGGAATGAGTTCACACTGGGCATTGCGTTTGGCGATGGCCAGCACGCTGCCACTACTATCCTGACGCAGTCACTGGCAGTTCCGTTTGCCCAGCATCGGGCAAGATTCATTGACCAGTGGCAGAGGATCGCCGGTGCGTTGGAGCCGCTGGCCAAAACGAGCTTCGATGCGGGAGACCTGTATCGAACCAGCCGCAACCTGCTGCTGGCCCACGAAGACAAGACGTTTGCCGGGGCGTTGATTGCCTCCGCCAGCATTCCCTGGGGCGACGCCATGGGCGATGAAGACCTGGGCGGTTACCACCTGGTGTGGACGCGCGACATGGTCAATAGCGCTTCAGGATTGCTGGCCTGCGGTGACAAAATCACTCCATGGCGAGCCCTGATTTATCTGGCGTGCTCGCAGCAAATGGAGGGCGGGTTCCCCCAGAATTTCTGGGTTGACGGCACACCTTACTGGAAGGGCGTACAACTCGATGAGGTGGCTTTTCCCATCATGCTGGCATGGCGTTTATGGCAGGCCGACGCACTCCAGGGCTTTGATCCTTACTTCCTGGTGGTGCGCGCCGCGCGCTACCTGATTGAGAACGGGCCGGTCACGCAGCAGGAGCGATGGGAAGAGTGCAGCGGATTTTCGCCATCGACATTAGCAGCCAAGATCGCAGCGTTGATTTGTGCGGCACACTTTGCTCGCGCGCGCTCCGATGAGCCAATGGCACATTTCCTGGAAGAATACGCGGACTTTCTGGAATCCCACGTTGAAAGCTGGACCGTCACCACGCAAGGATCGCTGGTTGCGGGAATTCCACGCCACTACATTCGCATTCTTCCGGTTGAAAAGGGGAGCACCACGCCACCCGAAGACCCGAATAGCGGCGTGATCCATATCGCCAATACGCCGCCCGGCAGGCAATCACAGTTTCCAGCCAAGGACATTGTCGATGGTGGATTTCTGGAGCTGGTCCGTTATGGCATACGCAAAGCAGGCGATCCATTGATGGAAGACTCGCTGCGCGTGGTGGATGCGGTAATCAAGATCCAGACGCCCTGGGGACCATGTTGGCGCCGTTACAACCACGACGGCTACGGGCCAGACGAGGATGGAAAGCCTTTCACCGGCTGGGGCATAGGACGCTCATGGCCCTTGCTCACGGGAGAACGAGCTCATTACGAACTGGCGGCCGGCAGGGACGCGCGTTCGCTGATTGCGGCGATGGAGAATTTCTCCACCAGCAGTGGCATGCTGCCGGAGCAGATCTGGGACCAACCGGACCTGCCGCATGCGCACATGCGCCTGGGCAAACCGTGTGGCGCCGCCATGCCACTGATGTGGGCGCATGCGGAGTACATCAAACTGCTGCGCTCGGTGCGCGATCGCCGGGTGTTTGACCTGATCGCTCCGGTCGCGGAGCGCTACTTGGAGAACAAAGGACGCAAGGACCTGGAAATCTGGAAGTCTACGCGGCGCATGCGCGAAATAGCGACAGGGAAGGTGTTGCGCGTTCAGGCGGCGGGCGATTTCCGGTTGCGTTGGACCATCGACGGCGGAGAAAGCCAGGAATCGACATCTGTGGCTAGCGGCCTCGATATCGGATTTGTGGATATACCAACTCCTCCGGGACAAAGCGGCGAGGTGCGGTTTACCTTTGTGGAGACGGAAGTTGCGGAGTTTCTGGATAAGAGTTTCGAAGTGGGAATAAAGAAAATTGGCTAGTTAGTAGTAAGACTACGACTTTGCAATCGAGAAGTTTTTGGCCTTAGAGTCTATTCCGCCGATAGGGACCTCTCGCTCCGCTTCGAGGTAAACTCCGGAACAAAACACACACCCAGATCAATGCACCACAAACCGCGCCGGCGCGACTGTCGCGCGAGCATCCGGATTGTAGTAGTCGTAGAGGATGGAAGGCGCCGCGGCGGCGTTCATGGCGAAGCGGGGCTTAAAGTTGAAGCTAAACTTGCTGCCGCCGGCCTTAGGCCATATATAAAGGATGACCCGGTCGGGCAAAATATCGTATTCAGACACCGCGAAACTCTCCCGCGCATGCTCCAGAGATTCGCGGTCCACTTCAGCGCCTGGAGGCAATCCCACTTCCGCCAGCATCATTCCATAGCCGGCAAAGCCAATCCTTTCGACCTCGACCGTACACTGAATATTTTTACCGACCTCCGCCTGCGTGTGGTCAAAGTCCACATTCAGACGAAGTGCCCTGGTTTCACCGACCTTAAATCCGCTCGTCTGGGTGGCCTGTGAAGCCGTCCAGGGAATGTAGTGGGTGGTGAAGAGCTGCGCCCGAAGCGGAGAACCATCATTCTGCCGGCGCACCTCAACTTTGTTGTCTCCGGGAGAGAGCATACCGGAAATATCAGCGGTAATGGGGCCGGTGATTTGTGTTGAAGAAGGAAGCCGCAGGGTGGCTGCCGGCTTTCCATTGACGACTATGTCAGCTTCGTCAGCCGCGTGGACCGCGTCGCCGACAGAAGGCAGGGCATCCACCAATCCGCGCAACACGTTGACTGTGGCTTGGGTCGAATACCAGCTTCCATAACGGTCTTTGTGGTTGAGCAGGTAGAGCAGTCCACGGTTCAGAAGCTTCGAGTTATCGCTGTCTTCTTCGGTTTTAGGAAGCAATGCCAGCGCCCGCACAGCCAGGCCGGTGGTTTCAAGCCGCCCGGCGCTGCCCCAACTATAAAAAGGAGAGGTGTTGGCTTCAAGATTCCAATAGACACCCGGCCCTTCTTCATGGGCAAGCCGGCGCAACAGCGTTTGCGCCTTGCCAATATATTCGGCGCGGCCGGTCATGGAAGCGGCCAGCGCATATTGACCGATCACATAGGGATCATTCCATTCTGCAATCCGGTTCTCCAGGAACTTCATGCCCGTGGAAAGAACCTGTTGCACTTCAGGACTCTTTCCCTCATCGGGAAGTTTTCTGCTGATTTCCGCCAGAACGCGCGTGACCAGTGCTGTAAGGTTGGCGTCGCGCGATGGAGCGGAATAAGACCAATGACGCAGCCATTCGCCATTCTGCTCCTGATTCGATTTCAGAAATTGCTCCGCCCGCTTGATCATGGCGCTGTCAACATTGATGTACTCGGAAGCCTGTACGAGAAAATCCAGGACGTAAGCAGTCACCGCGGCGTCAGGCTGATTGTTCACCCAATACGGGAAACCGCCATTCCCGGCCTGAAGCTGGGACAACCGCTGATAGGCATCCGTCACGTACTTCCGCGCGCGTTTGGCCAGTTCCACGTTGGGGTTTCCGGGTGTTTCCGGGTCATCCTGCCCGGCTTTGTGCAAGAACTGGAGCAACACGACGCTGGCAAAGGCGATCGAGGTAATTTGTTCGGCACAACCCGCCGGTCGTACAACCAAAGCATTCAATGAATCCAGAAGGTGGGAGGCAATGTTGGGATAGATCTTGAGTTCCGCTTCGATGGAGCCGGGAATTGCATTCGCCGGGAATTCCACGTCGAGGGTGCTGCGCGCGCCGGAGAGCAATGCCGCTACGGTTTGCGCGACATCTTCTCCGTCTGGATGGACGGCAACCGTCCGCTCCACCGCATCGCCGGTATCGTGGTTGGCCGCTGTAACCCGTTCTTTGCCCTCATGAATGCTGTGGTCAGCGCTGATGGAAAATTGCGCAATCGCATCCTGCCCGGCCGGCACTTCGACCATCTGGTGGGATGCACTGAGAAAAGAAAACCATGGTGACTGCTCCAACTTGACCTGGACTTGCTGCGGCCTGTTCAGGTAATTGCGCAAGACCACAGGCAGATGAATCTGGTCGCCCTGGGTGAGAATCTTGGGCGGCTCATGGTCCACAAAGAAAGGCTGAAACGTGCGCAACTCTTTTTCCGCCAGGCCCAACTTGCCACTGGTGGTCGAGGCGATCACAGACATCTTCCAGGTGGTGATGTTGTCCGCCATGGCGAACTTGAGCTGCGCCTTGCCGGAAGAATCCGT
This sequence comes from Candidatus Angelobacter sp., assembly GCA_036522115.1. Lineage (GTDB taxonomy): Bacteria > Acidobacteriota > Terriglobia > Terriglobales > Acidobacteriaceae > Angelobacter. The sequence continues at coordinate 8,922 of DATDGL010000145.1, forward strand.
GATGAGTTCCGGCTGCCACAGCAGAGTTTCCGGAAAATACTTGCGCACCCGCGGGGTAAACGCCTGCTGCTCTGCCTGGACCTTGACGGTTCCTTCGCCGCGGACGATGGAAGAAATCTGGGCACTGGTGGTTTCAACCGCGGGAGCAGCGGCACTCACCTCGATCGTCGACGACGCCTCTCCTACTGCGAGTTCCACATCCACCACGGTGAGGTTGGATGAAGTGACGGGAACCGCATCGATCACGGAGACTTTGAATCCCTGAGCGATGATTTCCACCCGATACCTGCCCGGAGGCAGGTTGCGCAGCAGGTAGACGCCGCTGGAATCGGACACTACGGAGTGCTGTTGGTTTGTGTAAGAGTCGGTGGCAACCACCTTTGCTCCCGCAATAACCGCGCCTTGCGGATCAGTCACTGCGCCCGAGATCGCCCCGGTGCTTCCCGTCAACGGTAATTGTCGTGGAGATGTTACCTGCGAAACCAGGTCCTGGCTGCTCTGCTCCGCCAATATCCGGGTGAAGATAGCCACTCTGAACGCCTCATTGGGATCGTTCTTTGGACCATAACTGACCAACTCGATGGCCCCGACTTGCTGAGTGACCGGGACAGCAGTGGTGACCCGCCGGGCTCCTCCTCCGTAGACCGAAGAATCAGTGACGTTGATATGTTCCGAGTAGCGGCTGGATTCTGAAAACACAAAATGATAGGGGCGGCCCCAAGGGTCAAGCAGCGATGGCCCCGCTAATCCTGAGGCTTGCAGGACAGGACGAAATTCGTCCTCATTGCTCGGGAAGGCGCCGGTCTGGCGGAAATGGTTCGCCAGCGTTGAATCCAGCAGGGTAGTCTCCTTTTGAAAATAGCGGACGTAAGAGTTCCATTCCACTAGATCGTCACTGGAATGCTTTGCTTGCGAGTCGAACACTCCGTCTGGCCCGGCGCTGAGCACCGTGATGCGATAGCTTGGACCATCAACGCCGAACTTGAACGAATATGGATTTCCCCAGGGGTCACGCAACGTTGCCAGATCCGGGCCGCGGCGAGAGCGCAGCTCGCGCGCCAAAGCGTCGAAATCGCGGATGTAATCTCCTGTCCGACGCGCGTACTCGGTTGTGGCCTCGTCAATCGCCTGGCCTATGGGAACGAAATATTGCCACCGGGAGGTGAAAGCGACAAAGTCATCGGCGGTACCGGAAGTTTTGTCGGGACCGTTGCTCAAGATCTCTACCACATAGCTTGAGCCGAAGGTGGAAAAGCTGGCGCGATAGGGCATACCCCAAGGATCGCGCAATTGATCGAAATCTACGCCAAACTGTGCCAGAAAATGGCGCAATTGTTGAAGATTCCTGGGATATTCCGCTCCGGGAATCGTGCCGGTGAAATCCAGCGCGCGTCTGACGCTCAGGAAGCTTTCCGCAAGTTTTCCCTGGAATATTGAAAGAGCGCTTCCGAAGTTCTCACCCTCCACATCAATACTGAGGTCGCCTCCGCCCGTGGCCAGAATGACTCGGGCGAGCATTTCAAGGTCGGGAGACACCGGTCCGGTCAGTTTGCGGTTGAGCAGGTCACGATAGCTGGTTCCGGCTATGGATAGATAATGGCTTCGGGAATAACCTCCGAAATCAAATCCATATCTTCCAAACTCCTGGTCGTTACGTACTCGCTCGGCCACAGCCTTGTCATAGATGACCACTCCCAGGGCGCCTCTGGTCGGTGTGCCGTCCGGTGAGCGCACAGCGAATCTTGCCATCGCGGACTCACCCGGCTTATAAGTGGTCCGCAGCATGTGCACCGCCAGATTCAAGTCCTGGAGTTCAGGAAATAAGACTTCAGCGCTCGCCATCGGAGCCTCCTCACTCAGTCTGGAGTGCGGAGTATAGGCGACCAGCGTGAGATTGTTGCGGAACGTCTTGTCGTAAGAGAACTCCACGTGAGCATGGCCGTGCCGCAGCTCTACGGTTTGCCAGCCCAGCACAACTTCCTCGCCCAGCAAATCCACAAACAGCTCCTGGTCCGGCAGGGAGGATTCAACGTCCGCGATTACGCTTTCCCCTTCGCGCAGGAGGCTCGCGACCGGCCTAATGCTGAGGTAAGGAAACGGTCTGAGCCAAATCTCTTCCGTGTGGCTCGCCTTGCCCACGCGCCGGCCGGCTGCTTCAAACAGTAATCGAACCCGCGACGAATCTTTATGAGCATCCCAATATTCTGCGGGGACTGGCTTAGCGTGGAGATGGGCCACTCCGTATTTGTTTGTGTGGAGATGCGCAACTTCCAAACGTTGCAAGGAAGATACATCCACGACGCTTGCATCGTTCCTCTCTGGCTGGATCAGGCTGGCCGTCACCTCAACTGATGCGGGCGTTCCGTCAGGCAGCGCGGTCATCACATAGCAATCCAGGGGCTGTCCTTTGCTGTAGCTGTTATTGATCACGTAGATGTGAAGCGGGTCCTTGCTGATTCGAAGAGTGAAATGCTTCTGCTCGGTCCGATTGGTGGAGAGGTCGGTGACATAAGCGGCAAAATTCAGGTCTTTGTAACGCTGATAATCAGACTGGCCAAGGTCATCAAAATCCTCGCCGACATCGAGTTTTGCGGTGAATAGGCCAGCGCTGTCCAGTTCACCCTGGCGGACTTCTTTCTGGTCGCTTTCGTATTTTTTCTTGTCGGCGTTCCACTTCCGGCCGTTGTCGCGGACGATTCGAACTGTCCCGCGTTTGACCGGCTGCCCAAAAAGATAATTGGCTTTGACCTCCACTTGCGGCTTCTGGCCGGGAAGATAGAAGGCCTTGTCAGTGGAAGGATCGACGGTGAATTGCGGCAGCTCATAACGGCTGATTCGCACCTGCGCGTCCCCAAATCCGTGCCTCTCGTCAGTATCGACACGTATGTTGTAGTCGCCCAGTTGCACCCGCTGTGGGATTTCCCAGTCGGTCTGGGCTACACCGAATTCTGAAGTCCGGACTTCCGTTTCGAATTCATCGTTGGAATCCTCGCCGCTTACCGTGAACTTAAGGCTGGTGCGGGCGAGAGCGCGATTATCGGGTCCAAAGGCCAGGGCACGCATGTGCAGCACCTGCCCAGGCTGATAAATAGGTTTGTCGGTTGCGACTGTGATCCTGGCCCGGTCGCGAAGACTCAACTCAATCGACTTGGAGGTAGTCCACGAGCCTTTCTCCGCGGTTATATAGATAGATGGATCCTTCTCAATGTTCAGTGGGACTCTCAAGAGAAAAGTGGCATTGCCGTGGGCATCTGTTTTGCCTTGCTTGAGCGGGAGTGGCGTTTGTTTTTCATCGCCTACGTCCCATTCCGCTTCCAGGTGGACCCCTGATTGAGCCTTGCCGGTGCGCGGATCGTCCACGTGGACCTGCAAGGGAAACCTGTCCCCCGCGCCCAGGTTGCTCACGCTGGCAACCTGGATTCGCAACAGGTCGGAGATGATCTCCGAGAGCTGGACGATACCTTGTTGTGCCGGAAAATCGCTGCCGGCAGCAGGCGTGATGGAGTAGCTCAGTCGCCACCAATAAACAATGGGGATTGAATCGGCGTGCATGCCAATAGGCCACGGAATGACCAGCAAATGCTTGCCCATGGCAACCGATGACTCTATGTCCTTGCTGCCGATGACCTTGTCATCTGGTTGCAGCAGCTCCACGTGGACATGGGCATTTACGGGGCGCTGGCCGGCATTAAGGACCGGCAACTCCAACCTGGAAGGCGGCTGGTTTACCAGATGTATTTTTTGACTATCGACGCAGAGAACAGGCGGTTTGCTGCTTACCTGTGCGAACAACAAGGGCGCCGACAACGCCAACAGACCCCACAGCCAACAATCGCGGACGCGCATGAGTCCCCCTAACCCAGCCCGTGCAATGAAGCGGCTCAAAGGTAGAACGCAGATTGAGCAGGAACTTGCGTGGAAAGCAATTTGGCAATTAGCACTTTAAGCGCTTTCCCAGATGCCTGGGCTGGCCTCCTGGCCATGCCCACGGCGCTGTAATCCCTTCAGCCCAAAATGTTCTCGGGCTGAATGTCGAAGACCGGCCTGCCGTGGGCTGGTTGCTGATGGCTGAACTGCTCAACCCCCAAAAAGGCCCGCCAAAACTGCTGGCGGGCTTCTCAGGCGCCGAAAATCAAAAAATGTTAGTGCTTCAAAGCCCTCAGTGAAGGTTTGCCACCGTGTGAGTTTCGCGGAAGGGCAGCACCACGATTGCCTGCTCGATCAGCGGCTCATTAAATCCGGCAAGGCGGGCCGTCATGCTGGCTGCTTGCTGTTTAGCGCCGGTTTTTTCGTAAGCCGCAGTCAGGCCGCGCATGGAGAACGGGCTTCTGCTGTCCTCTTCGAAATTTGAAATGGCGTCTTCATATTTGCCTTGCACCAGCAGTACCGCTCCGCTTGCCCCGTGGAAAGAGGCCTGCACCACTTCGTCGGGATTGGTCGAAGCCAACTCTTCCAGACGCTTCAGAGTGGCGGAGGCTGTCGCCATGTCGCCATTCTGGACGGCAAGGTCTACGCCTGTCCTGAGGATGGAGGCCAACTCCTGGTCCAACAGCGCCTGCGGCACTTTATGGTTCTCCCGCACTGCCGATTCAGCCTGCATCAGCCACTTGGCGCCAGCTTCCTGGTTCTTCTGATACAGGGCCATGCTGCGATAGGCTTCGGCTTCCAGGTTGGCAAAATCAGCGGTGTGGGCCTGTTCCGCAGCTTGCTGGAAAGCCGTATCCGCGCTGCCCAGATTCCCTTCGCGCACGTAGGTTGCGGCGGACTGCAATGACCACAAGACTCCCTGAACTTTGGTCCCGCTGTGGATGGCGGTTGCGTATTCGACACGCGCGCGAGCTTCATTTCCCATCAGCGCGTAGGTATCACCCAGGCCGAGCTGCGACTCAATAAAGGTTGGGTCCAGCTTGAGCGAAGCATGATAGTGCGTCAACGCCTCGTTGTACCGGCCCGCCATGCGGGAAAGTTCCGCATAGGAATCCTGGGGATTGGCTTCGTTGGGAAGAAGTTCTGTATATCTCTTGATGTGCTCAAACGCCTTTTCGTAGTTGCCGGTGCGCGCATAGCAGTACGCGACTTCGTTCCACGGATCGGCAAATTTGGGATCGAGTTTGATGGCCCGTTCAAACACCGGGATGGCCTTCCCCGGCTCGTCCTGGGCCAGCAGCAACCACCAGCCGGCCAGCCACGCCAGATGTTTATCGTGTTTGTAGCTCTCCAGGGCCTCGTTCATGGCCTGGATAGCCGGCACCATTTGGCCCTTGCTGCCGTTGGCCAGCCAGTCGATGATGAGCTTTTCTTCCGGACCGGCCGATTGAATTACCGCCAGCGCTCTTTCACGTTCCGTTACCTGCTCCGTTGGGTCCTGAGCAAAGTAAGCAAGAAATATGTGCGCCAGCCCAAAACTGGGGTCAGCCTGGGCTGCGTTGCGCCAGCTTTGAAGGCCCGCCTGAATGTGAAGGGTCTCCATCTTGGCCAGGCCTTCCTCAAAGAAAGCGCGTGCCTGAGCTGACTTGGTGGACATCTGCATGCCGCTGGATTGCCGCTCGGCAGAGGCCGTGAGTGCAACCAGCAAAAGTGCAACGATGAAAATTTTGACGCGCGTGGGGCCCATCTGGGTTGATTCTCCTTAAATCTGCGGGTGTTGCTCCCGCCGGACATTCATCGCCCGGCGAGGCGAAACTTAGCGATTAGAACTAGTTAAGACCCAAGCAGGGCGTGGGACAAGTTACAGTGGTAATATGCCCCAGAATACGAGGGTGAGCGATACCATCGCTTGCTATCGCTCACAATCACCGCCTATTATGAGCGATAGACAATCCCCTATCGCTCATGAAATGGAACTGGCAACGACTGGATTGGCCGAACTTTAGATGGGACAGCTCGCGCCTGTCCCGTGCAGAGCAAGAGTTCCTGGTTGGCGGGGGAATGCTCGCGGGAACCGTGAAGCATCTGGGCAGTGAAGAGAAAGAGCAGCTTGCGGTTGAGGCCATGAGCACAGAGGCGGTCACAACTTCAGAGATTGAGGGTGAAATTCTAGATCGGGCAAGCGTCCAATCTTCTATCCGCAAACAGCTTGGTCTGGCAATTGACAAGCGACGGGCCAAGCCTGCCGAAGAAGGCATTGCCGAAATGATGGTTGATCTCTACCGATCGTGGAGAGTACCACTTTCTGGCGAGACGTTGTTTCGCTGGCACCGGATGTTGATGAGCGGAAGACGTGATCTCGCAGACATTGGCTGCTATCGCACCAGCAAGGAACCGATGCAAGTTGTATCTGGCCGCCTGGAAAGGCCAAAGGTGCATTTTGAAGCGCCGCCTTCATCTCGGGTTCATCCGGAAATGAAGAGGTTCATCCAGTGGTTCAATCAGGCATCGCCGGGGAACAGAGAAGCCTTGCCTGGGTTGACCAGGGCAGGGATAGCACATTTGTATTTCGAGTCCGTTCATCCGTTCGAAGATGGCAATGGTCGAATCGGGCGCGCGCTTGCGGAAAAATCCTTATCTCAAAATCTAGGCCAGCCGACTCTGACGGCATTGGCCGCTACAATTCTTGCCCATCAGAAAAACTACTACCACGCGCTGGAAGCTGCGAACCGGCAAAACGAAATCACCGCCTGGCTGGCGTGGTTCGCCGGGATCGTGATTGAAGCGCAGCGGAGAACACTTGCGCTGGTTGAATTCCTGATCGATAAGACGCGCTTATTGGACCGCGTGAAAGGCCAGATGAATGGACGACAAGGGAAGGTGTTGCTCCGCATGTTCCAAGAAGGCCCGGAGGGCTTTAAAGGTGGAATGAGCGCGGGCAAGTATGCGGCAATTACGGGAGCATCTCCGGCAACAGCGACGCGCGATCTGGTTGATCTGGTCGAGAAAGGCGCTTTGGTTCGCGCCGGTGAGCTCGGGCATACACGATACCATCTCAATCTTCGGTTACGGCCTGTAAAGCGTGTTGTGATTAACCAGCAAGGTGAACTCGTGGAATCGTAGGCGGAACTTAGTTCTTGTCCTTTTGCGCCACCAGGGCTTTGCGGAACTCAGGCACCACCACCGCCTGTTCGATGCTGGGATCGTAGTAACGCGACAACCTATTCGACGTTCGGCGTGCGCTTTCCTTGTCGCCAACCTTGGTGTAAGCGATGACCAGCCGCTGCATGGAAAATGGATTCTTGTCGTCTTCTTCCAGGTGGGAGATCGCCTCCTGATACTTGCCGCGCGCCAGCAGTACCGCGCCAATAGCCCCGTTGTAGCCAAACTGGACCTGCCCGCTGTGGTTCTCGCCGGCAATTATGCCCAGGCGCTTGAGCGCCGCTTCAGCGGTGGCCATGCTGCCATCGTGGACGGCGCGCCCGGCACGCGTGCGCAGAATCAGCGCCAACTCCTGTTCCTCAGCCGCCTTGCTCATGGGATGAGGTTCACCTAGCACTGCTTCAGCCCGCTTCAGCAATTCCATGGCTTTGGCGTTGTCTCTCTGGTACACGGACATCATGCGATACGCCTCTGCCTCGAGTGTTCCCACATCCTTGCGGTGGGCGTCCTGGGCCACGGCTTGATAGGCGGCGTCGGCATTGGCAAAATCACCCTCACGGGCATAGGTAGCGGCCGATTGCAAGGCAAAGCTGATGCTCTCTATGCGAGTGGTAGCCTTTGCGATGGCGATCGCATATTCTTCGCGCGCTTTTGCTTCCTCTCCCATCACCGCGTAGGTATCTCCCAGGCCGGCCTGCGACTCGATAAATTTTGGATCGATCTTGAGCGATGCGTGGTAGTGGGTGAGCGCGTCTTCAAACCTTCCTGCCATGCGTGAGATTTCCGCCAGAGAGTCCTGTGGATTGGCTTCATTAGGAAGAAGCTCGGCATAGCGCTCCATGTTCGCAAAAGCCTTATCGAAATTTCCCAGGCGCGCGTAGCAATATGCAGCCTGGTTCAGGGGGTCGGCAAATTTGGGATCAATCTTATTGGCGCGCTCAAATAAGGGAATGGCGCGCTCGGATTGGCGCTGGTTCTCCAGCCACAAACCGGCCAGCCAGGCCAGATGCTTGTCTTGCGGGAAGCGGCCCAGGGCCTCATTCATTGCCTCGATTGCGGGAATCCATTGGCTGCGGTTGGCATTGGCGATCCAATCGATAATCAACTGCTCTTCCGGTCCCGCAGAGTCGCGGGTAGCAACCGCCTTCTTGCGTTCCTCCACTTGCTCGACCGGGTCGCGCGAGAGCATGGCGAGAAAAATATGGGCGAGGGCAAACTGAGGATCGGCCTGCGTTGCCTTTCGCCACTCCTGCAAAGCCTCCTCCCAGTGCAGCGTTTCCATGCGCGTCAGCCCCTGTTCAAAATGGTTCCGGGCCTCAACTGAGGTGGTAGTGACCTGCATGGCGTCTGATGGCTGTTCCGCGCAGACCGCTACCGTGGCGGAAATTCCTAAAAAAAAGATGATGAGGACGCGAACGGTGGTATTCAAATGGATCTCTCCTCAAAAACCTTTCCACATCAAGACCTTACCTTGCCCCGCCTGAATATGCGGCGAGAGGATGCAACTACGCAGAAAGGTGCGGCGATTCCGGGGGACAGATACAGTTAATCGCTTAGGAGACGTGAGGAATAGATTACATAAGTAACGTCAGTACAGAGGTTTGACTCCCAAGGCTCGATCCAGGTCCGCAGATTGGTAAACCACGCCATCCTTTACCACAGTCTGCACTTTACGGACATCACTGATGTGCAGAGCCGGATCGCCATCGATCAATATGACGTCCGCCAGCTTGCCGGGAGCGATGCTTCCCAGTTCATGGTCGCGCTTCATTACTCGCGCGGCGCCGAGCGTTGCCAGTTGCAGCACCCTGGGCGCGGGAATCCCAGCTTGCACATAAAGCTCCAACTCGCGATGAAGATAGAATCCGGCCAATCCGTCTGTTCCGGCGACAATGGGAACTTCAGCATCGTAGAGCGCCTTTGTCATCTTGAGCATCTGCTGGAAGGAATCCCGATAGCCTTGGTCGAGCCCCTTGTCCACAGGCAGGCCGCCACCTAGAAAACCGCGGCGGATTTGAGCCGGCAGCCGGTCTGCGACTGCTGTAATCCCCACCGCCATCACTCCCGGACGGTCAACATAAGAGCTTTCAAAAACCCCCAGCGTGGGATCCACCACGGTCTTATGCTCTTTCAGAAACTGAATGAATTCCTTTGATTCATTTGACTCGGGATGAATCTCAGCGCCATGCGCGGCAACTTCCGTGAGCCGCGTCCGCGTGTTGGTATCTTTCACAGATGGCATGAAATTCAGAAAGATAAAGTTCATGTGCTGAATTTCGTCGGCGCCATCCAGCACGAATTGGCGGGCGATCATCCCTGCAGGGACGTGGCCGCTCACACGCATGCCGTGACTGTGGGCCATTTGTGCAATTTTGGGAACCAGCTCCGGCTTGATGGAGCTGTAGATCTTGATTTGCACGTAGCCAAGGCTGGCATACCGGTCGATGTCTGCTTTGGCTTCCTCTTCCGTATCGGCAAAAACCTTGGTTGGACCTTGATAGGGTCCACGGCCATCCAGGAATCCGGCCATCAGAATGCGAGGACCGATCTCAGCGCCTTCATCAAACCGTTTTTTCGTCGCGGTCAGGAAGTCGATATCGTTGGCCAGGTCGCGGACTGAGGTAACGCCGGCGGCCATGTTCAGGAGGCCGTCTTCGCGCGACAGGTGGACATGCATGTCCCACAGTCCGGGCATCAGGGTTTTGCCTGCTGCATCAATGATCTCTGCGTTTGGGGGGATGTTGACCTGTCCATCGCGGCCTACTGCGGTGATTTTGTTTCCGCTGATCACTACGGTGCTGCCGGAGCGCATGGCGGCTGCATCTGCGTCAAACAGGTTTGCGTGCTCGAACACAAGTGGTTGTGCCGGCTTATGGGCCAGTTTCTTTGCCAGATTTCCGGCCCGCTGACTTTGAAGCTGGTCCTGAGCTTTGTTGAGGACATCAACTGTGGACTCCCAGCCCTCCGCCACCACGGCAATCCAACTGAAGCTGACGGCAAAAAGACTTCCATCTTCATTCAACCAGATTGACGAAGGAGCGAAGCCCAGTCCGCCGATCGAATATTGAATGACGGTGCGTGACTGTCCGTTGGCCTGCACCTTGAGGCTATTCAGCTTCTCGATGGTTGCTTCGCCCTCAGGCAATAACGCCAGCCGATGTCCAGGCGCCGCTAATAATGCACGCGCTAATACTCCCGTTTCCAGAGTAGTACCTGAACCGCTTAGGTAAAATGCTCCGCCGGAAAGGCGCTTTTCGCCCTCTTCAGTCTCACTCTTCCACACAGCCTTGCCGTTGTTGATGGAAAAATGCTCGTTGACGGGCGCTTTCAAATAGTCGTTGCCTTTATTTTCCAGTTGGGCAGGAGTGCCATCCTTGCCCAGCACTATGCGTTCGTCAATCTTTGGACCACGGCCACGATCGTTGAATTCAGAATGAAAGACTAATGTCCCATCCGGCTCAGCGGCTGACGTTTCAAAACCGGCTTTATTCCCTGCCAAAAGAAACGTGTAACGAGCGGCTCCGGCGCTCGGCTTCGGCGAGTCTACCGTCGTCTGGGCGCGCACCAGCAGGAACGAGAGAAGCAGGAATAGAGAAAGTTTTTTCATGAAGGCCTCGAGACCTCGGTGGAAATTGATCTTACACGAGTGCTGATGATCAGACGATCAGGAGGCGCGGAAGGAAGCTACTCATTCCAGAAGTTTTCGCTCAGGTATTTGTCCGCTGAATCGGGGAGCACAGTAACGATTACGGCTGAATGGTTTTCCTTTTGCGCCAACTGTCGCGCCACCATAAGGCACGCAACCAAGGCGGCTCCCGAGGAAATCCCAATCAGGACTCCTTCTGTGCGGGCCACACGTTTCACCATGTCATATGCCGCTTCTGTCCCGATTTCCAGCTCGGAGTCCGCCAGTGAAGGGTCATAGATTTTGGGAACGATCGCGGTGGCCATGTGCTTGAGCCCTTCAAGCCCATGGAAGGCTGATTCAGGCTGGAAGGAGATTGCCTGAATGGCAGGATTCAGATCCTTCAATCGGCGGGTGGTCCCGACGAAGGTTCCACTGGTGCCAAGTCCGGCGACAAAATGCGTGATAGCGCCCTGGGTTTGCGACCAGATCTCTTCCGCCGTGCCGTAGTAGTGGGCCTGCCAGTTGGCGTCATTAGAGTATTGATCAGCATAGAAATATTTATCGGGATCGGCCGCCTGAATCTCTCTGGCCTTGCGAATGGCGCCATCCGAACCTTCCAATGGATCAGTCCAGATGGCCTCTGCGCCATAAGCTGCGAGGATGCGCTTGCGCTCCGGCGAGACATTTGCCGGAACGCAAACCGTAACCGGAATGCCGCGGGCAGCGCCGATCATGGCGTAGGCAATGCCGGTGTTCCCGCTCGTGGCATCCAGCAACCGCTTGCCCGGACCCAGCGCCCCCGATCGCACAGCGGTCTCGATAATGTTGAAAGCTGCGCGGTCCTTGACTGAGCCTCCTGGGTTGGCCCATTCTGCCTTGCCCAAAATTTCTATGTGCGGCCATTCATGCGCCAGACGCTCAAAGCGCAGCAAAGGCGTATTGCCGACACGGGCCAGGGGACTGGCGCCGTGGGAAACAATCGGGACATCGGCAGTTCGAGTCTTCGCGGTAGCTGGCATTTCTGAGACGGCCGTTTGCGTTGCCTGCGGACGTCTTCTCGTGGTTCGCTTTTGAATTTGGTGTTGCATTTGATCTTGTTGTTGCCGTTGCTTTGCAAACTGCCAACTAATTACTTGTTCCGCCGGCAATGGAGGGCACGATGGAAATGGTATCGCCGCCTTTTACGGTTGTCTCAGCCTTTTGAAGGTACCGGATATCTTCGTCATTGAGATATACGTTGACGAAGGAACGCAGCCGGCCATCATCGGTGTAAAGCTGCTTCTTCAACGATGGATATTGCTGCAAAAGCGAATCCATCGCCGAACCGACGGAGCCGCCTGAAACTTCAATCACTCCGTTGCCGTCTGTATAGCGGCGCAATGGGGTTGGAATACTCACTTTCAGTGACATAGCGGTTGGTCCTCCACAACAGCGGTAACGCTGATTTCTTCCGTTTGAAAATGTTTATCGTCTTCGCTCTCCCCGAGCAGGACGAAAGAATTGGTGCGGATGGCTGAACCTTTTTCCACCTGGGTGATCACATAGGAACAGCCCAGCCAGTGGGCTTCAGCCAGATCGGTTCGCGACCACTGCGCCGGATGATCGGGATGCGAGTGATAAAAACCTACAATCTCCAACCCTTGCTGGGACGCCTGGCGTTGGATCGCAATCAGCTCCTTGGGATCGATGTGGTAGCGGTCCTGCGGTCGGTCGTCGCGCGTATTGCCGCAGCGCACCACTTGCTCTACCACGCGGTCTGCATGGTTGAAGGTTCCCAGCAACGCGCCGCAGCACTCGTGTGGATAGGTTTCTTCTCCGTGCTTCCGAAGTGCTTCGTAGTCGCTTTTCCTGATAACGAGCATTGCTCTTTGCCGATAGTGGAATCTTTTATTCCAAAAACAAAACCCACCCGGCTGGCGAGTGGGTCAATTAGGAAACTGTAATTCTCAGATCCGTTGAAACCCGCCAGAAACCGGTGCGGCGCCGTAACAACAGCAACAACAACAACAACGGTTCTGGCAGTTGTAGACCACGACTTTTTAGTCTAATTAGAGGGGCAAAGAGATGTCAAACCGCCTGGTTTGGGTGTAGATGCTCCAAAATAATGTCACCCCTTATCTGCAACGAAAAAATGTCACCCTCACAGGATGGTGACCTTGAGCCAAAAGGAGTTGCAGCGAATGAGAGT
>DATDGL010000146.1:0-14981 GCA_036522115.1 Candidatus Angelobacter sp.
CGTCCCCGCTCATCCAAAACAGGTGATAATTCCGCATAACGCTGCCGAATCTGCCGAATGCCTGCCGCAGACATCACCATGCACGAACGCTATCATATTGTAATCTTCAGTTGAAGTACTTATTTATACACAGCACCTTAGCAACTTTCACTCCAGTACGGGTTTCATTTGTTAACTCTGAAAAACTTCCTTTAAAGGAGACTGTATGAAGAAACTGTTCACGTTAGTGTGCGCGCTGTTGCTTGGCGCAACATTGTCATTCGCGCAAACGGGCACCGGCAGTACAGGAAGCCAGACAACCACTACTTCCGGCAAAAAGGCCCACAAAGGCGGCAAGAAAGGCCATAAGGGCGGCAAGAAGGGCAAGAAAAATTCCGGTGGAACCACCACCCCGCCACCCAAATAAGCTGGCAATAACTGCTTCAATCTTTTGAGCGGTCCCTGTTCGGGGCCGCTTTCTTTTGCTGGTCGGATAGGTCCAGAGGAAAACTAATTGATTGGTTGTGGGTTAGTAAGAATGAAGCTCGGAAGTAACGAAACTCCAAAAAACTTTCCTTTGAAGGAGATTGCATGAAGAAGCTATTCACATTAGTAATGACAATGCTGCTCGGCGCCACCTTGGCGTTTGCGCAGACCGGTGGCGGCAGCACCGACACCAAGACCCCTAAAACCACGAGCGGCAAGAAAGCCACAAAGACCAGCAAAGCCCACAAGGGTGGCAAGAAAAGCAAAAAGGGATCAAGCACTACAACCACGACTCAACCGCCAAAATAAGCTCTCCAGAATTGGGTCCAATTTTAGAGCGGCCTTTTATCGGGCCGCTTTTTTTATCCTTTTCCGGTACCTTCCCTTGCCGTGAAGCAACCCGCTCAGATTTGCTTTCCCGGAGGGAAAGCAACTAATTTATTGGGCGCGGGTTCATCTGTAACGAATCTCGAAAAACTTTCCTTTGAAGGAGATTGCATGAAGAGGCTATTCACAGTTGTAATGACCATGTTACTGGGCGCCACTCTGTCGTTTGGGCAGGCCACCGGTGGCAGCACCGACACCAAACCCCCTAAAACCGCGAGCGGCAAGAAAGCCACTAAAACCAGCAAAGCCCACAAGGGTGGCAAGAAAAGCAAAAAGGGCGCCGGCAGCACCACCGCCACTCCTCCCCCCAAATAAGCTCTGAAATCCAAGTTGCAAGGTTTTGCAGCGGCCTCTCATCGGGCCGCTTTTTTTACATGGCTGTTGCAGATCCTGACCAGCGTGCGTCGTCCGATGGCTAACTACACTCTCCGCGTAGTACCTTAATTGCATGTCAGTCCGCAGCCCCGCCTCGGCAACGCCCAGCCTCACGCCTCAGCAGGAGGTCTCCCGCATTGCTGAGCTTCGCGCCATCCACCAGGCTTTTCGTTACCTGCACATTCACGAGATGGAGTTTCGTCGCTGGCAGATGGACTTGGCCCAAATCCCCGCGCCCCCCTTTGGAGAAGCCGCCCGCGTAGAGTGGCTGCGGCAGAGGTTCCTGGATCTGGGTCTTCATGACGTCGAAGTTGACGACCTGGGAAACGTCTTCGGCCACTTCTCCCACGATGCGCAGGCACCGCTGTTCGGCATGAGCGCGCACCTGGACACGGTTTTTCCCCAAGGTACCCCTGTAGAGTCACATGAAGATGGGAGCAAACTCTATGGCCCAGGGATCAGCGACAACGCCGCTGGCGTCGCGGCCATGCTGGCCGTTGCTTCGGCGCTCAAGCAATCCGACGTCCGGCCCGCCGGAAACATTGTTTTCATCGGCAACGTGGGGGAAGAAGGCGAGGGGAACCTGCGCGGCATGCGCCATATCTTTGCCGATCCTCATTGGGGCAATGCTATCCGCGGCTTGCTGGTCATTGACGGCGCGGGCGCCGACACCTATGTCACGCAGGCATTAGGCAGCAAACGTTTTGAAGTCACCTTCCGCAGCCCTGGGGGGCACTCCTGGAGCGACTTCGGCATTCCCAACCCCATAGTTCTGCTTTGCCGCGCGCTGTCGCACTTCAGCCAGGCTGAGGTTCCGGAGTCGCCGCGCACCACGTTCAATATTGGTGTAATCCAGGGCGGGACCTCAGTGAATTCCATCCCAGAGTCGGCCAGTGCGAGGGTGGATTTGCGTTCCGCATCCTCCCATGAATTACAGAAGTTGGAAGCGCGGCTCCACGAATCAGTTCGATCGGCTGCACCCTCAAATTCTGCCGAACAGAGGGTCAATTTTGAGATCAAAATCATCGGGGACCGCCCAGCCGCTACTTTGCCCTCTGACGCTCGGATCGTTCAAGTCATACGCGCTGTGGATGCCCACCTGGGCATTAAGTCGATTCCCCGCCTCGCCTCAACCGACGCCAATATTCCTCTTTCAATGGGCAAAGAAGCCATCACCATTGGCTCAGGCGGAGATGGAGGCGGCGCGCACACCCTGCGCGAATGGTTTGATTGCACCCATCGTGACCTGGGATTGAAGCGCATCCTGCTGGCTGCGCTCACCTTGACTGGGGTGAATGAATAACTCAGATCAAGTTGCTGGCGCGGGTTGGGTCCCGCCGGAATTCCGCTCTCTCGACTTGTGCATCTCAATTCGCAGCCATACCAGGTAAATGACAATGATCACGTTGACGCTTAAGATGCCCCAGCGGATCCATGTCTGCCGTCGTATCAGCTCGTAGATTTCCCAGGGAAGGTACATGGAGCCGGAAATGATAGCGAACCACTCCGCCCATACTCTTTCCAGCCACAACCCGATGGCCTCAGCAAAGCGGATCAGAGCATAAACCACCATTCCAAAGACGAATAACCAGATGCTATGACTTGTGACTCTTCCTGCCGCTTGCAACACCTGATGGTGGAAATGGTGGTCAGGGTTGATGTGCAGGAGCCCCAGAAAGCGACTGGCCATCGCCTCCAGGTCTTTATGTCGAATGCTCAACAGCCCGATTCCCAGTAGCAGGGCAAGCAGGCCCTTGGCCGCCTCAAAAAGGGCGATGCCACGTAAGCCAAGATGCCTGACCAGGAAACTCTTTCGATCATCCATGGGATACAAACGCAATGCTTTTCAGTTTGAAAGGGCTTCTTGCAGCCGTTAAATGATAGCAAACCAGCTTACAGATCTTAACTGAGGGCATTTACCGGTGAGTTCCACTCAATCAATCTTAACCGCCAAAAGTCGCAAAACTTCCGGGAAACCTGCTACGATCCCCGTTGGGAGTTCTCTGTTTATGGGGCAGCGCCACTGTCGCAGCTTCTTTTTTATCGCTCTACTGCTATCGGTCTGTAGCCCCTTACGATCCACCCCGGCCACTTCAGACTCCCCGGTACAACAGCCGGATGCCTCATCGAAGGCCCAGGTGCAGGAACCGCCGAAAACAGTTTACGAATCGGCCACGGTACTGCGAGCGATCACGCGCCTGGTTGTAGTGGACGTGGTGGCCAACAACGGCAAAGGCGAAGCGGTGATGGACCTGAAAGCAGAGGATTTCACCGTTCTGGAAGACGGCAAGGAGCAGAAGCTGCGCGCGTTCAGCTTTCAACATCCTCCTGCTCCCGGAACTGCTTCTGTGAAGCAGCCGCCTGCGGACCTGCCGCCGGGAGTTTTCTCGAACATACCAAAGTACAACTCGGACACGGCGCTCAGTGTCCTCCTGCTGGACGGCCTGAACACCAATTTGTCCAATCAGGCCTATGTGCGCGACCAGATGATCAAATATCTGGCAAAAATACCGGAGGGAGCTCCTATAGCGGTTTACATGCTGGATCGTAAGCTGCACCTGCTACAGGACTTTACCTCCGACCCCGCCGTCCTCAAGAATGTGGTGAAGAACCTGAAGGGCTCGGTCTCCCCGCTCCAGGATAATCCGGGAGGCGGGCCGGATATCGAATTGGCTCCGCCGGGCGCATTCGATTCCGGGATGGTTCCGGCGGAGATGCAGCAGGCGATGCAGCAGTTCGAGAACGAGCGTGTCTCATTTCAGACCGATCTTCGCGTGCAGTACACGCTGGATGCCCTCAACTCCCTGGCGCGTGCTCTTTCCGGATATGCAGGCAGAAAAAACCTGATCTGGATTTCAGAAGCATTTCCCATCAGCATTGATCCAGACCTGACATTGAGCACCGGCAGCTTTACCTCGATGCGCAATTACGCGCCGCAGATTGCGGACGCCGCTGAAAACCTTACGGACGCCCAGATCGCGGTTTATCCGGTGGATGCACGGGGACTTGTCGGCTACTCCGCTTTCAGCGCTGCCAATTCGGGCAACGATAAGTTTGGGCGGTCGCTGGGCCGCCCCGGCCGTATGCAGCAGACCATCAGCAATGAGGCTGCTGCGCTCCAGTCCGTCCACAGCGCCATGCAGGATTTGGCCGAGCGAACCGGAGGCAAAGCGTTCTACAACCGCAACGATCTGGATGTAGCTATCCGCAAGAGCGTTGATGATGGCTCAACCTATTACACCTTGGCTTATTACCCCGAAAATAAAGATTGGAATGGGAAGTTCCGCAAAATCCGCCTCAAGGTCGGACGCCAGGGAGTCAAACTTCGTTACCGTCTTGGCTACTACGCGCTTGATCCCAAACTGATGGCCGACAATGACCCAAAAAGACAGGCGATTGCCTTTGGCCGCGCGCTCAGCATGGACTTCCCGGTTTCCACCGGTTTGCGCTTTCATGCTGGAGTGGTGCAGCCCTCAGAGAAAACTGAAAATAAGGTGCTGATTAACTTTGGCCTGGATCCACACGCGGTGAGCTTTGAAAAACTGGATGACGGTTTGCAGCATGCTGTGGTGGATTGCGCCGTGCAAGCTTACACAGAAAAAGGAAAGCTGATTAAGACGGAAGCCACAACCTTGAAGCTGGCGCTGTTGCCGGAGACCTTCACCAGAGTCATGAAATCCATTGTCCCATGCCAGCGGAACATTGACCTTCCTCCCGGTAACTATCTGCTGCGGCTGGGAGTCATGGATGATCACACCAGTCTGATCGGCACCGCCAACGCCAGGGTCACCATCAACCGGCCAGCGACCGATAGCCAAAGCGAAGAGAAGAAACCCGTACCATCGCAATAGCGTTGTTAACCTCCTGTTTACAGAGGATTTACAGCGAAAAAGCGGCACTCCCCCTTATACTGGGTTCAATCAATTTCAGCTCCGTCTGGCGGATTCTGATAGATCTTTTAGCTTAACGAACCAAGGACATATGAATGAAACATCTCTTGATGTTGATCGTTCTTAGTCTGGCTACCGTTCCCGCATGTGCGCAGGGGGGGCGCTCTCCCGGGCAGATGAGGCCGGGAGAAAACATTGCCGGAAAAGTTACTGCCATGACCGCCGATTCTCTGACCGTCGCCCCAATGAATGGCGGAGATCCGGTGATCATCAAGACCGGCGAAAACACCCGCATCCTCAAGGAACGTGAGCCGGTAAAGTTGAGCGCGATCAAAGTCAATGACACGGTGTTTGCCCGTGGCCAGCTCGCCGGCAATAACCTGGATGCATTCCTGGTGCTGCTTGTCACTCCTGAGATGTTGCAGCGGATGCAGCAAGGTGGCGGCTTTGGTATGGGCGGAGGCGCTGGCGCTGGCAGAGGACAATTCAAGCCGGAAGATTGGGGCAAGACGTTCGTTGCCGGTCAGATCAAGAGCATCAACGAAACCACGCTGACCATAGCCCGTCCGGACAACCAGCAGACCATCAATATCCAGGTGGACGAAAACACCTCATTCAAGAAAGGCCAGGAGAGCATTACGCTCGCAGATATAAAGCCAGAGGATTTTGTGTTTGGTCAGGGCGAAGTCAAGAACGGGGTCTTCGTGGCAAAGGAATTGAGGGTTGGTGGTGGGCGCATGTTCAGGGCTCCAGGCGGTCTACCCCCTGATCAGAAAAAGCCGGATAGCGATCAACCTGCAACTACGCCCAAGAACTAGAGCCTGAACGGGGAAGGGATGCGCGCCCATAATCGTCTCCTGACTTACGTAGCTTGCGCCTCAATCACAGGACTGCTGGCGGCAACTCCACTGCGTGCCCGGCAATCAGCGCCTGCCTCCTCCGAACAGGCCACTGCACCCGCGATGCAAAACAGTTCCTCCGCCACCGTGAACTCGCAGGCGGCTTCCGCATCCGGTATCTCCGCTCCTGCCGCGCCTTTTGGTGAAATCGCTGGAATCGTCAAATCGGGAACAACCCCGCTGCCTGGTGTTACGGTCAGCGCTGCCAACACGCTTACCGGAAAAAAATACGTCACATCAACGGAGGTGGATGGCAGCTTTAAAATTTCTGTCGGCAGCAAGGGAAGATATGTGGTGCGCGCCGAGCTTTCAGTCTTTGCGCCGGTCACACAGGAAGTACTGATTAATGCGGAGAACCGCAACGCCAGAGCGGACCTTTCCATGCTCCTGCTATCGCGGGCGCAGGAACAAGAGCAGAGGCAGCAGCAGGCGCAGCAGATGGGAGGCGGAGGAAACCGGGGCGGACTGCAACAGCTATCGCTCTCTGGTGGAGATACCGGTGGAGCATCGGGGCCGGTGAATGCCGATGTCACTGCTCTGGCCGGCGCTGGATTGCCCAATGCCGGTCTTGCTGCGGAAGGCGGCACGGAATCAGTAGCGGTCGCCGGGGCGATGGGCCGCAATGAGATGCCAACTTTTGATCCCGGAGAAATGCAAGACCGTATGGCCGAGATGCGCGACCAGATGGCGCGCCAGGGAAACGCCGGCGGCGTTCAAGTCTTCAACTCTTTTGGGGGCGGAGAAGGCTTTGGTGGTGGACCCATGATCTTCATGATGGGAGGGGGTGGGCCGGGCGGTTTCGGAGGAGGTCGCGGCATGCGCGGCTTCAATGTCAACAAGCCCCACGGCTCCATCTTCTATGGTTTTAATGGTTCGCCGCTGGATGCCAAGCCTTTTTCTCTCAATGGCGATCCGGAACAAAAAGCCAGCTATGGCCTGAACCGTTTTGGAGCGACGATTGGCGGACCGTTGAATATCCCTCACATCTACCACGGTGGGACCAGGACATTTATTTTTGGCAACTACACCGGGACCCATGGCAACAATCCTTACGATGTTTTTTCCACCGTACCCACTCAGGCGCAGCGTTCTGGAGATTTCTCCGGCTCACCCGTGCAACTGATGGATCCCAGCACCCACACTCCATTTGCCAACAATCAGCTCACGGGAATTAACGCGGCGTCGGCAGGTCTTCTGAATTTCATCCCGTTGCCCAATCTTCCGGGAACCACCAGGAATTTTCATTTTGTTTCCTCGGCCCCGACCAGCAGCGATACCGTGCTGGTGCGCCTCAATCACAACTTTAGCGCAGACCAGGGAGCGTTTGGCGGCCTGCGGCGCATAGCACGCCAGCAACAGAGGCAGGGCGGCCAGGACAAGAACCAGCCAAAGGAAAAATCGAAGTGGTCACAGAGCATCAACAGCGGTTTCAGTTTCAGCCGGGTGAACAATGATCTGCTCAACCCATTTCCGGCGCTCGGAGGCCAACTCAATACCCACAACTACAACGCCAATGCCGGCTATACGGCCGTGAAAGGCTTGTTCCTGAATTCGCTGCGCTTTAACTACAACCGCAGCAATACCAACACGGCCAACCACTTCACCGGGACATCCAACATTGAGGGCCAATTAGGGATCAATGGCGTATCGCAACTGCCCAACGATTTTGGCCTGCCGGCGCTGAGCTTTGCGCCCGAATTCAGCAGCTTGCAGGATACATCGCCGCAGTTTCGTCTCACCCAGAACTTCTCTTTTGGGGATTCCATGAGCTTGACCCACGGCAAACATAGCTGGACCTGGGGAGGAGATTACCGCCATCAACTGCTTGACGTAAGCAATGCTCCGAATGCGCGCGGAGCCTTTGTCTTTACCGGCCGCGCCACTGGCCTGGCTTTTGCGGATTTCCTGCTGGGCTTTCCCCAGCAAACCTCCGTCCAGTTTGGGGGAGACAACTATCATTTCCGCGCCAACTCCTTTGACGTTTTTGGGCAGGACAACTGGCGCGCAACCAAAAATCTGACGTTCAATCTCGGCCTGCGTTACGAATACGTTGCGCCGCTGACTGAATTGAGCGGCAAGCTGACCAACCTGGACATCGCGCCCGGATTCACCGCCGTGGCCCCGGTGCTGCCGGGCCAGATTGGACCTCTGACCGGTATTCACTACTCCAACAGCCTGATCAATCCGGACCGTAACAATTTTGCGCCGCGAGCGGGGATTGCATGGAAGCCTTTTTCCAAGACCGTGGTGCGCAGCGGATACAGCATCAATTACAACCTGGGCCAGTACGGCGCCATGGCGACTCAACTCGGTTTTCAGCCGCCGTTTGCCTTTACGGAAACCAATAGCGCTGCAACTCCCGCCTCGCTGACACTGCAGAACGGTTTTCCTCCCAGCGCCGCGCCGGTTACGAACAGTTACGCTGTCGATCCCAACTACCGGCTGGCCTACGTGCAAACCTGGAACCTGAATATCCAGCAGGAATTAAAGGGCGACATGATCCTCAACATCGGCTACACGGGATCGAAGGGAACACATCTCGATATGGTGCGCGCTCCGAGCCTGGATTCTAACGGCATACTCCTGAACAGCGCTCAGCCCTTTTTGTTTGAATCTTCGAATGGCTCATCCATTTTCCACGCCGGAAGCATTCGCGTGCGTAAGCGTATGCGCCACGGCTTCTCCGTCGGCGGAACATACACCTATTCCAAGTCCATTGATAATGCCTCCTCAATTGGCGGGACCGCTGTAGCGGTGGCGCAGAACGATCTTGACCTTGCCGCTGAACGCGGGCTGTCCAGCTTTGATCAGCGTCATCGCTTCACCGCCGACTACTACTATCAATTGCCATTGGGCAAGGAAAAGAAGTGGCTGCACGGGGACGGCTGGCAGGATAAATTCTTCGGCGGCTTTGCCTTCCAGGGCAGCATCACGCTGGCGTCAGGATTTCCATTCTCGCCGCGCATTTTTGGCAGCCTCACGGATTTGGGGCGAGGCGCAAACGGTTCTCTTCGCCCCGATGTAATCCCTGGACAGGCGATCACGGTGAATAGTCCCGGTATTCAGGAATGGTTCAACACGGCGGCATTTACAGCTCCGCCGGCGGGACAATTCGGCGATGCCGGCAGAAACATCATTGAAGGGCCGGGCGCCATTGATTTTGACATGGCATTTTCCAAGACCATCCAGTTCAAGGAAATGCAGAGCCTGGAGTTGCGCCTTTCGGCGAGCAATATCTTTAATCACGCCAATCTTACTGGGATTGACACCACGCTGGGCTCTCCAACATTCGGCCAAGTGATCTCCGTGGGCTCCATGCGCAAGGCGCAACTGATGGCGAGGTACAGGTTTTGACCATGCGGAACTTCAAGGCATTCTCACGAGTCTTTCGCAAATGGTTTACGTTAACTCTGATCGCAACTCTCGTCCAATTCTCGGCTACGGCCCAAGCTCCCTCGTCGCAGCAGTCGTCAAAATTCCAGCCGGGCGATTTCAAGTTCAAAGTTGCAACCGAGATTGTCCTGGTCAATGTGGTGGCGCGGGACAAGCAGGGAAGACCGGTACAGGACTTGAAGAAAGAGGATTTCACGCTGCTGGAGGATGGCAAGCCGCAGCAGATTGCCAGCTTCGACTATGAAAACGTTGACACCGCTCCCGAACCTGCCGCCGGGCCGGCGCAGCAGACTTTGAATGAAACGACGCCGCCGTCCAGGCCGATTCTTACCCAGAAGGATGCGGAAGAGGCGCTCAATAACAAGCGTGTGATCGTGCTGTTCTTCGATCTTACTTCCATGCAGCCGGACGAGATGCAGCGGGCTGTGGATGCGGCCAAAAAGTACGTGCAAACAAAAATGGCTGCCGCGGACATGATCGCCATCGTGTCATTGGCATCGTCACTGCGACTGGACCAGGACTTCACCGCCGAGCGGGCCCGCCTGCTAAAAGTTCTAAACCGTTTCACGCAATCTGAGGGGCAGGGAATGGACAACGGCGCCACAGGTGACACTGACATTGTGGAAGAGAACGGTGACGCCTACACGCCCGATCAGAGCGAGTACAACCAGTTCAATACCGACCGCAAGCTGCAAGCGCTCCAGTCTGTCTGCCAGGTGCTCTCGCGCTTCAATCAAAAGAAGTCCATGATTTATTTCAGCAGCGGCATGAGCCAGACCGGGATTGAGAATGAGGCGGCGCTGCGCGCGGCCATCAATACCGCTGTGCGCAGTAACGTTGCCATCTACACCATGGATGCGCGAGGGCTGGAGGCCATGCCTCCCGGCGGCTCAGCTTCCACCGGTAGCCTGCGTGGAACCGCCATGTACACCGGCGCGGCCGTGCAGAATCAATTCGACAAGAACTTCGCCAGCCAGGAGACCCTGGTCACGCTAGCCGGAGATACCGGCGGCAAGGCCTTTCTGGACACCAATGATCTGGGCCAGGTCTTCGATCGCGTGCAAAAGGATACCTCTGTTTATTACGTGCTGGGATACAAGAGCAACAATCCTCTGCGCGACGGCCACTATCGCCGCATTCAGGTGAAGATGAATCGTCCGGGGACCAATCTGGAGTTTCGCAAAGGCTACTACGCTCCCAAGGATTACAAACACTTCAATAATGAGGACAAAGAACGGCAACTCACAGACGAACTGGGCGCGCAGATGTCCAGCACGGATGTTGCGGTTTATATGGCCGCTGCTTACTTCCGCCTGGATGAAAGCCGGTTCTACATTCCTGTCTCGCTGGTGGTGCCGGGATCGCAGATTCCATTCACCAAAGGCGGAGACAAAGACAAGGCCACGTTGGACGTGATCGGCGAAGTACTGGATGAATTGAAGCGTCCGGTGAGCAGCGTGAGAGAGACGGTAAGGCTGTCACTGGATTCAGCACAGCAAGTGCAGCGCAAGAATGTCCAGTACACAACCGGCTTCGTGCTGCCCGCGGGCAAATATCATTTCAAATTTGTGGTGCGCGAGAATGAAGGCGGCAAGATCGGCTCCTTCGAAACCGATTTTGTTGTTCCCGATGTCAGGAAGTCGCCGCTCAGGATGAGTTCTGTGGTGCTGGCCAGCCAGCTACGGGAGAACAATAAGAAGGGCCAGAACCCGCTGGTGCGCGACGGCAACGAGCTGATTCCCAACATCGCTCACGTCTTTACGCCCGACCAGCATCTTTATCTTTTCTACGAAGTCTATGACCCGGCCAAAGACAAGTTGCCCGAACCCACGGAAGCAAGAGAGAAGGGAACGGCAGTCAAGAACCCTATCCATCTGTTTACCAGCATTCTTTTCTTCAACGGCAAGGTCAAGACCTTTGAGACCCCGGTAGTAGAGGCGCGCCAGCTTAACGCCCCCGAGCGCAAGGCAGCGGTATTCCAGTTCGACGTGCCTCTGGGCCAACTCAAGCCCGGCTTCTATACCTGCCAGGTCAACGTGGTCGATGATGCCGGAGGAACATTTTCATTCCCGCGGCTGCCCATCCTGATTCGGGAGAAGCCAGCCGTTCCCGCCGCGACTGCGAGCACGGGTACGGGCGCGCAGTAGCCACGCTTTATGCTCAGGGGATTCTGCCTTTCGGCAAGGTGAGCGAGCTTGCAGAGTCGTCGCGCCTGGCATTTGCTGAGACTCCTTCCCAACGCATATTGCGCGTCACGACACGGAGGAGCCGGCCCAAGACCTCCGACTATGCGCGCGGTCAGTAATACCTCTCCCATCTCCGCCCTCGCTTCCATCGGACGCCTTGCCCTTTTGCAGTCCTGATATGCCTGTTGACAGCAACCGATAATTCTGCAATTATCGAAATATGGCAGTGGCTCAAACCAAAAAAGCAAGTGAGCAGGTGGCACGGTATGCCGACATGTTCTCAGCGATGGGAACGGAACCCAGGCTCCGAATCATGCAACTGCTGTTGTCGGCGCACCCGGAGGGCCTGGTTGTGGGTGAGATTCAGGAAGAGTTGGATATCCCAGGCTCGACGCTTTCCCACCACCTCGACAAACTCAGAAACGAGGGTCTTGTGCAAGTGCGCCGGGAAAGCACATTCCTGCGCTATTCGGCCAATACGGAAGCTCTCCAGGAACTCCTGCAATTTTTGTATGCCGAATGCTGCACTCGCAACAAAGCTTTGAAACCGCAGGACGTCATTCAAATCTGTAAATAGAAGGGGAAGGAAGTATGGCAAGCACGGATATCAAAGAGGCGGTGAAGAAAAAATATGGGCAGGCTGCTCTGCGGGTGAAAACTGGCGACAATACGTGCTGCGGCACAACGGCCAGCCCTTCGGCTTGCGACGCGATTACATCGAATCTCTACGAGGACTCTCAAGCCCGGCAAATTCCTGAACAGGCGCTGCGGGCTTCTCTAGGCTGCGGAAACCCTACGGCGTTGGCCCAATTGAATCCGGGTGAGACAGTGCTTGACTTAGGGTCGGGCGGCGGAATCGACGTCCTGCTTTCAGCGAAACGCGTTGGTCCTGCCGGAAAAGCTTACGGCTTGGACATGACGGATGAAATGCTGGCTCTGGCCAACGAGAACAAGCGCAAAGCGGGCGCCGATAACGTGGAATTTTTAAAGGGTGAGATTGAGAACATTCCTCTGCCTGACAATTCGGTCGATGTCGTCATTTCGAATTGCGTAATCAATTTGTCGGCGGACAAAGGGCGTGTGTTGCGTGAGGCATTTCGGGTTCTTAAGCCGGGCGGGCGGCTTGCCGTCTCCGATGTGGTGACGCGCGGCGAAGTCAAGGAAGAGATTCGCAAGAGCGTGCTCCTGTGGGTGGGCTGCGTGGCGGGGGCTTTGGAAGAGAGCGAATACCGCGACAAACTCACATCTGCCGGTTTTGGGCAGATCGAAATTGAACCGACCCGTATTTATAACGTGGAGGACGCTCGGGAATTCTTGTCCGCAGAAGGCGTAGACGTTGACGCGATTGCACCCCAAGCGGATGAAAAATTCATGAGCGCTTTCATCCGTGCGGCAAAACCGTTGAGCCAGACTGCTGCTGGCTGTGGCCCAAAATGTTGCAGCTAACTCCTTGGAATCTTGCCTATGGCAACACACTACAACGTTCTATTTCTTTAGCCCAACTCAGAGGTGCTCTCGCCAGCGCTTTTTGGTTCCGTTGGCTGGTCCCCAAAGATATTGGAAAGCCGGTGTAGCGGCCCGCACAGTTTCTTAACTTGCGACAGGGCAGAGTGCCGGTGCTGCAAGAGCGGCCAGGTCGACTATTCTTGACTCTTATCCTTGGGAGGAATCGAGTGGATGAGCGCCCTACGCTCCTCAATCGACAGCCCGGCGTATTCCTCCTGCTCCTTGATCTGCTTACGCGCGTCCTCCCATGCCTCGGCTCTGAGCTTTTGGGAATCACCTTTTTCGTACGCACCTTCTTCGATTCGTCGCGTTAAGGGAGAGGAAGTGTTGAGGAAATGGGTGGTAAGCTCCGTGTCCGATTTCGCTTGGCCGGCGTCATCGCGCTCAAACGTCGTCACCTTCCGTCCCTTTTCGTCTCCTTCAGGTGTAAACGTTGTTTCGATATCAACGCCAACTTTGTACCCTTTCGCCGCGATGGCGCGCGCCCGGCGCTCGAAGTCGCGGTACGTTCCAAGGCCCTCGTTTTGCATCGCGTTTTGGTTCGAGATATTACGGCGCTCATTTGGGTCGCTTCCAAACTCCAGTGCAACCAGGTGCCCAGCATCGTAACCTGTCCCGGAGGATATTTTGGTTCGCAAGTTGCGATCCAGCTTCTCGCCGATGCGCGTGTTGCGCCAGTTGATCACGGTTTCAGGATTTCGCAATGGATAGCGCCCTTCATCGGGGCGAGCAGGATCAATCGCATTGCGTGCGGCCAGACCGATCCGGCGGCCTCCGCCATCGAATTTTTCCTCGAATTCAAATTCGTGGCGCACGTCTCGCAAATACACATAATTCTCAGGACTTTGCTTTAATCGCAGCCTTCGCATCTCGTTGTAACTTTGCTCCAGTTCCTGATGTTTCTCGGTTCCTGGCGTCGCCCGGTAGAGATTGTCGAGAATATTCTCTTCCTTGATTTCCAGTTTTGATCGGCGCCGCCTCTTAGATCGTTCAGGTGGTTTTGGCTGCTCAACCTCGTCTGCAGCTTTCACCTTCTCTGCCGATTTCTCCTCCGCCACCGGCTCCGTCTTCTCCTCTGGCTTTGCCGGCTCAACCTCGTCCGCAGCTTCCACTTTTTCTATCGGCTTCGTCTCGGCTACCGGCTCCGTCTTCTCCACTGGTTTTGCGGGTTCAACTTCGTCTGCAGCGGCTACTTTCTCTACCGGCTTCTCCTCCGTCACCGACTCCGTCTCCTCCACTGGTTTTGCCGGCTCAACCTCGTCTGCAGCGGCGACCTTATCTACCGGCTTCGCCTCCGCCACTGGCTCCGGCTCCTCCTCTGGTTTTGCCGGTTCAACCTCGTCTGCAGCGGCTACTTTCTCTACCGGCTTCTCTTCCGTCACCGGCTCCGGCTCCTCCTCTGGTTTTGCCGGTTCAACCTCGTCCGCAGCTTTCACCTTCTCTGCCGATTTCTCCTCCGCCACCGGCTCCGTCTTCTCCACTGGTTTTGCCGGCTCAACCTCGTCTGCAGCGGCTACTTTTTCTACCGGCTTCTCCTCCGCCACTGGCTCCGTCTTCTCCACTGGTTTTGCCGGCTCAACCTCGTCCGCAGCGGCTACCTTCTCTACCGGTTTCTCCTCCGCCACTGGCTCCGGCTTCTCCTCTGGTTTTGCCGGTTCAACCTCGTCTGCAGCGGCGACCTTCTCTACCGGCTTCTCCTCCGCCACTGGCTCCGGCTTCTCCTCTGGTTTTGCCGGTTCAACCTCGTCCGCAGCGGCTACTTTCTCTACCGGCTTCTCTTCCGTCACCGGCTCCGGCTCCTCCTCTGGTTTTGCCGGTTCAACCTCGTCCGCAGCTTCCACTTTTTCTATTGGCTTCGTCTCGGCTACCGGCTCCGTCTT
>DATDGL010000147.1:0-6326 GCA_036522115.1 Candidatus Angelobacter sp.
TGAGAGCACATCGTCGAGATGCTCAAAGCGATGCATGCGCTCGGTGCGGCCGCGCAGCTCTCCTGGCGTCTGCGGACCGCGCAGGAGCAGCACGCACAGGATCGCCGTCTCCGGACGACTGAAGTTGAAGACCTCCTGCAAGCGATGTTCGTATTTGGTTACCCGGCTGTCAGCGCCGCCGGCGACGCCGGCCAGCCGCTTGTCGTTCAGGTTGCGCAGCGCCAGGCGGACCGTCTCTTCATCATAGCTGGTCACCGGCTCGCGGTTGTTTTTCTGATTGCAGGCGTTTACCAGGGCATTCAGGGAAAGCGGGTAGTAGTCCGGCGTGGTGATGTCTTTCTCTACCAGCGAACCCAGCACCCGCGCCTCAGCGGGATTGAGGACAATATTCACAGGATTAGCGTATCAAACCAGAGGGAACAGGCGCGCCGGTTGACTGGATTAAAACAGTTCGATGATAGCCGCGTGGCCCGGAGCAGCAGCGAGTCGTGCGTCACGCGTAACCAATGCAGCGTTGAGTTTTTCGGCAAGCACAACGTAGGCCGCGTCATAGGCAGAAAAGTTGTGCCGAAGTTGCCAAATCCGGGGCAACAACATGAAATGGGGATACCGCGTGAGCCTGAGATCCATTAAGTCTCGAACCGCTTCGTCAGCACGATTTGCTGGAACCGTTCCTGCCCGGACCAGGCGCCGCAGTACCTGAGTTACCTCAAGATCCAACAGGTGCGGAGCATGCAGGGATCCCTTGACAGAATATATCCGCTTCTCGATGCGCTGCCCTTCAGATGTCTGAAGAAGCCAGTCAACTGTGGCGGACGCATCCAGGACGATCATCGCGCTTCTCGCTCTTCTCGCACCATGCGAGCCGTATCGAGCTGTACCGCAACCGGTTTGCGTTGATGCAAGCGCTCCCGAAACTCCGCTAGCGTTGGCCGCTCCGCGATTTCTTTGATCTCCGCTAACAGATAATCTGAGAGCGACATGCCGGCCATGGCCGCGCGAGCCTTTAGGCTGCGATGCAAAGCATCTGGCACGTTACGAAGCTGAATCATCTTTGACATGTTATTACCATACTTTCATGTTTTCCACATGTCAAATCAACCCGGCAGCTTTTCTTTATGAACTCTTTATAACTTTCTTAGGCCATTCTTACGGGCGGTTCTGTTAAATCGTCTATTGGGGGCTTGCCATGGATTTTCTGATGGTTCTCGGCACTATCGTCTTTTTTGTGATTGCCATTGCCTACACCGTCGCCTGCGACAAGCTGAAATAAGGGACACCTCCATGAGCCTGGAAAACATTGTGATGTTGACCGTAAGCGTTCTGCTGATGGTGTATCTGATCTACGCGTTGTTGCGTCCGGAGAAATTCTGACATGACGCTGAATGGATGGTTACAGATTCTCGCCTACTTCGCCGTGATCCTCTTGTTGACCAAGCCCATGGGGATCTTTATGACGAAGGTGTTTTCGCACGAGCGCACCTGGCTGGATCCGGTGATGCGGCCGGTGGAGAAGCTGCTTTACAAGCTGACGCGCGTGGATGAAAACCGCGAGATGCGCTGGACGGAGTATTCCATCGCCATGCTGCTCTTCAGCGCCGTCTCCATGCTGGTGCTGTACGTCCTGCAACGGACGCAGCAGTGGCTACCGCTGAATCCGCAGCATTTCGCCGCGGTCACGCCTGATCTGGCCTGGAACACCGCCGCCTCCTTCACCACCAACACCAACTGGCAGTTCTATACCGGCGAGCAGGTCATGAGTTACCTGACGCAGATGGCGGGCCTGGCGTATCACAACTTCATGTCGGCCGCGGTGGGAATTGCGCTGGCGGTGGCTTTTATTCGCGGCATCGCGCGGCGGGAGAAAGACACTCTCGGAAATTTCTGGGTCGACGTGACCCGGGCCGCTCTATGGGTGCTTGTGCCCATCTGCATTGTTGGCTCTCTGGTTTTGGTTTCTCAGGGAGTCATCCAGAATTTCAAATCTTATGACACGGTGAAGCTGGTGGAGCCGCAGCAAGTGCCGAGGGTGGACGCGGACGGCAAGCCGGTGGCGGGAACGGATGGCAAGCCGGTGATAGACACCGTGACGGAGCAGAGGATCGCCCAGGGTCCAATTGCATCGCAGGAGATGATTAAGGAATTCGGCACCAATGGCGGCGGTTTCATGAACGCCAACAGCGCCCACCCGTACGAGAATCCCACGCCTTTCAGCAACTTCTTCGAAATGGTCCTGATCTTCACCATCGGCGCGGGGCTCACTTACACACTGGGACGAATGACGGGATCGCAGAAACATGGCTGGGCGGTGTTCTCTGCTATGGCTGTGCTGTTTTTTGCCGGCGTGCTTACGGCTTACTGGGCTGAAACGCGCGGCAATCCGCTGCTGGCGGGCGTGGACCAGCATGTCTCCATGCTTCAGCCGGGCGGCAATATGGAAGGCAAGGAAGTGCGCTTCGGCATGGCCAGTTCCACGCTCTTTGCCACCGTCACCACGGACGCAAGCTGCGGCGCGGTGAATGGCGTGCATGACTCCTTTACGCCGCTCGGAGGGATGGTGCCCATGGTCAACATCGCGCTCGGCGAAATTATCTTTGGCGGCGTGGGCGCGGGCATGTACGGCATCCTGATCTTCATTGTGGTGGCTGTATTCATCGCAGGCCTGATGGTGGGCAGGACACCGGAGTACCTGGGCAAGAAGATCGAATCGTACGACGTGAAGATGGCTATGCTGTACGTCCTGATCTTCCCGTTGCTGATCCTGGCAATGGCGGCCGCATCCGCGTTGCTGCCCGCGGGGCTGGCGACCCGGACCAACACCGGACCGCACGGCCTCTCGGAAATCCTCTATGCGTTTATCTCCGCCACCGGCAACAACGGCTCTGCCTTCGCGGGATTGGGACCGAACCTCTACTACAACCTAGCCATGGGCTTTGCCATGCTGGCCGGACGGTTCCTGATGATCGTGCCCATGCTGGCTGTGGCCGGGAACCTGGCGCAAAAGAAAATTGTGCCGCCATCTCCGGGCACTTTCCCGGTGACTACGCCGTTGTTTACCGGATTGCTGGTCAGCGTAATCATCATCGTGGGCGCGCTGACGTTTTTCCCTGCGCTGAGCCTGGGCCCCATTCTCGAACACCTGATCATGAATGCAAGCAAGCTTTAGAGGAACAGAACCATGCCGGTACAAGAAGCAAAACCAAAAACATTGTGGGATGCCAGGATCATCCGCCAGGCCCTGCTGGATTCCGTTATCAAACTGAATCCGCGCACCATGATGAAGAACCCGGTGATGTTCGTGGTGGAGGTGGGCAGCGCCATCACATCTGTCTTGCTGATACGGGATCAGTTGCAGCACCATCCCGGATTCGGCTTCGATCTCCAGATCACCCTGTGGCTGTGGTTCACCGTTCTGTTCGCCAACTTTGCCGAGGCCATGGCCGAAGGACGGGGCAAGGCCCAGGCAGAAACTCTGCGCCGGGCAAAATCCGAGACCATTGCCAGGCGCCTCCTGCCGGATGGAACGATTGAGACCCTGCCTGGTTCCAAGCTGCGAGCGGGAGACCTGGTGATTGTGGCGGCAGGAGAGGTCATTCCCGGCGATGGCGATGTGCTTGAAGGCGTTGCCTCGGTCGACGAATCGGCAATTACCGGAGAATCGGCGCCGGTGATCCGCGAGGCCGGTGGCGACCGTTCAGCCGTCACAGGCGGGACCCGTGTGCTCTCCGATCAGATCAAAGTCAAAATCACTTCGAATCCGGGTGAAACTTTCCTCGACCGCATGATTGCCCTGGTGGAAGGCGCAGAACGCCAGAAGACCCCCAATGAGATTGCGCTCAACATTCTCCTGGCTGGGTTAACGGTGATCTTTCTGTTGGCTGTAGTTACGCTTGAGCCTTTTGCACAGTATTCCGGATCGCCGCAGACCGTATTTGTGCTGGTGTCACTGCTGGTCTGCCTGATCCCGACGACCATTGGCGGACTGCTTTCCGCCATTGGAATCGCCGGCATGGACCGCCTGGTCCAACATAATGTCCTGGCTATGTCCGGCCGCGCCGTCGAAGCTGCCGGCGATGTGGATACGCTTCTTTTAGACAAGACGGGTACCATCACCCTGGGCAATCGCCAGGCAACAGAGTTCATCGCCGCGCCCGGAGTGAGCAACGACCAGTTGGCGGATGCCGCCCAGCTTTCCTCGCTGCCCGATGAGACGCCGGAAGGCCGCTCCATTGTTGTGCTGGCCAAGGAAAAATATGGGTTGCGTGGCCGTGAACTGGGAGGCACGCAGGCGCAGTTTGTGCCCTTCAGTGCTAATACACGCATGTCCGGAGTAAATTTTGATGGCCGTGTGATCCGTAAAGGCGCGGTGGATGCGATTCAACGCTACCTGGCCGAAAACAACGGATTTCTGCCGAAGGAAGTTCAGGCCACGGTGGAAACCATCGCGCGTGCCGGAGGAACACCTCTGGTGGTGGCGGAAAATAGCCGCGCGTTGGGCGTGATCCACCTGAAAGACATCGTGAAGGGCGGCATTCGCGAGCGCTTTGCCCAGCTTCGATCCATGGGCATCAAGACGGTGATGATTACCGGCGACAACCCACTCACCGCGGCTGCCATTGCGCGCGAAGCCGGCGTAGATGATTTCCTGGCGCAGGCCACTCCCAAAGACAAGATGGACCTGATCAAAAAAGAACAGGCCCACGGGAAACTGGTGGCGATGACCGGAGACGGCACCAATGACGCACCGGCGCTGGCGCAATCCGATGTAGGCGTGGCCATGAACACCGGCACTCAGGCGGCAAAGGAAGCCGGGAACATGGTGGACCTGGATTCCAATCCCACCAAGCTGCTGGAGATTGTTGAAATTGGGAAACAACTGTTGATGACGCGCGGTTCGCTCACCACTTTCTCCATCGCCAATGACGTTGCCAAGTACTTCGCGATTATCCCGGCCATGTTTGCCGGGACCTTTCCGGTGCTGAACAAGCTGAACATCATGCACCTGGCGAACTCGCAGTCTGCGATTCTGTCCGCCGTGATCTTTAACGCGCTGATCATCATCGCCCTGATTCCGCTGGCTCTGCGCGGCGTGAAATACAAGGCCATGAGCGCGGAGTCGCTACTGCGACGCAATCTTTGGATCTACGGCGTGGGCGGAGTGATCATCCCATTTATCGGCATCAAGATCATTGACCTAGCCGTGCGTGCGGTGGGAATGGCGTGAAGCATTTGTGATTTTTGGTTTTTAAATTGTGATTTAGGCGCGGCTTGGCGCGGACGTGGAGTATAGCAGCCAAGGTAAGAGCTAAAAGACCAAGAGCCGAAGCCAGGAGCCAGCAGTCTATGAAAAAAAATCTTCTTACCTCAATCCTGTACACCGTGGTCACCACTATCCTGCTGGGACTGATCTATCCAGCACTGGTGTGGGGGTTGGCGCAGCTTTATTCTCCGGACAAGGCCAATGGACAGTTGATCAAGAAAAATGGCGTGGTAGTAGGTTCACGGATCATAGCCCAGCCATTCACCGGGCCGGCTTACTTTCATCCTCGCCCTTCCGCAGCAGGAACGAATGGTTACGACGCGACCAACTCCGGCGGCTCAAATTACGGCCCCTCGAACCAGAAACTGTTGGTTCGCGTGCAAGGTGATGTGGCGACTCTTCAGGCGGAAAACCCGGGCAAGCCGGTTCCTATAGACCTGGTCACCACCTCGGGGTCGGGCCTTGATCCGGACATCACGCCAGCGGGGGCTGAGTTTCAGGTCCCACGGGTGGCCAAGGCGCGCGGCATCACGGAAGCGGACCTCCTCAAGTTCGTCCAGGAGCACACGGAGGGACGCCAGTTCGGTTTTATGGGCGAGCCTCGCGTGAACGTTCTGGAATTGAATCTGGCTTTGGACGAGAAATACCCGAAACCCCAGGGAACAGGGAACAGATGACAGGGGACAGCAGAGTTAAAATCAAAAATCAACAATAAACTCCACCACAAAGGGTACAAAGGGAGTGAGATGAATACGTCGAATGCTGCTTGATTCCTGGATGCGGTTGTGGGATTCTTCCCCTTCGCTACGCTTCGGCTCAGAATGACAAGGAGAAGCTGCATGGTCACCCTAACCCGCCAGCGGGAATGACTTTTGCGCGGGCCCGTGACAGGACAGAATCCGGACCAGACGCCGTGGGGCCTGAGCGCTACCTGAGCGCTTAAGTTGCACATGCGGGGCGGGCACTGGGGTACGTTGCCGTTGTTATCTTTGGAGGGCAAGACATGAAGGCTTCTTGGTTTTATCGAATCGCGGCGGCCCTTCTGCTGCTCTTTGCTATCGGACAT
>DATDGL010000148.1:0-4651 GCA_036522115.1 Candidatus Angelobacter sp.
GATCAAAGCCGTAACGTTTAACATCGTTTTCAACGATGCGGAGGCCAAGAATGCTTCCTTCATTGTGGAAACCCGGCGTTCAGTTGGAATAGCGTCCAGCACATCGAATATCGCCCATCTGACATTCCAATACTCAGGAGTCTGTCCCGCGAATATGGCGCCTTTTTCGCTGGCAGTCTCGCCCGCAGTGAGAAGGGCGGCAAACACGTTCCTGAGATTAGCTTGCGGAACTTCAGCTAACCTGTATCGGACTGACTCGATCGCATTCTTCAATTTTTCCTGTTTTGTCCACTCGCCAAGAATTTCTTCCATCCTTGCTTGGCTGTCGGAAGCCGCAACGAATGACGTAATCTCCTGCGCGGAAACCTCCGATTCTGGGAGTACGAGTGCAAAATAGGCATCAAAATACCGCCGGGTCGCTATCCGATATGTCTTTTCCCACTCGGTTTCTGAGGTATGCCCATGCTTGGTCCGACCGTACGCATACGCTAGTTTCGGGAACAGCTCTAGTGTAGTGTCCCATAAATAACTATACATGCTCTTAAATCTATGATACCAATTTGTTCATGGCGAGAATGAGTCCCGTCGTGACCTTGTCTGCCCAAGAGCAGACGCAATTGCGAGATTGGCAATCAGCTCACGGAACCCCACAGCAGGTGGCCTTGCGCTGCCGCTTGGTCTTGGCTGCGGCTGCGGGCCAGTCGGATCAGGAAATTGCTGCGCGCTATCAAGTCAATCGCCATACCGCGGCTTTGTGGCGAAAGCGTGTGCGCAGCTCCGGTATTGGTGCGCTGTGGGAAATCCAACCGGGCCGAGGTCGCAAAGCCCAATATGATCAGAAAAAGCGCGACGCGTTAATCGCGGCTACGCTGCAAACCCAGCCCCAAGGCATGACGCACTGGAGCTGCCGAACCCTGGCCCGAGAGCAGGGCGTGAGCAAGAACACCGTGAACCGGCTGTGGCAGATGCACAACCTCAAGCCCCACCTGAGCCGCACCTTCAAGCTCTCCCGTGACCTGAGGTTTGTGGAAAAGCTGACCGATGTGGTGGGTTTGTATTTGAATCCGCCGCAGAAGGCGGTGGTTCTGTGTGTGGATGAAAAGAGCCAGATTCAAGCCTTGGATCGGACCCAGCCGGGTCTGCCGCTGAAGAAAGGTCGGTGTGGTACTCGGACCCACGACTATAAGCGCCACGGAACCACGACGCTGTTTGCCGCGCTGAGTATCTTGGATGGCAAAGTGATAGGGCAATGCGAGAGTCGGCACCGCCATCAAGAGTTTCTGAAGTTCTTGCGTCGTCTGGAGCAGGAGTTTCCCGGGGATAGGAAATTGCACTTGGTGCTAGACAACTACGGCACGCACAATACCCCGGAAGTGCACAAGTGGCTGAAGCGGCATGGCCGCTTTGTGCTGCATTTTATTCCTACCAGTTCCAGTTGGCTGAATTTGATCGAGCGGTGGTTTCGGGAGTTGACGGAGAAGGCGGTACGGCGAGGAGCCTTTGGCAGTGTGCCCAGCTTGGTACAGGCGATCGAAGACTTTTTGGCAGCGTGGAATGAGCATCCCAAGCCCTTCGTATGGATAGCCAAGCTGGAAGATATTCTGAAGAAGATTGAGAGGGCGCGGGCCAAACTGGAAACAATTCAGCCGGGGAGCACGCAGCCGCGACGCCGTCGAAAGCGGGAGGAGTAAATGTATATCTATTTAAGGGACACTACACTAGCATTACTGCGATTGTGCCGAATGGGGCAATGAGCGGACCCATCGTAGTAACCAACAGCGGTGGAGTACAAAGCAACGCATTTAGTTTTGGTATTTATGGATTTGAGCGCACGATCACAATTCCCCATACGAACGTCTCCAATGCCGACCTGATCAATTTTCCGATCGTCATTTCCGGTGTATACAGCTATCTGGCCAGTGTGGCGAATGGCGGCAAAGTGCAAAATGCGAACGGCTACGACATCATTTTCGCAGCCGACGCTGGCGGCAATAACAAGCTTGATCATGAGATTGAAAGCTATGATCCGGTAACCGGAACCATCAATATATGGGTGCGAATTCCTACTCTCTCGCACACCATCGACACTACGATTTATCTCCTATACGGAAATAGCAGCGTTACAACGAGCCAGGAGAACAAGACCGGAGTATGGGACGTTTACTTTCAAGGCGTGTGGCATTTGAATGGCAACCCGCTCTCTGCCGCGGATTCAACCAGCCAGGGCCGCATCGGCACAATCAATGGAGCAACCGCCACGACAGGGCGGATTGGCGGGGCAGCAAATTTCTCCGGCAACTCCCAGGATATCCAGATCGGCAATATGGGCGCGCGGCCCACAAAAGGGACAATCTCCCTGTGGACCCAGGCCCCATCGCTCTCAAGCAATCCCAATGTGTTTACCACCGGCTTTGGTTGCGGCAATACAGCGATTCGCTTTGAGTTGAATTCATCCGGCAACCTGAGCGTTGTTACAGGCGATACAGCCTGTGATTTGAATGGCGCGAGCTTCACCAGTTCATTTACCGCCAACCAGTGGCATTACCTGACTGTAGCTTGGGATTCATCGCTCAGCGTCAATACCCTCACCGCCTACTACGACGGAACGCCCAGCCAGAGCATCACCGATTCCTTCTGGCCCGCTAACTTTGATGCCGTCACCATCGGTGACGGATTTAACGGTGAGCGGTTTTGGAATGGGCAAATCGATGAGGTGCGGATGTCAGATACGGTCCGTTCTCCCAATTGGATCGCTGCCGAGTACAGCAACCAGAGTTCGCCATCTTCGTTTTATTCCGTTGGGGCGGAAAACACGATCGCAGTCGCAGTGAGTCCAAGCGCAACCTTGCTGTATCAGGGCCAGACGCAACAATTCGCGGCCACAATTACCGGCGGCGCCAATACTGCGGTGACCTGGACCACCAGTCCGGCAGGCGTAGGCAGCATCAACAGCGCAGGTTTGTATACCGCGCCGGCCAGCATCAGCGCGCAGCAGACGGTGACCGTAACGGCAGCCAGTTCGGCAGACCCCACCAAGACCGCTTCGGCGACCATAACACTTGACCCGCCGATTTCGGTCAGCGTCGCTCCGGCGACGGTCACGCTGGTTCCATCGCAAACGGCACAGTTTGCGGCTACGCTTACCAACACTTCGAATCCCGCCGTCACTTGGTCGATCAGCCCATCGGGTACCGGGACAATTAGCGCGGCCGGGCTTTACACCGCTCCCGCCCCAATTACCGCACAGCAAACAGTCACCATTACGGCTACAAGCGTAGTGGACAACACCAAATCCGGTTCAGCCACCATCACGCTCTCGCCGGCATCAGGCGTATTCAGCTACCACCGCCCGATCACGATCAGCCATACCCAGGTGCCGAACAGCGACCAGACGAACTTCCCTGTGCTGATCTCGGGGGTATACAGCTATCTGGCTACAGTGGGCAATGGCGGAAAAGTACAGAGCGCCAACGGCTATGACATTGTTTTTACAGCCGATGCCGAGGGAATGGTAAAACTGGACCACGAAGTTGAAACCTACGATCCGGCGACCGGAACCATCAGGTGCTGGGTGAGAATCCCAACCTTGTCCCATACCACGGATACGGTCATCTATCTTCAATATGGAAGTTCTTCCATCAGCACCAGCACCCAGAACCCGGCTGGCGTTTGGGACACCAACTACGTAGGCGTGTGGCATTTGGCTAATGGCAGCACGCTGAATCCGGCCGATTCTACCGCCAACCAGAATAACGGAACCAACAATGGCGCCACGCCCACCACAGGGCAAATTGACGGGGCGGCAGCTTTCAATGGGTCCAGCCAGTTTGTCAGCCTGCCGCAACTGGGGACGTTTTCCGACACCAGCGCATTGACGTTATCGGCCTGGGTGAATCCCAATAGCGGCTCCGGAGTGCAGAAGGTCATAGCGTTGACTGGCAACACAGGTTCGGTGTCAGGAACGCCGGTGTACACATTTGTCGCCAACCTGAATGCGAACAATGGAAAGTTCGTCGCCGAAACGGGAAAGGCGCACTTCAGCACGGACGATGCCACCGCTCCAAACGCGTTTACGACTGGACAGTGGTCTTACCTGTCGGGCACGTTTGACGGAAGCAAGGTCACGCTCTATGTAAATGGAGTTAATCAGGCCACGGCCTTGTATTCGAGCGCGGACGTGCTGTCCTTTATCAACGGCAACGGCTGGTCGATTGGCCAATATGTGGAAGATGGCGCTGCCCAGCAGTGGTGGAACGGGTCGATTGACGAGGTGCGGGTATCAAGCTCGCTGCGATCACCGGATTGGATCGCCACGGAATACAACAATCAAAGCTCGCCCTCTACCTTTTATTCTGTTGGGGCGGAAAACACCATCAGCGTGAGCGTAAGCCCGGCTTCGAGCGCCGTCTATGGCGGGCAGACGCAGCAATTCACCGCCAACACCACGAATGCAGCCAATCTCGGTGTTAGCTGGTCGATCAATCCAAGCAGTACCGGCACAGTCAG
The DNA here is from genome assembly GCA_036522115.1 of Candidatus Angelobacter sp. GTDB lineage: Bacteria > Acidobacteriota > Terriglobia > Terriglobales > Acidobacteriaceae > Angelobacter. Next base: position 4,507 of record DATDGL010000148.1, read on the forward strand.
CAGCACAGGCCAGTACACGGCGCCGTCGGCGATTAGCACGCTACAGACTGTCACCCTGACGGCTACAAGCTTACAGGACAATACGACCAGCGGTTCTGCCACCATCACGCTGTATCCACCAACCGGCGTTGCCGTCACGCCCGCG
>DATDGL010000149.1:0-38713 GCA_036522115.1 Candidatus Angelobacter sp.
ATCACCGGCAGCCGCCTGAATGGGCACATAGTCATAAGCGGCGGTGCTCAAGCTGCCATCCTGCCTGGTCACCTGGGTTGCTCGACCCAAGGCGTCGTACTGTGTCTGGATCACGCCATAGGTCGGATCGCTGGTGGAAAAATAGGGGTTGGTCACGCTGACGGCATGACCCAAACCATCATAGCTGGTGTCCACGGTCGAGTTGCCGTCGGGCGTGGCGTGCTGCGCGCGATACGCGCGGCCCAGGCCGTCATAGTAGTTGGTGGCCACTTCGTTCAGGCTGGCGGTGATGCTGCGGGTGCGCTGAAGATTCAGGGGAAAGACATTGGGCGCGGAATAAGTGAAGCTGGTCTGCGCACGGTTGCCGGCGGCATCAGCCGGAAGCTGGGCCAGAGTCAGCCGAGCCATGAAGTCGTAACTGTAATTGCTGGTTTGCCCGTTGCCATCCGTAAAGCTGGTCAGCAGCCCGGTGGTGAAATCGTAATTCCCGCCCACGCACTGGCTCAGCGCATTGCAACTCTGGGTGGGATAGGCTCCGGCAAAGCTGGATGAATAGCTATGGGTGGTGGTATGCCCCAGGGCATCGATAGCCTGATACACCTCACCGGTGTCGTACCAGTCGGTGTGGCTCACCACCGGACTGGCGCTGGTGTTCAGCCATTTGCTTACCGTCGTCAGGTGGCCGCGCACCGGACTTGGATTCGGCGCTGCTCCATGCTGGGTGGTGATGCCGGAAGAGGTCAGGTAAGCCGGCTCATCATAGGTGTAGTCGGTCTCCGCCATGCGGTTGCCATTGCCGTCCTTCACCACCACGGAGGCGGGCAAATCGAGCATATGGGCTGTGAGATATCGGCCATCTACCTGCCACTGATAGGTTGTGTCCGTCTCCCGCAACAGCGAACCGGGCGCACCCTGGCCCCAGTCATATTCTTTTTCCGTCGTCACGTTGCCGAAGATGGGCGCATTGCTTCCCAAACCCGGGTCATAGCTCTTGGTCACCAGATTGACCTTTCCGCTGGGATAGACGGTGGTCTGGATGCTGGTGGGCACGACGTTGCCGACGGCTGCAATGGCTGAGGCGAGCACACTGAAGGGCGTGCTCGAATAGACCGTGTCCACCTGCTGGAGCAACTGCCGTGAGCCGCCCGTTCCCTGATAGTCCTGGGTCCGGGTTTCATAAAAGAAACAACCGTGGCTCGAGCCTTGGCTGCTGAGCGCCGTGAACGTATGCACGGCATCGTTGCCCAGCGCATCGGTGACGGTGTTGACCAGCGACCCGGTGACGGGAGTGCCCCAGGTGTAGTTCCAGGTAGAAGAATGGCCGTTGTTGTCGTTGAGGGTGCGCGAGGCTACGGCCCGGCTGAGATAGGTGGGGTCGGGGGGATTACAGTTGGCGAAGTTAATGGTGGTCCAGGTGAGGCCGATGGAGCCGCCCGTGGGGAGTCCTACGGAGGTGACTTCGAGATAGTTGTCGTAGTCAAAGGTCCACTGGCTGCCGTCGGCCAGAATCAGGGTCACCAGTTCCTGCGCGAAATATCCGCCCAGTACCGAGTTGTAATTCGGACTGTAGTTCTGGGCTTCGATGACAGCCACACTCCCGTAGACCGCCGCATTGAAGGCGGTCTGAAATGGCACCGCGGCATAGCAGGCCTTGATCTGTTGGGTTGTGCCATTGGGTCCGTTGTAATCGTTGATGTAGGCTGAGTTGATGGTAAAGCGGCTGACGCAGCCGCTATAGTCGGTGGTGGGAGTTCCTCTCTCCAGCGCTTGCGAGCGTCCCACCGTGTCCTGCCCGGCCACTTGATTTTGCGGCGCGAAGTAGGTCATCACGTTGCCGTCAGCATCGGTGACCTGGCTCATGAAGGCGGTTTGCGAGCAATAGCGGTCACCCAGTGGAGCATCGTCGATTACGGGCTGATGGTTGCCGGGACTGGGGATCTTGTTGCCGGAGGCTTTGGGACAGTTCTGATAAGGACCGAAATTGCCGACATACTGGCTCCCTTGCCGGTCAGTCACCGTGGCCGTGGCCCAGATGCCGTTGCTGTCTTGATTACTGAGCGCGAGATGATAGCCGCTGGTGTCCAGGCTCTCATAGACCGTCGCGTCGCCGTTGGCATCCTGCGTACCCGAAATACCATAGACCTGGTGACCGGATCCATCGGCCGTGTTGATGGTGTAGCCATAGCCCTCGTAGGTGACGGTTCCGGTGCCGCTGCCCGAGATGTCCACCGTGCGGTGCACACTGACGGCGTTGGAGCGTTCCAGCACCACGCCCGTCCCTCCTGCGGCCCAAAAGCAGGTCTGCCCGGTGGTGGGGTTGGAGGAGCAGCGCATCTGCCAATTCTTGGAGCTGACGAAGGAGAAGTAATGGGCGGCCAGAGCGCCACGCTGGGGCACATCGGGTGTCAGAGGCGCATGCAGCATCCAGTTGCCTGTGGTGAGGTTGAGGCTGTCGATATTGCTGCCGTGGATGGAACCGTAATCTTTGAAGCCGTTTTCCAGGCTCGGTTGGGTTTGGGCAAGAGCGGAAATGCCGCACCATAAAATGGCTGTCACGGCAATATGAAACCTGAGCGATCTCATCACCTTCTCCACTAGTGTCCGGTTAAGGATGGCGTTAATGATTGTAAGTTGTTGTTTCGCATAAGGAAAAGTGATTTTAGGCGTGATTTCAACTTGAATGGGGAGGAAGACTGTGGGCATGGTCTCGGAGGTCGAACTCCGAGGAACCATCGAGGTATGTTGGCCAGACGTGGTTCGTCCAAATCATGGATTTTTTGCCTTGGTCTACCTTCCATCGTTTTTCTCGCCAATCAGATGACACTTCCCCGCTTTGACCATCGGCAAACTGTATAAGAGCCGCTGGGAGATCGAGCTGTTCTTCAAATGGATCAAACAGCCTCTGCGCATCGAGCGCTTCTATGGCACCTCGGAAAACGCCGTGCAATCGCAAATCCGGATCGCGGTCTCGGTTTATGTGTTGGTGGCCATTCTCAAAAAGCGCCTCGGCCTTCAAGTCTCCCTTTACAGTTTGCTACAGATCTTGTCGCTCACCCTCTTCGAGAAAATGGCCATTCAGCAAGCCTTTGCTCACATCGACTACAATTCTGACAACAGCGTGCCGGATAAACAGTCGAATCTATTCACTCTTTAACCGGACACTACTGCGGTAATTGGGTAATTGAAAGCTGGAAGGACAGCCGCTCTCTCTTCAGGCTAGCTGCGACGAAGATCACAAGGCAAAGTCCAGCTTTTGGCGAGTGCTGTAAGACTGAAACCAGAGCCAGGAGCTAAGAGCCAATGACCAAAACTCAAAACCATATGTCTCATGATCGCGCGCTGAAGATAAAACTGGTGCTCTTTGATGTGGACGGCGTCCTGACGGACGGAACGATCTGGTTGTTCCCTGCTCCACATTTGGGGACGCTCAGCACAGATGCGCATGCGCAACAGCATGGCGGGGCCGGCGGATTTGGCATTGTCAGCTCGACCATGATCGAGGCCAAGGGCTTCAACGCGCATGATGGCACAGCCATTACCCTGGCCCACATGGGCGGGCTGAAAGCCGGGATTGTGACCAAGAGAATTTCAGAAACGGTGGCGTTGCGGGCCCGCGATCTCAAATTGGATTATGTTTTTCAGGGCATCGCCAAGAAATCCGAAGTGCTGGACAAGATCCTGGCGGAAGGAACCATGCGTGCAGAAGAAGTGTGCTATGTGGGTGACGATGTGATTGACCTGCCCATTATGCGCCGTTGCGGGCTGGCCATTGCCGTGGCCAATGCGCGGCCGCAGGTGATGAAAATTGCGCACTACATCACTCCCTCACGTGGAGGGGAAGGCGCGGCCCGCGATGCGGTGGAATACGTCCTGAAGGCGCAGGGAAAGCTGGATGGGGTGATCGAGGCTTATATCTCGGATCGGACTTGAACGGGACCGGGACATCGGGAAAATTTGAATTGTTGATCGCCAAATGCTGAATTGCTTGAGCCAACCTTTTCAGAAAAGCTGCTTCTAAAGTAAGTGACTGCTGCTGTCCCGGGCATGGGGCGGCGGGCAGGGATTTGAACAAAGCGAACCCACCGGTTAGGCGCGAAAGCGCTGTTGGCAGGGAAACCGGTGGGTTTGTTATTTAGACCAGTTCCTAAAATCGCTACGGCCCACGACAACGATCCATGAACCGCGCGCTGGCACGTCCCAGAGACGGTGCTGAACACCATCTGTATCACCGTCGTTTTTGCTGCCGTGGAGTACACCCCGCCGGAATAGCTCTAGTTGTTGGCTTCGAGCGGCGGTGGCGGCTTGAGCGAGCGTACAAATTCTATGAAGGCCGGGTTTTTGCGCAGGCCTGCAAATTCCTCATCTTTCAGCGCATCTTTTACCCGCGGATAACCTACTTCATTGGCCTTGCTCAGATAGAGGCGGCAATGTTCGGCATCTCCTCTGCGGCCATAAGTCCTGGCGATCATGTAGAAAAAGTAGGCACGATCTCCCTGCGTGGCCAGTTTGACGGACACGCCACCTGAGGGGGTCGGATCAAAGACCGACGGGTCCAACTCCATCGCTTTGGCATATTCCCTGTTCGCCTTTGCGAAGTCTTTGCGGGAGAAGTAGGCGCTACCCAGGTTGCTGTGAAAACTGGCGCTGTTGGGGTTGATGCGGATGGCCCGCAGGTATTCCTTGACCGCCGAATTGTATTGGCGATTCACGTAATAAACCACGGCCAGGTTGTTGTGACCCTCGGCGTAGGTCTTGTCCTGCTTGACTGCGTGCTCGAATTCTCTGCGGGCTTCAGGGTACTTGGAAAGTTGGAGCCAGGAGACTCCGACCTTGTTATGGAGAACGGCGGTATCGTTCTTCTGTATCGCCGCCCGGTAATAATCAATAGCGTCCAGGTAGTCCTTCTGGGCGCGAAGACTGTCTCCGCGAAGTTCCAACTCCACAGCGGTGCTGGCCGGGGAGGGCGAGACGACATCCGGTAAACGCCCGAGGTTAATTTCTTGTGAGTCCTGCGCCAGAGCGAGGAAAGGAAGAGCGCAAGACAGAACCAGCAGGGTAAGCAGGTTGCGGCGAAAGCGATTCATGATTCCTCCATCGCCACCACATCGCAGGCGAAACCGAAACGCGCACGGGGAAATCCGTTAGCTAATGCGGTGGATCGCCAGTCTCTGAAGGAACTGGCCTTTTGTCCTTACTATTGTCTCCCTTTATGGCCCCAAACACACGCCCAAAAAAACCTCTTTTTTTGGCCTTATTCTGCCCATTCTGCTGTTCCGCCGGTTGTAAGCTGCCGGCAACCTGAGACGGTTTGGGCGAAACGGGCGCTAATGCAGGATTAGACACCGGACCCGGGGGCGCAGGTTTCGGTTCCGAACCAAATATTTTCTGAAAAAAATTCCTGTGGTCGGCAGTGGCCTGTTCGCAGGTCTGCGTGGGTTGGGTGCCCTCAATAAAGGCCATCACGTAGTCATCCGGGCAGGCAGGAGTGGCAATCTGATCAGTAACCTTATCAATGCTGAGCTGGACTACTCCGGATGGGGCGCTGAACGGTTTGACGTCAGAATAATTGGGCAAGGCGATGGCCCGCTTCATGAACTCAGCCCAGATGGGCGCAGCCAGGACTCCGCCCGTCAACTTGATATCACTGTAGTCGTCGTATCCCACCCAGACAATGCACAGGAGATTGGAGGTAAATCCAGCGAACCAGGCATCGTGAGAGCTGCCAGTCTTGCCGGCGGCGGGCGCGGTAAAGCCGCGTGCGCGGACGACCGCAGCGGTGCCGTTATTCATAACTCCCTGCATCATGGTCTGGACCACATAGGCAACACGAGGATCCAGGATCGGGGTCTTTTGCGGCTCGTAATTTTGAATCACATTGCCACTGGCATCACGCACAGATTTGACCAGGATGGGGTTAACGCGCTGGCCGCCATTGGCAAAGACGGTATAGGCCCCGGCCATTTCCATGGGAGAAGCATCATATGCGCCCAGGGCCATAGCGGGAGTGGGCTGGACGGAAGCAATGCCAGCGGAGCGGGCCAGGTTCGCCACTTTGTCATAACCCACCATCTCGGCCACCTTGACGGTAGCATTGTTCAACGAAAGCGCGAGCGCGAACTGGGCCGGCACCTGTCCCCAGTATCTTTCTCCGAAGTTCCGGGGGGTGTAGACATTGTTATTGCCGAGATCAAAGGCCGTAGGCTCATCCTCGACCAGGGTGGCGGGGGTAAAGACCGGCTGCTCACCCGTGATGCCGTTATTGACGGCAGCGGCATAAACAAACGGTTTAAAGATAGAGCCGGTGGGACGCTTGGCCACGGCATGGTTGAGCTGGCTGAACCCATAACTTCGTCCACCCACCATGGCCAGGACGTCTCCGGAGTGGGGATCGATGGCGACCAGGGCAACTTGCGGGGTGGGACCGGACCGGATTTGCGTCTCATATTTGCCTTTTCCGATCTTTACTTTGCGGGTGCGCAGGCGGGTGATGATCTGATCCACTTCTTTCAGGCCGATCACCACGGCATCCGCAGCCGCTTTCTGCAAAGCGGGATCGAGGGTGGTATAGACGCGGTAACCATCTCCGTTCAATTCGTCTTCACCGAATTTAGGCAGCAGTTGGTCTCGCACCAGGTCAACGAAGTAAGGCGCATCACTAGCTTCAAAATTTTGCGGAGCCAGTTTTAAGGGAGCGGCTTTGGCCTGGTCGGCCTGCTCACGAGTGATGTCGCCGGTTTCCACCATGGCGTCCAGCACCAGGTTGCGGCGTTCCGTGGCATGGTCGGCATGGCGATAAGGATCAAGATAACTGGGGCGCTGGATCATTCCCGCGAGCATGGCGGCTTCCGGAAGATTAACGTCCTTGATGTCTTTGCCGAAGTAAGCTTTGGCGGCCTCACCGAAGCCGGCAATGCTAAAGGACCCGCGCTGTCCCATGGGCACTTCATTGGCATAGAGCTCGAAGATCTGCTTTTTGGAGAAACGCTGTTCCAGCTCAATGGAGATCAGCAGTTCAGCCATTTTGCGGGTGAGCTTTTTTTCCGGGGAAAGAAAGAATAGCCGGGCCACCTGCATGGTGATGGTAGAGCCGCCCTGGCGATTTCCACCTTCGCGCAAATCGATCCATGCGGCCTTGATCAGACGGCCATAATTCACGCCGCTATGCTGGAAAAAGCGGCGGTCCTCAATAGAGGTAACGGCATCCACCATGACTTTGGGAACGTCGTCATATTTCACAATGCGCTGCTTGGCCCGCTGCTGGCTATCAAAAAGACCAGTAACAAGCTGGGGCTCAAGTTCATAAGCGGAGAGACTGTCTCCGGAGTCGCTGGCGGAGGAAATCCTGTCTATTTTTCCTTCGTGAACATGAACAAATGCGCCCTCAGAGTTGTAATAGGACTCCTCGCCCGGTTTGATCTGGATCCCGCCGTTGAGCAGGCGATAGGTCCCGAACTTTGATTTTCCCTGCTCGCCCTCTTCGGTGTACCCGGCGTGGCGGAGATAGTTGGCGATCTCATGCGAGTCAGCCTTCTGGCCCACACGAAGGCTGCGCGGCTGAGCATAGATCTTGGCCGTATTGGCAAAGATCTGGCCGCTCATCCTTTTGTCTATGATTTTTTGATATTTGAGGTAGTAGTAGGAAAAAATGCCGAATAAGGCCAGGAAAACGATGAAGAATCCCGCGATGACTGCACGAACAACAGGACTCTTAAGGCGGTTGCGAAAGCCTTTCTTGCGGGGTGCTTTCGCATCGGCTGCCTTGGCATCAGATGCTTTCGAGCGGGGTATTTTGATTTTAATGGCCACGTTTAGGCGGAAACGCCCTCATTCTCTCAGACGCATGCCGGGCCAGAGTGTTACCTGTTGCTGCTGAGGTAGTTTTATCTTCTCCGTCAATTATATCCGTTTGCCGAGCGAATTGGCGGTGAAGTCTAAATCCGTTGGATGCAAAATCAGGTTCACATGGACACTGTAATGAACGCTGATTGTCATTCCATCACTTGTCCTGCCGACTGTGATTGCTTCTTCTTTCAGCGTGATGCCAAGGTTATCAGCCTTCTGGATCACGATGGCTTTTATGTCTTCGTCAGTCTTATGACTGTAGGAATTAACACGCGCCACATCGTCGAGATCGTCCTGAAACTCATAGTTGTGGAAATAGGGTGGGATCAGTTCCCAACCAATGTAAATTCCGCCAAAAATAATGACCAGGGCGATGAACGCTTTTAATTTCCCCATAAGAACAAACTCGGATACGCCCTTCAGGACTGCACTAATTGCCTGAAAAAGCGGTCGATGTCGGGGATATTAGCATCCTGGGATTGGCGTGTCGAGCGAGAAACCACTTCGACCTGACCTTCCGTAACCTTCTTGCCAACATTGATTCTAAAGGGAAAGCCGACCAAATCGGCGTCCTTAAACTTTACTCCGGGGCGCTCATCGCGATCATCCAGCAGGACGGAGAATCCAGCACTTTCCAGCTTGTGCGCGATCTCTTCCGCGACGCGGGAGAGGTTCAAGTCCTTCACGTTTGTGGGAGTGACAACGACATCAAACGGAGCAAGAGCGCGGGGCAGCCAGAAGCCATCCTGATCATTATTCTGCTCCACGGCAGCGGCCAATATGCGGTCCACGCCGATGCCGTAACAGCCCATTATCGGGGCCACTTCCTTGCCGTCCTTATCAAGGACGTTAGCGCCCATGGATTTCGAATACTTGTAGCCGAGCTTAAAGATGTGCCCGATTTCCATGGCTTTGCCGATCTGCAGAGGACCGCCGCAGTTGGGGCATCCTTCGCCGGCATCGGCGTTGCGCAAGTCCATCCATTCGGTGGGATGGAAGTCGCGTCCGGGAGTTACCTTCTTGAGGTGGTAATCCTCTTTGTTCGCGCCGGCAACCAGGTTCTTGCGGCCTTGCAGGGCTGTGTCCGCCAGCAATAATGGCAGTGAATCCAGAAGCAGCTTCTGGGTGGCGCTGCCCACATTTGCGGCGCCCGCAGCAGGCAGTTTCACCGGCCCAAGAAATCCTGCTGGAGCACGAAAAACCTGCTCGATTTCTTCAAGATGCATAGGCCGGAACTCTTTGCCTTCGAGCGCAGCGGAGAACTTGGCTTCGTTCAGGGAATGATCGCCGCGAAGCAGGACAATGACCGGACGCGCCTTTTTCTGTCCGGGATTTTTGTCATCGTCCTCCAGTTGCATCATCGCCAGGGTTTTGATTTTCTGCGTGGGCGAGACACCGAGAAACTTTGCCACCTCATCAATGGTCTTCATGCCCGGCGTGTGGACCAGTTCAGGACCGCCGTCGCCGGGCAGGTCTTGTACCGGCGCAAGCTGCGACGTGGCTTTTTCCAGGTTGGCGGCATAACCACATTTGGGGCAACTGACCACTACATCTTCACCCGCCTGGGTGTCCACCATAAATTCGTGCGACTGCGAGCCTCCCATGGCGCCCGAATGCGCTTCCACCACGTTGTATTTCAGGCCACAGCGGTCAAAGATGCGGCGGTACACGTCATAGTGTTTCTGGTAGGAGACGTCCAGGCCCGCGGCATCGATATCAAACGAATAGGCGTCCTTCATGGTGAACTGGCGGACGCGAATCAAGCCCGATTTTGGCCGGGCCTCGTCGCGAAATTTGGTCTGAATCTGATACCAGATCTGGGGCAACTGTTTGTAACTGCGGAGCTCTTTGCGGGCAATCTCTGTCATGACCTCCTCATGGGTCATACCCAGGCAGAGATCGCGGCCTCCACGGTCTTTCAGGCGAAACATGTTGTCGCCCATCACTGACCAGCGCCCGCTGGCCTCCCACAGTTCGCGCGGCAGCAGTGCAGGCAGATAGAACTCCTGTCCGATGGTGTCCATTTCTTCGCGGACAACTCTCGTGATCCGCTGCAAGGCGCGCTCACCCAGAAAGAGGTAGGAATAGATTCCGGCGGCAATCTGGCGGATGTAGCCTGCCCGCACCAGGAATTTGTGGCTGGCGACCTCGGCGTCCGCGGGGGCCTCGCGCAGCGTGGGAATAAACAATTGTGACCAGCGATGCATCAGTGTGTCGGCTCCAGAGAGAAACTTTTATTGTAGCAAGGGCGGGTTTGGCTATTGGCTCCTGGCGTTTGATTTCTGCCGCGCAAATTTCTTCCTCACGCCGGAAGCGCGACCCCGTCTGTTCATTAAGAGCGACTAGAGCGTAGCAAGGCTAAAGGCCAAGGGCCAGGAGCCGCTTTTCGATACAATCAATATTCAACCAGTGAATGGAGGCAGGGATGATGACCAGGCGTATTGCGTGGGCGGGCATTCTGATACTGTTGGCGGTTTCTACAACGTTTTGCCAGACGTCGAGCGGCACTTCTACGGACAAGGCCGACGCGGCAAAAGAGTATCCACCGCCAAAGTTCGATATCGCCAATATAGATAAATCGGTGGATCCCTGCACCGATTTCTACCAGTACGCCTGCGGCAATTGGCTGAAGAAGAATCCTATGCCGCCGGATTATCCGGACTGGGTCAGTTTTTCAGAAGTTTACGAGCATAATTTGGGCATTCTGCACCAGATTCTCGAAAAAGCCAGCGTCAACGACCCCAAGCGCAGCCCTATCCTGCAGAAAATCGGCGACTTTTACTCTTCCTGCATGGACGAGAAAACCGTGAACCACCTGGGTACGCAACCCCTGCAGCCTGAGTTGAAGCGAATTGCCGCGCTTAAGAATAAAGATGAAATGATGGAACTGGTGGCGCATGAAGCACTGGTTGGTCCAGACCCTATCTTTAATTTCAGCTCCGCACCGGACCTGCACAATGCGGACATGACGACTGCCGTCCTTGATCAAAGCGGGCTGACTTTGCCTGATCGTGACTATTATTTGAAGGATGACGAGCCGACAGTGGCCATCCGCAAAGCCTTTGTTGATTACATGACGCAACTCTTCACCATGAATGGCGAGAGCCGCGAGCCGGCCGGCGCCCATGCAGCCACGGTGTTGAAGATTGAGATAGAGCTGGCGAAAGCCGCGATGGACCGGACGCTGCGCCGTGATCCCAAGAACATTGACCACAAGATGACGGTTGGCGCCATCGAAGCCGAAGCTCCTAACTTTCGTCTCAATCGCTACTTCGCGGCGTCTGGCGCTCCGGCGTTCAAAGAACTGAATGTGGTGAATCCGGATTTCTTCAAGGCCATCAACAGCGTGATTGAATCCACGCCGCTGGATGACTGGAAGGTCTACTTATCGTGGCGCGTGTTGCATGGCGCGGCACCCTGGCTGTCAGACAATTTCGTCCAGGAAAATTTCAAATTCCGGCAGAAGTTGAGCGGACAGCAGGAACTGGAGGCGCGCTGGAAACGTTGCGTGAACCAGACCGATTCAGCGCTGGGCGAGGCCCTTGGCCAACCCTATGCGGAAGAGACCTTCGGGACAGACGGCAAACAGCGAATGCTGAAGATTGTGGACGCGCTGGAAAAATCGCTGAAACGCGATATCACTGAGCTGCCGTGGATGACTGAAGACACCAAGAAGGAAGCATTGATCAAGCTGACGGCCATTCGCAATAAGATTGGCTATCCCGACAAATGGCGTGACTACAGCAAGCTGGAGGTTGTGCGTGGAGACCTGCTGGGCAACGTGTTACGGGGAAACGGCTTTGAATCGAATCGGCAACTGCAAAAGATCGGCAAGCCAGTGGACAAGCTGGAATGGGGCATGACACCGCCTACGGTGAACGCCTACTACAGTGGCAGCTATAACGAAATCGTCTTTCCCGCCGGAATTCTGCAACCGCCATTCTTTGACCGCTCGATGGATGACGCGGTCAACATGGGCGGAATTGGCCTGGTGATTGGCCACGAACTGACTCACGGCTTTGACGATGAAGGCCGCAAGTTCGATCCTAAAGGCAATCTCCGCGACTGGTGGACGGCAAAAGATGGTGAGGAATTTGAAAAACGGGCAGGCTGCGTTGCCGACGAATACAGCAGCTTTACCGCAGTGGATGACCTGAAGCTGAATGGCCGCCTGACACTAGGCGAGAACACTGCCGACAACGGCGGGGCGCGCGTGGCCTTGATGGCTTTGCATGACATGATGGCGCAAAGCAAAGACTCCAGCAAATCTATTGACGGCTTCACTCCCGACCAGCGATTCTTCCTGGGCTTTGCCCGCGTGTGGTGCGAAAACATTACGCCGGAACTGTTGCGCGAGCTTGTCCGCACGGACCCGCATTCGCCGGGAAAGTGGCGCGTGAACGGCGTAGTGGAAAATATGCCGGAATTTCAAAAAGCATTTGGCTGCAAAGCAGGCCAACCAATGGTGAGCCAAAATGCATGCCGGGTGTGGTGAGAGAGCAGCAATTGGTATTTGGTAATTCGTAGTTAGCTTTGGCGCACCCTGGGCGTTCAGCCCAGGATGCGATCAACCGCCGGTACGGCTGCGAGGATCAGTGGATTCGAAAAAGAGTAAGATACGGGCGAGGCAACCATGGACCGATTTGATCCCGCAACTGCCCTGGAAGAATTGAACGAAGAAGCCCGGCTCCCCAATCCTGTGCTTGTGCGCGACCTCATGCTGCGCGCGCATCTGGAGCCGGAACAATCTCTGGAGTTGAACCGCCAATTCGTCGAATATCAGAAACATTTTGGCCAAGCCTTGAAGATCGGGCAGACGCTCTTGTCACAGTTGGCGGCGAAGACGAGCAAGTAGAATTAAGCCCGCGATGAATTGGCTCATGCACGACACCGGGGGACCGACCGCGAAAGTTCATCGCACAAGAATCATTCTGCCTCTGCTCCTTCTGCTCTGTCTTTCTGCACGAGCGCAGGAGCCGCTTGAGAATAAAAATCCTCAGACTACAGCCGCAGCAAAGCAGACCACTGAGTACACTCTGCCGCCTGATAAACTGCGACAGTCCGAAGCGCTCTACAAGCTGGACATGAAATTTGCTGTCCTGGGCACGCTCTATTCCTGGCTGGTATTGCTGGTGGTGCTGCGCTGGGGGATAGCGGCACGATTTCGAGATTGGGCGGAATCAGTTTCGTGCTACCGAATTTTGCAGGCATTTATCTTTGTTCCGCTGCTTTTGATCACGCTTGAGCTGGCCGACCTGCCGCTCAGTCTCTATGGTCACTACACTTCACTGCAATACGGCCTCTCTGTCCAGAAATGGGGTTCGTGGTTTGCCGACTCCGGCAAGGACACGGCGATCAACATGGCTATTCTGGCTCCTATTCTGTGGCTGTTGCAGAGTTTCATCCGCTGGAGCCCGCGGCGCTGGTGGTTTTATTCCTGGTTGGCGCTGGCGCCGATCATAGTTTTCTTTGCTTTCATCTGGCCGCCTTACATTGATCCGCTCTTCAACAAGTTTGAACCGCTGGTCAACAAAAATTCCAGGCTGGTGGAACAAATTGAAAGAGTCGAGCAACGCGCCGGTGTGAGCATTCCCCGCGATCACTTGTATGAAATGAAGGCCAGTGAAAAAGTCACGACGCTCAACGCCTATGTGACCGGCTTTGGCGGTTCCAAACGAGTCGTGATATGGGATACAACGATCCAGAAGACCACACCGAGGGAAGCACTGTTTGTGGTAGGCCACGAGATGGGCCACTACGTCTTGCACCACGTCCTCAAGGGCCTGGTGGCCTCATGTTTCGGATTGCTGATTGCACTCTACATCCTGTTTCGTCTATCAGGCTGGATGCTGAAGCGTTTCGGCGAACGATGGCGAATCCGCGACCTGCGCGATTGGACGGTTATGCCCGCGTTTTTCCTGCTGGGCGGCATTTTGGCCTTCTTTGCTCAGCCACTGGGCAACGGTGTGAGCCGCTACATTGAGCATCAGGCTGATATCTACGGACTGGAGGTTACGCACGACATCAACCCTGCCCCGAAGGAGACTGCCGCTCATTCGTTTCAGGTGTTGGGAGAGTTAAGCCTGGACTATCCGTATCCTAACCGGCTGGCAGTCTTCTGGTACTGGAACCACCCGCCAATTTCCGACCGGGTCCGCTTTGCCCAGGAATATGATCCATGGGCGAAGGGTGAGAGCCCAAAGTATGTCCATTAGAGGTCACAGAGCTCCCGCAACTCACCAGGTTGAATGTTATTTGTTCGCTGCACAAGGGTTTTGAACGATCTGGCCGTTCAATTCCGCTGGTAGCTGCTTGATGAGCGCGGCCAGATCAGCCGCTGCCCGGTCACTCCAGTCGTGCTTTGCCATTAAGAGCTCGGGATGGCAGTAGTCAGTATCAATCTTTACAGCGAGCAGAAATGATGTGAATGCGCCGTTTGAGTCTTTTGTTTGACTTAAGCCCAGTGCAAGTCCTGCGCGGCTGTCCGGATCACCACCATCCAAAAGAACAGCCTTACGCCAGAACTCGACGGCTTCTGAATATTCTTCCTGTTCGTAATGAAATGCACCCAGATTATTTCCGGTTCCATTGCTGTTATTTAGATCCCACGATTGCTTTGTCTTCTCTATCGCCTGTTTAAGAAAACCAGGGTCTCGTTGTCGCAGATATTCTCGATACAGCAAATAGCCATAGGTTGCCAACAACCCACTGTCAGTTGGAAATTGCTGGCTAATTCCATCGAGGTACTTTATGGCCTCTTGGAAGTGACCTTCACGGTAAAGAATATATCCAGTGGATACTGTAGGACGGACAAACCGCTGGTCAATCTGGAGGGCCATCGCACAATGGTCTTGAGCTTGTTTCAGGACTGGCGACCTCGGATTAAGCTGGGCTGTATTCCGCCACTCCCTAATCAATGTGCTGCAGAGATTGGCCTGAGCGAATTTGTTGTTTTCAGCGCACGCTGACCCGAAGTTATTCTCCGCGCGTTTGAGATCAGATGCTCCTTCAGTCCCGTGATGTCGGTAGTAGTAGACCAGACCACGGCCGACACGAGCGGGGCAATAACTATTGTCTTTCGCTAGCGCGTCCTGATACTTTTGAAGAGCGTCGTCATATCGATTGAGAGCGTAGTAGGCGTTGCCCCAGGCCACTAAGTCATCGGGTTGAATCCCCGCAGCCGGGACGGTCTTCTCGTAAAGTTCCAACACGCGTCGATTCGAGTCTTCCGTGTTCTTCTTAATGTAGTACTTCAAGAGGCGCCGATAGTTTACGACTTCCAGAATTTGCTCAGCCAGATCTTCAGCGCAAGATTCGAGATCTAGACACTTTCCGCCGGTTCGAGGCGCGACGCCGGCCTTCTGAGCGGTGTACGAGGGTGCTTCCTTTACTTTAGCTAGAAGGCGCCAGCCGCCCCCCGGAAGGACTTCCACCTCGATTTCAACGAATCTTCTGATTTTAAAACTCATCCCCAATTTGCGAGCAAGATTCAAGTCCAAGCCGTGCCAGTTTTGCTTGAATACTGGTGAAGGGACACTGGATAGAGCAGTTCCGGGTATGATCGGTTGCGAGATTGGTTGCGGGATCAATCCTTCCTGAGCACCTAGCTCGTCCGGTGGACCTGAATCAGCAGTAGTGGTTATGTCGTTCAAATGAGCAGAAATATGGTCAATCAACGCATCAGGAGTAAAATCCTTTGACAATGAACTGGGGAAGTCGTCAGCGGAGACAAGAACGGCAGCGGACGGGGTAACTTTCCAGTAGTAAAAGACTCCACTCACGAATGCCACAATAGCCAGTGCAGTTAATACGGAGAGGCGTCGTTTCCAGGACCAATTGAGGAAGCCTATTAACTTTTTACTCATGTCATCCTCCTCGCAAACGGATTGCTCTTCCGTTTCAGCCCTCGTCAGCAAGAATGGAGGGTTCCCTTGTCCAAGCAAGCGGTTGCTTCACTTTTCCAATACAAATTGTGGGAATGATCTCTGATTGATTAGTGACAAATTGAGCAAAAACGTTTCACCTGCAACAACTTTTTTTGGCATTGAGATTCTTCGATATCAAATTACAGGCCGTTTGTGTGGGTTCGCACGGCTCCGGTCGATAGGCGGGTAACTTCAGAATCGAAAGTCATGGGCGCAGTGAATAGACCTATTAGCTCACGTCGTCTAATTAGCGATGTAATGGAAAAACCGCGGTGTTCCTCGTCCCTTCCAGTAGGGCGAAACATAGGAAGAAATTTTCACTCCCGTACGCAAGGCGCTGATAAAGCTGTGCTGCACCGGATCAACCACAACGCCAACATGGCCGCGCCACACGACTACATCTCCGGCCTGAGGATGAGCAACCCGCCGAAATCCTTTCACTCCTTGATACAGGCGAGTCGAGTCGGCGTAATTGTAATCAAGCCCGGAGCGCTGGTAGAGATAGTGCACCAGGTGAGAGCAATCCATATCTGTCTGCTCGATCTCCAGCGCGGAAATCAGCACTTGATCGATGGGTGCGACGACCAGGCTTCTCACAGCGTCCGCATCTTCCGCCTCCAGAATAGAAGGCAAAGCCAACGTCACAAGAAACAGAACTATCTTTATTGCATTCTTTGGACTGGGCATACGGCTTTCTGGCTGGACTGCTGAATCGAGCCTTAATTATTTCGATGCCCTGTCCAGAGCTGAGGTGAGTACAAATCGAGAGCTGGTTACTTTGCTGGAGTGAAGTTCATAGGACGTTAACCGCTCCGGAAACGTGGACCCGCCTTCGGGCTCATCAGTCCATGGGATCATTGGAAGGAATTGCCCTCCGGCTCGAATTTACCTGTTGCAGGACCTCCCGCACCGCGTCCACCACTAATTCGGGTTCGTCCAGATGAATGAAATGGCCGCTGCCTTTGGCGATGATATGCGTGGTCGCGATGGCGGCGTGCTCCACTAGCCGCTCAGGTGGTTGATGAGCGCCGGAGAGAACCATGACCGGCAGGCGCGCGGGAAAGAGACCTCTTGCCGCTTCAGCCGCCGCTGACGGCAAAACCTTCAGGTATGCAGACATGGTCCAGTAGAACCCAGGCCGGCTCCAATGCGCGCAGATCTGCAGCAGGATTTCAGCAGGAATTTTTTTTAACTCAAATCTGATTCTGCGCAAGGTGCTGCTAAAGCGGGAAATCGGTCCCGGAGTATCCTGCTTTCTCCGCATAAGTAGCCACAGGCCCAGGCGAACTGCGCCAAGCGAGGCCAGCACACCCGCCGCGCCGGTGAAGAAGATGGCACGGCGCAAGCGAAAACGCTGCTGGCGCGTGGGATTCATCCACTCCTCCGGCATAGCCGGATCCACCAACACCAGCCCGGACACTTCTTCCGGAAACTGATGAGCGTAAAACCGGACAATCAATCCGCCAAAGGAATGGCCAACCAAAATGAACGGACGCGGAACCTGCTGGTGCTCGAGCATGGCTCGAAGATCAGTTGTAATCTTGTCTAATGAACATGGAACGTCTGACCCATCGCTCCATCCAAAGCCGGCGCGATCGTAAGAATAGGTTGTGGCAAACCTGGCCACCTGCGACTGGATCAGGCTCCAGTTCAGCGAGGAATTGGCAATCCCTGATTCAAAGACAACGGATGGAAATCCGGCGCCGAGTTGAAGAACATGAAGGCCGTCCACCAGTGTTCCCGGAGGAGGAAAACGATGCCGATCGCGCCGAACGCAGACGGTCTGGACCACAATCAGAACGATCAGGACGCCAAGAATGATGAATACCACGGCCACAGCACCAGTTTAATGTCTGGCCGGAGCCGGATGGTAACGGCAAAAAGCGGTATAGTGAGGCAAATGGATGTCGGTGAACCTTTGATGCGGCCCAGGGATTTCAATCTTCGCTCTCTCTACACAGCGCTCGACTCGCAGCGGCAGGCACGCGGACTCTCATGGGCGCAGGCCACCAGAGAAATCAATCGCCAGAACGAACGCTCTTCGGCGCATTCACTCAGCCCATCAACGATATCCGGTTTGCCGAGGCGAAAAATGGCTGAAGGTGACGGCGTCCTGCAAATGCTCCTCTGGCTGAATCGAACAGCAGAGAGTTTCGTTCCTGGCTATCCGGAGTCTCAAGAGTTCAGTACGCGATTGCCGGAGGTACCTCCACACAAGCTGCTGCGATTTGATACCAGGAAACTCCATGCGGCGGTCGATGCTCGACGCATTCAGAAAAAAGTAAACTGGGCGCAGGCGGCGAAGGAAATCGGTGTTGGCGCCTCCAGCCTGACCCACCTTTCCGATGGAGGACGAACTGGATTCCCTCAGGTGATGAGGATCGTCCAATGGTTGGGCCGTCCAGCCGCCGACTTCACCAGGCTTACTGATAGGTGATGATGAAGGGATTTGCCAGGCAACCATTCCAAACTGCAGTTGCTTGAGTTGCTTTATCTTTGGCTTTGATTTCCGTCTTTCTTCCGAAGCCTTCCCTATGCCTCATGTACTAACAGTGAGAATCTTGTTTTTTTTGAGAATTTTCATCTCCTTCTGTTCATTTCCACTCCTTGCTTTTCTTCGTGCCCTCCCGTGTTTTCCTCCGTGTCCTTCGTGGTTTGCTTTTGATTTTTCTTTGATTTTCTCCGTGACTTCGTGCCTCCGTGGTGGATGTTGATTGGTCAAGGGCGAATTTTTAGCGAAAATCCGCTACAATAATCGAATGCCTCTCTCCATCCCGGTTCCTGAGTCTCTGGCCTGGGCGCACCCGCTGGTGCAAGAGTGGTTTGTGCGCAAATTTGGCACGCCCACGGAGCCGCAGGAGCAAGGCTGGCCGCACATTCTCGCCGGACGCACCACACTGATCTCCGCGCCCACCGGATCCGGCAAGACCCTGGCGGCATTCCTGATCTGCATTGACGGCCTGGTGCGCAAGGCACTCTCCGGCAATCTCAGCGATCGCACGGAAATCCTTTATGTTTCTCCTCTGAAGGCGCTGGGCAATGACATTCAGAAAAATCTCGAAGCGCCGCTGGGAGAAATCATGGCGCTGGCGGGCGAAAAAGGCCTGCTCATGCCGCTCATCCGCACCGCCGTCCGCACCGGCGACACGCTGATGCGTGAGCGCCAGCAGATGCTGCGCCGGCCGCCGCACATCCTGGTGACCACACCTGAGTCGCTCTACATTCTGCTCACAGCGGAAAAGAGCCGCGCCATCCTCCGCGACGTGAATACGGTGATCGTGGATGAAATTCATGCCGTGGCAGGGGATAAGCGAGGCGCACATCTGGCGCTGTCGCTGGAACGCCTTGAATATTTAACGGGACCGCAGGCGCTGGGGCCCCCAGCGCGCGCCGCTGTTGCGCGTGACGGGGTGGAGGTGCCCTCGCCTGCGAACCTTGACTCTTCATCGCAGCCGAGGGCGGCTGCGGTCCTGAAAAACGGTTTGACCCGCATCGGGCTTTCGGCCACGCAGAAACCAATCGAAAAAGTTGCTCGCTTCCTCACCGGCAGCGGACGTCCCGACCCGGTTGTAGTCCAGATCGGTCACAAGCGCGCTATTGACCTGGCCATTGAAGTTCCAGCGCAAGAGCTTGGCCCCATCGCCAGCAATGAATTGTGGGACGAAGTCTACGACCGCATCACCACCCTGGCGCAGCAGCACAAATCAACGCTGGTGTTCGTCAACACGCGCCGGCTGGCGGAACGCGTGGCCTTCAATCTGGCGGAGCGGTTGGGCGAAGGCAATGTGGCTGCGCATCATGGCAGCCTGGCACGCAAGCTGCGTCTGGAAGCAGAGCGCAAGCTAAAAAACAACGAGATCAAGGCGCTGGTTGCTACTGCGTCATTGGAACTGGGCATTGATATTGGACATGTCGAACTGGTATGTCACATCGGCTCGCCGCGTTCCATTGCTGTCGCCCTGCAGCGCGTTGGCCGCTCTGGACATTGGCGCGGCGCCATCCCCAAAGGCCGTTTCTTTCCCACGACCCGCGATGATCTCCTGGAATCTGCGGCGCTGGTGCGCGCCATTCATCAGGGCGATCTGGACCGGCTCATGATTCCAGATCAGCCGCTGGATATTCTGGCGCAACAGATGGTGGCCATGTGCGCCGCGGAAGAATGGAACGAAGATGAGTTGTTTGCGGTGCTCTCGCGCGCCTATCCGTATGCAGAGCTGAGTCGCAAAGATTACGACGACCTGCTGGCCATGCTTTCTGAGGGCATTGCCTCGCAGCGCGGACGCTTTGGCGCCTATCTCTACCGTGATCGCGTGAACAAGCGCTTGAAGGCGCGACGGGGAGCCCGAATGGTGGCCATCATGAATGGCGGCGCCATCCCTGAGACTGCGCTGTACACCGTAGTGGCCGAGCCGGAAGGCACCGTTGTTGGCACGCTGCATGAGGATTTTGCCGTCGAAAGCCTGAAGGGTGACATTGTCCTGCTGGGCAACATGAGCTGGCGTATCCGCCGGGTCGAGAGTGCCGGACGCATCCTGGTGGAAGACGCACATGGCGCTCCTCCAACAATTCCCTTCTGGCTGGGTGAAGCCCCCGGTCGCACCGAAGAGCTTTCCCAGCAAGTGGGCGATCTGCGGCAACGCATCAGCGAGCTTGCTCCCCATACCGTCCCCGGATTCGTCAACCAGAAATCGCCGGAAGTCCTGAACGCAGTGCAATGGCTTCAGCGAGAATGCGGGCTGGATGATTCCGGAGCAGAGCAGTTGATCGAATACGTAGTCACCGGACGCACCGTGCTGGGCGCTGTGCCCACCACCAGCACGGTGATTGCTGAACGCTTCTTTGATGAAGGCGGCGGCATGCAGCTTGTGATCCATGCTCCCTTTGGCGCGCGCATCAACAAGGCATGGGGCCTGGCTCTGCGCAAGCGCTTCTGCGTCTCCTTCAATTTCGAATTGCAGGCCAGCGCCACGGACAACGGCCTGAACATTTCCCTGGCTGAACAGCACAGCTTTCCGCTGGCAGATGTCTTTCACTTCCTGCACGAGAACACAGTCAAAGATGTCCTTCAGCAGGCCGCACTTCTCTCGCCTTTGCTGGAAACACGCTGGCGCTGGGATGCCAATCGTTCGCTCGCATTGCTGCGCTACTGGAACGGCAAAAAAATCCCCTTGCAGGTGCAGCGCACGCGTTCAGCCGACCTGCTGGCATCGGTCTTTCCCGACGTGGCTGCGTGCCAGGAAAATGTTGATGGGCCCATTCAGGTGCCGGACCATCCACTGATCCGCGAAGTCATGAAAGATATCTTTCATGAAGCGCTCGATCTCGATGGCCTGAAGCAGGTGCTTCGCCGGATGTCGAATGGAGAGATCAAATGCCTGGCGGTGGACACTCCGGTTCCATCCGTCTTCTCGCACGAGATCCTCAATGCCAATCCTTATGCCTATCTCGACGATGCTCCGCTGGAGGAGCGCCGCGCCCGCGCCGTGGAGATGCGCCGCGTTCTGCCGGAATCCGTGCTCAACGAAGTCGGAGCGCTCGATCCCGTAGCCATCGAGCAGGTACGCACCGATGCGTGGCCGGACGTACGCGATGCAGATGATCTCGCAGACGCGCTGTTGACGTTGATCGCTGTTCCGGAAACTCAAGAAGATCGGGTCATCGGATCGTCGGGGCATCGGGTCATCGGAAGTCCCATCGAGTGGAGACAATTGTTTGAGCAGTTGAGAAGCTCAAATCGTGCTACGCGAGCCACAATAATTGAGAGTGGAGCGCAGCCGCCCTCGGCTGCGGCTTTCTGGGTCTCCACCGAAAAACTCAAGACTTTCCAATCCATCTACCCTCAAGCCCAATTCGAAAACCAGCTTCCTGAAATCGAGCAATCTTCCCCATCCCCCGAAGACGCTCTCAAAACCATGCTCACCGGCTGGCTCAGCCACTTAGGCCCGGTAACTGCTTCCCAATTAGGGAACATGCTTCATCTTCCCGAATCTGCCATTGAAAAAACTCTGCTGCGCATTGAATCCACCGGCCTCATCCTGCGTGGTAACTTCACGCGGACTACCCGGGAGACTGAATGGTGCGAACGGCGTTTGCTGGCACGCATCCATCGTCTGACGCTGGGTTCCCTCCGCAAGCAGATTGAGCCGGTAACAGCAGCAATATTCATGCGCTGGTCATTCCGCTGGCAGCATGTGGCGGCGGGTTCGCAGGTGCGCGATGAACATGGTTCGCTGGAAGTCTTGCGACAGTTGCAGGGTTTTGAGATTCCGGCCAGCGCCTGGGAAAACCAGATACTGGCGCGACGTATCAGCAGCTATGACTCAAAATTCCTTGATCAACTCTGCCTCACCGGCGCTGTAGGCTGGGGAAGATTATCTCCTCATCCGGCCATGCTGGAGGATTCGTCCGGTGGCACGCGCCGCGTAGTCCCCACCAGTGTCGCGCCCATCACCTTCTTTGTCCGCGACGAAGCGGACTGGATGGCCTTACCCAATATTCGCGCGGCCCATCATGACATTGAAACCCAGGCCAGAGGCTTGAGTCCGGGAGCGCACGAAGTGCTGGCCTTCTTGCGGACGCGGGGAGCGTCTTTTTTTGCCGACATCGTGCGCGGAACAGGCAAGCTGAAAGCCGAAGTCGAGACCGGGCTGTGGGAACTGGTGGCTGCTGGTCTGGTGACCGCCGACGGCTTCGACAATCTGCGCGCGCTCATCAATCCCAGGCGGCGCTCGGGCCAGGGTTCAGCCAGGACCAGTCGTCCGCGTCACAGCACCGGCAGATGGTCGTTGCTGCATCCCTTCGACGGCGACGATGGCAACCAGGCGGTCGAAGCCATGTGTCGCGTCCTGTTGGCGCGTTATGGCGTGGTCTTCCGCGAGTTGCTGGTGCGTGAAAGCATCCTGCCCCGCTGGCGCGACCTGCTGATCGCCTTCCGCCGCTTGGAAGATCGCGGCGAAGTCCGCGGCGGACGCTTTATCAGCGGATTTATTGGCGAACAGTTTGCGCTTCCTATTGCAGTTGAATCCCTGCGCGCGATGAAAAACGTGCAGCCGGATGGCGAAACCCTGACCATCTCCGCCGCCGATCCCTTGAATCTGGTGGGAATCATTGTTCCCGGAGACCGCGTGCCGGCCATTTCCGGAAGGTTCGTCAGTTTCAGGGATGGCGCCGCGGTAGAGAATCCCAATTTGCAGTTGGCAGTTGGCAACTAATCAGCGTTGCAGCAGGCGAATCAGTGTCATCAGAGGTAAGGTGTTGCTAGTGGCTGAACTCCCAAAACTCGTCGAAGGCGAAGACTACTACCTGGAAAACGGCAACTACGTCTTCACCGCGCAGTTTCTTCTCCAGCGAGGATATTGCTGTGAGTCTGGGTGCAGGCACTGCCCGTATGGGTTCAGGAAAGAGTCTTCCGATTGAGAACAAGCTGGCATACCTTGCATCAAATTAGCAATTTGGGAGAAGAATTCCTTCTCCAAGTGTGCCAGCCTGTCACTTTTTGTGACTTTATCCGGGCCAAGGCATATGGCAGACGATTCCAGCAGTGTTCTCGGCATTCTTTTCCCGCAACTCGCCAAGTCAAGCCTGGTGCGCCAGGGGCCCTCCAGCTTCAGTGATCAGTTGCAAATCTTTATAGCAAAAAAACTATTTCCTGATCACCTGGCAGTGCGCGGCAACCTGGTGGCGATTGATTACGTGACCGAAGCACTGCTTCGGCATGGCGCCATCCCCAGATATGAGATCTTCGTGGAACCGGCGTTTCTGGAAGAGGCTCAAGCATTTTTGCAACTGAGAAATCCTGGCAAGCTGCAGGACCACCCCATTCACGTCTCTTCAACGTTAGATCTTCTGGGCGGCGTCGACAAGTATTCTTTCACGGCATTTTTCAACCCCGCCGGCAATTTTCCCCAGCCTCTTGTCACCCGGAACCATTTTGGGACCCGGTTGTATCCCGTTACCATCCTCACCCATGGCTTCAGCCTGCATAGCATGCTGTATGATGGCTTCCTCCGCCTTTTGCTGGAAGGCACATACCCTTGCGATTCCTTGATTTGCACCAGCCGCGCAAGCCGCGCGGCCATGGCGAACATTCTAGACCAGGTAGCCGGGCAGTTTAACCGGAAGTTCCATGCCGATATCAGGTATTCCGGCCGGCTCGATTTAA
The DNA here is from genome assembly GCA_036522115.1 of Candidatus Angelobacter sp. GTDB lineage: Bacteria > Acidobacteriota > Terriglobia > Terriglobales > Acidobacteriaceae > Angelobacter. The sequence goes on from DATDGL010000149.1 coordinate 23,929, forward strand.
TACCTCTGTGCGTTGATACGGAAAGATTCCGGCCGCAAGACAAGACGTTGCTTCGTAAGCAGTTCAAGCTGCCAAAAGAAGCAATCATTCTCCTCTACATGGGTTATGTCTCGGTATTGAAAGCTGAACTGCTGCCGCTGCTTCATGTTTTCCGCCGGCTCATCCGGCAAAATCCTGGACGCAAACTGCTGCTGGTGATTGCCGGCACCCGGGATGCGCTCTACTCTAAAACCTTGGAGCAATCCATCAAAGAGTTCTCCTTGTCGAAGCATGTGCGCCTCGTGGATAGCCCTTCAGACAAAACCAAGTGCGCCCTCACCGCGGCGGCGGATGTATTTGTTTCTCCGGGAGACAGCGTACAAGAAAGTTTTGGCATTACCCCCATTGAGGCCATGGCCTGTGGAATTCCGCAAGTCGTCGCCGATTGGGATGGATATCGCGATACGGTAAGTCATGGCGAAACCGGCTTTCTTGTGCCGACCTACTGGACCAGGTGTGATTCCGATCTGGCCAATACCGGTCATTTGCTCGGCTGGGAATTCGATCATTTAGCTTTGTCGCAGTCGGTCGCCATCGACGTAGAAGCCCTTCAATCCTATCTTCAGATGGTGATTGAGAACCAAGAACTGCGCCAGACGATGGCGGAGCGCTCCCGCAAACGCGCTGAGGCCCTGTTCAGCTTCCCCTCGGTTGTCAAGCAGTACGAACAATTATGGTCGGAACTGTCGCTGCTCGCTCGTGGAGTTGGCCTGACAAAAAGCGGTGCCAGTTTCGACAGAGCCAGCTACTTTGAATGCTTCAAGAGCCACGCAAGCTTGGCGCTCACGGACGATTCCCGTCTCGATCTGACTGCGCTGGGGCACGAAGTGAGCGATGCGGACCTGCGGTCTCTGTTGCACCCCAGGTTGTCTGCGGGCAAAACCATTGATTTTGACCTGGTTCGGTGCGCTCTGGATCAGCTCAAAGCGCCCTCCAGTTCAAACGGCAACGGCGCCAATGGACACAAGCTGCCAGCGGCCATTCGCCTGGGAGAATTGACTGAATTGCTGTTACAAAATCGCGCTTTTCATCCGGATTACGTCCGGCGAAACGTGATGTGGCTTATGAAACATGGTTTGTTGAAGCCGGAAGCACCTTGCAATTTAGCAACCTCGGAGAAGACGAATTCTTCTTAACCCCTCTAAAGTTAGGTCCGCCCAGAGTGTCAGCACTTAAGTGGGCATCAACGGGAGAGTGCAATATGAAGCGTATCACTTGGTTCGTAACGGTAGCGGCTCTGTTGGTTGGCTGCTCAGGGTTAGCGGCAGCCCAATGTGCCGGCAACTTGAATCCGGGAGGATATGACCTTCTTTCCACTTTTAGTGGAACTCAGGACAATCTATCCAGCATTGGCCTGGGCGTTGTAACCTTTTCGGGAGTGGCCTTGCCTGGCGGAACAGCCGGCGGCGCGGATACTGTTGTGTGCCGCATAACTCCCCTTCCTGCTTCTATCCCTCCAGGGGGATCCACGTTGAATATTCAGATCGTGGCTTTGTATCTGCAGGGAAGCTCGACCTACCACGGCCAGAACGTAACCGTATATGCCACGATTAACCAGACCAATGGCGCCATCCCCGCAACCCAGTTGCCCCAACCGGACGCTCTGTCAATTGCCTCGACGGGAACAATGACGGTGTTTTCAAGCGGCACGTTTAACACCAACTTGCTCAACATCCAGGCTGATCTCATCGTAGTGCCCCAAGGGGGCAAAGTAACTGACACTCCAATCTTCACCACACCCATGCCGGCAGACACCATGTCATCCAGCGGCAGCACCTGGACCACCACAGCCCCTGCTGGGTATCCAAACTCTACCACCTTTCCCTCAGGCGGTTTTTATGTGAACGAATCCGGCGGAGGAGGGTTGGCTGCCACCCTGATTACCAGTCGCGTTGTCCGGGGTTCTCTGTATGGCTTGGGCTTGCTGCTTGTGGGCATCGCAGTCATGAAGATTCGCTCCAGTGTCAAAGGTGGCCGGTTAACGCTGCGTCCCGTCTATTTGCTCGGCCTTGCTGCTATGGCGTGGTTTGTCGCCTGGAGAGCCGGCAAGGTTGTTTTTCCCACGATTGCCCATGCTGCGGGAATTACCACCTGCGTGCCACATACGACTTCCGCTTGGGTCAACGAAGGTGGCGGCCACTTTGTTGTACATAAGATCGTGACCGCAGTGTGTACAACCACCCAAGTCCATTCCTTCAATACCGGAGTAGTGTCCGACCAGTAACAGATACGGTCTCCACGGTTGCCCATCTTTTCACCCGGTGGGCAACCGCTCCATGAATCTTCTGGCAAATGCACGCTTTACCGGAGCAGTTTGCGGAGTCGAAGGAATTTCCCCATGTCCTGAGAATCGGGCAATCGCCGCGGCCTGAAGAGCCGGCAGCAATCATCGCAGCCGCAGCCCTCTTTAAAAAGATGAGCTTGAAATCTCATTCTCGATCCTGGTTCTTGGTCTTCGTTTTCCTGGTCGCTCTGCTGCTTCGTGTTGGCGTGGCCATGCGAGTCCCCTCTCTGGCTCATCCTGATGAAATTTTCCAGACCCAGGAGCCTGCACATCGCTTGGCCTATGGCTACGGAATCATCACCTGGGAGTGGCGGGACGGAATTCGCTCCTGGGCGTTCCCGGCCTTCCTGGCAGTGGTGATGCGGGCCACCGGTTGGATGGGGGCTGGTTCCACCGGATATCTTTGGGCAACACTCATTCTCTTGTCGCTCATCTCCCTTGCCACAGTATGGTTCGGCTTTGCCTGGGCAAAGCGTGCCGGCGGAATACCGGCGGCGATGATTGCTGCTGGCGGTTGCGCCATCTGGTACGAACTGGTGATCTTCTCTCCCAGGGCATTGACAGAAGTATTGGCCGCGCACATCCTTCTGCCTGGCCTTTATCTCGGCGCATATGCAGACGGCCGCTGGGAAAAACGCAAGCTCTTCCTGGCCGGCCTCCTGTGTGGACTCGCAATGTCGTTGCGAATCCAGCTCTTTCCCGCGGTAGTTGTGGCCGCTCTCTACTTTTGCCGTTCTCGCTGGCGCGCCAGAATTCCCGCGGTTCTTGGCGGGCTTCTTCTTCCACTGTCCACCTTTGGCCTCGTGGATGCAATCACCTGGTCGTACCCTTTCCAGTCATTCTTTCGTTATTTCTGGGTCAACGCCGTAGAAGGGCGCAGCACCCTTTATGGCGCCGAGCCCTGGTACTGGTATCTGGCCATTTTGCTGGCGCATCTGGGTCCCATCCTGTTTCTTGCCCTGCTGGGACTCCGGCGCAGTCCCTTTCTGGGATGGATGGCATTGGCTATTCTGGCTCCTCATTCTTTCCTTCCTCATAAAGAAGTCCGCTTTATCTATCCGCTCATACCGATTCTGATCACTCTGGCTGCGCTCGGCACTGTGGAACTGGCAAAGGAACTTGGTCATTTTTTGAAATTCCGGTTCTCCCCCAGGATTACAGTCTCCGTTGCCCTGGTTTTGTTTGCGCTCTTCTCGACTCTCCTGGCCCCGCAATTTACCTATTGGAACTCCAACTCAGGCGCCATGGCCATGATGGACCAGCTAAGTCGCGATCCGTCCGTTTGCGGCCTTGGAGTTCTCGGCATTTCCTGGTTCAACACCGGAGGCTATACACATTTACATCGCAATGTCCCTATGGTTTTGCTTTCGCAGGGGTCCTGGATAGATCAACAGTCCTCCAGTATCAACGCTGTCATCGCGTATGGGACGGGTCCCAGTCTGACGCGTGACTTCGCGTTGAAGGAATGTTCGGATGGGGTATGCCTTTACCAGAGGACTGGCGCCTGCGAAAGTCCTAAAACAGCCGAAGTCAACGCGGTGCTTCGCCAAACAGGAAATTGAAATGACCAACCTCTCGGTAGTGATTCCCGTTTACAACGAAGAACGCACTCTCGCAAGAGTGATTGCCAATGTTTTGCAGGTTCCGCAGGTGCTTGAGGTGATCGTGGTGGACGACTGCTCGTCAGATGCAACACCGGCAATCCTGGCGCAGCTTGCCGGCCAGCATCCCCGGTTGCGCTGGTCGCGGCACAAGAAGAATCTGGGCAAGACGGCGGCCCTGCGAACCGCGCTTGCCATGTCCATTGGGGACATCGTGATCATCCAGGATGCGGACCTGGAGTACGACCCGGCAGAAATCCCGGACTTGATTGGTCCCATCGTAAGCGGAAAGGCCGATGTGGTCTTCGGGTCGCGTTTCCTGGTGCGCAAGGCGGCTCGCGTCAATTATTTCTACCACTATCTGGCCAACAAATTGTTTACCTTTTGCTCGAACCTCCTCACTAACCTCAATCTTACGGACGTTGGGGCCGGGTACAAGGCGTTTCGCGGTGAGATTCTTCGTAATATGCTGCTTCGCTCCAGTCGCTTTGGCTTTGACATGGAAGTCGTCGCGAAAATAGCCAAGCTGCGTTGCCGGGTCTATGAAGTCCCCATCAGCTACTACGGGCGCACCTATGAAGAGGGCAAAAAAATCACCGCCGTTGACGGTGTTTATGCCCTTTGGTACATCTTCAAATACAATCTGCTCGTGGGTCTTTCCCGCTCCTATAAGAGAATTCCTGTGCTCTTGTCCCATGAAGATTGGGTTTGCGTGAACCATCACGGCGATATGGGCAGCCGCCGCTCACCTCAGGCAGTCCAGGGCGTGTTAAGAAGCAAGGTTTCCAAAGTTGGTGTTTAAGCTCGACTTCAGCGTCCCTGTCGCAAGAACCCACCCCCTGAGTGTCGCGATCCTTCTTACCGTCGTCGCTTTCATTGGAATCCTTACCTTACCTGCGACGCTATACGGTGGCGACCCCGTTGCCTGGCAAGCGGAAGCCAGGAGCATTCTCGTTCGAGGCGAGTTGAATGTTCCCAGTTCGCTCGCAACCACCTATGGAGAGCCCGGACAATTCTTTGTTCTGAATCACAACAATGGGAACTACTATTCGAAATACGGAACCTTGAATGGCATTCTGAATGTTGTCCCGCTATTGGTAGGCCAGCTTATAAATAACCCGGTTCTTGCTGTGGGAATATTCGCCGTAGTCCTGAGTGGAATCATCGCCTATGTGCTCTATGACCTGACTGGGTACTATGTGACGGTAGAGTGGGTGAGAGTGGCCTTCGTGTTGCTCTGCTTCTACACCACCTACGCATGGAATTACCTCCGTTGCACAGCCTCTGAAGCCACGCAGTGGCTTTTCTTCTTGCTCGTTGTTCGGACTCTCCTGCGTCTCAGTCGGTCCCGGAAGGAAGACGGAGGATATCGGCTTCCCACGGTCCTCGCCCTGTGGCTCTGGACAGGTTGTCTCTGTCTGACGAAGGTTTCCTGGCTCCTTCTCATCCCGCTGCTGGCGGGGGCGCTAATTTACCTTGCTCGCAGGCAAGGCTTTTCCCTGTTGCCTTGGCGAACCATCATCCTTCCTGTGGCTCTGATTTGCGTGATCATTGCCATGAACAATTGGGTAAAGTTCGGTGCTCCGTGGCTCAGCGGTTACCATCAGTGGCACGATCCCAATCCCAGGATCGATTTCCTCGCGGCTTTCTATGACTTTACCGTGAACCCGCAGTGGAGTTTCTTCGTCTGCTTCCCGCCGCTCTTGCTGGCAATTCCCGGCTGGAAGCGCTTTTGGCGTGAGCATGAGCAAGAGGCAATCTTCATCCTCGCAGTCTTTGCCGTTTATCTGCTGGTAAATATTCTTCGCGGTAATTGGCGTGGAGAATGGTGCTACGGTCCGCGTTACTTTCTGTTCATTTTACCGCTTCTTGCCTTACCGGCAGTGTACGCGCTGGAATGGACAGGCCAACGTATCCGGAGGCCTGTTGGATATTTGAGATACCTGGGATATCTGACGCTCGCATCTGTCCTGGCAGCCAGCCTGTTCTTCGTGGCCGTGCAATGGCAAGTGAATCGGTTGAACTGGTTTTTCAAATATTACGTCGAGGCGGATCTTGCCTCTCTGAACGATCCCCAGGTCCGCCGGTATTTCGAGCATACCAACTTCGCCAGGATCAATTGGGACTACTGGCAAGCGCGCCATGACCTGACAAAAATCCCCTGCTATGATCGAATCCGCGCCGGTCTCTCCTCGGAGCAGATGAAGGATTTTCTTTCCGGCGTCCAGGATCTCCTGTCACATCCCAACCTGTATTGGTGATCTCTTCTCAAACCCCTTCTTATTGTCCCAAGGCACTGCTCTAAAATACAAATCACAAATCAGAGACCCCAAACAATTTACCCATAGGTTCTCAGAACGCCATTCACTAGGTACTCTTGTACTCTAATCAGGCATCGCAGAACAGTTACCCGTGAGGGGCAAGAAAAATGAAAAGAACATGATGGGGCCTGTTCCGTATTGGGATATCATAACGCCAATTGAAAGTACATTAATGCCCGCCCAGGAGAAACAATGGAGAAGGGTTTTCCCGCCAGGAGGCGGGAGTAATGTACCAGAAAAGCTCACTAGCGGTTGTCTTTCTGCTGTCAATTCTTGCGGTAGGTCAAAATAGCGGCAGCACGGCGAATCAAGCCATAAAACGGGCGCAGGAAGAGCAGTTCCAAGTTCGCCGGCAACATTTCGAAACTGGTCGCCAGCTTTTACTCGACAAAGGCGTCCCGTTTGATCCCGACGAATTATTGCGCGAGGGGTGGAGTAAGAACCTCAAAGCACAACTCGACAGCATGCCGGAGATGCAACAGAGTCGCTATGAGGCCGCGCCACTCACAGGTGCTTATGTGGCCGACACTCTATATCTGCCCGAAAACGTTCACCTTTCCGGTGACACGATAATCGTCGTAAATTACCTGGTGTTCGAGGGTAAAAATGTCGTAGTGAAGGGACCTCACGATTTGCACGTCTTCCCTGCGAAGCCTGTTACTGTGCTCGGTACAACACTAGCCGAACTCTTGCTTAGAAAATCCAAAGCCCTTGACGTCGCGCTGTCGCGAGGACCTGATCTCCCGTCATTGCAACTCATTCGAGATGTTGTACCACAGGAAACGCACCATATAACATTTGACACCAGCGGCATCTCGTCTACCGTGGTCAGAAAGCCCAAGCCAACATCGAGCTTTCAAACCGCTGCGTGGGATGGCATCCTGCTTTCCGCTTTTCAAAGCGGCAATCGGAACGTAAGCGGTGAGAGCGGAGCCCCAGGTCAAAATGGAGCACCTGGAGCTACCGGTGCTGCAGGAACTAACTCCCTGCGCGCAGCTAATGGATCATGCCCCACTCAACTTGGTGGTGCAGCGGGAGAGGTTGGCGGTCAGGGTGGGCCAGGTACCGAAGGCGGCAACGCCGCTCCGGGGGGTGTCGGCCAGAATGCAGGTGTCATAGACATCACAGTCCCCGACACGGACATTAATGCTTACGACTACATAGCCGATGGAGGCAATGGAGGTCCCGGAGGCATCGGGGGTGACGGTGGCCAGGGCGGTCCCGGCGGAATCGGGGGCATCGGGGGGAACGGCGTTGCTTGCGGCTGTGATGTCGGACTCGGCGGCGATGCCGGAGAAGGTGGCGCCGGCGGAACGGGCGGCCCCGCAGGCCAGGGCGGTAACGGGGGAAATGGAGGAAATGGGGGACCAATCACTGTCTCGCTACCTTGGAACAGCACTGGACCAGGCAGAGTCTCTAACAGAGGAGGTACCGGAGGTACTGCCGGTCTAGGAGGAATCGGTGGGGTCGGAGGGAGCGGCGGTCTGCCGGGCACACCCGGCAACGGTGCTACCGCCTGCGGGCAGGCTGCGCCAAATGGAAATTCCAAGTCGCCGGGACCCGGTGGTGCCGGCGGCGCTGCGGGCAAAGCGGGGGCTGCAAATGGGCAGAACGGAGCCAACGGGCCTACTCCAAGCATTGCCTATAGACCGAATCCCAACGGAGGCGGGGGCGGCGGTGGCGATCCATGTCTCGGCAGCGGTGGCGGCGGCTTCCAGCCTGGATCAGGCAATACGCCCGACCCCGAGTGCAGCCCGATCCTTATCGACACCGAAGGTGAGGGATTTCATCTGACATCCGCTCTCACAGGAGTCACCTTCGACATCAGTGGAACCGGCCACTCAGTCCAGATGGCATGGACTGACGGGCATTATCACAATGCCTTCCTTGCGTTGCCGGGAGCAGATGGTTTGGTTCACGATGGGAAGCAGCTATTCGGCAATTTCACGCCTCAACCGCAGTCATCCCATCCCAACGGCTTTATTGCTCTTGCTCAATACGATAAGCCAGAGAATGGCGGCAATGGTGATGGCATCATTGACGAGCGCGATCAAGTGTATTCTCAGTTGCGCCTCTGGATTGATGAAAACCACGATGGAGTTTGTCAGCCCAACGAGTTGCACAGGTTGCCAGAGCTCGGCGTTTACTCCCTGGCATTGAAATATGTCGAGTCCAGGCGTAAAGACGAATGGGGCAATCAATTCCGCTACAAAGCCCAAGTCAATCCCGGCGACCGGAAAGACGCAAGGGACCAAACCCAATCCGGCGATCCTGGCCGATGGACCTATGATGTTTTTCTTGCAGTTAAGTGACCTTACTTTTGCCCGTTTTAGGGGCGTGGCGGGGAGCATGGCGTTTGCTCCCGCCCTTTGTACGGGTACAGGCGGAAACCACTTCTTCCCACTTTCATGTGAAAGATGAAACCGCCGATGCCTAGCCTGTAACTTCAACCTATTCCCTTTAGAATCAGCGGCCCCATTTTCTGAAGTTATAGATTATTCAATCCGGCCTCGCCGGAGGCACGGCTATTGCCTGTTGCCTGTTGTGTCACAGCGCGGCAAGCCGCAATAAACGCCGGAGGCGTGTCCCAAGGTAGCCCAGGGTGCCAACCCTGGGAGAAATGATCAAACAAACCTCATTGCGGAACCCCGTAGGGGTGAAACCTACATGTCCAGCCCCCTCGAAAATCGTCGCGAAAAGAAAAGAATTCCGCTCATAGTAGTACAGCCGCCCTCGGCTGTGCGGTGGTTACAGGTTCTCTGGTTTTGCTTTAGAGGGAGCGAGATCGATTCAGAATATCGTTAACGCGTTGGCACAAACTGACTGGCCCCTCAACCTTGCTCAGGAACAAGTCGGCAATCTCGGCGTCAGGCGGGATCTCATTTACTCCGGACAGTAGGATTACGGGTAAGCTGGGCCATTTGCTCTTGATCTGGCGGGCAAGCTCAGTGCCGGTCTGGCCAGGCATTAACTGGTCAGATAACACAAGGTCTACCCTCTGCGCGGTAAGCACGTCCAACGCCTGAAAAGCTGAATTTGCGGTCACTACCTCATGACCCGCTTTTTGCAGGACCAGCTTTCTCAAAATCAATGCATTGGGTTCGTCGTCGACGCATAAAATGACCGCAGCTTTGGATTCAGCCAATGGAACCCCCGGAAGTGCTCACTCCTCACGATGCCCCGGATAACGCCGCGAGTTCCGGCTTTTGCATCGCCATGGATCCTGGAATGAACACGGCAAAGCATGTGGCGCTGGCGCCATTCAATCTTAAACTGCGAAATCTTATTGTACCGTCATATTTTTGAATAATACCCTTGCTGATCCAGAGTCCCAAACCGGTACCCTTAGTGGACTTTGTCGTAAAGAAAGGCTCGAACAGCCGCTTGGCATTTTCCGGACGAATACCGGAACCGGTATCGCAAACAGAAATCCGGATGCCGCGCGGTAGTCTTCCTCTTTCTGCAGTTTCGCGCACCGTCACGCGCAGGCGCCCGCCTCCAGGCATGGCTTGCAGCGCGTTTCCAACCAGGTTCAGAAATACCTGCTTTAACTCCGCAGGATAGGCCAGAATCAGGCTGTTACACTTATAGTCCTTGTCCACCTCCACTCCATGAATGCGGAAGGTACGTCCTTGCAGCTCAAGAACATCATCCAGGACATTGGCAACGGAAACCGGCACTGCCTGCTGTGATTCGCGATAGAAACTGAGGGACTGCTTGGTGATGTGCGAGATGCGCGCCAGTTCTTCACTTGCCATCCGCGCATAAGAGCGGGCCTCATCGTCCAGGGAGGCATGGCTTTGCAGAAGATAGAACGCATTGGTAATGGCTTCCAACGGATTATTAATTTCATGAGCAATGATGCCTGCAACCCGGCCCATCGCAGCCAGTCGTTCGGTTTTGCGCAATGCTTCTTCAGCCGCCATCTGCCGGCTGACGTCCGTGCAAGTCCCGAACCAGCGAGTAATCTTCCCGTGGGAATCGAAAATAGGTACAGCTCGCGAAAGGAACCAGCGATACTCTCCATCCTGTCCGCGCAAGGGAAAGGTATCTTCCCATGGAGTGCCGCTGTCCCAGGAATGCTCCAGTCCCTCCACCACCCGGGTCACGTGTTCCGGATGGTGCAGATGGTGCCATCCTGAACCCCGCGCTTCCTCCAGCGTAGTTCCGGTGTAGTCATACCAACGCTGGTTGTACCAGAAAACATCGCCGCCGGGATCAGCCATCCAGGCGAGCTGAGGAATGGAGTTGGCCAGCGTGCGGAATTGGGTTTCGCTTTCCTGCAATTCTTCCGTGCGCTCCAGCACGCGGGCCTCAAGCTCGCGGTTGAGGACCTCCAGTTGTCTGCGCTTGCGGTGCAATTCGGCAAACACGCTCACCTTGGCCCGCAGGACCTCTGGCACCACTGGCACAGAGATGTAATCCACGGCGCCGCGCTGATAACCCTTGAGCCGGTCAAGTTCCGTCAGGTGGACGGCTGAAATAAAGATGATGGCTGTCCTCTGAAAGCGCGGGTGCTGGCGAATGATCTCCGCCATCTCAAAACCATCCATCTCCGGCATGCTCACGTCCATGAGCACCACAGCTACATCAGTCTTGAGCAGAATCTCGAGCGCCTCTCTGCCGGAGAAGGCCTTGATCAGGTTCTCGCCCAATTCGCCCAGAATAGCCTCATAGCTGAGCAGCTTGGCCGGCTGATCATCCACCATCAGGATGTTAACTTTGTCGTGGTTCGTCATGCATAGACTCAATTTGCTTCAATGAGTGCCCAGGGGTACGAGATGCTTTTCCGGATGCACCGATGCCCCCATTCCTATCGATGCAGCCACATCCGAAGCGCTGACAACAACTGCTCCGTGTTGACTGGTTTCGCCAGATATTCAGAAGCCCCGGCCTCCAGGCATTTTTCGCGATCGCCCTTCATGGCCTTTGCCGTTAACGCGATGATGGGCAAGCGCCGGAAGGAGGCATTCTGCCGGATTACCTGCATGGTTTCGTATCCGTCCATCTCCGGCATCATGATGTCCATCAGCACAATGGCCACATCCGGAGTGGTCTCCAGGGTGGCAATTGCCTCGCGGCCCGTGCCCGCGGTCAACACCGTCATCCCGCGGCGTTCAAGAACGCTGCTTAACGCGAAGATGTTGCGCACGTCATCATCCACAACCAGCACCTTGCGGCCGGCCAACGCTTCATCCGAGCGGTGGAGGCGTTCCAGCATCTTCTGCTTCTGTTCTGGCAGGTCGGCAACCACGCGATGCAGGAACAACGCGGTTTCATCCAGCAGGCGTTCCGGCGATTCCACGTCCTTGACCACCACGCTGCGGGCCAGCGTGCGCAGGCGCGCATCTTCTTCCGCCGACAGCTCTTTTCCGGTAAAGACGACCACAGGAAGCTCGGCCATAGCAGGTTCCGCGCCAAGATTTTCCAGCACGTCAAAACCGGACATGTCGGGCAGCCGCAAATCGAGCACCACGCAGTCAAATTGAGCGCTGTGGATGAACGTCAGCGCTTCCGCCCCGGTTGCAGCCACAGTGACATCAATGTCGTCATAACCCAGCAATTCGCTGATGCTCAGTTGCTCCGCTGGATTGTCTTCCACCACCAGCAGCCGTTTGCGCCGAGGCTTGGTGTACTCCTTAATGCGCGCCAGCGCCGTCTCCAGTCCTTCTGGAGTTGTCGGTTTGGTGACGAAGGAGAATGCTCCACGCGATAAGCCGTGGTGCCAGTCATCATCCAAGGTGAGCATCTGCACTGGAATGTGCCGCGTGGCGGAATCCTGCTTCAGATGGTTGAGCACTGTCCAGCCAAGCATGTCCGGCAGGAAAACATCGAGGGAGACAGCGGTCGGACGAAACTCGCGCGCCAGGGAGAGCGCCTCCGCGCCGCGCATGGCAACCAGAACTTTGAATCCTTTATCGTGGGAGAGATCGCGCAGCACCCGTGCGTAGTGTGGGTCGTCCTCCACAATCAGCAGGACGGCATCCCCATCTTGCAGGTTGTTGCGATCATCCTCAATGCGCTCCACCGGGCGCTCCACCAGAACGGAAGGCATGGTGGCAGGCGACGCCGAAGCTGGGGCCCTGCGGTCCACAAGGCCCAGGCTGGCTGTCATCGGCCCCACATAGGTCTGGGGCAGATACAGCGTGAACGTGCTTCCTTTGCTGGGCGCGCTGTGCAGTTGGATCTCGCCGCCGAGCAGGCCTGCCAGTTCGCGGCTGATGGCTAGGCCCAGACCGGTTCCTCCGTACTTGCGGCTGGTCCCGGCATCCGCTTGCTGGAAGGCCTCAAAGATAATTCGCTGCTTGTCGGCCGGGATTCCAATGCCGGTATCCGCGACCTCAAAGGCAATCACAGAGGCTGCGCCGCTTAAAATCGGGTGGTCTTGGGTCCAACCGGTGTCAGCCTTGGAGGCGGACAGCCGCACGCCGCCGTGCTCGGTAAACTTGAACGCGTTGGAAAGCAAATTTTTTAATACCTGCTGCAAGCGTTTGGAGTCGGTGACCAGGCTGCGTGACAGGTTGGAATCTGTGTGTACTTCAAAGCTGAGCCTCTTATTTTCAGCCTCATGGCGGAACGGCCGCGCCACCATCTCCAGCACATTGTGGAAGATCAGATCTTCCGCCTCCACGGACACCGTGCCCGATTCGATCTTGGACAGGTCGAGTATGTCGCTGATCAGGTTGAGCAGGTCAGTGCCGGCGCCATGAATGGTTCGGGCAAACTCTACCTGTTTGCCCGTCAGGTTGCCTTCGGGATTGTCGGAGAGCTGCTGGCCTAGCACCAGAATGCTGTTGAGGGGCGTGCGCAGTTCGTGCGACATGTTGGCCAGGAATTCTGATTTGTACTTGGATGTGAGCGCGAGTTCTTTGGCTTTTTCCTCCAGGGCCCGCCGCGCCTGTTCGATTTCCTGGTTCTTCCGCTCTACCTCCACGTTTTGTTCAGCAAGCTGCTGTGCCTTCTGCGCCAGTTGCTCGTTGGTCTGTTGCAATTCTTTCTGCTGGGTCTGCAGTTCAGTGGCCAGTTGCTGCGATTGCTTCAGCAGTCCTTCCGTCTGCATGGTGGCCTCAATGCTGTTCAGCACGATTCCGATGCTGGCCGTCAACTGCTCCAGGAACGCCAGATGGGAGGCCGTGAAGATGCTCAGCGATGCCAGTTCAATCACTGCTTTTACCCGGTCCTCAAACAGCACGGGCAACACGATTACATTTCGCGGAACAGCTTCAAACAATCCCGAGCGAATGGGAACGGTTTGCGGCGGCAGATCGTTGATCAGCATCCTGCGTTTTCCGGCAGCGCATTGTCCGATCAGGCCTTCGCCGATGTTCAGCCTTGCCAGGTGCCCATCCGCGGTATTGGCGAACGCGGAGAGCAAGGCCATCCGGCCTGATTCCTCGCCTTCCATCTGATAGATCACGCCTTGTTGCGCATTCACCAGCGGAGCCAACTCTGACAGCAGTAGGCGGCCCACGGTCGCCAGATCACGCTGGCCTTGCAACATCCCGGTGAACCGGGCCAGGTTGGTCTTCAGCCAATCCTGCTCCGTATTGCGCTCGGTTGTGCCCCGGAGGTTGTTGATCATGGTATTGATGTTGTCTTTGAGTTCCGCCACCTCGCCGCTGGCTTCCACCTGAATGGAACGCGTCAGGTCGCCTTTGGTTACGGCAGTGGCCACCTCAGCGATGGCGCGCACCTGATTGGTCAGGTTGTCGGCCAGCAGATTAACGTTGCCGGTAAGGTCTTTCCACGTGCCTGCGGCGCCGGGTACGTTGGCCTGTCCCCCAAGGCGGCCTTCCACCCCTACTTCGCGGGCCACCGTGGTCACCTGATCGGCGAAGGTCGCCAGCGTGTCCGTCATGTTATTGATGGTCTCAGCCAGCGCCGCGACTTCGCCCTTGGCGTTCACCGTCAGCTTCTGCGTGAGCACGCCGTTGGCGACGGCGGTCACCACTTTCACAATGCCGCGCACCTGTTCTGTCAGGTTGGCCGCCATCACGTTCACGTTGTCGGTCAAATCTTTCCAGGTTCCCGCGACGCCCGGCACCTGCGCCTGGCCTCCGAGCTTGCCTTCCGTTCCTACTTCGCGGGCCACGCGCGTTACTTCGGCGGCGAAGGCGTTGAGTTGGTCCACCATCGTATTAATGGTGTTCTTGAGCTCCAGGATTTCGCCTTTCACGTCCACCGTGATTTTGCGTGAGAGATCGCCGCGGGCCACGGCCGTGGTGACCTCAGCGATGTTTCGCACTTGAGCGGTCAGGTTCCCGGCCATCGCATTCACCGAGTCCGTCAGATCTTTCCACGTGCCGCCGACGCCGGGTACATTCGCCTGTCCGCCGAGACGGCCTTCAGATCCCACTTCGCGGGCCACGCGCGTTACCTCTGCGGCAAACGAGCGAAGCTGCTCCACCATGGTGTTCAGCGTCTCTTTGAGTTGGAGAATTTCCCCGCGCACGTCCACCGTGATCTTCTTGGATAAGTCGCCGTTGGCGATGGCCGTCGCCACCTCTGCGATGTTGCGCACCTGGCCCGTCAGGTTGCTG
>DATDGL010000150.1:0-15381 GCA_036522115.1 Candidatus Angelobacter sp.
AGAGGACGCAGAGGGGAACCTTGCTAAGCTGGTGCAACGCTGCTACAACCCACGCTGGCCGCTAGCTCCTGGCTAAACCCAAGATCAACGTCAACACCCTTCACCGCAGAGGACGCAAAGGACGCAGAGGGAAGCAGGTGCAACGCCGCTACAACCCACGCCAATTGAGCAAAAACAGGTGCTGGCCGCTAGCTGCTGGCTAAACCCAAGATCAACGTCAACAACCTTCACCGCAGAGGACGCAGAGGGAACCTTGCTAAGCAGGTGCAACGCCGCTACAGCCCACGCCAATTGAAGAAAAAGAGGTGCTGGCCGCTAGCTCCTGGCTAAACCCAAGATCAACGTCAACACCCTTCACCGCAGAGGACGCAAAGGACGCAGAGGGAACCTTGCTAAGGAGGTGCAACGCCGCTACAACCCGCGCCAATCTACTTCGCTACGCTTCGGCACAGAATGACAAGGAGAAGCTGCACGCTCACCATAAAGCCAAAGTAGCCCACGACCGAGAATTTAAACCTATACCCAGCATGGGGCTGATTCGTCCTATTCCTCCACTTCCTCCACTGCGCTGATTCCGTTGGAGATAAGTGGAGGACGAATGGGAGGAGGAGGACTTTGATTCCTCCACTATTCCTCCACCACCGGCCCTATGGCCCGGCACACACCCGCCTCGACCCGGAATGACAGTCGGGAGGGGCTGCGGTTTGTTAGCACAGCACTTGCACTGATGCGCGAGCGCCAGTACACACTTTCTCCCGCTGCGTCGGGCTGTGGCGGCGCCTAACTAAGGACCGCAGCCGAGGGCGGCTGCGCTCCACTCTTTATATTCAGTTGTCAAAGACCATTGCCGGGACCAATAAAATCCCCGGTCGCCCGAGGGCGATCGGCGTATTTCGTACGCCTGTAACCAGCATTACAGCCGGAGTGGCGAGAGTCAATCAAGTGCTGTCACAATGCTGTCAGAGTGACAGCACTTTTTTGCGAAAAAGCCAATGTTTTGATGCTTTTTGCCAGAATTGTGGTGAAAGGCAAAGTTGCAATTCCAGGTTCACCTAAGGGCGCAACGACGAGGCCAACATTAACCTCCGACGGAGAGCAAACACCAGGTCTTTTCCACATGCCCGGCAAGCCAGCCATTTCTCGAGATGACGACCCTTTTAGTGTTCATCAATTCATCATCTTCAATATAGATAATCATCGATATGGCCTGATCTTCACTTAAAAAACCGAAACAATAAGTTGTTCAAGCTATTTTGCGGTGGCCCCTCAGTGCCTAAGTCCAGTCCAGTTCTCAGAGATCACAATGGAGTTGCCGGGATTAGAAGGATCGTACTTGATTGACGCCGGAAGGCCGACGCGGCAAGTATGGAGGTCAACGAGGTGGCGTAGATGGGTCACGTCCTGGGAGGCCTCGTAGCCGACGCCGGCAACGTCGTACTGATAGATCAGCAGTTGGAGTTCACCGGAATCGCTGAGCTTCAATTCACTCACGTCCGTTACTGTGCCATCGGTAATGCGGCCCGTTTCACTGATGCGCGTACGGCGCTCGCGTTCGCGCTGTTCCGGCGTTTTGCGCCGCCGCCGCGCCCAGACAGCGACGGCCACGGAGATGCCCGCGGCTGCTATGGCGATAACAGGAAACAGACGAAGTGTCGAATTCATATATGCGCGTCGCTACCGAGACGCAACCACTGCCAGTTAGTGAAGAACAGGGCGCACACCGTTACAAAAAAATCCGCAGGATACCTTACTTGCGCAGGTACTTCCCGGACAGTACACAATATCTTAGCTCAGCACTCAGAGCAGTTCCAGAGTTCCTGACTGCTTCCTTATTCATTTACCACAGAGTTCTTTAATGTGCCGATGCCCGGGATGGAGACTTCGACTACGTCCCCGGCTGAAAGTGGCCCGACACCGGCTGGGGTACCGGTGAGAATGATGTCGCCTGGAACCAGGGTCATGAAAGCGGTAATGAAGCGAATGACCAGATCGAGCGGAAAGATGAAATCGCGCGTGTTTCCCGACTGTTTGACGGCGCCGTTGACCCGGGTTTCGACTTGCACTCCGGCCCAGGGGTCGAGTTCATCGCTTACGATCGGCCCGAGGGGGCAAAAAGTGTCAAAGCCCTTGGCGCGCGCCCACTGGTTGTCCTTTCGTTGCAGATCGCGCGCCGTGACCTCATTGGCGCAGGTGTAGCCCAGGATGAAGGGCCGCACGTCCTGGCTCTCAGCCAGCTTGTGGCATTTTGTCTTGATGACTGCGGTGAGTTCTCCCTCGAAGTGAACTTCCCTGGACAGCTTGGGGAGCAGAATCTTCTCGCCCGCGGCGATGACTGCGGAGGGCGGCTTGAGAAAGATCAAAGGCTCCGGCGGCGGCTGGTTGCCCAGCTCCTTCGCATGGTCCAGGTAATTGCGTCCAACGCAGACAATCTTGGATGGCTGCACCGGTGCAAGCAGGGTGGCGGATGCGAGCGGCACCGGAGACATCATGGCCGCCTTGCTGATGCCGGGAAGCCCGCCATCGGCAGGCATGGTACGAGTGATCTGTGGTGTGCCACCGACGGTTTCAATCAAGCCATATTGTGGTCCGGCAGGAGAAGAGAAGCGACAATAGCGCATGGGCCTCCAAAAGTATTTAGTTTATTACGCCAAAGTGTGGTGAATACGAACCTTCAATTACTTTCATTCTATGAAGCGCGGGTTTTTGCGGATGCTTTCTGTTCTCTCAAATACGCCGAGCAACTCCTAAGGACGGGGCACGGTCTCGCTCGCCTCGGGGGATTTACCGCTCTCGTTGTTCCGCAGGTCAACGGCGGACACGGAATAGAAATACTTCGTACCTGGTTCAATGGTTGCGTCCTGGAATGAAGGGGTCTTGACCAGCTCTGTATTGATTTTCATCTGCTGAGTGTTTTCTGTACGGCGATAGACGTTGTAGCCTGCCAGATCCGGGTCCGTGCCGGGAGTCCAGGTGAGATCAATGAAAGACTTGTGATCCAGTTGGGTGAAAACAGCCTGCAACCCTGCCGGGACCGAAGGCGGAAATATGTCGTGAGTGGTTATCGGCACGATTTCCGAGTTATCGCCTTCGACTTCACCCTTCTGCTGGTCGCCATTTCTCCAGAGCGTGAGTGGCGTGACCCAGTACTGATACTGCTTCTCCCATTCGATGCCGGTATCGATCACCAGCGCGGCCGAATTTCCGGCGTTCACTTGCTGGACCACGATGGGTTGCTGGTTCGAGCCTTCCTGCCGCCGCATGATGCGATAGGCGTACTGCACGGCCAGTCCGGTCTTATTTTGCGGCGGCCAATTCTGCGTCCAGGACAAGCTGACGCCCTGGGCCACAACCCGCGCATGAACATCCTTTGGCGCGGCCGGCACAGGCACCAGGGGAACCATGACGGAATTGGATGGGCCCGCGCTCTTTCCGGAATTGTTCATGACCTCCACCGTGTAGGTGGCGAAGTCGCCTGAATTTGAGGCGAGCAAAGCAGCCAGAGAATCTTCCAGGCTGGCGGCCTCTGGTTGGTCCGACTTACCAGCCCGCGGCACGGGCAGATCCCCAACCATAGCGGCGGAGGGATTCTCACTGGTTGTGCGCCGCACGAACATCTTTCCCGGTTTATGCACCAAGGCTCCATCCGTTGTTTGCCGTGGTGCTGACCACGCGAGAGTTACGGTATCGCCTTTGCGGCTGCCTTTAAGGTCAGTAACGGCCAGTGGGATGTTGGCGGAAGGGGGCTGAGGAGCACCCTGCGTGCCACAGCCCAAGAGAGCGAGAAGGCTGAGGGTAAGGGGGAGAAAACGCATTCAGTTCCTTTTAAAATTCGCCTCGAATCGATGCCTTTTTATCGCAAGCGCCAGCTCTCTGGACAGCTACTACAAGAGGGCGGGGTGCGAGGCCGCTACCAGCACAAAGCTGCGTCCGGGGATACGCCCTGCAACATTCTGCTGACCATAGGGCGCCCTCGCTGCGCTCGGGACAAACTTCAAAACCAATCAAAACCCATCACAGAATATATCGCGACAAATCCTGATCCTTCACAATATCGGCCAGCATTTTTTGCACGTAGGCGGCGTCTATGGTCACGGTCTTCTCGGTTAGTTCCGGGGCATCGAAACTGATAACGTCCAAGACGCGCTCCATGATGGTGTGAAGGCGGCGGGCGCCGATGTTCTCCGTGGACTCATTCACCTGGAAAGCGAACTGCGCAATCTCGTCCAATGCGTCTCGGGTAAACTCCAGTTTCAGCCCTTCGGTTTCCAGCAAGGCCGTGTATTGCTTCACCAGTGAAGACTTGGGCTCGGTGAGTATGGCGATGAAGTCCTCCATGGTGAGGGACTTGAGTTCGACGCGAATAGGAAAACGCCCTTGCAGTTCGGGAATCAGATCGCTGGGCTTGGAGACGTGGAAAGCTCCGGCGGCGATGAACAGGACGTGATCCGTACGGACCATGCCGTAGCGAGTGTTCACGGTGGTGCCTTCAACGATGGGCAGGATGTCGCGCTGCACTCCTTCGCGGGAGACGTCCGGGCCATGTCCGCTCTCGCGCCCTGCGATCTTGTCAATCTCATCCAGAAAGATAATGCCGGACTGCTCAACCCGTTCCACGGCCACGCGAGTAACGTGGTCCATATCGATCAATTTTGATTCTTCTTCCTGGATCAGATACTCGAAGGCCTCGCTTACCTTCATCTTCCGCTTTTTGGTACGCTGGCCAAAGATGTTCGGCAGCATGTCTTTAATGTTGATGTCCATCTCCTCCACTCCCTGGCTGGAGACGATTTCAAAGGCCGGGACGGAGCGCTCACGTACGTCGAGTTCCACCGCGCGCTCGTCCAGCTTGCCCTCACGCAATTGCTGGCGAAGTTTTTCCCGGGTGCGGGAGGAGGAATCCCCGTCCTCGCCCGAAGTAAGAGCAAAGCTGGCTGAATTAGAAGTGCTGGAGGCGGCGGGAGAGCCGGGCAGCAACAGATCCAGGAGACGCTCCTCGGCGTTTTGTTCGGCCTTTTCCGCGACTTCCTCCATTTTTTCCTCGCGCACCATGTCAATGGCAATTTCCACCAGGTCGCGGACCATGGATTCAACATCACGGCCCACGTATCCGACCTCAGTAAACTTTGAAGCCTCAACCTTCAGAAAAGGGGAATTGGCGAGGCGGGCCAGGCGGCGGGCAATCTCTGTTTTTCCCACTCCGGTAGGGCCGATCATGATGATGTTCTTGGGCATGATCTCTTCGGCCAACTCAGGTGATAGTTTCTGGCGGCGCATGCGATTGCGCAGGGCGATGGCCACGGCCCGCTTGGCCTCATGCTGGCCTACGACATGTTTGTCCAACTCAGAGACAATTTCGCGTGGAGTAAGGTCGTCCAGACTTACGTCCGTCTCTTCGGCTGTGGGTGGGAGATAAATGGCCATGGTTGGTTACTGCTCCGGATTACCGTGTCGAGCCAGGCGCGCTCTTCTTCTCGGCGTCTGCCAACTCTTCTATGGTAAACGTTTCGTTGGTGTAGATGCAGATCTTGCCGGCAATCTTCATCGCCTCTTCAGCGATCCTGCGGGCCGGCAGGTCAGTATTTTCAGCCAGCGCCCGCGCGGCCGCAACCGCATAGGGCCCGCCGCTTCCGATCGCCGCAACGCCACCGTCCGGCTCAATTACATCGCCTGCTCCGCTGATCAGGAATGTAGAGTTGATATCGCTGACCAGCAGAAGCGCTTCCAGATGGCGCAGGACCTTGTCTGTGCGCCAGTCCTTGGCCAGTTCCACTGCTGCCCGACCCAGATTACCGTGAAACTGCTCCAGCTTGGCCTCAAAGCGAGCGAAGAGGGAAAAGGCGTCGGCAGTGGAGCCGGCAAAACCGGCGAGAATCTTATCGTTGTAAAGACGGCGAATCTTTTTGGCTGTGTGCTTGATGATGCCTTCGCCCAGTGTCACCTGGCCGTCCGACGCCATGACAACGTTGCCGTTGCGGCGCACGCAAACCACGGTGGTGGAGCGAATTCTGGCCTGATCTTGGGAGGTTGGCACTAGCGTCTCAGGAACCATAGGCACAATATTTGATTATACATTTGATACATTCTCTGCATGGCAAAAGAGATTCCCATCGGTACGCGCGGCAGGTTTGAGGCGCAGGTTGAGCATCAGCACACGCTCAACCATTTCAATCCGGAACTGCCTCCGATTTTTTCAACTCCCAATATGATCGGCCTGATGGAGCAGGCTGCGTTCGTGGCCATGGCGCCGTATTGCGAGCCGGGTGAAATCAGTGTCGGCACGGCCATCAACATCGAACATCGCGCCGCGACCGGCATTGGCGCAACGGTGAAAACCGAGGCCGTCCTGGAATCCTGCAATGGGCGTTTCTATGTTTTTCGCGTGACTGCCCACAATGGAGAGAAAGAAATAGGGCGAGGCACGGTGACTCGTGCTTTCGTGAATCCGGCGAAAGCGGCGGCGAAGCAGGCGCCAGGAGAAAAATGACAGCTTCGCCACAGCTCCAATATGACCAAACACGACCGAATCGAACCGCAGAGACTTGCGCGCCGGAAGCTGAATGGAACCCACTTCCCCCCAATGTCTTGAGCAATGCGCCCAGGGACGGTGCGGATCATTCGCCGACAGTTCTGCAGCGCCTGCGACGCCTTGCGCACGAGATCACCTCTGCAAGCGACCGTTGGCTCCGCACACCCGGTTTGCCGAGTAGTCCTTAATGCTTCCCTTCACGATCGAATCGCAATCCGGCACGGGGCGTACGGGACGGATTATCACTTCTCACGGCGAAGTGGAGACCCCTGTTTTTATGCCCGTGGGCACTCAGGGAGCGGTAAAGGGTGTTCCCCAGGATGTACTGGAAGAACTGGGCGCTCGGATCATCCTGGGCAATACTTATCACCTTTATCTGCGGCCTGGGCATGAATTGGTGCGCAGTTTAGGGGGATTGCACCAATTCAGCGCGTGGAAGAGGGCGATTCTCACGGATTCCGGCGGGTTTCAGGTCTTCAGCCTGAGCAAGCTGCGGAAGATCAGTGAAGACGGAGTAACGTTCCGCTCGCACCTTGATGGCTCTTCGCACATTTTCACCCCTGAACGTTCCATTGAAATTCAAATTGCCCTGGGCGCGGACGTCATCATGGCTTTTGATGAATGTACCGAGCATCCGGCTGACGAGGCGCGCACGCGCGAATCCATGGAGTTGACCCTGCGGTGGGCCCAACGCTGCAAAGACTATTTTGTGGCGCACAAGGCCGAGACGGCCTGGCATGCGTCCGGCCAGCAGGCACTCTTCGGCATAGTGCAGGGGGGCATGTACGCAGATTTGCGGCGCGAGTGTGCCGAGCGCACGATCGAGATCGGTTTTGATGGCTACGCCATTGGCGGTTTGAGCGTAGGAGAGCCGCGTGAGAAGACCAGGGAGATGATCGCTGGCACACTGGAGACCCTGCCTAAGGGGCGTCCGCGTTACGTAATGGGCGTGGGGTATCCGGAGGAGATAGCCCAGTACGCCGCCATGGGGGTGGACATGATGGACTGCGTTTTACCCACGCGGGCTGCCCGCCACGGCCTGCTTTTCACCTCTGCCGGAAGGTTGAATATCAAGAACACGGCTTTCGCGCACGACCGGGAACCGCCCGATCCTAGGTGCGGCTGCAAGGTGTGTTCGCGTTACAGCCGGGCTTACCTGCGACATCTATTTGTCACGGGAGACCCCCTGGCCGGAGCACTGAACACGGTACACAATCTGGCCTTCTATCTTGACACTATGCGGGCTGTACGTCATGCTATATGTCTTGGGACAGGCTCAGGGATTGTGTCTGGAAGCGTCTCATCAATTCGGCCTGAGCGTCCCTGATTTCA
Organism: Candidatus Angelobacter sp.; assembly: GCA_036522115.1. Classification (GTDB taxonomy): domain Bacteria; phylum Acidobacteriota; class Terriglobia; order Terriglobales; family Acidobacteriaceae; genus Angelobacter. The sequence goes on from DATDGL010000150.1 coordinate 7,859, forward strand.
GGCGAGCAGAAGACCTCCCAATCGCTTTCAGCATCAGGGAAGCCAGTCAATGCTGGGGGATCAGCGGTGACAATCAAGTCAATAATTTTCGTGGCAGGAAAGATGCGTGTGTTTGTCGATTAAAAAACTCACATGATGCAAAGCGAACTGGGTGCATTTTTATGGCAAGGCGGCAGCTCACTTGGCTGGATAGCATGGGCCCCGCTCATATTTATTTTTGCCATCTTTTATTTTCTCCTCATCATGCCGCAGCAACGCCGGCAAAAACGCTGGCAGGAGATGGTCAACAACCTGAAGACCGGGGACAAGGTGCAGACATCGGCCGGCATCCGCGGCACCATTATCGCCATCAAGGACGATGCGTTGCACCTGCGCGTGCCTCCGGACAACCTGAGGTTGGAAGTGGCCAAGTCAGCAGTGGTTTCGGTGGGACGAGAAGAAGAGCCGCCCAAGAAATAAGCTAACTATCGAAGTGGATTTCAAGAGTTTAGACCATGCAGAAGAATTTACTTGCCAAGACCCTTTTCATTATCGGTGTCCTGCTCGTCTTTATTTACGGCATCTTCGGCATTCCCAGCAGTTTCAGCCTGCAAGGGTTGAAAGAAAGCCTGCTGAAAAGAATCAGCCTGGGCCTAGACCTTAAAGGTGGATCGCACCTGATCCTCCAGGTAGTAGTCGATGATGCGGTGAATACGGACACAGATCATGCGGCGGAGCTGCTGAAAGAACAACTGCAAAAAGCCAACATTCCTTACGCCGCCATCACCAAGCCGGATCCAGCCAAGCATCCGGAGCAGTTTGTGATTCAAGGGATTTCCCCCAATTCCACCTCGACCCTGCGGAAAATTATCAACGACGAGCTGCAAAATTACGATCTTTCCGGAGGCGGAGACACTTACACCGTCACTCTGAAGAGCAGCGCGGAGTCCGAACTCAAGAGCCGCACGGTCCAACAATCGATTGAAACGATCACCCAGCGCGTGAACACGCTGGGCGTGAGCGAACCGGTGGTGGAGGAACACGGCGCAGGCAACTATCAGATTCTGGTCCAGCTTCCGGGTGTTGATGACATAACCCGGGTGAAAGACATTATCCAGTCCACAGCAAGGTTGGAGCTGCGTGAGGCACTCGACCGCGGTACCGCCTATCCCAGCGAACAGGCAGCCATGGAAGCCCACCACGGAGTGTTGCCTCCGGATACGGTGCTGCTGCACGGCGAGAAATCGGTGACTAACCATGAAGATGCGGTATACGTGGTGTCGCGGGTGCCGGTGGTGAGCGGCACAGACATCAAAACCGCGGATGCGGGCCACAAGGGAGATACAGGCGCACCCATCGTAGACTTCTACCTGACCAGTTCAGCGGGCGAGAAATTCGGGCGCTTTACGGGGAGCCACAGCAAACAGAGCGGCAATCCCAGCAACCTGGCTATTGTGCTGGACAATAAAGTCATTTCAGCACCTACGATCGAGTCGGAAATCAAGGACCAGGGCATCATTGAGGGCGGCTTTACTGAACAAGACACCAAAGATCTGGCCATGAAGTTGCGCTCTGGCGCGTTGCCCGCCAGCCTTAACTACATTCAGGAAACCACTGTCGGCCCTTCGTTGGGCGCAGATTCCATTCGCAAGGGGGTGGAGGCGGCAGTGGCAGGCATGCTGGCGGTGATGCTCTTCATGCTGATCTACTATCGCGGCGCAGGAATCAATGCCGACCTGGCCTTGTTCCTGAACCTGGTGATTCTGCTCGGCTTCATGGGCTATAGCGGCGCCACCCTGACTTTGCCGGGAATTGCGGGTGTAATTCTGACAGTAGGCATGGGTGTTGATTCCAATGTTCTGATCTTCGAGCGCATCCGGGAAGAGCTGCGCCACGGCAAGGCTGCGGCGGCCGCCGTGGACCAGGGGTTTGCGCGAGCGTGGATCACGATCATTGATACGCACGTCACCACCATTGTTTCAGCATTCATCCTGTTTATTTTTGGCACTGGGCCGGTGAAAGGATTTGCCGTGACCCTGACTTTTGGTTTGCTGGCCAACCTGTTTACCGCGATATTTGTTTCGCGGGTGATTTTCGACGCGATTCTCAGCCGCAAGCAGCGAGGCGAGGGGCTGAGTATCTAAGCCGGACGACATGCGGGCATTGACTTTTTAGAGCGAGAATGGCGCTGCTGTTTCCGGCCGGCATTTAGTGGAGCAGGCAGTTGAGCGACCTGAAATCTCAAGACCAGGTTGCTTACGTTAAAGGGACATCGAGGGCATTGGCTCTTGACCATTTGAAGGAAATTCAAAACAGTGGAATTTTTTCGCGACACACGCATCGATTTCCTGGGCAAGAAGTGGTATTTCCTGGGTTTCTCGCTGATTTTCAGCATTGCCGGACTGCTTTCCATGTTTTTCTGGCACGGCATTCCCCTGGGCGTGGAATTCCGTGGAGGGACGCTGGTCCAGGTGACTTTTGCGCAGAAGCCCAACGAGGACCACATCCGTGCAGCTCTCGACCGTGCAGGCATCCACAATGCCCAGATCCAGCATATTGGGACCAGCAGCAGCAACGACGAGCTGATTGATCTGGCGCAGAGCGGAAACCAGGCGGACCAAACTCAGGGAAAAAACGAAATTATCCGCGCCCTTGAAGCAGCAACGGGAAAGCAGCAGGACTTCACGAAAGACCTCAATTACGTTGGCTTTGACACCGTTCGCAACTCACTCGCAGTGCGTGATCCCCTGCACAGCGTCAATCCTCAAGAGTACGACCGCATTGCGCGCCAGATCCTGGATTATCGTGATGATCCCAAACGGGGTGGCGGACTCGTCAGGAGCTTCGATGAACTGACCAATGCCGGAGTTCCGGCCGCAGCTATAGATGCGCTCAAGCAGGATGGTTACTTCATCAGCGATTTCCACGTTGGTCAAGCAGAGGTAGTAGGCCCGCAAGTAGGGGCACAACTGCGGCGGCAGGCGCTGCTGGCGACGCTGTATTCGATGGCGGGCATGTTGATCTACCTGTGGTTCAGGTTTGAGATGATTTACGGCGTAGCGGCAGTGGTGGCTTGTTTCCATGACACCCTGATAACTCTTGGCGCATTCTCCTTGACGAAAACCCCCATAACGCTTACTGTTATCGCCGCGATTCTTACCCTGGTCGGATACAGCATGAACGATACGATCGTGGTATTTGATCGCATACGCGAAAATGTGCGCCTGATGCGCCGGGAAACCCTGGCAGAGGTGGTCAACCGCAGCATCAACCAGACCCTAAGCCGGACGATCCTAACCTCCGGGCTGACATTTTTGACGGTGCTCTCGTTGTATGTCTTTGGTGGAGAAGTGCTTCACGGATTTTCTCTGGCCCTTGTAATCGGCATCCTAATAGGTACGTATTCGTCGATTGCAGTGGCTGCTCCCATGCTCGTGGCTTATCAGGATTGGCGTACCGGCCGCTCCGGACGGAAATCAGCTCCGGTTCCCGCTCCATCTGGGCGGGGGAAGGTTCGGGTAAAGGCTTAATCGTCCTGAAAAACGACTTCAGGGTGGGAGCAAAAAGTGCAGTCCCGGTGTCCAATGTAATAGAAGATTCCCCCGAGATTGGAGAACAGGGATGTTTGAAGACAGCTTAATGGAGTCTGGCGGTAGGCTCAAAACCAATCAAAAATGGACGACTCCGTTGTCCTTTCTGGTGCAGGCGCTCGTGATTGGGGTTTTGATCCTAATTCCTCTAATTATCACAGAAGGTCTCCCGACCCGCCTGCTCATGGCAGCGGTCATGGCCCCGCCGCCCCCGCCGCCCCCGCCGCCTCCGCCGGCCCCCAAGATCGAGCATGTGCCGAGGGTGAGTGAAATTGTCAATGGTGAACTGCGCACCCCCAGCAAGATCCCCAAGAAAATCCAAATGATTCAAGAAGATGAAGCGCCGCCGCCGAGCTCAGGCGTGGTTGGTGGCGTGGTAGGCGGTGTCCCTGGCGGCTCGACCGGAGGAGTGATCGGCGGCTTGGTGCAGTCAACGGCCCCCCCGCCCAAGGTAGCGACCCCGCAGAAGTTGCGCATATCGTCGGGTGTTGCTGATGGCAACAAGATCGGCGGAAATGACCCGGTCTATCCGCAAATGGCGAAGATTGCGCACGTCCAGGGCGATGTGGTTTTGCAGGCATTGATCAGCAAACAAGGAACCATCGAAAACCTTAGGGCGATCAGCGGGCATCCAATTCTCATTCAGGCGGCTATGGATGCCGTGAGAGCATGGCGCTACAAGCCTTGGATTTTGAATGGCGAGCCGGTGGAGGTTGAAACCACCATCACGGTCAAGTTCCACATGTGACCTGAGTTTTTTTCTTGGAGTTGGGGACAGCGAGTTCTCTACGAACTGTCCCCTGAAATCCCAATCCACGTAGTTTCCAACACGTAAGGGATGCAGAACGATTTGCGCGGAAAATTCAGAGCTTCTGATCAAGCTCGATTGGAAAAGTTTGAAAAGTTCCTGAGGAGGAAAACTTAACTCATGTTAGCAGCAAACCTAGCAACTCTTTTGTGGGCCAAGTCGCATTTGCTTGCGATGTGGTTCTTCCAGGATGAAAACGCTCCCGTAGGCTGGGACCCAATCTCCCTGTGGAGGCAGATGAACTGGCCTGCACGCACGGTAGTGATCATTCTCTTCATCATGTCGGCATGGTCGATTGGCGTGATGATTGACCGCTGGATCGCGTTCAGCGCCGCACGCAAGCAATCGCGCCAGTTTGCTCCGGCCGTAGCCGGCGCCCTACGCGAAGGCAAGCTGGATGAGGCCATTCGCGTGGCCGAGCGCAACAAGAAGAGCCACCTGGCGAAAGTTGTGACCGCGGGCCTGCAGGAGTTCAAGGCACACGGCGAATCGTCCGAGATACCGGGTGAGCAGATTGAAGCGAGCAAACGCGCCCTGGAGCGCGCGGAAGCCATCGTACACGCTGAGTTGAAGCGTGGCCTGGGCGGCCTGGCGACCATAGGCTCAACCTCGCCGTTCGTGGGCTTGTTCGGAACGGTCATCGGCATTTTGAACGCCTTCAGAAAGATGTCAGAGAACAAGGGCGCAACCGGAATCGGGGTTGTGGCCGGCGGTATTTCAGAAGCGCTGGTTACCACCGCCCTGGGGCTGTTCGTTGCTATCCCTGCCGTGATGATGTTCAACTACTTCACCGGCAAAGTGGAAGCCTTTGACGTCGAGATGGACAATTCCTCCAGTGAGCTGGTGGATTATTTCCTGAAGCGGACCACCATGGTCCGCCGGTAAGAGCAGGAGCAAAAGTATGGGAATCGTAGTTCGCAACGAAGGGGCCAAAGTCAACTCCAACATCAACGTCACCCCCATGGTGGACGTGATGCTGGTGCTGCTGATCATCTTCATGGTGATTACGCCCATGTTGCAGAAAAGCGTGACCGTAGAGTTGACCAAGGCTGTCAATCCCATCCAGATGCCTGATGCCGACAAAGAAGATGCGTTGATCGTGGCGGTAATGCACGACGGCAAAGTCTACTTTGACACGCAGATCATCCGGGACCGCGGAGACTTGACGCAGAAAATCAAGGACCGCGTGGCCAACCGCGTGAACAAAGAGGTATTTGTGAAAGCAGATGCCCGGGCCAAATACAAGAACGTGGTTGACGTGGTGGACGATGTCCGCTCCGCCGGCGTGGACCAGTTGGGCCTGCTCACCGAACAAAAACAAAAAGGCGGGGCGGGTGGAAACTAGGCCCCGCTCATGACAAACGTACGTTTTCTTAGACACGAGGCAGGTATTCTATGGCAATGACAACGGGCGGACAGGCCAGCGGGCCAACTTGCGACATCAATGTGACGCCCATGATTGACGTGCTGCTGGTGCTGCTGATCATCTTCATGGTCATCACTCCGCTGACACCGAAGGGACTGGAGGCGCTGGTTCCGCAACCCCCGCCCAAGGACGCAAAGCAACAGGAAGACAATCGCACGATTGTGGTGCAAGTGATACAAAAGAGCGGCGGCGGCCGTCCTCTGCTGAAAATCAACCAGGACGACGTGGCCTGGAACGATCTAGGCACGCGGCTGACTGATATTTTCAAGACCAGGGCCGAACGTGTCATGTTTGTACGGGGTGACGACGACGTGGAGTTTCAGGACGTTGCCCAAGTGATCGATGTCGCCAAGGGCACGCAGGTGATCGATAGAATCGGCTTGCTTACAAGAAACATAGAAGCAGGTCAATAAGAAGAGCAGGTTGAACTCCTCAAGAAAATCACGGGGCAGGCGGAGGGGCTGCCCGCCCCGTGATCAGCTTTCAAAAATTTTTCAATTTAAAAGATTCTCAAGCCAAGTGGGGCAAGGAGCAACAAAACCATGACTAGAAGCGCACGTCTCGTGACGGTTTTGGCCGTCGCAGCCGCGCTGTTGAACGTCGCCGGATGCAGAAAGCTAGAGGCCCGCGACCAGCTCAACAAAGGCGTACAAAACTATAAGGCCATGAAGTACGAAAGGGCCATCGAGAATTTCAAAAACGCCGTGAGCCTGGACAATGATCTCGAGGTGGCCAAGCTGTATCTGGCTACCGCCTTGATGCAGCAATATGTGCCTGGAATCGACACACCCGACAACAATGCTTATGCACAGCAAGCGATTGACGAGTACAAGGAAGTGCTGCGCGGGAACTCCAAGAGCGTCACTGCCTTGAAGGGCATCGCCTCGTTGTACATGAACATGAAAAACTTCAATGAGAGCGGCGAGTATTACAAGAGGGCGATTGACGCAGATCCCAACGATCCGGAAGCCTATTATTCAGTGGGCGTGATCGATTGGACGGCTGTTTATAAAGACATTGCCGAACGTAAATCCAAAGTCGGGCTGGGCGTGGAAGATCAGGCGAAAGGCAAGCAGTTCTGCGAAGACGTGAAGGCGGCAGACGGACCGCGCATCGACGAGGGGCTTAAGATGCTGCAAACCGCCATGGAAAAGCGGCAGGACTATGACGACGCCATGACTTATACCAATCTTCTCTATCACCGCAAAGCGGATACAGAGTGTGGGGATGCTCAGGCTTACGCAGCCGACCTCAAGTCTGCCAATGACTGGAGCGATAAAGCCATGAATGCCCGCAAGAAGAAATTTGACGAGGCAGCCAAGAAAAATAACGGCGGCATTGCCCCGGACCAGAAGAAGTAGCCGGCCATTAGCCTTAGTATCCAGCCCCTCCTGCGGGAGGGGCAGTTTTTTGCCTGCGAAGCAATTTAGAATCGACACAGGAACTTTCCTGTAGTGGGCTAGTTTGACCGCAAACAAAGATATTTTGTGGGCAAAAAGTCAAACCGCATGCACTTTCAGGGAGTGAGATGAATACGTCGAATGCTGCTTGATTCCTGGATGCGGTTGTGGGATTCTTCCCCTGCGCTACGCTTCGGCTCAGAGGCTGTGACTTTTTTAAAAAATCGCGAATTTTTGCCCTGCAAGTGCTTTGTTTTCAGCATGGCTTTTTCGCGAAAAACCAAAAAGTCACAGCCTCTCAGAATGACAAGGAGAAGCTG
>DATDGL010000151.1:0-81076 GCA_036522115.1 Candidatus Angelobacter sp.
TTGCAGGAGGTCTTCAACTTCAGTCGTCCGGAGACGGCGATCCTGTGCGTGCTGCTCCTGCGCGGTCCGCAGACGCCAGGAGAGCTGCGCGGCCGCACCGAGCGCATGCATCGCTTTGAGCATCTCGACGATGTGCTCTCAGGGCTCCAGCAGCTCATGCGCCGCGAGCCGCCGCTGGCCAAAGCTTTAGGCCGCCGCCCAGGCACTAAAGAGATTCGGTACGCGCATCTGTTTTCGGGCGACGTCGAGGCATGGGAACCTCCACCGGAAGCTGCTTCACCCAGTGCCGCCTCAGCAGATATCGAGCGCATCATCCAGTTGGAAGAACACGTGGCAGCCTTGCAGAAAGAGGTGGCGGAGCTGAAACAACAGATGGCGGACTTCAAGAAGCAGTTTGAGTGAAACCGTGCTCATTTTTCAATTTGAAAACCATAGTAGTAAGGGATAATTGGCCGCTCACTCTTGGGCCATTCCGGATTTTACGGAACCCGTTCGCAAGAAGGAGAAAGGAAGTGCAGGAATGAAGAGCATCATACTCAACAAGATGGTGCAGCGCTTGGCTGCGCTTCTGGTGCTGTGTTTTGCCCTGCTGTACCTCGGCCGTCCCGCGAAAGCCGCCGCATTCACATGCCAGGACGATTGTTGCGCCACCGAGTCGGCATGCGAAGATGACTGCCAGATGAATGCCGGGGTCGTGAGATATTGCGTGATCGTCTGCCAACAGAATCTGGACCAATGTCTCGCCGGCTGTCCGCAGTAAGATTCCGTGGCGAGTCCGCTGGCAGTACTGCACGCCACGAGGATCATTGGGTAGCTTAGCATTCCTTCGTGTCCTCGCCTTTTCCTCTGTGTCCTTTGTGGTGACGGTGTTGCGGTCGGGATTGGGGTTGTTTTCCCCGTTCCCTTACGCTCTGTGACTATTCTCTAAGCCGTTTAGAATCAGTCTGCTAACCACTACCGGGTCAGCGGGTCCCGAGGTGTTCCCAACCCTGCTGGTTAAAACCGGTTCAAAGTGCTGTCACTCTGACAGCATTGAGACAGCACTTGATTGACTCCACGCCCGGCGGGTGCAATTCTGGTATCAGGTGCGATAAAACGCGCCCTCGCCCAAGGGCGAGCGGGACTTTGTTTCCCGAAGCGATCTTTGACAACTGAATAATGAGACGTTTGCATAGCGAAACTGCTAGGCAGCGGAAGATGTGTGTCCCGCGCTCGCGAAAACGAGCCGCAGTGCTGCGCGAAGAAAACCGCAGCACAACCATCAAGCGCGAGCGCCGGGGGAGAGGTGTATCCAAATGGTAGGTGGTTAAAAACCACATGAAAAACCCGTCTCCGACAGCTATGTGTGTATTTTCAATAACTTCCGGAGATGGCGAAGATGCAGATGTTCCATCTACGACGTCTATGTGTCGAGTTTTAAATGGTTTCCGGGGATGCGGAGATAAACGTGCATTTTCCGGCAAATCGCGCCTGGTGGGTGGCATTTTTGAAACAGCTTTGCGATTCGGCTCTGTCGCGGCTCTGTCGCGCGCGTGGAACATTCAGCCGCAACGAAGATCTATATGCGTTTCAATCACATGCGCGGCGTCGCGGCTTGGGTGCATGTTGTCGAATTTGCTGGTTTTAGCTACGGGAACCCCGATGCGGTTCGCGTTACGGGCAGTGATGCGGCCCGCGGGCGCGTGCGGCGCGCCGCCGCGGGCTGCGGTACACTTGCTCCATGATCCGTCAGATCGCACCGCAGTTCTTCACCACGAACATTCCTGTAACGCTCTCCTATTACAAAGACAAGCTTGGCTTCGAATGTCTGGGGAGGTGGCAGGATCCGCCGGTCTACGCCATCGTGGCGCGCGACCAGCACGCGATTCACTTCCGCTGCGCAGCGCCGCCCACAGCCAATCCGGACAAATACGCGGACGAACTGCTCGACGCATACCTCCACGTCGAAGATGCAGACACGCTTTATGCCGAGTACGCCGCCAACGGCGTGGAGTTCACGCGAGGACTTGCCAACATGCCATGGCGCTCACGAGAGTTTGTAGTGAAGGATTGCGACGGTCGTCTGCTGGCCTTCGGCGCGAACTTGTAGCCGGTTTCCTCTGCTGATTGCCGCTCTTCAGAACTTCACCATCAAACCCAGGTTCAGCCGGGTCTCAGATTTTCTTAGATCTGGAGTGAAGCCGGGTATGAGTGTGCCTGGATTGCCGTTATTGCCGCCGGGGGGAGTGATGCCACCTGATCCGGAGAAATAAGGTACATTCGCGTGCCTGTAGTTGTACTCCCAGCGGAAGGTTATGTACTGGCTGGGCATGTAATCAAAGGTTGCAGTCGTATCCCACGCCTTGAAGGGATCGCCGGGATTCTCTGTAAAGTATGGCGTGCCGGTTGCGGCGGTTGCCCCGTCGATAGGCGGTAGCAGCACCAGGTAGCGGCCAGGATTGTTGATCCGTCCAAAGCCATAGGTTGCCGCGAAGAGATCCTTGTGGAACCAGAACCGGTTGTAAGCCATGAAACCCAGGAAACTCTGCTTTACGCCGGTGCTGCTGTTTCCAAAGCAGTTTACGCCGCCGCCCGATTCGCATCCCGCATCTCCGGTCAGGGTGAAAGCCATCTTGTCCAAGCCTCTTTCCGGGTGATCGTAGTACTTGATCTGGATGCTGTCATCGGTGTGGAAGCGGGTGCGGCCCACGACGCCCAGGGTATCTCTCCCGAGCGCATACTGGTTGCCAACAATCGAAATCCATCCCTTTGGACGCCACAGGATTTGTCCTCCCAGTCCCAGTCGGTGGTTAAACCGGCCGTAGGACTGCCAGCCGTTGGTGATCCAGGGCTCAATCTTCAATTTGTCTGTGGGGAAAATCTGGATGCGCATTCCATTAAAAAACCATGGAGTATTGGAAGAGACGTAAGACGGCTGATACGCCCAATTATCGAAGTTATAAAAGCTGAACAGGCCGATGTACGACATGAAAATCCCGGCATCCACATTGATCCCGTGGAGCACATTAAAGTGGTAGCCGCCGTAGGCCTCGGCTAGGTAGCGATATGCGCTATCCAGGCTCCATTGGCCGCGGGAGGGGCTGGCATCGTTGCGGGGCTGGGTCTGCGAATACATGCCGAACTGAGTGAGTAAACGGCCGCGAACGTTGTCCAAATGGAAGTCGCCGCCGACCCCAAGCTGGGTCAACTGGAACTCCTGGGAGCGGAACACCTCACTGGATCCGCCGATGGTGTCATCCGCGGGATGGTTGAAATCATAGATGTAGGCGATGTCAGCGCGAATCTCCGGTGTAAAGAATTTGGAATCGAACGCAGGTGTCTTGGTCCGAGGATTGCCGGTGAGCCAGGTCCAGTCGGCATATGCAAAAGGCTCTGCCGGCGCCGTCTTTTCCGGCTTTGCCTGGTCGCCGGTTTGCGCCGGTCCCGGTTTGGCCGTCGTGGTCAGGGACACAGTTTGTATCGCCGGCTGGGCCTGCTGGCTGGAAGACTCGGTTGCGCCGCCCGATTGCGTTTTGAGCTGATTTTCCAGTTGCTCGATGCGCGCCCGCATCTGCTCCAGCTCTTTCAGAAGCTCCGCATTCGGATTGTTCGTGTCCGGTGCAGCGCCATTGTTGGCGGCTTTAACGCTATGGACATCGGATCCGGCGGGTGAATCACCGGCAATCTTTTGCGTGGCATCCTGGGCCAGGGCGCCCTGGGCGCTGCCGGGCCACAGAGCCACCGTCAACACGGTCAACGCCAGTGGAAATTTGATGGTCAACAGAGTTTTTCGTGCATTCATAAGAAGTCCAAACCTTTCCCCGTGATTTGCATTGAAAGAATGGAAGTGAGTCTGTGATTTACATCACCAGCGATCCTTGCAAGTCATCTGCCAGTTCCGGTTCACCGCGTCGAGTCATGCTGCTTTGGGGAGGCTGCCCGGCTGCGGCTCGCGGTGTGGAATTCCTAATACATCTTTTTCTTCGATTTTGATCAGGGTAGCCCAGATCGTGCGCCTTTCCTTGAGTGCTGCCTGAAAGCCGCGCAGGCACATCAGCAGAAATGCACTTGCGGCAATACAAATTAGCCCGACGACCCACATTGAAGCCCTCCTTCCTGAGCGCCCACTGCCAAGCGCGCTTTTCGGAAGGACAGATAGATTTCACAAGATCAGGCGTAAGAATGGGCTAAAGAAGTCGTTAAATTTTTATAAAGGGAAAAGCGGTAAAAAGCTTACCCCGGATGACTCTGATCTGGCTGATTTGCGCCAGCTAAATGAATTTCATGTGCATCGGTTTGATTCGCAGAGGAATCGAGTCATTGGCCCTGGGATTTGGGCTGAGTCAGGGATTGGGCGAAATACTCGAGGAAGCGCAATGCGTCGGGCGTTTCGAGATAAACCAGAAGGCATAATGCCAATCATGCCCATAGATCCCATGCTATAATTCCCAAATCAGGTGACTTACGCAGAGATAGAAAGTATGGCGGCTATGGCCGCTAAAAGCCTTATAAACGAGAAGACACTGATGAACAATCTAATATCTTCAACAATTCCAGGCCCGCCATGCCCGATTTAGCTATACTTCCTGAATGGATTGCAGTCTACGTGATGCCGAAACACGAAAAGCGGATTGCCGAGCATTTTCGAGTCCAACAGATAGAGTATTTCCTTCCTCTATATGAGACCCGTCATAAGTGGAAGGACGGATCAAAGGTAACGCTGCAACTGCCGCTGTTTCCGGGCTATGTCTTTGTGCGGAGCGTGCGCAGCCGGCGGGGCCGGATCTTGGAGGTGCCGGGCGTTCTAAACGTGGTGGGGAAACGGGACGGAGCGGTAATTTCGGATACCTATATCCACTCCCTGCGTGAGGGCGTCATTCGTGGAAAGATAGCGCCGCACCCATATCTTGTAGCTGGGACGCGTGTGCGGTTGAAGAGCGGCAGCATGGCAGGGATGGAAGGAGTATTAGTCAGGAAGAAGGGCAGTTGTAGAATCGTGGTGACCCTTGAGCTACTCATGCAGAGTGTAGCAGTAGAAGTAGATATGGCTGATTTAGAACCAGCACAAGCGCAGATGAACTAGAGCATTCTTTGCAACATGTTCAATTACTTTCTATTAAGTACTGCTCCAATTTACCTCCAGATGCCTCGGCGGTCTGGGCGTTCAAAGTTTTCTGTGCGAATTTAATCTTGAATGTACGATGGGTCAGGCCGTTGGCCAGGGACTTGTCAGTCTGAATGAATTGTTGCGGCGGCCCCAGGGGCGCAAGACTGTCGGCGAAGTCTTTCAGTGCCTGATCGCTGAAATAACCGTTTGCGTTGTTTGTGAACTGGGAACGATCGAGGGTGCCGTGCTGCAACCCGTCAAAGATCTTGCGGGCCTGCTCCAGTTTCTGAGGAGCCAGGGGGTCCTCTACCGCCATTAGCAGCGGGGCGATGCTGCGAGTGATTTCAGAGGGGGCGCCAGCGTCTTCATTGGCGAGCACGGCCACTGCCACCCGTTCATCGGGAAAGATGGTGTTGGCAGCGGCAAAGCCGGATATGTCGCCCAGGGTGTAAACGGCCCTGCGCCCGGCCTGCCGATTCACGCCAAAGGCCAGTCCGTTAGGTGTTCCTAATCCATTCTTGAGTACCGCCACAGTTTCAAGCTCGCGATAAGAAGAGGGCTTCAGCAGGGTCTGGTCCATGACGGAGATGTCCCACTTGCCCAGGTCCTGGGCTGTCATAGCCAGCTCTTCTCCGGCAAAGAGCCATCCCTTTGCCTCCTTCACAGCCGGACGTTGTGGACCAATGCCGAACCGCATGTAGCCGACTGGATCGGTCTCGCTGAGCTTTTCCTGGTCGATATCCACGACGCTATCCATATGGAGCGGCGTGAATATCTTGTCCTTCAGGAATTGGCGCAACGGCATCCCGCTGGCTTTTTCTGCGATTACGCCGGCGATCACATAGTTGGTGTCGCTAATGGACCATTTGGTTCCGGGGTCGAAGTTCAAGGGCTGGCGGGCCCACTGATCGAGAATTTTCTGGGACGTCACCGGCTGGAGCATGCCTGGCAGGACATAGTCGACCGGCCAAAACTCCTGATAGCCAGAGGTGTGCGAAAGGAGCTGGCGGATGGTTACCTCATTGGCGCGGTTGAGGTCGGGGAGAAACCTGGAAACCTTGTCGTCCAGGGAGAGTTTTCCCTGCTCCTGCAAGAGCAGTAGGGCCATAGCCGTAAAAGGCTTGCTGCCGGAGCCGATGCTGTAGCGCATCTCCGACGCGGCCGGCCTGCGCGGCTCTAGTTGGGCATCCCCATAAGCCTTGGCATACACAATCTGCCCGTCCTTGACCAGCGCGAGGGACACGCTTGGAGTGCCGGTTTTCTCCAATACGTCGTTGGCAATCTTGTCAATTTTTTCCCGAAGCTCGGAGGAAAGCTGGGCCTGCGCGCCGGCAAGGGAGGCCGCTAACGCTACGAGCGTGATGATGGCGGACGGCTGGAAGAGATGAAATCGACGCACTCGAGTCTCCTTTAGCTCACGCGGAAGCCAATGTATTGGAAATATTGGAGTGGCCTGACGATTTTTCGGTGAAAGACAAGAAACACCCCGACGAGCGGACAGTTTTTCACAGTGAACGGACGAGCAACCCCGTCCCAGGGGCCTGGCAGAATGCTGGAGACTGCCGGGCCCCCGCTTCTTCATTCGGCATCGTCTGCTGATGCAGCCCGGATTACCGCATAGACGGGCGTAAGCCCTGTACCGATCTTTGTGATCAATGCGGTGGGATCATGCTGGATGATCTTTTCCACATCCATAACGGCGACCGAATCTTCTTCCCGGAGGGGCATATAGATCAGTTTTCCGTCGGATGACACGTCAGCCACCGCTGCCAGTACACCGACGGCTCCGGGAAGATTGAATTGACCAATGAGAGAAAAGTCGCTGGCCGCAGGGTTGAAATTGAAAATGGTCACGATGTTGTGATCGATATCGAAGGCAAACAGGCGATTACCGACGATGCGCGGGAACTCCAGAATGATGACCGGGGTGTTCGGCGGATTGCCGTGGATTGTCGCCGCCAGAGCGGGGGCGGTGGGATTGCTCACGTCATATATCCCAAAGGGGTCGCCCTGTGGAAGCGGCCCTTCCAGAATAATGAATTTCCCATCGGGGCTCACTTCCATCGTGAGTTGGAAAGGATTGATATTAAGAACATCAGCCCCTATGGAGGTGACCGCGTGAGTAGCGATATTGAGCACCACAAAGTTTGCCCCGGCCGCAGAGACGAAATCCAACTCGTCAATGAAGGCGAAGCGGCCGTCCGGCGTCATGGCAAGCGATCCAGGCTTGGTGGCCGCCGTGGCAATATTCGTAGGAATATCATCGACCACGGTGTTAAACGTGGGTGATGATGGGTCTGCGTCAATCGCGTACAGGTCAAGACCTCCGGACTTGCTGGCGAGCACATAGGCAGCCAGTTTGCCGTTGGTGAGCCTGGGCGCAAAAGCGATGCCCCTGGCCTGGCCGATTGAGCTCACAGAGTCGCCATTCACGATAATGTGGGCCTCGAAAGAGTTGGTCTTGAAGTTAAAAACGTCAACGCTTGCCGGCGGAAATACGCTTCCAATGTAAGCCCGGTTTCCATCCGGTGAAATGGCCAGCGCAATCGTGCGCTTCCCGTCTACCGGAATTTCGGTTGGAATTGCATCCCTGTTCGAGTCCTTGATAATGGAAAAGCCGGCATCTCCCAAAGTGACTATGCCGACCTGCCGGTCGGGTTTGAAATTCTCCGGACCGGAAATGGTGAGAGCATTGCGAAGTATTCCACTTTGCTGCTGAAGGCCAACGTTCTGCGCGGTGTTGGGGTTGGTAACAATGATAGAGGCATTCTGAGAAGGAGCATTCGCGGCGATGGTAACACGTAACTCGCGGGCCGACACAACCTCTGCCGCAATTGGATCCAATGTGCCAATGCGAACGTTCGCGCCGGGCTGGAATTGAGCACCCGAAATCTTGATGGATGTCGCGCTGTCATTTTTCACTTCAGATCGGTTTACGTCCGTAACAACCGGCGCAGTTGCCGGTGGCCGAATTTGAGTGGCGCCGATGGTGATTCCCCGTGGCTGCAGGGAGATGGTGGACTGGTGAACCATGGCCGCTTCGGGATGGGGAATTACGGCGGAAGTGTCGATGACAAAAACATTTGGGGTTGAACGCGGAGTGGATGAAAACACGTAGGCCCGTGTTCCGTCAGGGTTCATGGAAATCATGGTTAGCGAGGAAACAGGGACTTGCGGCGGGAGCGACACTTCACCGATGACGTTGCCGAAGGTGGGAGAGTCAGGAGCAAGATCCACCATGCTGAACTCGGCCCCGTTGGTTCCGGAGTTGATGACATATGCCACCATCTTCGCGGGATTCGATGGGTTTGGACCAGCAGCCACCGAAGCCAGCGAGGCAAAGGGAATAGTAAGAATCTTGGAATTCGTGGTGGTGTTAATCAGGACCAAGCCGCCCGAGCGAATCGCCGCCAGGGTTTTTCCATCGGGGGTTAAGGCCAGGTTCTCAGCGTTCTGAAAGAAAAAACTGTCATCAGGTCCGCTGATCGGAGTGACAGCGAAGGTTGAGAGGTCAAGAACAACAATGTCAAAGTTGGTGTTCAAATAGGCCTTGTCACCCAGGATCACCGGGTTGTTGAAATTGAGATCTTCGGCATTGGGATCGTCTCCGGCCAGTCCATTCAAAGACACTCGCCGGATCACGCTCAAGTTACGGGCGTCAATGAGGGTGATCCCTTCATCGTTGATGTGGGTGACCAGGACCTTGCTTCCATCGGCAGTCATGGCCAATTGAAGAGGGTCCGAATTTCTGATGCGCGCGATCTCC
Source organism: Candidatus Angelobacter sp. (assembly GCA_036522115.1). Lineage (GTDB taxonomy): Bacteria > Acidobacteriota > Terriglobia > Terriglobales > Acidobacteriaceae > Angelobacter. The sequence goes on from DATDGL010000151.1 coordinate 8,853, forward strand.
GCCTGGATGGTGAGATCAATCACGGACACATATTCGACGTTCGCGTTGGCAACAAAGGCCAGGCGCCCGTTGGGTGAGATCACTGCAGCGTTGGGCAGAGCGCCAGTGCGGATGCTGGCGACTTCTGCATTGTCAGACACGTTGAAGACCCGTGCCTGCGATGAAGGGCCATCGAGAACGATATAACGTTGGGACGTCTGGCCCCAGGTTGAAACAGTAGCAAGCAACAGGGCCACGGAAATCAGGATTCTGGACATGAAATTCCTCCATATATTAAGTGGGGTTAGAAGTGCTGATGATTCAGGGGCAGGTCGATCCCCAGGCCGAGGTCTTCGCAGTGCTCAATCACTTCTATCTGCGATTCGGGCTGGGGACGGGAGTCCTGGAAGCGGAGAAATCAGTCGCGTAGCGCGCGCACCGGGTCTGTCCGGCTGGCTCGCCATGCGGGCACAAAACAGGCTGACATGGAGATGATGGTCATCACCACCAACGCCAAGCCGAAGGCGAATGGATCGCGAGGGTTCACCTTATAGAGCAGGCTGGCGATTTGCCGGGTCAATAGCAGAGCAGCGACGGCGCCGACGAAGACGCCGCCTATAGTCAGTGCGAGCCCATGGGACATGACCAGCCGAATGAGATCTGAGGTACGGGCGCCAAACGCCATCCGCAGCCCCAGTTCACGGGTGTTCTGCGACACCGCGTAGGACATGACGCCATAGAGCCCGACTGCCGCAAGCAACAGAGCCAGCCCTCCAAAAATGCTGAGGAGCGCGACCGCGACATTTTGAGAAGACAAGGCTGAACGGTTGACATGCTCGCGCAGGCTGATTACTTCTGCCGGTGCCAAATTATCATCGAGCGCCTGGATCTCCCGGTACAAAGCTGCCGATATGGCTTCTGGATCGCGGGAGGTCCGGATGTTCAAGGTGGATCGAGTGGCAAAGCTCTGGCGTAACGGCACATAGAAAAAGGGTTTTGGAGCCTCCGAGAACGTCTGGTACTTGGAATTCCGGGCGACGCCCACCACCTGCATTGACTGGCCCTTGACCTGAAGGCGCTTGCCAACCGGATCCACGCCATTCCAGTACTGCTCGACCATTTTTTGATTCACAATGGCGACAGGAGAAGCGGTCTCATTGTCGTTGCGGGTGAAATCGCGGCCGGACATAAGCGAGATGCCCATGGTGGTGAAATATCCGGGACTCACCTGGTTATACTCGGCCATGGGTTGCTCGTTGATTGCGGGGTGATAATTATCAACCGCAATGGGCGCTGAAAGATAAGGGGCATAGCTGAATGGCCTGATGCGGGCGATGGCAGCGGACTCGACACCGGGAAGGGCCTGAACGCGATCGACCAGGTTGTCATAAAAAACCTTGGCCCGGGGGATGTCGTATCCAGTGGCAGTGAGATCAATGATGGTGGTCAAGACATTGTCCGTGGAGAAGCCGGGGTCAGCAGTTCGAGTCCGTTGCAGGCTCTGAATGAGCAGAACGGCCCCTACCAGCAAAATGAAACTCAGAGACACCTGGACCAGAACCAGGCCGGAGCGGATGCGCGATTTTCCGTGACCACCGAAAACCGATCCTGATTCAGACTTCAGGGCGGCGGCCAGATCGATCTTGCCTGTTTGAACCGCGGGAATGATGGCGAACAGCATGGTCGAAACCAGGCAAATGCCGCCACTGAACAGGAGGACGCGCCAGTCCATTTGTCCTCTTAAATTAATGGTGATGCCACCTTGTCCGGGAAAAAACAGGACGAGCAAGTTGCGGCAGAGGTAGGCAACGATGAGTCCGCCAATTGCAGCCAGGGTGGAAAGGATCAGGCCTTCCGTGAAAACCTGCTTCAGCAGCCGGCCACGCTTGGAGCCCAGGGCGAAGCGTATGGTCATTTCATGCCGGCGCGCAAAAGCCCTTACCAGCAACAGACTGCTGACGTTGGCACAGGCGATCAACAACACAAGGAAGACCACGGCAAAAGTTATTTCGAGTGTAGGGAGCAACTCTCCCGCCTGGTTGAAGGGGTCCTTCCATAAGGGCAGCAGCTTGATGCCACGACCCCGATTGGTGGCCAGGTAATCGTTTTCCAATCGCTTGGCCACGGTTGAAATCTGCTCCTGTGCCTGATCGATGGTCACGCCAGGCTTCAGCCGGGCAAAGCCTTCAATCCAGGTTGCGGCGCGATCTTCCAGTTTGTATCCGCCGGGGTTGAACAGTTCCTGCATGGACATGGGGACCCAGAGCTGCATGGGATATCCCACAAAAGTTCCGAAGAATCCCTCCGGCGTCACGCCAACAATGGTATGGGGCAAGCCATTGAGCATCTGAGTCTTGCCCAGGATTGCGGGATCGCTGTGAAAGCGCTCTTTCCAGATCCAATAGCTGATAACTACAACGGGATGAGCGTTACGTCCTGAGTCTTCATCAGGCGTGAACCCACGGCCAAGGAAGGGACGGACGCCGAGCGCATCGAAGTAATTCGATGAAGCGATGGTCCCCGCTACACGTTCGGCACGGTCGCCGATATTCAGCGTAGTGGCCATGATCCGGTCCACGATGAACGACTCGATCAGGTTGCAACTCCTCTGGAAATCTTTGAAGTCGGGCAAAGAGACATCCGTATATCCCGAGCCGATTGCGCCTTTATCGCCGGCTGGGCGCGTTCCGGCAACGGCGACCAGCGTTTCCTGGTGGGCCACTCCGGGGAAGGGCCGGAGGGCGACTCCCTCAATCCAACTGAAGACAGCGGCATTGGCGCCAATCCCTAGCGTGAGGCAGAGGATTGCCAGGAGGGAGAATCCGGGATTGCGGCGGAGCATTCGGAAACCGAAGCGAAGATCCTGAAGGAGATCTTGAAGCATGGGAGTGCACCTCAACTTGGGATAAGGACTAACATGGAGCGTTTCATTCTACAGTCATAACACCTGGATAAGTTTCATTCTGGAAAACTATTTTGTATCGGTTAAGTTCCTTTGAAACACGCTTTACACAATGAATTCTTCCTTGTCCGTATCTTCGACACTATTCTCCTGTTGAGCCCGGCTGGCCCAGGTGGCGGTCTGGACCGCCTCAGTAAAATCAGCGAGGGTGGGAGCGGCCATCAGTTCGCGGATGGGCAGGGCCACCTGATAGCGATCCCGCACCCGCGATACAAGCTGGGTGGCCAGAAGAGAATGACCACCCAGATCAAAGAAGTTATCCTCCCGTCCCACACGCGTGACACCCAGCACCTGACTCCATAAATCCGCCAATTCGGTTTCGAGAGCCGTTTGTGGAGGAGAGAACGGGCGTTCCTCGTCGTGCTCTTCGAATTTGGACAAGGCTTCATCATCAATCTTGCCGCTGGGCTTGAGAGGGAGGGCGGCGAGAATGACTATGGCCGATGGCACCATGAATTCCGGAACCCGTCCGCGCAGGAATTCCTTGAGTTCGCTGGACTGGGCTTCGCAGCCATCACGCAGCGTGACATAAGCAACAACACGTTTATTGGAAGAGCCGGTTCCACGCGCCGTAGCCGCAACCTCCTGCACGGCGGGATGTTCCTGCAGGACTGATTTGACTTCTCCGAGTTCAACCCGGAACCCGCGGATCTTCACCTGGCTATCGATTCGACCCAGGAACTCGATTGTGCCATCCGCGCGATAGCGCACTGTGTCACCGGTGCGATACAGACGCGCACCGGGCTCGCTGCTGTATGGATGGGGAACAAACTTTTCCGCAGTCAGCCCAGGCTGATGGAAATAACCACGGGCCAGGCCGTCACCGCCGATGAAGAGTTCCCCGGCAATTCCCGGAGGGAGGAGGTCCATTTCCTGATTCAAAACGTACACCTGGGTATTTGAGATTGGACGTCCGATCGGCACGGTGGCGCCTATATCTTCTGCACGCCGGACGGAATGGCAACAGGCAAAAGTTGTGCTTTCAGTCGGCCCGTAGGCGTTGACCATCACCCCATTTTCGAGATGAGACAGGGTCTTAATGACATGGGTGGGGGAAAGAACATCACCTCCAGAGATGAGTGTGCGGAGCGGCTTGAAAACGTCTGCGGAATAATCAACGATCTGGTGAAACAGAGGGGCAGTCAACCAAAGTACGGACACGCCGTGGCGCTGAATTGCCTTTCCAAGGTCTTCCAGGGAGGCAGAAGAAGCAGGATAGATCGCGAGACGACCTCCATTGAGGAGGGCGCCCCAGGTTTCGAATGTAGATGCATCAAAAGAAAGCGGGGCAAACTGGAGGAACGTAGGCACGCCCGACAGATCGGCAAAGCAATTGTTCTTGACCAGGCGAATGACGCCCTGGTGGGGGACAGCTACCCCCTTGGGAACTCCGGTTGAACCGGAGGTATACATAATGTAGGCCAGATTCTGGGATGAACCATTCGATTCAGGGTCAAGATCTTTCTCTGCGGCGATTTCATTCCAGAATTCGTCGAGACAGATGACCTGCGGGACGGACTCACCCAAGACGGCTTGAAGTTTCCGGGTGGTAAGAACAAAGGAGGTGCGGCTGTCTTTTGCCAGGAACCCCAATCGCGGAGGCGGGTACGACGGATCCAGGGGAACGTAGGCCGCGCCAGCCTTCACGATGCCAAGAAGCGCCACGCAAGTCTCCAGCGAGCGTTCCATGCACACGCCGACCATGGTTTCCGGTCCGGCGCCTCGGCGTCTAAGCCAATTGGCCATCTGGTTGGCCCGATTATTCAACTCAGCGTAAGTAAGAGTCCGGTCTTCATAGATCAATGCGGTAGCCAGAGGCGTGCGACGGACCTGATCTTCGAAGAGCCTGGAGATGGTTTCATCGTGCGGATACTCTTGCTGCGTGGCATTCCAGTCCTCGAGCACGAGATGCTGTTGTGCCGGCGATAAGGCAGGAGATGAACGCAAGGTTGCTTCAGTCTCGGTTGCCAAAGCAGCCAAGGCCTGTTCGTACCAGGAGGCCATCAGTTCCGCATACTCAGGCGCCACCTGCGTGCGATCGCAACACAATTGGGCCGTCAGACGGTTGGTAAAAGGATCCACGCTGAACATGGCCACCATGGTGAAGCTACTCTCTTCGTAGACTTTGTACCCGAGAACCTCCAGTTCTCCAAAGCGTTGAAGCTGATGATAGATGTGGTAGTGAGTGAAATAGAAAGCAGTTTCAGAAAGACGCTGGTGCTCACTCAATTGCTGGATCTCCGCCAGGGGATACCGCCGGTAGAGAAGTACCTCCCTTTCAGCAGCGAAGGTACTCTTGAGCAAGCTGGATCCGGTTGCTTGAGCCAGGGACAAACGGAAGGGCGTAAGGTTGAGAAAGAGGCCGAGCACGCGCTCACCATCTGAGGTTTCCGGGCGGCCATTGGAGGCAATCGCGGTCAGAACATCCTGGCGTCCGGAGATCCACTGCATGACCTCAAGATGGCCGGCCAAAAGCATGGTCTTGAGAGGCACTGCTGCGGAGAGTGCAAGCTTCTGCAGTTGATCTGATATCTCTGGGGAGATGGGGACATCCACGCGGTACACACCGCGACGATTGGATGAGCCCGCGGCAGGTTGAGTCCACCGTGGCAGGACAATGGGCTCGGCGCCTTCCAGTTTTTGCGACCAGAACTGCCGCGCCGTGGAAGACTTGATTGCCTGCTGCTCGAGCGCGATGAAGTCGTGATACTGCGTTTGCAGCGGAGAAAACGGCGGGGCCTCTCCGTGCAGCAGGAACATGTAGCTCTGGGCAATCTCCAACTGCATGCTGGCGTCGCTCCATCCATCAAGAATGGCGTGATGAAAACACAGGGTGAATTGGAAAGTCTGGCCGGAGCGAAGGTGTACCTGGAAGCGGAGAAGAGGCGGCTGCGCGATATCAAAGCCGCGCGCTTTATCTGCTTCCACCCAATCGGCGATGGCCGACTCCTGGGCTTCCGGGTCGAGATGGCGCAGGTCGTCCACGGCAAGAGGAGAGGGAACGGAGCGATGCACAAGTTGCAGCGGCTCACTATAGTGAGTCAAATCGAACGAGGTGCGCAAAGCGGGATGGCGGGCGCAAAGTTGTCCGATGGCTTCCTGCAACAGATCAAACTGAAAGGGCGCCTTGATGTGGAAGCTCATGACATCGTGATAGATGGCGGCCTGAGGATGGAGTTCACGATGATAGAGCATCCCGGCCTGGAGGCGGCTCAGGGGATAGGCATCTTCAATATCCGAGGGTAGCAATGCGCGGTCCGCGTCGGAGATCAGACTCAGCGGCTCAGTGGCGTCGTGTTTCACCGAACGAATTTGATCGTCCCTAAGGGCTTCTGCCAGCCGGCGCACAGTGGGATTTTGAAAGAGCTGATGCAGGGCAAACTGCAATCCACGCTCGCGGGAGAGAGAGACGATCTGGATGCTGCGGATGGAATCTCCGCCGAGAGCAAAGTAATCATCATCAATGCCCACCCGTTCAAGGTGTAGAACCTTGGCCCAGACGCCAGCCAGGATTTGTTCTTCTTGAGTGCGGGGGGCCACAAATTCGGCCAAGCCAGCCGAACGAGAGGCTTCTGGATCGGGCAGAGCTGCCCGATCCAGTTTGCCATTCCGGGTAAGCGGCAGCCTTTCCAGCATGACGAATACGGCGGGCACCATGTAGTCAGGCAGTTTGCGGAGAAGGAACGAACGCAGCTCGTCGGCTTCGATCCTGGGGCCGGCGGGCACAACATAGGCGACCAGAAGACGGTCAGCGTTCTTGAACGTTCTGGCAAGCACAACAGCCTGCCCCACCCCAGCATGGGTCTTCAACGCAGACTCAATTTCACCGACTTCGATGCGAAATCCGCGAAGCTTGAGTTGATTGTCACGGCGTCCAAGAAAGTCGAGATTGCTATCTACGAGACGGCGAGCGAGATCGCCGGTGCGATACAAGCGCCGCCCCGGATCTTTGGAGAAAGGATCAGGGATAAACTTTTCCGCAGTAAGGTCCGGCCACGCCAGGTATCCGCGAGCCACACACGCGCCACCAATATATAGCTCTCCAGGAGTCAAGGTGGGTGCAGGTTGCAGGAATTCATCCAACACATAAAGAGTTGTGTTGGTGATGGGCTTACCGATGGACACGTCGCCGCTATTCGTCGTCGATGTACCGGATGGCACGCTGAAGACCGAACACCCGACTGTGGCCTCAGTAGGCCCGTATTCGTTGATCAGAATACATTCCGGCGCTGCCTCCCGCCAGAATTGAACATCTTCATTATGGAGGGCCTCTCCACCAAGGAGCAGGCTGCGGGTATGGCGGGCGAGGTCCCCTTCAGGAATCTGGCCACGCAATAGTCGCAGGTGGATGGGAGTGAGCTTAACAAAACTGAGATTCCGGCAGCTCACGAGCGACTGGGCGAGGGCGGTGATGCCTTCAGCATCAGGGACCATGGTAACGGTCTGTCCCACGGCCAGAGGCGCCAGCATAGCGGTGACCGTCAGATCAAAGGAGATGGAAGAGTGTACGAGCGAACCTTGACCCTCAACAGGCAAATAGGTTGCGACGCACCAGGAGATATAGTTCGCCAGATTTCTGTGGGTAACCATCACGCCCTTGGGCGTGCCGGTAGATCCGGAGGTATAGATGATGTAGGCAAGGGTATCCAGAGTCGCGACGGCTCTTGGGGCAGAATTGCTGAGGCGGGAGAACGAGTCGCGTTCCGCGTCTATATATAAGGTGCGGACGGGAAGATCGGCAAGCCGTTCCCTGAACTTTTCCTGAGTGATCAACACGCTGACCTGCGCATCACGCAGGATGAAGGCTAGGCGCTCCGGGGGATAGCCGGGATCCAGCGGCAGATAGGCGCCACCCGCTTTCAATACGCCAAGAACGGATGTGGCCAAATCCTGAGATCTTTCCAGAAGCAGCCCAACCACGCCATCAGGCTTAACTCCAAGAGCCTGTAGATAATGGGCCAACTGGTTGGATTGGAGTTGAAGCTGATGGTAGGTCAGGCGTCCTTTGTCATCCGATACTGCCGTAGACTCCGGCGACTGGACGGCCTGCCGGGAGAACTGCTCATGAATGCAGGCTTGAGACTCAAGTTGCGCGATATTCTCCGGCCCTGCCGCAACGGCGATTTCATACTCCGCATCCGAAAGCAAATTCAGAGAGTCGTAGCGGCCTTCAGGATGGGCAGCCATCTCAATCAGCACGCGATGATAGTAGCCGGCGATGGCCGCCAATTGTTCTTTTCCAATTTCGGTCTGATCGCACGTGAGATAGAAGCGCACCTTGTTGGTGAAGGAGGCCAGGGCAAAATTCGCAAGCAAGGTAATGTTGGTTTCTTCGTAGTAGTTGTGCTGGAGCAACTTGAAATCCGGATATTGCTCAAGTCCGTGATAGATGTGGTAGTGGGTGAAGTAGAAGCCAGTCTCTGAGATCTGATCCCGGCCCAGAAGTTTTTGCATTTCAGCCAGGGGATAGCGGCGAAAGGGAACTGCCTCACGCTCAACCGCGAATGTATCCTCCAGGAGCTTACGCCACTTGCCGCCGGAGAGCTTCAGGCGAAACGGAGTGCTGTTGAGGAAGAGCCCAAACACCCGGTCACCATCCCGGGTTTCCGGCCTGCCTACGGAAGTAAGAAAGGTGGTGACATCTGTATTTCCGCTCAACATGGCCAGGGCCCGCATGTGAGCGGCCAGGAGAACGGTTTTTACCGGAACAGCCGCAGCCAGGGCGACACGCTTGAGCGCGTTGGAAAGCTCATCGGAAATCTCTACCTCATGAAAGCCGACGCCCCTCCTGGTTGTGATGGGCGTCGGCTTCCAACGTGGCACACGCAGAAATTCACTCTCTTCCAAGCGTTCCTGCCAGAAACGCTGGTGCTCTGCAGAAGCAATGGCCTGCAACTCCAACAGCACAAAATCCCGGAATTGGGTTTCAGGAGGAAGCGGGGAATAGGTCTCACCATGGAGCTGCTGATAGTAAGTTTGCGCAATTTCGGTCAGCATGCTGGCATCGCTCCAGCCGTCGAGGATGGCATGGTGAAAGCAGAGCGTGAACTGGAAAGTATCGGCAGAGCGCCGGTGCACCTGGAAGCGGACTAGCGGATATTGCGTCACGTCAAAGCCCCGGCGCTTATCCGCCTCTGCCCACTCTTGCAAGGCTTTTTCCTGTCCTGGTACATCCAGGTGGGTCAGATCGTCGAAAGTCACAGGCACGGGCGCATCGCGATGGACAATCTGCAACGGCTGGCTGTAGGTGACCAGATCAAAGGAGGTGCGTAATGCCGGATGCCGGGCGACAACCTTCTGTATGGCTTCTGCAACAAGCTGCTCGCGCAACGGCGTTTGCAGGTGGAAGGTTCCGATATCGTGGTAGACGGCAGACTCCGGATGCAACTCGCGGTGAAATACCATGCCCGCCTGGAGCCTGGTGAGTGGATAAGCCGCTTCCGCATCCTGGGGAACAAGACGCTGGTCTTCCGGCTTGATCAGGGAGAATGGCCCGGCTGTCACCTCCGGCGCAGCTTTCAGGTTTTCAAGATTCTGCGCGAGAGTGCGAATGGTCTGATAACGGAATATGTCTCCAACAGTAAACTTCAGGCCACGTTCAGCGGACCGGGTGATGATTTGCAGGGAGCGGATGGAATCGCCACCCAATCCGAAGTAATTGTCATCGATGCCCACACGTTGCGCGGAAAGAACCTGGCTCCAAATGCCACACAGCAACTCTTCTTCCAGGGTGCGCGGCTCGGTGTGCTGTCCAGCGCCTGTTTGAGCATTGTCAGGAGAGGGAAGTGCCTTGCGATCCACTTTGCCGTTACCAGTGAGCGGAAGCTCTTTGAGCCACACATAGGCGGCAGGAACCATGTATTCGGGAAGATACTTAGAGAGATGCGCTCGAACTTCACTGACTGGCAGGGTCGCCTGCTGGCCCTCGGGAGTTCCAACCAGGTAGGCCACCAATTGCGTCCCGCGCTCCGTGTTGCGCGCGAGCACGCAGACCTGGCTTACAGCCGGCAGCTTGGCCAGCACGGATTCAACTTCTCCCAATTCGACGCGATAGCCGCGGACCTTCACCTGATGGTCCGTGCGTCCGAGGCAATCGATTATTCCATCCGTGAGATAACGTCCTAAATCTCCGGTGCGATACATGCGTGCGCCAGGATCTGTGCTGAATGAGTGGGGCAGGAAGCGCTCAGCAGTGAGTGCCGGGCGCCCTAGATAACCGCGAGCCAATCCATGTCCGGCCACGTAAATCTCGCCGGTAACGCCAATTGGAACCGGGCGCAATTCGCGATCGAGCAAATAAATCTGGGTATTGGCGATGGGCTTGCCGATAGGCACGGACTCCGAGTCGCCTGCAGCACCGGGAAACTGGTAGACGCAGCAGCCTACTACTGTTTCCGTGGGCCCGTATTCATTGATTAGAACGACGCCGGGAGCATTCGCGCTCCAGAATGCAACATCGCCGGGGCGCAATGCTTCTCCGCCAAGAATGAGGTAACCAAGTTTCTCCGGCGCTTCGCTGGAGGCGAGTTGCATCCCGAGCAGGCGCGCATGAGCGGGCGTGACCTTGAGCAAGCTGAAATCGCGATGAGAGCGCAGGCAATCCGCCAGGCTTTCCATGCTTGCCAGCACTACCTTTTTCCCAGCCATGAGAGGGCCAAACAAGCTGGTGACCGTAAGGTCGAAACCGATGGAGGAGTGCAGCGGCGCTCCGGCCCGCTCTGCGATGGCATAGGCCTCGCAGGCCCAGGCCAGATAATTTGACAGCCCGCCGTGGGTAATCATGCTCGCCTTGGGCGCGCCGGTTGATCCCGATGTATAGATCAGGTACGCCAAATTTTCCGGCAAAGGATGGGCAACAGACGAGTCAATGCTGTAATCCGGTGTGGCCGGCGATTGCCAATCAGGTTTCAACAGTAGTACTTGAGGGCGCCGCTCCGGGAGAGAGGATGCACTGGTTTCTTTTGCCAGCAGCAAACCGGCATGGCTATCTTCAAGCATGTAAGCGATGCGCTCTTGCGGCAACGTCGGGTCGATGGGCAGGTAGGCCGCTCCTGACCGCAGCACCCCCAGGATGGCCACAATCAATTCCGGGGAGTGCTCCATGATGATCCCAACTACAGAGTCCGGGCTTACGCCGAGGCTGTGCAGGCGTTGCGCCAAGGCATCAGCCTCTGCCTGCAATTTGCCGTAGCTTACAGCGACGCCATTGCCTTCAATTGCTACCTCGCTCCAATGTCCCTTTGCCGCCTGCGCGATAACGTCTTGTACAAATGCCGGCCCTGAGAAGGTACGCTGCGTGCTGTTGAGTCGATCTACCCAGCCCAGAAACTCACGTTCATTGAGCAAGGAGAGATCAGCCAACGGCATTTCCGGGCGACGCGTGGCTGATTCGAGCAGCGTGGTATAGCACTCAGCGATCGTGCTTACATATTGAGGTGAATAAGCTGCCGGATTAAACCGGAGGGCCAGAGTCAGGCCAGGTTCGTGCTGATTGCAGCAAAGCACGAGATCGGCATAGTCCACCTCTGCCACGACCGCGTCTAAACTAAAAACAGTATTGCCGAAGCTCTGGGCTCCAGGAAGCGTATAGTTTTCAAAGGCAACGGGAAGAGATGGCGGCAGATTGCCGTCCGACGAGTTTTCCTTAAAGGGAAATCCTTCCTGGTTCTGATATACGGACTTGCTTTCCGCCAGCACTCGTTCAACGGCTGCTTTGAAAGTAATCTCGCTATCCAATTCGCAGGCAACTGGCAAATATCTGCCCGCCAGCCCCGGCATGGCATCAAGTTCTTCATATTTCCGGCCATCAACCAGAGAACCCACTACTATGGGCGATTGACCCGTAAAGCGATACAACAAGACTTGCCAGCAAGTGAAGAGAAGGTCACGGACAGTTGCTCCCAAGTTCTGCGCCATGTTTTCCAATGCCTGTTGCTGACCGGTCGATAACGAAAGCGGCAGGAGGGAAGGAGAGCTGGAGGCGGCACCCATTTGTTTTCTGAGTGGAAATTCTGTCGGGGCGCAACCACCGCGACGCTGCCAGTAGTCGCGACTCTCTACAATTTCTTCTCCAGCCAGCAACTCGCTGAACCACTCTGAAAATTGGGCGTACTGGATGGTATCTGCGGGCGCCGCTCCGCTGGAGGAGTCGTACGAACGGCATAGCTCCTGAAAGATGATGCGAGCGGTTTCGCCGTCGGCCAGCAAAACAGGAAAGCTGAAGGCCAGGAGATGCTGTTCCTGATTAACCTTATATAAGGCGACGATGGCCTCAGTATTCGGACACGCGTCCTTGCCTTCTTCCATGTCAGAAAACAAGGTGGTCCTGAATGGACCATTCATGCTCACCGGTGTTTTGACCGGCCGCATGGGTGTACCCTCTGCCTGTACGACTTGTAGCGGGTCCTTAATTCCCGGCAGATATTCAAACGTTGTGCGGAAAATCTGGTGTTGTTCCTGGACCTGATGCCAGGCCGCCTGAAGGCGGTTGTAATCCACGGGGCCCAGGATAGAGATGGTAAAACGCGTGCGCAGAGCACCCCGTTCATTTTCCTGTTGCAACCGCCATACGCGATATTGCTGGGGTGAAAGGGCTACTCCCTCTACCGCTGATGCCGTTTGAGTTGCCATAAGAGCCGCTCCCAGAAAGGTTGGAGTTAGTTGTGCCTGCTATGAGGCAGGGCCATGCCCACCAGAATTTTTCGCGGACCCACGTAAGGCGTCCGTCCATGAGCGGCCAGCATGTTGTCTAAAGCCATGACGTCACCGGGCTGCCACGGAAATTTCACTGTTTCTTCACCATAGGCGCGGCGAACAGCGTCAAGGACAGGCTCCTCAATGGGGGAGCCATCGCCGTAGTACGTGTGGTTGGGAAGATCTTCATCGGCAAACTGGGCGCGCAATGCGTCACGCACAGCAGGCTCGAGCGTAGAAACATGGAAGAATGCAGCATGGTTGAACCACACGCGCTCGCCGGTGGAAGGATGGCGGGCCACGGCAGGGGCAACGCGCCGGGTGCGGAGCCGGTTGCCATCACGCCATTCGAAGTCGTACCCGGCATTGCGGCAGTATTGCTCTACCAGAGCGCGGTCTTCCGTCTGGAAAACGGTCTTCCAGGAAAGCCCGATATGATCAGAGAAGTTGCGCACATACATCACGCCTTTTTGCTCGAAGCGCGCGGAGATTTCTGGAGCGATGCGGTTGTAGACACGGCGGACGTCGCAAATGGGGGTTTCACCGCCCTGCTGTGCGGCGGTAACACAGCAGAAGAATATTTTCAGCGGCCAGGTTCCGGCGTAAGAGTTCTCATTGTGAAGAAAGATGTGCTGGTCAGGAGGATGTTCCGTGGAAGTATAGATATTTCCGGCCACGGCGCTACGGGGCGATGAGCGTTCACGATATTCCAGGGCCTCGCCGGAGACAACGTTGATAAACTCCTCGAAGTTCTGCGGGGACTGCGGTCCGAACCCGCGAAAGAGAATGGCGCCACGCTGCAACAGGTGCTTCTCGATAAATCCACGACTGTCGCGGGCCCAGGCCAGAAGGTCGACTCCGGGGGCGGCCGGTTCCAGAACCAGCGGGAATTCCTGACCAGGAGCCAGGAGTGTCTCCCGTACAAGCGATTGTCCTGTGGTCACTTTACGGGGTTGAATTGCGCTTAGCTTGCCCAGAGATGGTTTGCTGGCTGATAGCGTCATATATATCCTCTTTTTTTCCAGTGGTGATGGTTACACCGGCAAGACTTTCCTGGATTTCCGAATCAGTTTTTCCCGCAGCGCGTGATGGCGTTTTTGATCGTCGCTTTCCCGGATGCGTAATTCCTCCTCTTCCAGCAGGGCCATCGAATCCTGCAGCCGTTGCTCGGGATCAGCGGCAACACTTTCCAGCAACGCGACAAAACACTCCGTCATTCGCCTGACGGTGGACTCGCGGAAGATTTCTGTGCTGTATTCCCAAAGCATGCGCAAAGCGCCGTCCTGCTGGAAGACGTTCACCAGCAGATCGAATTTCGCGATGCCGCTGTTCAGTTCCATCTCGCTCAAGTGAAGGCCGGCCATTTCCAGCTTCGGACGGGGCGCATTCTGGAGCACAAACTTCACCTGGAAGAGAGGAGTGCGGTTTCTCTCGCGCTGGGGATTTACTACTTCGACCACACGGTCGAACGGCACATCCTGGTGAAGGTAGGCTTCGAGAGCAACAGTTCGAACCCGGCTTAATATTTCACTAAACGAGGGATCTCCGGAAAAATCCGTCCGCAGGGCCACTTGATTCACAAAAAACCCGATGAGCTTTTCCGTTTCCACGGCGCTGCGGTTGGCCAAATCCGTTCCCACAATCAAGTCCGGCTGGCGAAGGTGATAGTGGAGCAGGAGGTTGAACGCACCCAGCAGCGTCATGAACATGGTGCAGCCTTCGCGATTGCCCAATACTCTGAGTTGCTGAACCAGCTCGCTGGACAAAGACGCTGCGACCAGACCGCCATCACCGCTCATGGTTTCGGGGCGACTGAAATCTCCAGGTAAATCCTGGCCAGGCAAAGGTCCTTTCAGCTTGTTGCGCCAGTAGTCAAGTTGCTGTTCCAGCAAGGCGCCTTGAAGCCAGCCACGTTGCCAGCCGGCGAAGTCTGCATACTGAATGGCCAACTCCGGCAGTGGGGAGGGCAGGCCCGTTACAAAGGCTTCATAGAGGGGAACCATCTCCTGGATGAACAGTCCGACAGACCATCCATCAGAAATAATGTGGTGGAGGATGGCCAATAATACGTGGTCTTCTTCACCCAGACGGAGCAAGTAGGCGCGCAACAGAGGGCCCACCTGCAGGTTGAAGGGGCGCCGCGCCTCATTGCGAATGAAGCGCTCCAACTCTGCGTCGGCCTCCTGCGGAGGCGACGAGGGAAGATCGACGAGAGGAATCTCAATCTGGAGCGATGCAGCTATGCGTTGTACGGGCTCGCCTTCGACCGATGCAAAGGTTGTTCTGAGAGTCTCATGGCGGCTGACGATCTCATTCAAGCTTTGCTGCAACGCTGCGTGATCCAACCTGCCGGCAACGCGGACCGCAGCCGGTACGTTGTACACGGTGGGCTCCAGATGCTCAAGAAACCACAGCCGGCGCTGCGCGAATGAGAGCTGAGGAGAACCATTTCGCGATAAACGTTCAATGGGCGGACGCGAGAGCCTTGCTCCTGCTCGCGCAGCTTCCTCTACTTTGCGGGCAAAGGCACCGAGGGTTGGAGCTTCTTCGAAGAGGACACGGAGATGGAGATCAATATTCAATCTTGCGCGCAGATACAACATGAGCTGGGTTGCCAGGAGAGAATCTCCGCCGGACTCGAAGAAATTGGCAGTGGGCGGAAGGTCGGACCTACCCAGGACGTGGGCCCACATGCTGCGAACTAATTCTTCAATCGGAGTAAGAATTGCTTGGTCTGCTGAGACTGGCTCCGGCAAAGGCGCATCCGGTAAAGCGGGGGCGGATTCAGGGCCGCCAGCGTTTCCGCGCGCCAACATCTCCATTTCAGATTGCGAGAAGAGACCCGCTGAGTCATGGCGGGAAAAAGGCTGTTCGGCCATGGCGCGAAAGACGCGGAAGTAGCAGTCAGCAATCTGCCGCATCTGTTCCACGTAGATTTGTGAAACATCGCAATTCATGTCAAATTGCACCTGTCCCGTAAAGGGATTGCGGTTGAATTCCGCCCGCAGCGTATAGTGCGACCGCTCCAGGCCCCATGCTCCCAGGATCTCGATATCGGGTAGAGACTCCAGGCTGCGAAAGACATGGAAGTGGGTGTAGTTAAAGACGGTCTCAAACAGGGCCTGACGGCCATGTTTTTTCTGGAGTTCAACCAGGGGATAGCGGCGGTGAGGCAGAAGATCGCGCTCCGACTCAAAGGCCTGCCTGACCAGATCCACCCATGTGCCATCCACCAATTGAGTCCGGAGAGGCAGAGTAGTGTTGTGCATGCCCAGGACCTGATCGGCATCCAGCTCTTCCAGCCTGCCATTGGTTTGAAAACCGATGACGGCGTCATTGTGACCGGCGAGAAGACTCATTACCTTGATGTGTCCGGCCAAAAGCACGTGCTTGGGCGCTGCGCCCGCCAGCCCGGCCACTGCGTCCAGCCCGCGCAACACCGCGGCTGGGAGCTCGATATCGAGCGAGCGTACCTGTGTGGCATCCATGGTGGCGCGGCCAGACCATCTTGGCAGCGGACGCACGATGCACTCATGCAATGCTTTTTCCCAATACGCCTTGGTTTCCACAGAAGTCATGGCGGAACGTTCAAGGGCGACAAAGTCGCGGTACTTGATCAAGGGGGCCGATGGCGGAGGGCTTTGTCGGTCCTTCAATAGCGAACAGTACCGCTTCAACAACCCGGTTATCAGAAGAGCTTCACTCCAGCCATCGAGCAGTATGTCGTAGTAGCTGGAGACGATCTGAAAGACGTCCTGGTCAAGCTGATGCACAAAGAGCCGGATCAAGCTGTGATCCGACAGGTTAAGCGAACGATGTTTTTCCTTTTCAGTCCACTCCTGCAGAGACTTCTGCTGTTCAGCCGCTGATAAGTGCTGCCAGTCAGAGAATTCCAGGTGGACCTGCGCGGAACGGTGTACTACCTGGAGTGGCTCGCTGAAATCACTCAAATGAAAAGAAGTGCGAAGAATGGGATGGCGGTCCACACTCTCCTGAGCAGCCTGGTGTAACAGGTTGAAATCCAGCAGGGCACGCACTTTGTAAAAGAAAATATCGTGATAGATGGCTGAATCCGGGTCAGCCTGAAGGTGGTAGATCAATCCTGCCTGGATCTTTGATAAAGGATAAGCGTCTTCAGCATCTTCCGGCATCCGTCGCCGGTCTTGTTCGGAGATCAGGGCAAACGGATGGAGAAACTGCGGTTCGGCCGGGGCCTCTGAGGTTTTAACCTGTTGGGCCAGTTCACGCACCGTTTGGTAGCGCATCATGTCCTGCACAGTGAATGACAGGCCGCGTTTGAGCGCCCTGGCCCGTACTTGCAGGCTGCGGATTGAATCTCCGCCGAGTTCGAAGAAATTTTCATGCATGCCGATTTGCGAGATTCCCAGGACTTCCGACCATATCTCAGTGAGCAGCGCCTCAGTGGGGGTTGCAGGGGCAACATAGTCTTTTTCCGAAAAGCGAAGACTGGCGTCCGGTTCAGGAAGGGCCTGCCGATCCAGCTTGCCATTTGGTGAAAGCGGCAGTGACGCGAGAAACACAAAATCAGCGGGAACCATGTAGTCCGGCAGCGTATCTTTCAGGAACTGGCGAAGTTCCTCAACAGCCGGTTGTTCCTTGCAAACGAGATATGCGGCTACGCGGACGCTCGATCCAGTTTTCTGGTCTGCCTCCTCCGCAGCTTCCCGCTTCAGAAAGCCTCGAAACTCGGATGCAGTTGCTTCCCGCCGCTCGTGTGAAACGTGGTAGTTAGACGGACGCCGGACGGAAAGAGAGCTGTGCCGCGCGACGACGACGGCTTGTGATACGGAAGGATGTCGTGCCAGGGCAGCTTCTATCTCGCCCAGTTCGATGCGAAAGCCGCGAATCTTTACCTGGAAATCATTGCGGCCAAGAAATTCAATATTTCTATCCGGCAGGTAGCGCACAAGATCGCCGGTTCTGTACATCCTGGCGCCCGGCGCGCGACTGAAGGGATCGGGAAGAAATCTTTCAGCGGTCAACTCCGGACGCCGATGGTAGCCACGGCCTACTCCTACGCCGCCGATATACAGTTCGCCCACCACGCCGATGGATGACAGTGCAAGATGGGCGTCCAGAACGTACGTCTGGATGTTGGCGATAGGCGTGCCAATTGGAATCGAAGGCCGCTTTTCATGCCGGGAACAAGCGAATGAGGTTACGTCAACGGCTGCTTCCGTCGGCCCGTAGAGGTTGTGCAGTTCTGCATCTAATCTCGAAAAGAAGCGCCGCACCAAAGTGCGAGACAGAGCTTCTCCGCTGGCGATGACCCGTCGAAGAGAAACACACGACTCGATCCCCGGCTCATCAAGAAACACAGCCAACATGGAGGGCACAAAATGTATCGTGGTGACTTTGCTTTCCCTGATCAAGTCGCGAAGATATTGGCTGTCTCGATGGCCGTCCGGCCGCGCAAGCACCAACGAAGCACCCGTCATCAGAGGCCAGAAGAATTCCCATACTGAGACATCAAAGCTGTAGGAGGTCTTCTGCAGGACGCGATCGTCCCGCTTGAGTCCGTAGGTTGCTTGCATCCAGTTGAGGCGATTGCAGATGGCGCGATGAGAATTCATCGCTCCTTTTGGATTCCCGGTTGATCCTGACGTGTAGATCACATACGCAAGATTGTCTGGCGCGACAGGAACATACGGATTTGTATCTTTCTCATTCTCGAGACAGGCGCACTCCTCGTCTATGGCGATGGTAAGCGTCTGGCGGGAATTGAATTTGGATCTGAGGGAATCATGAATCAGGAGCACAGGGACTTCTGCGTCCTGCGTGAGGAAATTCAGACGGTCCTGGGGATAAGAAGGATCAAATGGCACATAGGCCGCGCCGGCCTTCAAGATTCCCAACAGACTGGCCACCAAAGCCAGAGAACGTTCCATGCAGATGCCAACCAGAGATTCCGGTCCGACTCCAGCGGAGCGAAGACGATGCGCAACCTGGTTGGCTTTACGGTTTAACTCGATATAAGTGAAGGAGCGTCCTTCATACCAGACGGCGGTTGCATCCGGGGTACGCTCAACCTGTTCTTCAATGATCTGATGGAGTGATTGGCTCTGCGGGTAGGTCGTCTCGGTTGCGTTCCAGCTTTCCAGCATGCGCTGCTCAGCAGCGGAAAAAAGCGTCAGCTCCGATAGATGCAGCTTGGGATTGCTGGTCCTCTCCAGGAGATTTTGGAGATGGCCTGCCATGCGCGCCATGGTTTCCTGCTCAAAAAGATCAGTGTTGTACTGGAAGCGCACGGCAATCTCATCCGCTGTCTCGCAAACTTGTACGGCTATATCGAATTGAGAAACTTCCTCCCCCAGGGAAACCGACTCAAGAGTTAAAGCTCTTGTCTGTAAAACAGCGCCGGATTCACCCAGGGCGAACAGACCGAGCGATGCGCCGTTCAGCTCCCCTTGCATGACAAATAAGACCTGGAACAAGGGAGACCGCGCAGGGTCACGCTGCGGCTGCAGCCTTTCAACCAGGAGGGGAAAAGGGAAATCCTGATGAGACAAAGCCCCTAGAACTCTTTCCCGCACGTGAGCAAGGAAATCAGAAAAAACCGGATCGCCGGCAAAGCTGGCGCGGATCACCACCGGGTTGACGAAGTACCCGGCTATGGAGCGGAACGCTGCTCTGGTACGTCCGGCTGCAGGTGATCCTATAAGGATTTCAGGCTGGCCCGAATAGCGATGCAGCAATGTCAGCCATCCTGACAGCAAGACGGTATATAAGGTGGTGTTATTGGCTGCCGCCAGAGCCCGCAACTGATGCCGGAGCCCGGTATTCAGACGAAACTGATAGGCGGCGCCGCGAAATGTCTGAACCGCAGGGCGAGGATGGTCTGTAGGCAGTTGCAGCGTTGGCAATTCGCCGTCGAGCTCCTTTTGCCAGTACTCCCAATGCTGCGCTCCTTCGGTTTCGGCCAATACTTCTGCCTGCCAGTGGACATAGTCTTCGTATTCAAATTCCGGCTTCGGCAGGGGTATCCCGCTTTGAGCCAGCTCTGACTCGTACAAAATTGCCAGCTCATGAATCAGTAGAGAAAGCGACCAGAAGTCAGAGACGATGTGGTGTATGGAGAACAGCAGGTAGTGCTCTGTGTCTGACTTGCGGAACAGCACGCATCGCACCAGAGGGCCAGCTTCCAGATCAAACGGGCGCCTGGCTTCTGCGGCCATTTGTTGCAGCAGTTGCTCCCGCGCGGCGTCACTCTGGCGCTGCTCCAGTACGGGACCGGCCTCAACCGCGAGCACCTGTTGGGCCGGCTTTCCATCTTCCATTTTGAAGATTGTGCGAAGTGCAGGGTGACGTTTTGCCAGCGCGCAAAATGCCAGGTTCAGGGCGCGATAATCTACGGGATGCGAAATTCGGACAGCCTGATGAATGTGGTATGCGGCGTTGTGGCGATCAAGTTGGTATAGAAAGTAGAGCGCCCGCTGTCCGTGAGACAAAGGGAACACCGCAGTTTCATGGCGGCGCGGTACCACCGTGTTATCAGCTCCTACGATGGCAATTTCTTTCTGCCAGGAGATGCTTGCTGCCAGCTCCGCAATACTGAGTCCCGATAGCAAATCTGTCAGTGGAAGCGCGGTTCCGGCTGCTTTTTCAATTTCGTGCGCTAGTTCCACCGCTGCCAGAGAATCCAGGCCGTATCGAAAAGGTGGTTGGTTCGCGTCAATCTTTTCCGGCGCCAGACGCAGACGGCTTGCAATCCGTCGTATAAGCCACTGTTGCCAATCGTGAATTTCGGTGCTGGATTCCGCTTTGGCGACGGGAGCTTGCTCGTCCAACGTTGCCCGCCATTCGGCCAGCGCTTTTAACGTACCCTCCATGAATGCCTGCCGGCACAAAAACCGCTGAGTTTTGCCGCTGGATGTTTTGGGCACCTCTCCGGGTTGCACGAGGGCGATGGCGTAAACCTGAAGCTGATGCTCTTCCGAGATAGCTTGGCGAATTGTGGCCATCAGCGCATCGACATCACTCCCAGCGCGAGGGTTGACCTCATGAACGACTACCAGCCGCTCTTCCCGCTCCAATTCAACGGAGAATGCTGCGCCCCTGCAACCCTGTAGCGCCGGATGACTTTGCTCAACAGTAATTTCCAGGTCTTGCGGATAGTGATTGCGGCCGCGAATGATGATGAGTTCCTTGCGTCGTCCGGTGATGAAGAGTTGTTCATTGAAGAGGAAGCCCAAATCGCCCGTGCGTAAGAAGGGGCCTTCGTCCCGGTCTGCAAGCCGTGCTTGAAACGTGGTGGAAGTCGCTTCTCCGCGGTTCCAATAACCGGCGGCGATGCTCGGCCCGGCAAGCCATATTTCGCCCACCGCGCCAGGAGCGCAACGCACCAATCGTTCGGGATCGACGATAGCGATGCTATGTCCGGCAGAAGCATGGCCACATCCGACCAGGGTGCGGCGTCCTGGGTGGCCAAAGGGGGCCAGACAGACTTGATTTTGTTCCAGAGCGGCGGCTTCCACTCCCTGAACAACCGGTCCTGAGGTGGTTCGTCCGCCGCTCACAAACAGCGTTGATTCGGCCAGCCCGTAACAAGGCGCAAAAGCATTTGCGCGAAATCCGCAATCGTAGAAAGTGGCCGCGAAGCGTTCCAAGGTCTCAGCGCGAACGGGTTCTGCTCCATTGAACGCTACTTTCCAACTCGCTAAATCAAGGCCTGCTTTTTGCTCCGGTGTAATACGGTTGCAGCAAAGTTCATAGGCAAAATTGGGGCCGCCGCTCGTAGTTGCACGATAACGTGAGATCGCAGCCAACCATCGAAGGGGATTCTGCAGGAAGGCAATAGGCGACATCAGAATGGACTCGGCGCCGGAGAAGAGCGGCTGCAGCACATTCCCGATCAGGCCCATATCGTGATAGACCGGCAACCATCCCACAACGATGTCGCGTTCGCTTTGGGCGAATGCCTTGCTGATCAGCTTTTCATTGTGAACAAGATTTGCATGAGTAATCTGAATGCCCTTGGGAGTTGAGGTGGATCCGGAAGTGTATTGAAGGAGCGCCGGCATGTCAGGAGTGACGTTGACTTCATCCACATGAGCGCCGGAATTATCCAATTCAGAATCGATCTGCAGGACCTTCAAAGTCTGGAATGCCGGCTCCTGCATAAGCCGCTGCAGAAGGGTTGACTGGGCCTCCTTTGTAGTAAGCGCCAAGGAAGGACTGGCATCCTGAATAATTACAGTTAAACGACCATCGGTTCGGTTAGGCCTGGGTGGATACGCTGGGACGGCAACTCGCCCGGCGTAAAAGCAGCCACAAAGAGCAATGATGAAGTCCAGCCCCGGCGGAAACAGAAGCAGGACCCGGTCCCCGACCTCTGAGTACTTCTGCAAAAGGGCGGACACACCCAGCGCAGCATTCTCCAATTCACGATATGTGAGGCATCTTTCTTCAACTTCACCATCCTTCAGGAACCGGCACGCAACCTTGCTTGGGCTTCTTTGGGCATGGAGCCGCAGCAAATCCACTAATGTGGAACATGTGATCGGATAGTTTTCAGATGTTTGGATAACCGAGACGCTCATAGGAGTTATGTAAGTTCTTGAACTACGGTTTACGGGCTTTAACGCTGAAGCCAGTCAAAGAACAAAAAAAGCTGCCGTTGCTGGCTGCTTGATCCATCCACTGGCGCCAAAGCGCAGCCTCTTCAGCGGAGATTGCGCCATCGGAGGCCGCGTTTGCGGCAGCACTGCGAATTCCAATAAATTGGTCGGCGAGCGGGAGCTCAGTTAACACCAGAGTATGGGCGTCAACCGATACATCCGCGAGTCCCGCTGTGCA
This sequence comes from Candidatus Angelobacter sp., assembly GCA_036522115.1. Classification (GTDB taxonomy): domain Bacteria; phylum Acidobacteriota; class Terriglobia; order Terriglobales; family Acidobacteriaceae; genus Angelobacter. Next base: position 31,303 of record DATDGL010000151.1, read on the forward strand.
GAAAAGATTTTTAAGCCGGCGGCCAATCCAGCCTTGTCGAGCGCTGTCGCACTTATGATGAACAATCCTACGGGCCAGCGAACGCTCGGGAACCTCAATGACCAGAGTGTCCCAATCAGGTTCTGCGGCTGCGATGCGTCCCCCAAGCTTCAACACCCGAGTCATTTCTGCAATCGCGCGCTCAGGAGCCTCCAGATGCTGCAGGACTCGATCTACGCGACAGGCGTCAAAAGTGAAATCCGAAAACGGTAACTTTTGAGCATCGCCCTGGCGGAATTCCAGTGATCCTCCGTTTCCGGCTGACTTGGCCTGGGCTTCCGCAATCATGGTTTGGCTCAAATCCAGGCCTACGACGCGTCCTTCTTTGCCCACAAGCTGGGCCAGAGCTCGGGCGTCGTCGCCGGCCCCACATCCAACCTCAAGGACGTGCTCGCCCCGCCTGAGATTGAGGAGATCATAGGTAGAGCGCTTGTACTTCTTGACCATCTCCAGAGACGAAACCGCCTTGAGGTAGTGGACAAGCTGGCCGGCATTCGCGGCCCGATCAACGTCAGGAAAAGTTGCAAATGAGTTGTTGAGGTTAGCCATGGGCCTAATCTACGGATTGAATACTCTAGTAGCGTGAGTGGTTCAATTTAGAAGAAGCAATAAAACGTGGTCAGTGCTTTTCCATGAACACCCAGGGGATAGTTGCCAGTGGACTGTTTCCTGCCGCCAGCGGCGGAAAGCCTCCATCCCCTGTCTATCGCGAATCTGCGTCGCTCGTGGGATTCATCCTGGTGGTGCGCAAATGATCGCCGAGGAAAGCGTGTCCGAGTCATGCCGTAGTCGGTGACCGCCAGGAGTTGCGTGCCGTCCATCCTGCGGACGAACAACTCCAGACTCAGTAAGCGTATTTTTCGACTAGCAATGTCATGGTGCTTCTTTCAGGTCTGAGGTTGCTACGATGAGAACGGCAGTGGCTAGAGGCGCGCTACTTGCTGGGAATTAAGATAGTCAGCCAGCAGCGAAGCGATGGTCGATACGTGCGGTGATTGCAACATGCTGTAGTGATCACCTGTGACGGCATGCCATTCCATACTTGCCGGCAGCCATGGTTTCCACTTCTCCGCCACTTGCTCAGTGGGTTCGCGGCCACCCGCCAGAAAGAGAACGGTTTGCTGGTTTATCGGTCTGAGGCAATAGCTGTTCATCGCCAGTGAATTGCGGGTGAAGATATCCAGCAGGCGATTCAATTCAGACTCGGCCGATTCTTGTGGCAGCACCTGGTGGCGCACCAGAGTGTCCAGAATCAATTGAAACTGCCCTTGAGGTTCCAGCCGTAAGAACTGTTCGCGAAGCCCATCAGAAGTGTTGAGCACGAGCCGGCTCATGTGCCAGGCAAAGCGTTCCAGCATGGAATTGCCGTCCTCGTCACCTTTCGTCTCCGTTTGTTGAGGTGGGGGAAAGGTATCGAAGAGAGCAAGCAAGGCGGTTGTCTCTCCCTGATCGAGCAATTGATGCGTCATTTCGAGGGCCACCAGCCCTCCCATAGACCAGCCGCCCAGATGGTAAGGGCCATGGGGTTGAACGCGCCGAATCTCCTGAATATAAAGGCTCGCCATCTGTTCTATGGTTGAGACCAGGACTCCATTCGTGTTTGGAGATCGCAATGCATAAAACGGCTGGTCCTCTCCCAGTTCACGGTAGAGCACGGCATAGCATGCAACTTCTCCTCCGACAGGATGTACACAGAAAAACGGGCTTCTGGATCCGTGTACCTGCATCGGTACCAGGATCGCGGAAGGCGATTGTTGTGGGGGCATTTCGAGTAGCTTTGCCAGACTGGCTACGGTTGGGTACTGAAATAAATCGGCCAACGGCAAATCATGGCCAAGACGGTTATGAATCATGGTTTTCAGGCGGAACATCAGTAGCGAGTGTCCGCCGAGTGCGAAGAAATCACCATGAATGCCCGGACGCTCGACTTTCAAAAGCTCACTCCATATTTGTGCCAGGGCCTCTTCGGTTGCTGTCCGAGGCGCTACGTAGGCTTCATCCCGCACTTGGTCTTTTCGCACGATCTGAGATAACGCAAGGCGATCAATTTTGCCGCTTGGTGTAAGTGGCAACGCTTCCAGAGGAATAAATACCGAGGGCAGCATATAGTCCGGTAGTTTCTGTCTCAGTTTTTCCCGTAACTCTCCGGCCGTGATTTCTTCGCGTGCCACGATATATGCCACCAGACGCGTCTCTCCCGGCTCATCTTCCCGCATCATGACTACGGCTTCCTCAATCGTCTCTTCGCGTCTCAGAATAGCTTCAATCTCTCCCAGTTCGATCCTGAACCCTCGGATCTTGACTTGATGGTCCATGCGGCCCATGTATCCCAGGTTTCCATCCGCTCGCCACCTGACCAGGTCTCCCGTCCGATACAGCCGCTCCCCGCCTTTACTATGATTGGGAAAAAGACTCGGTATAAACTTCTCCGCTGTCAGTGCGGGCCGATTTAAGTATCCGCGCGCCAGTCCTGCTCCCCCGATGAACAACTCTCCCGCAACCCCAATGGGTACTGGATTCATAGATTCATCCAGCACATACAATTGAGTGTTGGTAACCGCCCGGCCGATTGGAATAGGCAAACGTAAACGCTTGGGGTCACGATCCATCAGTGCATAGGTAGAATAAGTTGTATCCTCTGACGGTCCATAGAAATTAAAAATGCGATCGACGCTTCCCAGTTGATAGAGTTCCTCCACCAGTGATCCAGCCAGTGCTTCGCCGCCTAGATTCACTGTGTGCGCTGATTCCGGCAGTTCATGTACACGTAACAACTCACGCGCTGCGGAAGGCACTGTATTGACCAGTGTCACTTTTCCTTCCGGCGTTATTGTTGCCAGGTCCAGGACGCTGTTTACCAGCACCACGCGACCCCCACAACTGAGGGGAACGAATATTTCAAAAATGGACATATCAAAGCAGATTGAGGTGGAGGCAAGCACCCCGTCCAAATCATTTGGGGAAAACACCTTCTGCGCCCAATCCACGAATACTGCTGCGCTGCTGTGGCGAATAGCTGCGCCTTTGGGCGTGCCAGTCGAACCCGACGTGTAAATCAGGTACGCTACATTCTCCGGCTGAACAACCCGCGCCAGGTCTTCACAATTTTCCCGGTCGATTTGTTCTTTCGCTGACTCCAGCGTCAGCACACGGCCTGGGTACATTGGGAACCGCGATCGTAGTTTTTCCTGCGTCAGCAGCACTGAAGCGACCGAATCTTCCAGCATGTAGGCGAGACGCTGCGGCGGATAGTTGGGGTCCAGAGGCACATATGCGCCGCCGGCTTTCAGTATCCCGATAAGCGCCACGATTATTTCCGGACCCCGCTCCATGCAGATTCCAACCCGTACCTCCGGTCCTATTCCAATCCGCTTGAGGTATTGTCCCAATTGGTTTGTCTGGCGGTGCAACTCAGCATATGTCAGCCTCTGGCTGTCATATTCCACTGCCACGGCGGCAGGCGTTCGCGTTGCCTGATCGGCGAACATCTCCTGGATGCATTTTTGCGGGCAATCCGCGGCGGTATTGTTCCATTCAACCAGCAACTGCTGACGTTCGGTTTCCGATAGCATCGGCAAATCGGCAATGGCACACCCCGGCTCTTCAGCGATTCCACTCAAGAGCGCCACATAATGTCCCATCATCCGGTTCACAGTGGCTGCTTCAAACAGGTCCGTGTTGTAAACCACTGTTCCTGATAGTGCGCCTTGATCCTCCGAAAAGGTAACGGTTAAATCGAATTTGGCAGATTCGCTCTCCACCGTAAACGGCTGCAGCGTAATCCCGCCCAGTTGAATCTCTGACCGGGGTGCATTCTGAAGAATAAACATTACCTGGAACACGGGCGGCCGGCTCAGGTCCCGTTGCGGCTGCAACTCTTCAACTACTTTTTCGAAGGGAACATCCTGATGGGCATATGCTTCCAGGGTAACGTCCTTCACGTGGTGCAGAAATTTATTAAAGCTCAATCTTCCGGAAGCATTGGCTCGCATTACCAGGGTATTGATAAAACAACCAATCAGATGCTCGGTCTCGGTCCGCTTACGTCCGGCGATTGGTGATCCAACGGCAATGTCCTGTTGCCGGGTATAGCGGGAAAGGAGTACCTGAAACGCTGCCAACAGCAGCATGTATAAGGTCGTTTCCCGCCTTTGGCTCAACTCCTTTAATCGTCCGGTTTGCTCAGCCGCGATACTGCAGACCGTGCTGGCTCCCGCAGCCCTCATGACCGCCGGTCGCGGCCGGTCGGTCGGGAGTGCCAGTGCTTGCACACCTGCGAGTTGCGTTTTCCAGTACGCTAGTTGTTCTTCTACGACTGCGCCTCGTAACCAGTCCCTTTGCCACACGCTGAAATCGGCATTCTGAATCGGCAACTCTGGCAAAGGAGATGGCTTGCCCGTGCTATATGCCTCATAAAGTATGGATAGCTCATGCACCAGCACTTCGATTGACCACCCGTCGCTCACGATGTGGTGCATGACCAACAGAAGCACGTGGTCCCTCTTTCCCAGCCGAAAGAGGATCGCCCGCAACACAGGACCATGTTCCAGATCAAACGGTTTCTGGGATTCATCCTGTACGCGCCTTCTGGCTTCCAACTCACGTTGTGCCTGCCCCGCAATCGAACTCAAATTAAATATCGGTAGTTCCAGGCAGGCTTGGTCCTGAATCATTTGCCGGGGCTCGCCTTCCACGGCGACGAAGACGGTCCGCAGGGACTCGTGGCGCCGCACAATTTCCGCCAGCGCTTTTTGTAATGCCTCTGCATCCAGAAGCCCTTTCAAGCGCACCGCCTGCGGCACGTTGTAAGACGCTACGCCGGATTCCAGTTGGTGGATGAACCACAGCCGTTGTTGAGCGAAGGAAAGGGGCAAAGGTGATCTACGGTCTGTAACCCGAGCGATCTCGCTGCGTCCACCTTCATCCAATTGCTTCAAATATCTCAGGATCTCATGCTTATGATCCGCCAGCACTGCTTTCACTTCTGGCGACAGCGCCCCTTTCTGAGCGCTGACGTAAAGATCGGCGCCCTTCACACGCACAGTGATGTTGCGGTGTCGCAGGTCAGCGAGGATATGAGTGACGCTCATGACAGGAAGGTTGGTGCAGTCAAGATCGAGGGATCCTCATTCGAAACGATTTTCCACAAACTGCTGAGGTCGCAGCGATAAACTTTGTTGCTTTGTTGTGAATGTGTGCCCGGAACTATTTCAGGATGCCAGAGAGAACATCATCATGGCGAGAAATATCTAAAAAGATCACGTTGAAAATTTACAGCTTCAAGGCAAAGTGGTAGCACGTAATATCCATTCTTTCTCGAAGATAAAAGCGATGGGCCCCGTGACGCTGCACGCCGGAGTCCAGATGTAATTCCTTGCAGTCGTTGTTTTTAGCTTCGTCCAGCAGCCAGTCCATCATCTGTTTTCCGTAGTTTTTTGACCGTCCATTCTGATCACTTACCAGATCATCGACATACAGGAATTTGCCCCATGAAAGACACTCTGATATCCGATATCCGGCCACGCACCTCACTTGTCCTTCATCAAAGAAAGCAGCCACCTCGTACCCTGCTGCTTCCCGTTGCCGCTTCACCTGATCAATATATTGCTGTTCACTCAAGTGAGTGCGAAGCTGAACCATTACAGGGTAGGTCTTCTTAATGTCGTTGTCAGATTGCGCTTTTTTAATCACGCCAGGTTTTTCCTCATACTCGTATTTTCTTCGGCAGGTACAGTCAGGTTCACCCACGGATGCGAAAGCTTGAGCCGTCCGCCTGAGTTTACAACTTCGTCGACCGCCTGGGCCAAGAGGTCCCAGTGGTCGTACTGAAGATAGTGGGTTCCACCTTGGACTTCCAAATACCGGGCCTGGGGTATCATTGCCGCAACAGCTTTTGCCAGCGGCTGCGACGCGATCTGGTCGCAATCGCCGCCAAGAAGCAGAACGGGAATGCTCACTGTCTGCAAAGAAGGTAAAAAGTCGTATTTCCAGAAATCACGCATTTGTTTGGCGTACGCCAGGACATTGGGCGCGTGAAATGGTTCAAGAACCATTTCCTGAAGGCTCACGTTGACTGCGGACAGCGCCTTTTGAAGTTCCACATGGGAAAGAGATGACAGTTCTTCCATGCTGCGCGCTCGCTTATCTTGAGCGAGCAAGATGCCTTTGAGGTATTCCAGTACTACCTCGGACTCACCTGGGAATTTCTCAATGGTTTCCAGCAACGGCTCCAGGTTTTTTTCGAATGTCGTCTCCAGCGCCTTGTGCTCAGGAAGGCCTTTGAACGACGCCGCGGTAAAAACCATCGACGCGACCCGGTGCCGATAGCGAGAATAGTATTCCAGTGCGAGCTTGGGTCCGGAACACCATGCCACCAACGTGCAGGTCTCAATCCCTTCCTGTGCCAGGATGAGATCCAGGTCGTCGGCGTGTGCCTTCTGCGAAGTGGCGAGTTTGATGCCAACCGTTCCCCAGTCATTCCCCCGCGGGACCCACAAGATCATTCGAAAGTGAGCGGAAACCGCCTGAATGAACTTCTTCCAATAGCCAAAACTCTGGCCATAGGCGTTCAGCAACACCACAGTCTTGTTTCCTCGCCCGCCAACGTAGTAGTTGAGGGAGACTCCCTCTTGGGGAAATAGTTGCTTTTCTTTGAACCACGACCTCCAATCGCAATCATCTGCATCCAGGCAAGCGCTGGTGCCATCACCGGTAGCGGAAACCACATCCTGGATGAAATCCTTTGGGACTGGAAACAGCATTTGGCCGTTGAGATGGGCCAGTAATCCTTTGACCTTGAGGCAAAATAGTTTGTCGACAGCGTTCATCTCCTTATGGTCCAACACCACTTGCAAGCGTACGCCTGTCAGTTCGGCAGCAGCCGGGAAGAAGTCCTTTGGGACCTCCATCACATCATCCACGCTGGCCAAATTCAACGGACCTTCCTCAAACAGATGAAACCTCAACGAGTTTGCCTCAAAATAACGGGGAATACGGTCTTCAATCTCTCTCCGAAAGCGGCGGATAAGGTGGACAAATCGCCACAAGACCTGAGCTCCTTGAATGGTTTCTAAAGACACTGTCCTGAGGGCCCTTTCAGGCAGACGCAGGTCCCGCCGTCTGGGGGACCAAGGCCTGCAACTCGCGAATCTTCACTTTGTTCGTCGGAGTTCGGGGAATGCTGTCACGGAAAATGATGAGATCGGGTACCCGTAGCCGGCCCAGTTGGGCTTCCACAAAATTTCTGATCTCAAAATCCGTGATTGCGGCTCCGTGACGCGGCACTACAAACGCGGCTATCTTTTCCTCGCCGTCTTCCTCAAAGCGGATGCTCGCATTGTCAGCCAGTGATTGCATCTGGGCTACGCACGCATCAACGTCCTCCAGATAGATCTTCTCGCCGCCCCGAATCACCATGTTCTTCTTTCTCCCGGTGATGTAGATGTAGCCTTCCTGGTCGCTATGGCCCAAGTCACCGGTTTTGAACCATTGGTTCTGTTCACCGCAAAAGCATTCGATCTCGTTCTTGAAATATCCCTGCTGCATCACGCTCTCGCCGGAGACCAGCAGTTCGCCAATTTCACCAGTTTCAGCCTCCGCTCCATCGGGCCGGGCAACTCTGACTTTCACGGCTGCTGGAATTCCCGCGGACCCGGCTTTGATCCGGCTGGGCGGTGAAATCGTGGCGAAGCACGTGGTTTCGGTGAGACCGTAGGCGGGAATTATGGGAAATCTGTATGTCTCCAGAAATTCCGCAGCCGTATTTTCCCGCAGCGGAGCTGCCCCGGAGACGCAAAATTTCATTTGCTTTCCGGCCAGGTTGCAGCCAAACCGCAGAAACAAATCAAACATCAACGGGACTGCGCTGAAGGAATTAACCGGGTAGTCATGAATTGCGGCTTCGACTGAGGACATTTTAGTAACGTCAAAGGTGTCGAGTATGACGGTTGTTCCTCCGCAAAGGGCCATGGCAGATAAATCGCTGATAAAGCCAAACGTGTGGAACAAAGGGAGAATACAAATCTTGGTGTGCTGATCGTCCAGGCCCAGAAAATCGATCGCCGTTCGTACATTGTGGACAATGTTTTGCTGGCTGAGAAGCACGCCTTTTGGCTGGCTTGTGGTTCCTGATGTGTAGATCAGCAATGCCGGATTGTTCTCTTGCTCTCCGCCTGATACAAGATGACCTTTGCGAGTGACTTGCCTGTAAGTATCGATCTCGAGATATCTGCCCCGATACTCGGGAATGGCAATTTGGCAGTCCGCAAAAATGATGGAGGAACCGGAGTGCAACATCAACTTGTTCAACTCCGCAGGGGTTATCTGCGGGTTGAGTGGCTTAGCGATGGCACCGAACGTCATCACGCCATAAAGCATGACAGCCAGGTCGATCGAATTGGCGGCAATCAGAGTTACGACGTCACCGCAATGGATTTGTTGCTGTTCGAGGAGCACATGGACCTTTGCCAAAGTGTCTCCAAAGTCGCCAAAAGAAAGTCTTTCTCCGGTGGAAGGCTGGATGAAGAGTACTTTGTCCTTATGTCTGCGCACGGAATGCGCGAGGCAGTTTTCCAGGATTGTCATAATGTTCGGGTAATCTTGTGCAAGGCGTTGGAATTTGGGTAACGAGCGCGCGTTGCTTCACAACGATTTCAAGTTTTGATAAAAAGCCTTCAGCTCCAAATAATTCGGCTTCCCAATCGGAGTTCTGGGGATGTTTTCTGTAAACACGATGTCGTCAGGCACATGGTTCCTGCCCAGATTGTTCTGTACGAAAGTAGCTACGGTTTCGCGAGTCAAAACCGTGCTCGGGCGAGGAGTGATAAAGCTAATGGCCCGGTCCCAGGTTTCCTTGCCTGAAATAACGATGCTCGCGCTATTTGCCACGCCGGGAAGGTGCACCAGACTCCGATCCAGGTCTTCCAGATAGACCTTCTCGCCACCGCGAATGACCATATTTTTCTTGCGACCGGTCACATAGACGTATCCATCTTCGTCCATCCAGCCCAGGTCACCTGTAAGCAGCCATCCATGAGTCGTAAATACTGACGCATAGCGTTGTCCGTCCCGGTAATATCCATGGTTGATCACCGAAGGGCCGCGTATGGCAATTTCCCCGATTTCTCCCGGCAACAGCGGGACGCAACGCTCGTTGCATATGCATATCTCTGTATTGGCGCCCTTGCCTACGGAACCAGTACGAACCGCTCCAAGGGGAGAGATGGTGGCAAAGCACGTGGATTCACTCAAGCCGTAACACGGGATGATTGGATGCCCAAAGCGCGTCTCATAATCAGCCTTGATGCCTTCGTCGAGTGGGGCTGCTCCCGCAATGGCAAATTGCAAATCTGTGTCTGTTAAGCAATCCAGTGCAGTAAATGCTTCCAGGATGATGGGAGCAGCGCTGTAGGAATTTACTTTGTATTTCCTGAAGGCATCCACGATGAGTTTGGCATGTCGCATTTCAAATGTGGGCAACATGACAACTGTTCCGCCCGTCAGCAATATGGGAAGCACATCGCTGATAAGGCTGAACGTGTGATAAAGAGGAAGCAGGCATCCACTTACCCATCGCGGCTTGTATCCGAAGGCTGCTGCGGCCGTCTCTACATTTGCTTCGATGTTCGCGAGCGACAGCAGCACGCCTTTTGCGGTTCCCGTGGCCCCGGACGTGTAGATCAACAGGCCGCCATTCGATGCCGGCCGTACAATCTTTCGTGCTCCCGGCCTCCAGGCTAGCGGGAAAAGCGCATCTTCAAGCGGCACAACCGGACAGTGTTCGCAAAGGCCAGGCGGCACAAGCTGAAGATCATCAGTCAATATCAACGAGGGCTGTGCGTGAGTGATGAATTCCGTAGTCAGGCTTGCCGGCAATCCCGGATTAAGAGGATTCGCCAACACTCCATTTCCCAGGCAGGCCAGCACGGCCAGGCATTTTTGAAATGAGCTGCGGGCAATGATTGTGATCCGATCACCCGATTGGATCCCGCTTCTATCCAGGAGCAAGCCGAATACCTCAATGGATTCAGCCAAATCGCGGTAGCAGATCCTCAGATCGGCAGTAGCATCGATGATCGCCGGCTGCCGCGTCCAAAATCGGCTGTGCCGGCTGAACTCAGACAGCATGTTCATGCTGCACCTGTTGCCTGTGTTTGCAGGACGCTGCTGTTGTCAAACAGAGTAGAGCAGTAGCGTTCGAACCATGGTTTATCGAAGGCCCTGATCACGATATGACGCTCTCCCGCAGCGGCCATATCAGTGATGGCCTGGTAGACCGCTCGAAGGTATTCCGTGTATTTCATGGCTTCACACAGATCTTTGCGCGTATAGCGGGCGCCGATCGTGCGAAAGAGCCGCAAGTCCACCATGCCAAAATACGTTCGCTCGCGGTATTTGAGAGATGCAGGAGAGCGGATCGAAAACCTGACTGCGGCCATCACGTGCCCGGCGTGATGCTGATCGGACCAGATCGCTGTGTCCGGCATGCGTGGAGGAAGATAGAAATGATGCGGGGCCAACTCCTTGGAAAAATGCCCTGGCATGTAGTGCCAGCTGTTGTATTGCATGCGCACGGAGCAGGCAGTCAGGACCTTCGCCAGCCTGCCGGGATCGGGCATGCGGCCCCGCATTCCTGCGCTGGGAAACACGCCGCAGAAATAGTCGGTGGTGGGCCATTCACTGATTTCAACAAAGCGCTGCGCATCCAGTTTTTCCTGCCATCGGCGTATGTCACGGATTCCCCGTGTCATTCCGATGTCACTGTTGATCGCCTCGATTGCGGAACTCGTAATTCGTTCCAGCAATTGCTCGACGCCATCCATTAACGGCGATCCGCTCTCTTTCTCTGGGTCTGTGCACGCCTCGACGCAAGCACGAAAAAGCTCGTCAAAATTGGCGAATGAACTTACCTGCAGGCCGTAGACGCTCTCGATGTAGTCCCGCAAGCCGGTTGGAAGATTGTCTGGGGACTGTCTGATGATAGAACGCTGGACGAACCGTTCTGCTTTAAAGAATGTTAGCCCGTTTACCCAACGGCAAAGGATATGGTCGCGGCTGATCTCCTGGCGCATTTGAGAGAGTCTGTTGGCTTTGTCCTCCAGGGACTCCGGCCATTCTTCGGGCTGGGCCCCAAGGAGCTGACAATATCTCTGGAAGCAATCATCGAAATATGCATGCAAGGTATAGGGCGTAAGCTGCAGCCCATTAAACTCTTCCCCTCGCATGCCTATCCGGCGAATCCAATAGAAGCAGATCACGAACCGTTTTTCATCCGCGAGCCAGTCCGCAATTGGTATCTCCGCCAGCCTCTCCAGCAAGGCGCCCGGTTTGCGCAGCAGGTTGTTGTAGGACCCAAAATTGGTGAATGTACGATCATTTACATAGATCAACACCGGATCGGTATGGTCAATGCCATCCCGAACGAGTTCCACGATCTTTCGCTTTTGTGCCTCTGTTACACCTGCCAAAAAAGTTTCCAACTCGTGTTCGGACTTAGCGCGCTCCAGTTCTGCTTGCCGCGCTCGTGCATCTATCTGGCGTGAGATCTCCGCTGGAACCTTCAGCCATGCGAATACTGTACAGTTCTCGCTGTCCACGACAGCGTCGCTGAGAAAGATGCGGCCATGATCCCAGACGCCGATCTGCCAAACCGCGTCTAGGCTGTCAGCAGGTGGAGGCGTCCACTGGCATAGGGCCTTACCCATAAGATCCAGCAAGGCCTTCTGGCGCGCCGTAAGCCCGCGTAAGGCAATTGAATACGGTTGCCTCTGCTTCAGAGTAAGGACTTTGCGTATAACTCGGGCCAGAGTATCTGTCGTGCAGATGCTTCGGACCATCTCATCAAGGAGGTTCGCGAATCCTGTTGCTGGCCGCGGATTTCCAGCTTTCTTTTCAGCGGTGTTGTTTTCGCTCATATGAAGAAACCTGCTTATGCTGGACGGAAGTCTGGGATTCCTATTGCTTGTGCAAAGGGCTTTGTGGGTTAGGTCTCAAAAATGTGGATTGTCTTAAGAACGCAAGACCGCGGCGCAGAGATCATTCACGGTCTTGATCTGCGCAATGATCTGAACATTGAAGATGCGTTTTGCCGATTTTCTCTCGATTTCCAGGATCAGCCGGATGAACTGCAGGGAATCAATGCCAAGGTCATGATTCAAAACCATTTCTCCTTGAATTTCCTCCGGCTTTAGACCCTTGTTACTCAATCGGGCAATGGCCTCGCGGGCCAGCTTCGTTTCCGGGCTATGTTCCATGCTTTGCATGTTCTTTTCTCGGTACAGGCAAGATATTCAAAAGATTTTCACCTAGGATGTTTCTTACGCCCTCTTCCGTGACAAGGGATTCGGCCGGAAGCGATGTGATCTTCTCCACCCAGTCCCGTTGCGTGCCCCAAAAACGGTGGATGGGCCAGTCTGTCCCAAACAGCAGCTTCTTCGTCAGGCCGCGAGCAATGTGCCAACGCATAATGTTTCTGAATTCATTGTGGTTGACCGCAGTCTGGAACCCGGAGAGATCAAGAAAGATGTTCGGACGATATTGGGCCAGCAAGGCTGCGTCCTGATAATGAGTGACCGCGGCGTGTCCCAGGATAAAATTGACTTCTGGAAAATGAAAAGCCGCATCGTCCACCTGCGCCGGTTGTGTATGGCGGAATGGCAAGGTTGCAGTTGTCGGTCCGATATGAGTCAACACGGGAAGGCGCAACTCATGACAAATCTCATAATAGGGAAACAACTTTCGATCGTCCGGCGAGTACCCACACGCGGGATACAGCTTCATTCCACAGAATCCCCATTCGCGCACCGCCTTCTCGAAGAGGTTTAGTCCTTCTTGCCCTCGCCGCGGGTCCACATTGGAAAAAGCCAGGAACCGATCAGATTGCTCCAGCAGCTTTTTGTGCGCCAGATGAACCTCTTCGATAGTGCTCTCCATGCCCGTGTATGCGAGTCCAAAGTCGATTACCAGCAGTATGGCCCTGTCGATCCCGGCATCATCCATTTCTCGGAGCATGCTGATGCAGTCAGGATCTTCATTGAGCTCATAGAGAAAATCATCAATCCGTTTTTCTTCGTCTGACCCGGGAGGCAGCGGCAGGCTGGACTTGATAGTTTTTGACCAGCCGCTGAAAAAGGCCGGCGGCATGATACGGTGGCTGGCAATATGGCAATGGCAATCGAGAATCATTCGGGCGTGATAGACAAGGCTTCGCCATCCTCACTTGGAATCAGTAATTTCCACAGAGAGCGGCGGGTTAAAACCAAAACGGATGGGCATCTTATAACTACCCGGACCGTTGAATTGTGACTTTTTAGCCAGTGCACTGAGGACCAAGATGAGCGATCAATTGTCGGGAGTGAGCGGGAATCAGCCTGAACAGAATTGTGTCCAGTCTTACAAAGTAAGTTGCTTGTAAGTCAGAGCAAGTGATTGAGCGCGTGGGAGCATGCGCCAGCCGGCCTGTCTTTTATAGCTGCAACTGACGGTTATAGCCAGTACGAAAATGGAATATCTGTATCATTTCGGGACGATATATATGTATAGAACTGTTCATATAACTATGTACGTTGTGGTAAGCTTTCTGCCCTCTTAAATGAGCACTCACGGGTCTATTATCGGAAGCACGCTCGAACACTGTGCCGGCATTGTCTGGTGCAGCATTCTGCTGTATTTGTTATTCGACGACTGGCGCCGTTCACGGGAAGATCATGGCCACTTGCCAATGTGTGCAGCGGCCCTTGCTCTGCTATGGAATATCGGTGGGTTGGCCGTCTTAGGTTCTGGAATCGAGACAAGCGCTGCATTACGCGCGCTGCACGCCATCAGTTTGGCTGCGCTGAGTGTGTTGCCTGCGGTTGTGCTCCACATTTGGCTTGGGCGGCGTTGCCGGCCGGTCTGCATTGCTGGTTACGGATTGAGTAGCCTTGCGGTCGGTCTGCAGCTTTGGAGCTGCTTCAGTGGTTCCACCCTTCCTTTCCGGCCGGCCCTGACGTTGATTGCGGTTGGATTTGCCGGTTTGACGGCCGTTTCCATGATGCTGGATTTACGGCAGGTGCAGGTGCGAGGGGATGGGCTCCGCCTTGTGTCAGCTATGGGTTTGTTGTTGCTGTCGATCTTCTTTTTTGTCTATTTTAACGGTAGCGCCGGCCGTTTTCATCATGCTGCAATTTCAGTTTCGCTTTTCATACTCCTGGTCGACTATCGCTTTTTGCTTTTGGATGCCTTCTTGCGGTTTGCAGTCAAGAGCGCCCTGGCTGTTGCAATTGTGGTTTCGGGCTTTGTTGTGGAATCGCGATTGCGCTTGATGGATCGTGCCGCTGAAAACCAGTTTGCAATGGCGCTGCTGTTGATCGCAGCTTGCGTCGTTTTAGTCGGGCTGGCCAGACTCTCGGCCTGGGTTGAAGACACCATCATCCGGCATCTCTTTCAACAGCCCGATGTTGAACCGATATTGGCCGAATTGCGGACGCCGAGAACAGCCGAAGACACTGAAGAACACTATCTCAGCCATGTTCGTGACACGATGGAGAAGTTCTTCAAGTGCCGGCTCAGCCGATTTCAACTTCACCTTCAGGCCCGTGATCTGGAAGATCTGGATCCATTCGCGTTTCTGCGGAAACCTTGGTTAGCGTTCCCGTCCGCTCCATGGGCTCGAGTCGCGCTGCCACTGCGGTTTTCCAGGGGAGATGCCCTCGTCCTTCTCCTCGGTCCGCGGCGCGGGAGACGTCAATATTTGCGGCATGATATTGTCCTGCTCGCGCGTTTTGCCAGGGTGATTGAGGGGCAGATCGAGCGCAGGCGGCATCTTGAGATGCAGGACCTGGCATCCAAGGCCGAGTTGAAGGCGCTTCAAGCTCAGATCAATCCTCATTTCTTCTTCAATTCTTTAACCACCCTTTACGGGACGATTTCCCGCGACAATGCTGATGCCAGGCGTCTTGTTTTAAATCTGGCTGACTTGTTCCGCTATTTTCTTCGCTCCGATCGAACGTTCGTCACTCTCGATGAGGAGCTCAAGATCGTCCGGGCATACATGGAGATTGAGGCATTGCGCCTGGGCTCGAAACTTGCCACTGCCATTCACGTTGGCGAGCACCTGCTGAACGCGGAAGTTCCTGTGCTCTCGATTCAGCCCTTGGTGGAGAATGCAATCAAACATGGTGTTGCCTCCCGCACCACGCAAGGGTTTGTTTATCTTAAGGTTCGGGCAGAGAATAACCATCTTTGCGTCGAAGTCGTGAACACGGGAGGCGAATTTCGCGTGGATTCCGGGAATGGCGAGAGAGATGGTATTGGACTGGCTAACGTGCAGCGTCGCCTCGAGCTTTGTTACGGGTTTGACACGGAATTCTATATCTCATCCAGGCAAAATCAGACAATGGTGGGATTTTTTATACCCTTGATCCGTTCAGATTTAGACACGATTGACCCGATTGGCCTTACAGGCAGGATGCGACGAACCGCTTAAATTCCTAAGTCATCCGTTCACCGGCCTTCTTGTCCCGCTGGCGGATTTCCTTAAATGCGTTTACCAAAACCATGCTAGAACGAGGATGCCATGCTGAGAACAATTGTCGTTGACGATGAAGAGATAGCGCGTAAGGTCCTGCGAGAAGAACTGGAACAGATCTCCGACATATCCGTCATTGGAGAGGCTGACAATGGCAGATCGGCCCTTGACGCCATTGAGCAAGCTTCACCCGATCTGGTTTTTCTCGATTTGCAATTACCTGACCTTGGAGGGTTTGAGGTCATTCAGCGCTTACAGCAAAAACCCGATCCGCCTGGCGTCGTGGTTGTCTCTGCCTTTGACCAGTACGCCGTTCCCGCTTTAGCGGCGGGCGCTCTTGATTATGTCTTGAAGCCGGTTGGCGAAGCTCGCTTGGCCCATTCCATCGAGCGCGTGCGCCGGTTGCGGCTCAATCCACAGCAGGCAAAGGACGTTGAGCAGGCGGCAGAACCAGACGCCAAGGGTTGGTTGCGCAAGATTGTTGGCAAAGTTGGCGACGAATATGTGCTGCTGGATGCCTCTGAGGTGTTTGCGTTCAAGGCGGAAGGAGAAGTGGTGTGGATCTTGACCGCAAGCAGGAAGTATCAGGCCACACACACGCTGTCTTCCCTCCAGGAACGCCTGCAAAATACCAGCTTCCGGCGCGTCCATCGAAATGCTCTTGTGAATATCGATCACATACGCAAAATGAGCGCTTTGAGCAGCCAACGATGGCTTATTACTCTACGCAACAATCTTGAGTTCATCGTCAGCAAGCGGCAGGCAGCCGGCGTGCGTCAGTTGTTGACCTTCTAGCATTTCGCATCCTGTGGCCTTGCCGGTGAGCTACCGGGGCCGTCATTCGGTTGAAGTTTATCTCGCAGCGAAGCGAGGGCCTCCTTTCATCTCACAGGCATTCAGGGCGTACGCTCTGGGAATGTATATAGGCGCGTGGAGACCTTCTCGCCACGCTCGAAGTTAACTCCAGCCAATCTCGCGTGGTAACACCGCTGATGGCCAGAAGCAGTCCGCTCGCCAGGGTTTTCCGGTTTCTTACAGAAATCCTCTGAACTCCAGGAATCACCCCGCCTACAATCGCCTCGTTGTTTACGGCGATTCGTGATGCTTCCCGCAAGAGTTAGCCAAATGATTCATCCAGCTTAACTCTTTAATCATTCCACGCCTGGATCAGGCGGCGGATCTGGAAAAAACTATGACCTCAATCAGAAACATGAAAACATTGCTGTCTTTGATCGGCTCATTTGTTGTTTCTGTCAACCTCTCGTGGGCGGGAACAACGGGAAGTCTCTCCGGCATGGTGAAGGATACAACCGGGGCCGTGATTCCAAGCGCGATCGTGCGAATTAGCAACCCTGCTCAAGGAATCCACAACACCGGCCAGAGTGATGCGAATGGCTGGTACACGTTTCCCAGTCTGCCTGTGGGTCGTTATGAGCTCCAGATTGAAGCTCCGGGCTTCAGAATCGAAAAGCGCACCGGCTTAGTCATTGACGCTGACAGCGCCCTCAAGCTAGACGCGGTCCTCCAGGTGGCTGGGAAAGCTCAAGAGGTCACTGTCGAGGCGGGCGCAATTCATGTGGAAACCGAAAGTACCCAGGTGGGGGAAGTTCTGACTGGCCAAACCATGACTGCAATCCCTCTCAACGGACGCAGTTACACAGATCTCCTGGCCCTTCAGCCAGGAATCGTGCCCATGAGTACCCAATCTCCTGACTCGATCATCATGGCTGGCGCTACCGTGGCGATTGCTCCTTCAGGCGGCCTGAATCCCGGGAACCAGTCAATCTCAGGACAGCGTGAAGATGCCAATGGCTTCATGGTGAATGGAGGTGACGTCAAGGAACTGATGAACGGCGGCACCCTGATTGTGCCCAACCTTGATTCCATTGCCGAATTCCGGGTCTTAACCAATAATTTCGATGCCGAATATGGCGATTACAGCGGTGGCATCGTCAATGTGGTGACCAAGTCCGGAGACAATGACCTCCACGGCACTGTTTTCGAATTCTTGAGAAATACTGATCTCGACGCTCGCAATTTCTTCTCCGCAGACAGAAGCTTTTACCGCCAGAACCAGTTTGGCGGGACCATAGGTGGATCAATCAGGAAGAATAAGGTTTTCTTCTTTGCCGACTATCAGGCAACCCGAACTAACCAGGGCATCGATACCGGATTGATCTCCGTTCCATCGCAGGCAGAACGATCCGGTAATTTCAGTGACCGTGCCGCTGCTCTCTCCGGCTCCGTGGGCGGTCCCTTTTTCGCCAACCTTCTTTCGCAGAAGCTCGGCTATCCCGTTCTTGCCAATGAGCCTTACTTCACGCCCGGTTGTACATCCAGCGCGCAGTGTGTTTTTCCCAATGCCGTCATCCCCCAGCAGGCCTGGTCAGAACCGGCGAAGCATTTGTTGCAATTCATTCCTCTTCCCAACATCGGGGGCTCCAGCTTTTCCACGGGATCTCAAGGACAGAAGCTGCGGGATGACAAAGGCAGTTTCCGTATCGACGGCAATAGTGGAAGGTGGGGGCAGCTATCTGCCTATTACTTCATGGATGACTACTTCATGGATAATCCCTATCCTACGGGCCAGGGTGGCGCCAGCGTTCCGGGTTTTGACGGCGTGAGTCTGGGACGAGGCCAACTCATCAATCTTTCTGACACCAGGCTCTTTGGCAGCACCACCGTAAATGAGCTTCACTTGAGCTACATGCGAAGCGCCAATAATGTCGGCCAGCCCAACGGAGGCGTTGGACCCAGCCTTGCATCACAGGGTTTTGTGACAGGTGTTGGCACGCCAGGAATTGTCCCCTTGGCGCCGTCCATTGAGGGCATTGAAAACGTGGCCTTTAATTCCTTTGTCATGGGGACTCCTATTACGAACCTGCAGCAAGCGAATAATACTTATGGAGCGGTCGATAACTTCTCCCGGATCCTGGGTAATCACACCTTGAAGACCGGCCTGCAGTTTAGCTATGAGCAGGTCAATGTGCATCCCAATCCCACTTTTAATGGGGCCTTCCTTTTCTCGGGGACGGAGACCGGCTCGGATTTTGCGGATTTCTTGATCGGGGTTGCCAGCAACTATAACCAGGCAGATTCACAAGCTTTTTATGTGCGCCATAAATATGTCGGGGGTTTCGTCCAGGATAGCTGGCGTGTCCGGTCCAATCTCACTCTAAACTACGGGGTCCGTTGGGATCTCATGCAGTATTGGTATGAGAAATACAATCAGGTTCCCACATTCGTTCTGGGCGCGCAATCGGTAGTTTTTCCCACTGCTCCAAGCGGCTTTGTCTACCCCGGTGATAGCGGTATCCCGCGCACGTTGGTGCCCGGCAGCAACCGGTTTTCTCCCCGGGTGGGTCTGGCCTATTCACCCGCTGGAAGTAACAAATTCATAAGCAAGATCACAGGGGGACCAGGAAAGACCAGTATCCGCGCAGGCTATGGCATTTTCTATTCAGTGGTTCAGGGAAATCTTCTGGCTTTCGACGAACCCCAACCTCCTTACGGACTGAGCTATACCAGTCCAGGGCCGCCGCTTTTTGCCACTCCCTTTGTCACGGCTGCAAACGGATCATTTGCCGGCAATCCGTTTCCCTTGATCTTTCCTCCGTTGAATTCCTCGCCCTCTCATCCCGATCCGAACATCAACTTCTCCATATTCGAGCCAATCAGCGGAGCGACTGCTCCAAACCCACGCAACACATATCCATACAGCGAGAATTACTTCTTTTCCATTGAGCGCCAATTCAGCGGAAACACTCTGCTGAGTTTTAGATATGTCGGCTCCCAGGCCCATCACCTGCCCCTGGTGTATTCCATCAATCCGGGCGATCCTGCTCTTTGTCTGGCGTTGAGCCACCCCAGTGCCGTAGCACCCGGGTCGCCCACCTGCGGACCGTTCGGTGAAGACACACAATACGTTACTGCAGCCGGCAACATTGTGAATGGCACTCGCGGGCCTTTCGGCGCGGCTTTCGGCAACGATAGTTTTGAGGGCAGCTTCGGGAATTCGAACTTTAATTCGTTCCAGGCAAGCTTTCGATATTCACGGAACAGCCTCAGCGTTCTGGCCGGATATACCTACAGCAAGTCCCTCGACCAGGCCTCGTCCCTTTCCGATCCGGTCGATCCTCTGGACTTCAGCCGCACGCGTGCCCTCTCGGCATTCGATCTCAAACACAATCTGGTGGTCAGCTATGAATACCAACTTCCACTGGAACATCTTTTTGGCCGCGGCAAGACTCTGGCAAAAGGGTGGAAAATCTCGGGAATCACCCGGCTCAGTTCAGGCTTCCCTGTAACCCTCAGAAGCAACAGCGATAATTCCCTGAGCGGAAGCATCCCGAATGGTGTCAACAATTTCAGTCTGGACTTGCCGGATTACAACGGCTCTCCTTTGAATGTGAACGGGAATCCCCGCAATGGCCTGCCTTATTTCAACATCTCAAACTTCCAGCCGGCGGCCCTGGGCACGCTCGGCACAGCCTCGCGCCGCTTTTTCTATGGTCCCGGCACGTTCAACTCTGATATTGCCCTGTTGAGGTCTTTTCAATTATCTGATTCCAAGGCCCTTCAATTCCGTCTGGAAACATTCAACACCTTCAACCATACCCAGTTTTTCGGGCCAAGTGCTGTGAATGGCAACATTGATAGTCCTCTGTTCGGTCATGTTGTGCAGGCAGCCGCGCCCCGGTTGATGCAACTCGCGCTCAAATTCACTTTCTGATGCTTCCGCCCCCGCGGGCCTTCGCCTGGAACAACGATTCAACTGTGCTGCGATTCAGCTTATGATGTGCTACGAAGATGGTTTGCGTGGAGGAAAGGATGAGCGTGCCGCCCGGTCCCCAGAACAAGTAAACTCACCGAAGGCCGCGGTCTCAGCAAGCTCCGTGAGGTCATGGGCATTGCAGAGAAAGCAGGCTTATTGCGCGGAGAAAGAACGCGGGTGGTTCGCGCAAAAATGCCGGAAGCCGTCGTGACGAGGGCGAAGCAACGCACCGGGATCAATTCTGATACTGAGCTTATTGAAGCCGTGCTGGCAAACATTGCGGTGCAGGACGACTATGCTGACTGGCTGTGGCATGGTTGATCGCGAGGCCGATCTTGAATTCTGAACCTGTCGGGGTATTGGACCTTACGGGAGAATGGTTGACTGTGGGCCTGTCCTCGTTCAAGTCCGGGCCATTTGTTGTCGCAACCGTGTGGTTTTCGTTCTATCTCGGGCTGGGCCCAGCGCATCATTTTCTTTCCTGATCTGGCCGCGTTCCAAAACAGTTCGTTGTAAAATCGTAGTTCTCTTTTCCCCTGAAGGGAGCGGGTCCCGGGCAGCCGGAAAGAGATGTAGTCCCATTGGGTAATGGACACCATGCTTCAAAAATCCGGCTCTGCCTCGCACTCCTCGTGGGTGGAATATCGGCCTGCGGGTCAAGACCGCCGCTTGCGGATGTATTGCTTCCCTTACGCCGGAGGCAGCGCCCATATCTTTCGCAATTGGCAGCGCTTTTTTCCTGCCAAGGTGGAAGTCTGTCCGGTTCAGCTTCCGGGGCGGGGTAAGCGAATCAATGAGCCGCCCTTTGCCAAAGTTGAAACCCTTGTTCAGGCCATAGCCGACGCGGTCTTTGAAAATCCTCTGGATCCGTTTGTCTTTTACGGGCACAGCATGGGTGCGCTTATTAGCTTCGAACTGGCTCGGGAGCTTCGTCGCCGGGGCTCGATTGGACCGCGACACCTTTTTCTGTCAGGCCGCCGGGCTCCCACAGTGCCTGATCGGGAACCTGCCACCTTCAATCTTCCCCACGACGAGTTCATTGCTGAACTCAAAAGGCTTAAAGGCACTCCCCCGGAATTGCTCGCTGTCCCCGAAGCAGCAGAACTTTTTTTCCCGTTGCTCAGGGCAGATTTCGAGATCGTCGACACTTACGTGTATGCGAACGAAGAACCTCTTTCCTGTCCCATTACCGTGTACGGCGGTTTGCAGGATGAATTTGTTCTATTGGAACACCTGCGCGAATGGCATAAGCAGACCTCGGCAACTTGCAAAGAACGAATGTTTTCCGGGGATCATTTCTTTATCCAGAATGAAAAGAGCGAGTTTTTCAATGTCCTGCTCACGGATGTTCTGAAAACCCTTGATACCCTGGATGGTCAAGGCCGTCCCCGGTAACGACGGATTTACAAATCTTACAATGGAGAACTTCAATGCCTGACGAAAGAGAAGATAAGACAATTTATAAAGTCGTGCTCAATCATGAAGAACAGTATTCCATCTGGCCTGCTCACAAGGAAAACGCCCTGGGCTGGAAAGATGCGGGCAAGAGCGGTACCAAAGAAGAGTGCCTGGCCTATATCAAGGAAGTCTGGACGGACATGCGCCCTTTGAGCTTGCGCAAGAAAATGCAGGAACAGGGCTTGGGTTAGAGCACGATTGGGCCCATCGAGTCACCGCCCCATCACCCCGGCGTAGTGGGGCTCCCCTCATTGGAACAGCCCAGGCTGGTTATTGCTGTATTCCGTTTACGAACGGCACGCTGCATCATTCACTCAGCCCGGGCGATTTTTTGGGCCGCCATTGGGCTGATGCGCGCAAGGACTTTTCTGTCGTCTTCCAGCGCTGCCGCTCCTCTCGTGCCACTCTGGGATCTGATTTTCGCTCCAGATAGGCCATCTCACGCTGCAGCTTTTGATAGTTGGTAAGACGTCCGGGATCGATTCCGGCATTCTGCACGGCGCATCCCGCTTTCGCTCCCGTGCGAGCAGTCACGAAAATGACAGTTCTGTGGCAGGTGTTGGCAATGACTGTCCCCACGAAGCTTTAACGTGGGGTGGCTTGCCGCAGAATTCCAGCGGTTTTCTCCGAGGAGAGCTTAACCGTTGATGTTTTCGTCCTCTAGAATCACCAGGTATTCGGCCCTCGCTGAGTTGAAGGTAAGATGAGTGACCGCATAGCCCGATGGCGTAAAATCCGGATCGTTGAGTTTGCCTTGGAGATCTTGAGCGTCTTTTCCAAATACAACCTTGTAACGCGGACGGTTCGATTGCATGGGGTTGGCCATGCGCAATAGTTTAAAGCAGCAGCGAACTTCTAGCTACTGGCTTCTGGAGCATGTTTCAAAATAGCCCATGAAGATGAAAGGCCGGGTTTGAAAACCCCCTTGGCCGGCAGGAGAACAGGGCGCGCATGCCACCCGTGCCGAGGGGCTTCGAAAGCCTCTAAAAAGTTTATATTGAGGTGTCGATTTCCCGCTCTTCCGTTCGACTCTATAACGTGATATATCCCTGTGGAGGGGAGATATGGTATTCCTTCGCGATTTGAAAATTGCGGTTCGTTCTTTGTGGCGAGTGCGCACCTTGTGGATCACAGTGGCCGTCACCCTGGCCCTCGGTATCGGCGCCAATGCGGCCATCTTCAGTGTTGTTCGCGGTGTGCTCCTGCGGCCGCTGGCTAATCGCGATGAAGACCGCTTGCTTTACGTCCGCCAAAGTGCCCCGGGCATCGGCAGTGACAATTCCCACTTCTCCGTTCCGGAAATTAAGGACATCAGCAGCGGACTGAAGACCATCAGCGAAATTGCTACTTTTTCGCCGCTCGATTTCACCATGGTAGGGCTGGGTGAGCCGCGTGAGATTCGCTCCGGTGTTGTGGATGGCAATTACTTTGAGGTCATGGGGCTGCGTCCATATATCGGACGCCTACTGAAGTCCAGCGACGACGGCCCCAATGCCGCGGGAGCTGTGGTGCTGACGTATCGATTCTGGAGCAATGGGTTGCACTCTGATCCCAGCGTACTTGGAAAAACCATCCGGCTCGAGAGTTTTGGTGGTCCACGTTCTGCTGTCATCGTCGGCGTTTTAGAACCATCGGTGCCATACCCGGAGGAAACCGAGATTATCGCCAACGTAGTCACCAGCCCGCATCACCTCGATGCCACCATGGTGCTCGGCCGCGAGCATCGCATGACCGAGGTTTTTGCACGGCTTGCGCCCGGCGCGGAACTGGACACCGCGCGAACCGAACTTCGTACGGTATACGCGGCCATGCTTTCCGCACACCCCAAGGAATATAGGCCCGCGGACCACTTCAAAATCGATGTCGCCCGGATCCATGACCAGATGAATTCGGGTTCCCGTACTACCCTCTGGATTTTGCTCGCTGCCTCCGGGCTTCTGTTTGTGATTGCCTGTTCCAATGTTGCAAATCTTGTCCTGGCGCGGACTGTGCGTCGTGAGTCCGAGCTGGCCGTACGCTCAGCCTTGGGCGCAACTACGGCTAGGCTCCGCCGTTCATTGTTGGCGGAAAGCGTGGTGCTGTGTGGGAGCGGCGCATTGGCCGGCGTCCTGATTGCGGCCCCCATGGTGTCCGTGCTGTCTCGCTATGCCGCACACTTGTCCGCGCGCGCGCTCGACCTTACGCTCGATTCCACCCTGGTTTGGATTGGAGTTGGGCTGGCCTTGTTCGCCTCCATTTTCCTGGCGTTTGTCCCGCGCTTGCCCTCCACCTCACGTGGGCTTGCGCTATCGAGCAGCGGAACTCGCGTGAGCGGCGCCAGCGGCCGGCGCCTTCGTGTCTTTGCCGTTACCCAAATCACTGCCTCTTTCCTGTTGTTGGCCGGGGCCGGTGTCCTGCTGCGGACCCTGTGGGTGCTGGAAAGGTCGCAACCCCAGTTTGAAACCGCACACGTGCTCGCGGTAAATTTGCCTGTGATCTCTTACGGCAGGACCCACGAACAGGTGCGTGAGTTTTATCGCAACGTGCAGCAACAGATCAGCACGCTTCCTGGCGTGGCCCATGTCTCTACCGGATTCGTTGTCCCGTGGCGTGATGTCCAGGGGCCAAACTTCAGCTTCACCTTCACCCTGGAAGGCGCGAAGCGCCAGAACGGCGAGGATGATCCCCGCGCGCGCTTACGGCTGGTGTCTCCGGAATTCTTTGACACTCTGGGTGTGCCCATTGTGGAAGGCCGCGATTTCAGGAGTACAGACCGGGACGGCGCCGAACGCGTGGTCATCATCAGCCAGAGCATTGCACAGCAATTGTTTCCTGGACAGGACCCCGTGAACCGCCACTTGCAGTGGACGGACGGCGTGATGAAGTTCGTCGGCATCAGCTATGAGCCGCGGCGCATCGTCGGCGTGGTGCCGGACGTTGACGATGAAAATATCATCCCGTCGCCGTTTATGACGGTGTATCAGCCGTCTGAGCAGGAAGGATGGGCCAACCGGCTGTTCGTGCGCGCCAAGAATGACCCATACGCGCTCGTGCCTGCCATCACCCGCATGGTCCGGGACATGGCCTCAGACCAGCCTGTGGAACGCGCTACCACGCTGGACGACATTCGCGCGGAAGTGCTGACGCCAGACCGTCTTAACGCGATCGTGTTCGGCGGATTCGCCTCCCTGGCCTTGCTGATTTCAGTGGTGGGAGTGGCGGGCGTGCTTGCTTTTTCCGTAAGCGGACGCACGCGCGAGTTCGGAATCCGCATGGCTCTTGGCGCGCCGCCACGCAGCATTCTCACCAAGGTTCTGCTGGAGGGCTTGGTCATCGCCAGCATAGGAGTAGCTGCGGGTTTCCTGGTTGGGTTTGGCCTCGAACGCACCATAGGCTCATACCTCGCTCTGATGCAATCACCGGGAGTGCTGCCTTTAATTGTCTCGGCTATGGTGATTCTCGCTGCCGCGGTGATCGCGTCAGCCCTGCCCGCAGCCCGAGCTGCCAGAGTCGACGCCGTGCAAGCCCTGCGCTCGGAATGAAGTGGCCCGCTTTCAGCGAGTGAGAGCGCAGTCAACAACTCAAAAAGTCGTCATCTCGATACGAGCCCGGCTTGCCAAACGCGTGGAGAGAGCCTGCGTTTTCTTTAGGCCATTGTATAGAGAGCGCGATGCTGTAGCATTTCAAGTAAACCGCTCGTGAGAATCTTGCTTTTCATCCGCTACGCTGTGCCCTGTGTGGTAAGGTCTTGCTTGAACTTGGTTCTGGTTTTTCGGGTTGACCTTCCCGGACATCAGCGGAAATCACTTCAATCAGTGTGATCAGTGGTAAGGTTTACGCGTGAATCCAAAGTTATGGCTCGATCCCAACACTGTAATCCTGCCGTCCAAGGGCTGGCTGCGCGTGCTGAACCGCAGGGGTCTGACCAAAATTCAAGCCGACCACATTGATGAAGTGCACCAAAAGCTCAAGCCTTATCTGGATGGAAACTACCGGGAAGCCGAACTGATCTCGGCGGTGGCGGTGGAGAAGCAACCAGTTCTGGAAAAGTATTTCACCGCCATGAGCCAGGCTGGCGCCCTTCATCGCGGCCATGTGGCTCTGGGCGATGGGGGCATGACCATCCAGCAAGCAGGTCATGATCAAGGCGGGCGCAGTCTGCTGATCAAGTTGAATGGCAAGGCCGTATTTGTTTCTCTGGACGGGAAAGATCCGGCTGATGCTGTCGGTCATCCCTATGACGCCCGCGTCATGTTCGTCACGCCCAGGCAAATGGGTCTTCAATGGAAGCGTATTTGGCGTGCCCGTAAACGCGGCCCTCATTTGCTTTACGTGATCGAGGAGCGTGGGCCGGGTGTCATGCTCAACCAGGCTGATCTGGCCGCGCGCAAGCAATATGCGGTCTGGTTTCTGGGATGTTCACGAATGGACTCCTGGCCGGGTAGATCAATCCGTCTGTACAAGCTGGATAGGGCTGGTCCAGCCTTGACTCCTCTTTTTCACGCGTGGCTGGGCGGCGATGAAAAACTCGCAGCCATCAGAATTACCGCTGACCTGGTTACGGTGACGGATCACGATCAGATTCCCCTTGTCATCGCCAAAGCTGCCGTTCCTTTTTACCCCAATTCAGTTGCTGGATGCGGCCTGGACTATGGGTTGCTGTCAGATCAGCTTGCGCGGGAGTTCATTGTGCAGGCCACTCTGGATAGCCAAGTTGAGAGGGAAGACGTGTCCTGCACTGCGGAGGTCAAGGACTGCGAGAGTGCCGGAACACAACTGCGGCGCATTCGTGTTGACCGTAAGGCAGCGTCAGCCTGGTCGGTCGCTGGTTCGCTGCTGCATCTTCGGGCGCGCGCCCTGGAACGTTTTTGCTGGGACAGCTCCGAAAGGGACCAGCAGGGAAGCACGCGCGCAGTCGACCTGCTTCAATGCGCTGATAAGCATCCCCAGATCGCATACCTCACAGGTGTTTTGCGGACCCGGCGTCATACACTACCTGCGCAGGCTCAGGTAACGGCCGGCGGGCTCCATGTCTGCCAGGCGGGAAAGCATCAGGCGTATTCCTTGATTGAAGCCAAGGCCATTCGGGATGTTTTGCTTGCCTCCGCCAGGGATGAGTTTTACCCCGAATCCCTGAATGGGATCGTATCCAGGCACGAATGTGATTTTGCCGGTTTTCTGGCTGACGGCGAACTCGAGCAGTTGGTCCGGCGGCAGAATGAAATACTCGACTCGCAACGGCTGAACCGCGGATTCACATTCAAGCACGTCCAACATTTCGGGATTTCTGCCTGGATCGGAACGCTCGGCCATGCAAACTAAGGCCGGGATGCTGTTGTTCAGCCAGAGACTCTTGGCGCCCAATGCGCTCGCACTCCGAGGGAAGCTGATCTCTTTGGCAGACTGTCATCTGGATCATGACATCTATGTGGACACGCTGCTGGGAATGCACTTTGATCCGGGACCACAAACGCCAGGTGTTCAGGGCTTTCTGATATTCGACTTTTACCGCATCTTTCTCTATCAGAATTCCGTCCAACCAGACGGGCCCATGATCAATTCCGTGGTCCGTTCCCTGGTCGACGATTATTCCATTGCTCCTCTCAAGACCTTGGCGGATCACGCCCGGGACTTTCACTTTTTTTATCCGGTGGAGATATTGGAGGTTCTTCCGCTCCTGTGGGAGCATCGCCGCGCCGGGGTATTGGTCACGCTGGATTTATCCAGTCTTGAAATCCGCACCGCGCAAGCCTTTGTTCACCCGGAATGCAATCCGCCCCGCACCGAAGATTGCGGGGCGGACTGCCTGGTTGCCTGCTCTGGCGTACCCAGTCTGAAAGACTGCTTCACCGGGCCAGGTATGCGGTCTGAATCGCGCCCCATGCTGGACGATCTTGTCTCTCCCAATGTCGGCGTCATTCGGCGGGAAAGCTCGGTCATGGCCAGGCTTTCCGTTCCCACGGCCATTGCTCAAATGGCGGCGGGGCTGGATACAACTTTTTCCTGCGGTGGCAGGGCCGCAAATATGCCTGCTGCCCTGCATGCCGCCCGCTGCGAGGTCATTGAGCGTTTCCAGGTGAACTTCCTCAATCCCCAGGCCTCCGTGGTGTATGGGTCCTATGAGATGCTGCGTGACATTGCCATAGACCCGGATAGCCTTTGTTTCACTCTTATTCGGCCCTCCCCCTCCACCGAGCGTGCCCAGTATGACCGTAATCTCTCCTTCTACTGGTCTTCCGCCCGGAATCCACGCTCCGGGAAATCCTGGCTTGTGCCCGCGCAGGAGATCTGGTTCAACACCCACACGCTGCCCGGAGAAAACCTGTGCCTCATGAGTTCAACCAACGCCTGCGCCCTGGGCGGCTCTATAGAAGAGGCATCTCTATTCGCCATCTTTGAGGCGATTGAGCGAGACGCCTTCCTCACCACCTGGTATCTGAGGCGACGGTGCCGTCAGTTGGTTCCTGGCTCAATTCGGTTGGAGGCTTTCCACCTACTCTGGCATCGGCTGCAAAATATCCACCCTAATTACTCCATTCTTCTCTTCGATATCACCACAGACGTTGCCATACCGGTTGTGTTGGTCGCTGCTGTCAGGCGATCTGGCCTTGGCCCGCAAGTTGTGCTTTCGACTGCGTGCCGTTTACATACGGATGAAGCGGCTTTCGCGGCTATCAAGGACCTTTCTGGACTGATGGACCCTGCTGTATATGATGAGACGCGCGCCCGCAAGCTCCTGGAGCATCCGGAAGATGTTTTTTCTCCTGAAGACCACGCCGCTTTCTACTCCCTTCCGGAAACTCTCGGGCGACTGTCATTTTTAGGAATCGATTCGCGGCCCGAGCTTGCGGTACCGGATCTTGACCGCAGCCTGTGGTTTCCCCGTCAGAATCGCTACAACTTGAAGGCCGTGGTGGAAGAAATGATTGAACGCATGGAAGCTCTTGAAGTTACTGTGCTCCTGAAAGATTTGACCCACCACGAGTTCCGTCAGCGCCATCTGTACTGCGTGCGGGCCATCGCGCCCGACCTCTATCCCATGTGGTTTGGGTACTACGCCATTCGCTTCCGCATGACCGATCGGCTTGGCCGTCTCTCAGAAAAGTTTTTGGGAAAGCCGCTCCACGACATGAGCGAAATCAACCTCGATATTCATCCATTTGATTGAGGTTGGGAATAGAGCTTTTTGAGTGCTTCAGGCGATGGGATCTGGTCGTGTATTCCCCCCTCTCACACCCATGCCCACGGTGCTGTCTCCCTTTTGCGAAAAGGCCCGCGGGCTGAATGCTGAAATGCTAAATGCCTTTCTGTGCCTCGTTTCCGAAAGCAGAAAAAATTACGTAATCCTGGCATAACCGTGCAGGAGGAGATACCATTGCCCCGTTATGTTCAACCGCTAAAAGGAGGACACCAAAAGTGGCAACTCAAACCCGTAAACCCATTGAGATCGATCTCAATGGCATTGCAATGGAGGAAATCAAACTCTTCCTCCAGGAGAGGACGGATGAAGCGCCGGCAATGGCTGCGGCGACCACCCCGCCCCCGCCATGTGCGTTTTGCCATCCTCCGCCTTGCGTGGCCTGCGTAAGCGCAACGTCAATTGCTTCTCGAAGGTAATTGACTAGGAGACCAGGTGTGCTGCGGTTGGCGCGGCTTCAAGCCGTGCCAGCCGCTCCACATCAAAGATGCATTTTGCCCTTGATCTTCAATTACCAACTTGGGCCGTTTTGCGGGCGTCCGAGGCCCGCTGGCGAAATCCTGAGCGAAGCCGAAGGTTCTTCTTACCAGGCCTGTCCGCCTGTGGCGGATTACCAACTTGCTCGCGCTTCGTTTCCGAAAGCGGAAAAAATTAAGTAATCTCTGGCATAAAGGTGGGAGAGCGACTACCATTGCCTCGTTGTGCTCAACCCCAAAAGGAGGACACCAAAAGTGGCTAATCAAACACGTAAACCCATTGAGATCGATCTCGCTGGCATTGAAATCGAAGGAATCAAGCTTTTCGTTCAGGAAGGGGCGGGTGACCCCGCTGCAATGTCAGTGGGCCCCCTGCCGCCATGTGTCTTTCCGTGTATTCCATGTGCGCATTGCACAAGTGCCCCATCTGTTTCTGCTCAAAGCTAATCAATCCGGTGTGGTGTGGCTTGGAATCAGGTGGAAGCCCCGGACTTTTAGTCCGGGGAGCATGCCCTTTTAAGGGCGTGCGTAAGTAACGCAGGTACGATTTTTGGCTTTGGCCCTGGTGGAAAAGCAGAGCATACAGCACTCTGGAGCTGCTTCAGACGAACACGTTGAGTTGTTTCTTTCGATGACCCGACGACCCGATGACTCGACTGCTCTCTACCAGCTTTCCCGATTTGCCGTGCTGCGGGTAACCGATGACGGTTTCGTCCTCGAAAGCCCGCTGAACAACAAGCAATTTCCTGTTCGCGGCGCATCTATCATGCGCATCCTTGACGCTCTGAGCCATCCGGTTCGGCTGGAATCATTGCTTGCCTCTGTAGGAGAACCCGAGCGCGAAGCTTTGCGTTCATTTTTCAAGACCTGTGAAGAGGCAAAACTTCTAACCCGCCTCCGCGACGACGGACTCACGGAAGAGCAGGTTGGCCCCCTGGGTTATTGGGAGTTTCACGACCTGCTCTTTCACGCCTCTACTCGGATGGGACGCAACCGTCGCCCGGTTGGAGGCACCTACCGATTGAAAGACCGTCTTCCGCCTGAGCCGGCATTCCGCCCGGATGAAGTCGGGGAATCGCTCATCCTGCCCAAGCCTGATCCTGGGCAAATACAAATGTCGTGGACCCAGGTAATGGAGCGCCGTCGTTCGCAATATGGAGAGGGGCCCTTGACTTTGAACGCCCTGGGCTCCTTCTTGTATTGGACCTGCCGGACCACCAGGGTGATCGAACACGGCGATGAGGCCATGGTGCAAAAGCTGTATCCCAGCGGCGGAAGCCTTCATTCCCTGAGCGCATATGTGGCCATCCGTGCCTGTGACGGCTGCACTCCTGGCCTGTATCGCTACCTGGATCGAGAGCACGCGCTCAGGCCGGTCTCTACCTCGCCGGCTGTAGAAAAGTTGTTGACTGATGCCGCCAGTTCGACGGGCGGCCATGTTCAAAATCCAGCAGTGTTGTTGATACTATCCGCCCGCTTTCCCCGGACGGCCTGGAAGTACGAGTCGATCGCCTATCGGCTGATTCTCCTGGAAATCGGAGCTTTGTTGCAGACCATGTATCTGGCCGCAACAGGGCTGAACCTGAGAGGCTGCGCGCTCGGTTGCGGAGACTCTGACCACTTCGCCCGCATTGCTGGAACCGACTATTACTCCGAAACCAGCGTCGGAGAGTTTCTGCTGGGAGCTTAGAGCAGAACTTTTACCCCATCCAGTCATCCCCAAAAAATCCCTTAGCACAAGACACGCTCTCACATTTACCATACGTTGTCGCGTCTCCGCGTGTGTGGGCACTATCTTCTTCCGATGACCCGATGATCCGATGCTTATAGTTCGCAGCCCGGTAAGAATCAGCTTTGGCGGCGGAGGGACCGACCTGCCCGCCTATTTCGAAGCCCATGGCGGCGCGGTCCTGAGCACGGCGATCAATAAGTATTTTTACACCATTGTGGGCGAGCGGACAGATGGCCACATCCAGATCATCTCCTCCGATCTGCGTATGTTTGAGACATGGAAAGACATCAACAGCATGAGCGTGCGCGGCACGCCGCTGGAGATCCCCATTGCCGTCCTGAAGGAACTGGACTGCGAGGCCGCGGTCGATCTTTTCCTGGCTTCGGAGATTCCTCCCGGCACTGGATTGGGGTCTTCCGCCAGTGTCTGCGTGAATGTATTACAAGCCATGGCCACCCATCTGGGCCTGCCGCTCTCCAAAGAGGACTTGGTGGAAAAAGCGTTTTACATTGCCAACACAGTGCTGGGCAAGCCTGTGGGCAAGCAGGATGAGTATGCCGCCGTCTTCGGCGGCCTGAATTTTATTGTGTTCAACCGGGATGGTTCGGTCGAAATCAAGCCTCTTAGACTTGACCCTGATTTGGTCAATGCCTTGCAGCGAAAACTGATGTTGTTCTTCACCGGCGCCGCCCATAATTCGTGGTCCATTTTGGAAGAACAGGAGGCATCTATCAGGTCGGGTGCGGCCCTGGAATCGCTTCACAAGATCAAAAGACTGGCTGAGCAGATGCGCCAGGTCTTGTTGGCCGGTGACCTGGCCCGGTTTGGAGCTTTGTTGCACGAAGGCTGGATGAGCAAAAAAGAAATCTCCAGCCGAATCTCCAACCTGGCGATTGATCGTATGTATGCCATCGCGCGGGACAGAGGTGCGGTTGGAGGAAAAATCACCGGCGCAGGCGGAGGCGGCTTCCTGCTGCTGTATTGCGACGAGGAGCACCAACCCGCTGTTCGCCAGGCTCTCTCTGCTGAAGGAACGAAAGAGATGCGCTTTGCTTTCGATTTCCAGGGTTGTCGAGTCCTGGTGAACGATCCTGGGGCTGAACTTGCCTCCAACGAAGTTGCCCTGGTCTTGCCTCGAACGAAGTGAGAGGTCCCTGCATTCTGATGAAATGTTGTGGGGCGAATGCCCGAAGAATTGCTCGGTTAAGAACTGCTAAAGCTTCCTCGGGGCGTTCGTCCTGAGAGTATATAGAAGGGTGTAAGGGATCCCTTTCTCCGTTCGGGATAAACTACAAAAGCCCCCGTGAAGCCATGAAAGCTTTTCTCCTCGCCGCCGGCAGTGGCACGCGCCTGCGGCCACTCACCGATGATCTTCCCAAGTGCCTGCTTCCCATTCAAGGCGTCCCGTTGCTCCAGATCTGGCTGGAGAACTGCCGCGCGGCGGGAATTCATGACGTTCTGATCAACGTCCATGCCCACGCCGACAAGGTGCGCGAATTTGCTGCTAGGCAGAAATGCGGTGTGCGCCTGACCATCGTCGAGGAAAGAGAACTGCTGGGTAGCGCGGGAACACTGGCAGAAAACCGCCAGTTCGTTGCCAACGAAGAATCATTCTTTGTGCTCTATGCGGACGTGCTCACCGACCTGGACCTGCGCGAGATACAGGCGTTTCATCGCCGCAAAAATATGATGGCCACTCTTGGCGTCTATCAGGTTCTCGATCCCGGCCGCTGCGGCATCGTGAGCATGGATCAGGACGACATCATCGAGCGCTTTGTGGAGAAGCCTGGGCATCCGGAGAGCAACTGGGCTTTCTCCGGCATAATGCTGGCCAGTCCTCAGGTTATTGATCTGATACCAGCAAAAAGGCCCACCGACATCGGGTTTGATCTTCTTCCTCAACTGGCAGGAAAAATGGCAGCCTACAGAATTACCAGCTACCTGCTGGACATTGGCACGCCAGAAAACTATGCGGATGCTCAATCTTCTCGGCAAGAGCAAGACCCCCACCACTGAGGACGCAAAGGGCGCAGAGGAAACCGACTTACCCACGCAATCGAACTTGTCTCATGATGTGGTGGCGCCCCACTGCTGTCACTTTGACAGCATTGTGACAGCACTTCATTGACTTCCATCCACGCCACTGCAATTCTGAAATCAGGCGCGGAAGAACGCGCCGATCGCCCTCGGGCGGCCGGGGCTTTTGGGCCCCGAAGTGGTCTTTGACAATTTAATAATTGGACGGGAGCGCAGGCGCCGGGATCCCCGGTGCGCGCCGTGTTTTGCGTGCGGTGGGTGGAGGTGGCCCTCACCTGCGAGCACCCCTGGATCGCCCTGCTGCGGACGCGCAGCAGAAGTGTTGTCCGGCGCTCGCGAATAAAAAACGTAGTGCTGGTGCAGGTGGTAACCCAGCGGGGTCTTCAAAAACCTCAATTTGGCGTGGTTTGTAACGGAGTTACGCCACCTCGTGAAGACCCTTCTGTGTCCTCAGCAGCGCGACAGTTGTGGTTTTGTTTTTGCTCTTCGCCTTTGGCCTTTGCTACTTGCTAACTGCAAATTACCAATGGCTGCTTAAGCTTGTAGCAGCGTTACACCCGCTGACAAGGTTTTCCTCTGTGGCCCTTTGTGTCCTCTGTGGTGGAGGTTCTGCTCTTGGTTTGGTGTTGGTTGTGGCTCAGCTCTCCGGCCAAAAGCCCTCAATTGGCGTAGCTTGTAGCAGCGTTATTCCCGCTGGCAAGGTTTTCCTCTGTGGCCCTTTGTGTTCTCTGTGGTGAGGTTCTGCTCTTGGTTTGGTGTTGGTTGTGGCTCAGCTCTCCGGCCAAAAACCCTCAATTGGCGTAGCTTGTAGCATCGTTACGCCCGCTGGCAAGGTTTTCCTTTGTGGCCCTTTGTGTCCTCTGTGGTGAAGATTTTGCTCTTGGTTTTGGTGTTTGGTTGTGTTTAGCTCTCCGGCCAAAAACCCTCAATTGGCGTAGCTTGTAGCAGCGTTACGCCCGGCCAGAAGGCTTTTCGGTGTCCCTTCATGGTCCTCCGTGGTGAAAGATAGAGCACCGAGCGAAAGTGCTTCTAAAACAGTATTATCTGAGGTCTCATGGAGGTAGTAGAGGGCTCGTAAAGGAGGCAACAGGCAACAGCACCATTACACAGGCGAGGGCAGCCTGTACAACATGTTTAGGGAACAGCAAAACTAGAACCAAGACGCAGCCGAGGGCGGCTGCGCTCCCGATTGTATTATCAGAAAAATGGGTCGGTCTGAAGGTTCAGACCGACCCGTTGATGTGTACTGCTACTAGCTAAAGGCTGTTGCAAAACCCCTTTAGCTAACTAATTAATTCACGCCTAAACTGCTCATAAACTCCTTCGTGAAGGCGAGCGCCGCATTCCCGGTGCCGTTGCAGGTAGACGAAGACGGAGGGCCTACCGGGCAGGATCCGGGTGTATCGCGGTCGAACGACCAGAAACGGGAGGCCGCTAAACCGTTGGATAGAACGAACGCGCTGATGGCGTCGATGTTCTGCAGGGTAGTGACCTCGTCCTGGGTATCAGCCTGTCCGATGTCCTGGGTGACTCCAATGTGATTGAAGGGGATACCGGATTGCTGGTTGAGGGCTTGCGCGGCGGCAATGGCGGATTGTCCCATGTCGCATTTGCCGTTCACGACCACGCAGTTGTTGGTGCTGGTTGAGCCGTAGTCGAAGGTCATCAGGTTG
Organism: Candidatus Angelobacter sp.; assembly: GCA_036522115.1. Taxonomy (GTDB): domain Bacteria; phylum Acidobacteriota; class Terriglobia; order Terriglobales; family Acidobacteriaceae; genus Angelobacter. The sequence continues at coordinate 66,174 of DATDGL010000151.1, forward strand.
ATGATGTAATTGCCGCTCAGACCCAGGCGCTTGATCTCGCTCACGACGGTGGTGCCGATACCTCCGCCGGTGATGGGGCTGGCGGAGAGGGAACCGAGCGAGGGAATGGTGAAGCTGAATTGCAGGTTGGGGAACTGCTTCTCCGCCGCGATGGTCGCATTGATCAGATTGTCAATGATCTGTTGCGACTGGCCGCCCTCGATGTCGAAGTCGACCCCAACCAGGTTAGCCGAGTTGTAAGTGTTGATGAAGTTGATTAACCCTTGGCCGGTGGGACAGTCGAATGTCCCGTTGGCGCCGCCGGTGCTGAGGATGTATTTCTTGCTGGCATTGACGAAGGCCTGGACGTTGGTTGCTTCCATGGCCGACGAGATGCCGCCCCAGTTTTCCGAGCCGCAGGTGCCGGTGGCAAAGGCCCAGACCAGAGTCGAGTTTGGCATGGCGCTGGTGACGGGCTGCACTGTACCTGTTGCCGCCGAGCGTTGCAGGCCGGTGTTGAAGTCGGCGTTGATAGTTACGTCCTTGTAGGCGGCAAAGGTTGCGTTGCCGCTGCTGCATGACCCGGTACACGCTGGAGTGGTTACGGAGACCGAGGGGCTTGCTATAGAGGAGCCGGCGCCATCATTCGCTTCAACACTGAAGCTGAAGGTGCTCTGCGCCGTCAGTCCGCCCACGGAAAAGCTGGTCCCGCTGGTGGTGCCGATGGAGCCGCCATTCTTCAGGACCGTGTAACCGGTGATACTGCAGCTCGCCGGAGCCGTAACTGCCGGCCAGCTCAAGTTCGTGCTGTTGAAGGTGGTCCCTGAAGCAGTAGGTGTGCCGGGAGCGTTGGGCTTGGTGGTACATGCGCTGCATGTTCCCACGTTGGTCCAGGGTTGGCCACTTCCTGGCCCGCCATTGTTTGTGGCTGGATTTTGTCCTTGTGTCCAGAAGTTGTTTTTGTAGTTGACGCCATTGACGCTGACCAGGGTTCCCGGAGAGCTGTAGGCGGTGGCTGAATTCCAGGCCGGACCGCAACTGCCGCCGCCACCGCCACCCGAGGACTGCGTGGTGACGCTGATCGCACTGCTCTGCGCGGAGCTGCCAAACGAATCAGCAGCCGATACGCTGAAGCTGAAGGTGGTTGACGCTGCGAGTCCCGACACATTGAAGCTGGTGCTGCCTGTAGTGCCGATCGAGCTGCCATTCTGGAACACGTTGTAGCTGCTCACGCTGCATCCAGAAGGTGCACTGGCTGCGGACCAGCTTAGCGTAGTCCCCGAACTGGTGGTGGATGAAGAGTTAAGGCCAGTGGGCACGCCGGGCGCCGCCGAACAACCACCGCCCCCACCACTTGTTACAGGTTGCCACAGGGCCGGCACGTTCGGTGGTTCCCAGCCTACTTGTGAGGTGTGTGCCTGAATACATTTGTATTCGACACCGTTAAACATAACCAATGCGCCCACCGCGTAAGCCGTGTTCGGCTGCCAGTTGGGGATCGATTGGGCCAGGGATGGAAGCGAAGCCAAGCTCAGCAGAGTGCAGATGCTTAGCACAACCAGAAGTTTCCGGATCATCTGGAGTTCTCCTTTCACACATGCTTTTGGTAGAAAAGGCCTTTTCCTCCCGGGCAAAACATGCAGAAGTATACAATCGTTTTAATAAATTCATGAAAAAATAATGAATCGAATTAATATTGGAAATAAATCGGTTTTATAGGGAAGGGGGATGCGGGGAACAGGGTAAAGCGTCGGCTGACCGGATTGAATCGTCTGTGGCTTTCGGCATGATCTCTGGAACGAGAGAGCCGACTATTTCCCTAATAGGGAAACAGGTGACAGGTGTGAAGAGAACAAGGGAAAGTAGAGACGGCTTCCAGCTCAATTCGGTTCGCTCACGTCAGTCCGCGAAGCGGGGCCCGCGTCTTGCAAGCCGGTGCTAAACGCTGAAAACGCCACGATTGCGCGCCTTAGGGCGCGCAATCGTGAGTGCAACATTAGCCTCGTGGGGGGGCACACGGCTACGCTGCGATACGTTTCTACAGGAAGCGGAGCCAGATTCTTCGATTCAACTCGCTTTGCTCGCGTCTGCCTGAAGGCCTGCGCCTTCCAAAGAAGGCGCTAGACGTTGATACACCACAACCGCGCGCCTGTCCGGCGCGCCGTCGCGGATCACCAACTCAGAGAACCGCTCCATCTCTTCCAGTTGAGGGCTGAATTGAAGCAGCAGGAGATCGACTCCGGCCTGCTCGAATTCGGCGATGCGTTCGGCCACCTGTTCGGGAGTACCCACCAAGCCGGAACGCAGGCCGCGGTTGGAGACGGAGTAATCCTCCAGCGACAGGCGCTGCTCCAGTTGAGTGTTGGCCAGCCATTGCTGATAGTTCTCGTACCCTGCGGCGTTCTGCTTCACGTCTGTAATGCGGCGCAGTTCGTCCTGAGCTTCGCGCTCGGTTTCGCGGACGATTGCATATGCGGCCACGCCAAACTGCATTTGTGGCAGGCCCCATTTCCTGCGGCGGGCTGACATATCCTGAATTTTGTGCTGGATCTTTTCCGGCGGATCGCCATGCATCACGTAGGCATCACATTTTTGCGAGATCAGATTTTTGGCGGCCTCGGATTCGCCTCCGGCGTAAATTACCGGGCGCGGGCGGGAGACTGGTTTGGGCTGAAGCACCAGATCATTCACCTGGTAGTACTTGCCCTGTACGGAAAAATGATCGGTCTTCCAGGCTTGGTCCACAACGTCCAGCCATTCCGAGGTGCGGGCGTAGCGGTCATCATGCTGGTCAAAGTGAACGCCGTACTTGCGCGCCTCCTCCGCCCACCAGGAAGAGACTACGTTCAAAGAGACGCGTCCGCCGCTGATGTGATCGATGTTGGCGGCCTGCTTGGCCAGCAATGCGGGATTATGGAACGTGGGCCGGACGGCCACCATGAGTTCCAAACGCCGTGTCACCGCCGCCAAAGCGGCGGCGGTGGACCAGGCGTCGAGGGAGGGGGCTTCCGGGCCTTTAATATCGTTGAGGTTCAATTCCGCAATCAGGGTGAGGTCAAAACCGATTTCTTCGCTGCGTCGCGCGAGCCGGCTCACGTAGTCCCAGCTTACCTCCATGTTTTCGTCTTGCACGTTGCGCAGCCAGCCGCCAAATACAGGAAGCCAATATCCGTAACGCATTACGCGGCCTCCTTTTCCAGAAAGTCCACCAGGCGGCTGAAGGGATTGAAGCCGATCACCTTGGGGCCATCGGCGACGAAATTAGAGAGCGCATTGATGTCGTAGAAGTAAATCTGGCCGTCGCGATCGTCGGTGATGTACTCGACGCCGCCAACCTCGATGGTGGCTTCGCGCATGATGCGCTCGACGGAATGAATAATGTCATCGGGCGGCGTGTAGCCTTCGACCCGCAGGCCGGACTTGGGAGCATCCACCGGGCAGGCGGAGCGTTTCAGATCCTGGCCGCCCGTGGTCTTGCAGATATCGGCGGGGCAGAGATCAAAGGTATCTCCGGAGAGATGGACCTTGATGCCATAGAGGAACCTTGTTCCTACCACCTCGACGCGCACAATATGGCCACCACGGGCAGGAATGTATTCCTGCACCAGGGCGGTGTTGTCCAGGCCGAGATCGAGCGAATTGGCCTGTGCTGCCGCTTCCAGTTGCTTGCGGCTATCGAAGCGGGTCACGCCTGCGCCGCTGCCTCCGATGTTGGGCTTGACCACAATGGGAAACCGCAGGCCTCGGGAAGCCTCGAGCGCGTCAGCGGAGCTGTTGATGACGCGGCTCTTGGGGTAGGGAAGCCCCAGAGATTCCAGCAGGGAGAGCTGAAGAGCTTTGGAAGTCTCATAGCGGAAGGCCTTCTGCCCGTTCACAATGCGTTTGCCGCGCTGCTCCAGGTGCGCCAGATAGTACATGGTGTAGAAAATGCTCTGACCATGCCCGCGACGATAGGCGGAGGGACTCATGCGATTGAACATGAGGGAATAACCACTCTCGCCGTTTAACTGCGCCGGGTCAAAGTGGTGCTGGGCGGCATTGATTTTCGCGAACGGCGTCCCACGCTGCTGGAATTCCGCAAACAGGGGAAGAAACCAATGGGGATGCTCATAGTAGATGGCAATTGGCTGCTTCAGCTTCGGCATTGACTGTCCCTCAAAGTTCCCGGGACCGGCTCTTGAGCGGCAGCCTTAAAAAACATAAGGGCCGCTCACTTTCGAGCGGCCCGATGATCAGAATTGCTTAAACTCTATGATCTTCGCAGCACCGGCCGCCCGCACGTACACATACAACACATGTGCATGCTACAGGCCATGGCCGGAATGTGAACTGAATGCTGCATTCGACCCCTTCAATGTACATAAATGAACTCGTTGGCGTCAAGTCTTGATGGCGGAGGCAATCTCGAGATTGCACTAAGGCCATGGGCTCTTGGCTTTTGGCCCTTGGCTAAACCAACCCCAAACCAACACTTATAACGCGGAGGGCGGAGGGCCAGGAGGAATAGAGAAGAGCGACCGAAAAATCACAACGAGCGGGCCACAGGCCACAGGAAAATCAAGAGCAATGCCGACCTACGCTCCCTACGAGAGATTGCCAAAATCGCCGGAAATGCCCAAAATTGAAAGGCCAAGAGCAAAACCCGTTGTGCCGCTAATCCAGGCTTTGCCCGGACAGGTTGGTCCTTGGCTAAAATCAATCCCAAAACTCGTTAGCCGCGAATCAACGCGAACGAACGAGAATTTACGAGCTAAAGGACAGCCTTGCCACCGGTTGGGACCGGATTGAATAATCTGTGACTCTCCGGCGGAAAGCCACAGACTTCGTGCATTTTTTGGAGCTAAATTAGAACGAGACACCCTGGAATACTGTAGGATCCCTCGCTACGCTTCGGGATAAACTCAAAAGCAAGTCACAGGTGAGGCAGCCGGCCAGGTGAAGATGAAAAAGCGATCATACAGTTCGATGTTTCCTTTTTTGGTACGCCACTTTTCTTCTCCAAGGTGAATTCTCTTGACGCCTTTCTGTGTACCGTGTTTGCATAGCTCAAATCAAATTTCTTGGGGAACCTGATAAAAATTAAGGAGCAGCAAAATATGATCACCCGGTTGTGTCTTCCTGGCGCTCAGTTCCGGGGCGTCCATCCTGTATTTTCCGCCGGCGTACGGCGCACAGGTTTCCGCAGCTTGAGGGCAGTGCTGGCGCTGGTGGCGGCTGTTCTGGTTTTTCAGCCGCTGGGGCATGCGCAGCAGCAGTCGGGCAAAGAGCCTTTCATTGAGCCAGCGGAGATGCACTCCAAAACCAAGGCACGGGCCTTAATCGCAACCCAGCCGCACGTCACCGGGCAATGGGCAACGCTGCCGTTCATGATGCCGCTGAATCCGGTGCATATTGCCATGATGCACAATGGCAAAGTGCTGATCGTTTCCGGGTCCGGCAACGATCCTAACGATAAGATCCTGCAAGCCGGAGTGTGGGACCCAAAGACCGCCACTATCAAGACTTTTCTGATCAGCTACGACATGTTCTGTAACGGGATGATCATCCTGCCGAATGGGCAGCCATTTGTTTTGGGCGGCACGCTGAAGTACGACAGTTTTCTTGGTTATGCGAAGACGTCGCTCTTTAACCCGGCCACAGAGGTGTTTACCAGCGGGCCGGATATGAGCGGTGGCCGCTGGTATCCAACGGCCACAGTCCTGGGGGACGGCAGCGTAATGGTGCTTTCCGGGCTGCTCGATACCAGTTCGACCCTCAATACCACGGTGCAGATTGGCAATGGCGTCACATGGACGGCGGCAGGCACGATCTTTGGCGGCGCTCCACTTTATCCCCGGGAACATCTGCTGCCCGATGGCAAGGTGTTTGAAGACGGTTCTAACCCTGATTCACAGATGTACGATCCGGTGGCGCATACCTTCACCCCAGTGGCTACTACTATCTTTGGCAAAAATCGCGAATACGGCACATCGGTGCTGTTGCCACTGACTCCGGCGAACGGATTCAAGCCTAAAGTCATGATTATGGGCGGAGGAGAACCTCCACTCATCACCAATACCACGGAGCTGATTGACCTATCGGTTCCCAGTCCAAAATGGGTCAGTGGCCCTGCCATGGTGGGGGACAGAATACAGCTCAATGCCACCATTTTGCCGAGCGGCCAGGTGCTGGTTTCGGGAGGTTCGACTGTGGATGAGGACCCAACTACAGGCGTGCTCGAGGCGCAACTCTATCACCCGGCGACCAACACCTTCACCTCTGCAGGCAACATGGAATTCGCGCGCGTCTATCACTCCAACACCATGCTTTTGCCCGACGGAACGGTGATGGCGGTGGGGGGCAACCCGACGCGGGGCGACTTTGAACCTCATATTGAGATCTATTCTCCGCCTTACCTGTTCAAGACCGATGGCACGCTGGCCAAGCGTCCGGTCATCACCAAGGTGACGCCCACGGCAGCTTTTTATGGCAGCAAATTCTCTGTAAGTACGCCGGACGCAGCCAGCATCAAGTCTGTGGTGCTGGTGCGTGCGGGTGCGGTGACGCATGCCTTCGATATGGAGCAGCGCCTGGTGGGCCTGTCCTTTAAGAATGTTGCCGGCGTGCTCCAGGTTACAGCCCCTGCCAAGGGCAACCTTGCGCCCCCGGGGTACTATCTTTTGTTTATTGTTGATGATGCGGGAGTGCCTTCCGTGGCGCAATTCATACACCTGAGTCAACTCACTGCACCTAGAAAACGGTGAACATATAGGGCCGGGGGCTTTTGGCTCCTGGCTTAACCAAACCCAACTTCTTACCACTGATGACGCTGATGGGCTGATAAAACAGATTTGAAGGCTAAAGAAAGCCACATGGCGATGATGGCAACCATGATGTAAATTCATCTTGCCATGTTCCTTCGAGTAGCTCTCGTTCTCTTTGTCACCGCAGCGAATTTGCTCGCCGCTGCTGCGCCGGAAGGCATTCCGCGCGACCTGGCGCGGTTTCGGGCCAATGCCATTTCCGATGTGCGTTACCGCCTGAGATTCACGCTGACTCCGCATGCTCCTGCGGTTTCCGGACACGAGGAGATGGAGTTTCAACTGTTTCTGGAAAGCCTGCGGAGACCTCCTACGCCCAACGTTCTGCTGGATTTTCGTGAAGGCACGGTGACCAGGCTGGTGGTCAATGGCAACGAAATTCCGGCAAAGCTAGACAACGGCCACATCGAGCTTCCGGGCACTCTTCTGCGTGGAGGAAAAAATGCCGTGAGCCTTGATTTCACCGCGCCGGTAGCGCCGGCGGGCAAGGCAATCACGCGCTTTGAAGACAAAGACGACAACAGCGAATACATCTACACGCTGTTTGTCCCCATGGACGCGAGCATGGCTTTTCCATGCTTTGATCAGCCGGACTTGAAGGCCCGCTTTAAGTTGACGATTACGGCGCCCGGTTCCTGGACCGTGATTTCCAACACTGCGGTGGAAACGGCAGCGCAGCTCAGCAACGTCCAGAACACGACATTCGCAGAGACCCAGCCCATTAGCACTTACTTGTTCGCCTTTGCCGCCGGGCCATTTAGCAAGGTACATGAGACGCCGGGAATGCCGGGACTATATGTGCGGCAATCGAAGTTCAACCGGGCAGAGGAAGAGGCTGCGGAGGTGCAGGAGATTACTGCTCAGGGAATCAAATATCTTTCCGGCTACTTTGCCCGGCCATTTCCGTTTCCCAAATACGACCTGGTCATGATTCCCGGCTTTGCCTACGGCGGCATGGAACATGCAGGAGCGACATTCCTGCGCGAGGAATCCATCCTGTTCCGCACCGCCCCCACCCACAGCGACCATCTGAGCCGGGACATCCTGTTGCTGCACGAGCTTACGCACCAATGGTTTGGCGACCTGGTAACCATGCGCTGGTTTGACGATCTATGGCTAAAAGAGGGCTTTGCGCAGTACATGGCCTACCACGCGCTCGCCGACCTGATGCCGAAGGAGAATGTGTGGAAGCGCTTTTATCAGGCCATCAAGCCGGCGGCTTACGCCATTGATTCCACCAAGGGCACAACGCCGATTTACCAGGACATCGGCAACTTGAAGGATGCAAAGTCAGCTTACGGAGCGATTGTTTATTCCAAGGCGCCGGGCGTGATCAAGCAACTGGCATTTGTCCTGGGGGAAGATAAATTCCGTGATGGATTGCGACTGTATTTGAAAGAACACGCGTACGCAAATGCCGAGTGGAACGATCTGGTCAGGGCTTTTGAGCGAGTTTCCGGAACATCATTGCAGGAATGGGCCAGCATGTGGATCCGGCATCGCGGGATGCCGCAGGTGGATGTGGAGTGGAGCTGCGACGAAAAGGGAAAACTCAGCCGGCTTTCTCTGAGCCAGCACGACGTTCTGGGAGAAGGCGGAATATGGCCGATCAGGACGATGGTCGGGTTGTTTTACTGGGAGCCTGGAGGCAAGGATGGCCGCATCGACACTACGGAAAGGGTGCAACTGAACGGCGCCAGAGTGGACGTGCCGGAAACAGGACGACGTTGTCCGGACTACATATTCGCGAATACGCTCGATGACGCCTACGGGCGGTTTCTGCTCGATGTCCGCAGCCGTCAGGCTGTGATGGAGCACCTGGGCAGCATTGAAAACCTGTTCCATCGAACATTATTGTGGGGTTCATTGTGGGACTCGGTGCGCGAAGCAGAGTTGAATCCGAAGGACTATCTCGATCTGAGTTTGCGCTTGCTGCCAGGCGAAAAGGATGAGGCCCTGGCGCAAACCTTGCTGGGCCGCCTGGGCGCAGGACTGCATCGGTATGTGAGCGCGGAGGCGCGGGCGCAACTTGCGCCCAAGGCAGAGGAATTGGCGGCAGACCTGATGATGCACTCATCGGAGCAGGACCTGCGCATTATCTGGTACCGCGGGTTGAGAAACGTGGCTGAAAGCGATCGCGGGCGGGCCTATATCAAGGACATTCTCAGTGGAAAGCTGGCGGTGCCGGGAGTGACCCTGCGTCCGCTGGACCGCTGGACCATGGTGATGGCGTTAATTGCATTGAACGATGCCGATGCCAACACGATTTACTCTGAGGAGCAAAAACGAGACAAGACCGGCGATGGCCTGAAATACGCATATATGGCAGCGGCTGCTCGTCCGGAAGCCAAGACCAAGCAGGAGTACTTTAATGACTACCTGCATGATCCGTCGCGTCCGGAGGATTGGGTGGAGCAGAGCCTGGGCGCCTTTAATTACTGGAACCAGGCGGAGTTGACCCTGCCCTACCTGAAGCCGGCGCTGGATGCCCTCCCGCAGGTCAAGCGCGAACGCAAGATCTTCTTTGTCCTGGGCTGGCTGAACGCATTTATTGGCGGCCAACAGTCCGCCACAGCGCAACAGCAGGTCCATGATTTCCTGCAAAACGCTCCACTGGATCCAGACCTCCGGCTCAAGGTCCTGGAAGTAAGCGACGATCTGGACCGGACGGTGAAGATCAGATCGCGCTACAAGTAGTTTCGACGCCTCCAGAAGCAAGGATGTGTTTGCGATCTGGATGACATGAGAATCGGGTCGTCGGGTCATCGGACCCCACCACGCACCAAGACACAAATACGCGCGCTCTGGGGCTCCGCTCACCCCATCCCATCACGCGCAAGGCCAAACACTCAGCAACTACGGCCCGTACATTCGAGGTGCATTTCTTCCACAGATTTCAGTAAAAAACAGCGGCAAAGCCGTTGTATAATTTTCGAGGATGCCGAAGTATTCCATTGTCGTACCGCTGCACAATGAGCAGGAGAGCATTACCGCCCTGTATGACCGTTTGAAGGCGGTAATGGAGGGCACAGGCGAAACCTTTGAACTGGTGTTTGTCGACGATGGAAGCGTAGACCGCACCTACAAGCTGCTGCGGGAGATGGTGACCATTGACAGCCGGGTTGTGGTGGTGAAGCTGCGCCGGAATTTTGGGCAGACCTCCGCGCTGGCTGCCGGATTCGCCAACTCCCAGGGGGAATACATTATCGCCATGGATGGCGACCTGCAGCACGATCCCGAGGACATCCCGAAGTTCCTGGAAAAACTGGAGCAGGGCTATGATCTGGTTAGCGGATGGCGCAAAGAGCGAGTAGACAACCTGGTAATGCGCCGGCTGCCTTCACGCATGGCCAACTGGATGATGTCCAAACTCAGCGGCGTCGACATTCACGATTTCGGCACAACTTTCAAGGCTTATCGCAGGGAGATCATTCAGCAACTGCCCTTGTATGGCGAACTGCATCGCTTTATTCCGGCGCTGGCTTCGTGGTATGGCGCTTCGATTTGCGAGATTCCCATCAAAAACATCGTCCGGCCCAAGGGCAACTCGCATTATGGAATATCGCGCACGATTCGCGTCTTCTTTGATCTGATCACCATTCGCTTCCTGCTCAAATATATGTACCGTCCGTTGCATCTTTTCGGCACGGTGGGAGCGTTGTGCATGCTGGCCGGCATGGGAATTTCATCCTGGCTCATGGTTTCCAAGTTTGTCTGGCATCAATCGATCTGGGGAGAACATGGTCCGCTCCTGATTTTTGCCGCCGTCCTGATGGTTTGCGGGGTGCAACTGCTGGCCCTGGGGCTCTTAGGTGACCTCCAGGTGCGCAACTTCCAGGAGCCTGCCCGGCGTGTCCCTTATACGGTAGCTCAGGTTTTGCGCTCACATAGCCAGGAGCAGGCGGTCAACGAGTAAATGACACCACCACAGGGAACCATCACCACAACACAACTGCGTCTAGCCAAGCGTATGTCCCAGCTTGGAAGTGAAACTGCCTTTGAAGTGCTGGCCAGAGCGCGAGCACTGGAACGCCAGGGCAAGGATATTGTCCATCTGGAAATTGGCGAGCCGGATTTTGATACCCCCGCGAATGTAATTGAAGCGGGAGCGAAAGCCATGCAGAGCGGATGGACGCACTATACGCCTTCCGGCGGTATGCCTGAGCTGCGTGAAGTGGTGGCCAAACATGTGAGCCGATCCCTTGGCATGCCCTTTACCAGCGATGAAGTGGTAATTGTTCCAGGCGCTAAGCCTACTGTTTTCTACACTTTTATGGCTCTGGTTGAAGAAGGGGATGAGGTGATTTATCCCAACCCCGGATTCCCGATTTATGAGTCCATGATCAACTTCCTGGGCGCGAAGCCTGTTCCTATTCACCTGAGGGAAGAAAACAGTTTTCGCCTGGACGTGAATGAACTGGCCGATGGAATCACGGACCGCACGCGGCTGGTGGTTTTGAATTCACCGCACAATCCCACGGGAGGCGTTCTCAGCGAACAAGACATTCGCGATATTGCCGCGGCCATTGGCGATCGCGACATCATGGTCCTTTCCGACGAGATTTACAGCCGGCTGATTTTTGATGGGAAGCATTTCTCCATCATGCAGGTGGATGGTTTTAAGGACCGCACAGTCTTGCTGGACGGCTATTCAAAGAGCTATGCCATGACCGGATGGCGTCTGGGCTACGCGGTGATGAGGGCCGATCTGGTTCCGCACTTCTCCCGGCTTGCCTCCAACTCTGTCTCTTGCACGGCCAGCTTTACCCAGATTGCCGGCATCGAAGCGCTCGAGGGTGACCAGCAGTCGGTTGAGAACATGCGCACCGAGTTTCAGCGGCGGCGTGATCGCTTTGTCGCCGGGCTCAACAAAATTCCAGGTTTCGCTTGCCGCGTTCCAGCGGGTGCTTTCTACGCCTTTCCCAACATCCAGCAGACCGGTTTCACAGCCAAGGAACTGGCTGACTCGTTGCTGGTGGAGGCAGGAGTCGCATGCCTGGCGGGTTCAGCCTTTGGCCGATTCGGGGAGGGGCATCTGCGTTTCAGCATTGCCAACTCGTATGAGAACCTGGAAAAGGCGCTGGAGCGGATCGAAGGTTGGGCCAGAAAGAATGTGTAAAAGCAGCAATTGCTAATCAGTAGTTAGCAAATCCAAAATCAAAACCAAGAACTCATCCTGCGGTCTTGACCGCTATTAGCGCGAATGCACGCGAATTCCGCCAGGAAATTTCGGGTTTTTGCTACCTGCCATATGGGCGAGGCCGCGTTTGACCGTCTGCGCCAGCGGGGATATGAGCTGGAAGTTTATCCTGGTCCGGAGGCGCCGCCGAAAGCGTTGATCGTTGAGAAGGTGCACAGTGGCATTGATGGTTTGATCACCACATTGCGCGACCCGATTGATGCTGAAGTGTTCGAGGCTGGGAAAAATACTTTGAAAGTGGTGGCGCAGATTGCGGTGGGTTTTGACAACATCAGCCGTGCAGACGCCAATCGCTACAAAATCCCCTTCACGAATACAGCCGATGTTCTTACCGACGCCACAGCGGAATTTGCCTTCTTCATGATGGCTTCCGTTGCGCGCCGCCTCTGGGATGGGGAAAAGCTGGTGCGCGAAAACAAGTGGGGATCGTGGCATCCATTTTTGCCGTTTCTGGGGGATGAGATCACGGGAAAGACTGTCGCTGTAATCGGCACCGGCCGCATTGGGCAGGCGGTGATTAAAAAATGCATTGGGTTCGATATGAATATCCTGTGCTACGATCCGGTCTACCAGAATCACAAATTTGTTGCAGCGATCCAGGAACTCATGAATCTGGGCCACCGCCATGGCTTGCGGCCGGACACATGGACCAAATATGTCAGCCTTCAGGAGGCGCTGAGCCAGGCCGACTACGTGACCCTGCATGTTCCTCTTATCAGGGAAGGCGAAACGGGCGAGCCCACCTATCACCTCATCAATGAGAAAACACTGAAGTTAATGCGAAAAGGGGCCTACCTCATCAATAGCTCTCGCGGGCCCGTGGTGGATGAAAATGCACTGTACAAAGCTTTGAAGGAAGGATGGATTGCCGGGGCAGCGCTGGATGTATTTGAAAAAGAGCCGTTGCCGGCAGATTCGCCTCTGCGTGATCCACAAATCGAGGGCCGATGCCGGCTGTATCCGCACTTTGCCAGCGGCGCGCACATTACGCGTCTCTCGCCTGATCCGGAGAAAGGCATGGCTGGACGCTGCGTTCAGGGGTTGATCGATGTGTTGGAAAAGAATTACGGCGGTGACCTGACCAAGATGCCGTATGTGGTGAACAAAGAAATCGCGTCACCACCATCCCGCCGAACGTAAAAACCGCTCTTTTAGGAGCAAAATTAAGAGGGACGGTAGTTGCCGTTCCTTTGTTGCACTTTGAGTTTGTGCGTTGCTTTACGAACCGGGGTTTTCCTTGGTTTGGGCCTTATTGTTCTTTACGTCCAACTCGTTTACCACCTGCTGCACGTTGGGTACGCCGGCTGCGAGTTGCTCCGCCTTCTCGCGTGTCTGGGCGCCATCAACTTTGCCATGGAGGGTCAGTACGCCATTTTTCGCGCTGAACTTGATGTGTTGATTGTCCATCCGGTTGGCGATCAGCACTGCTTTGAAGTCTTTTTCGATCGCGGTATCAACATTCTGATCTATGTTCCTGGCCTGACTCTCCACGCCCTCAGGACGAATGCCGACCTCGTTGGATACGACAAAACCGGCGGCATTTTGTTTGGCTAGCTTTTCTACCCGGTCTTTATCGTCCTGGCTCTTGACGTCGCCGGTGAGCGTGACCAGTTCTTTATCGTTGTTCACGGCAACGGAGATGTCTTTATAACCGGCATTATTCAAGGCTTGTGAAACATTGCCCTTTACGTCGGCGGTGGTGGTGCTGTTTTGAGAACATCCAATACTCAAGGCCAGTAAGAAAGCAGCAAGAACCCCCAATAAATTTCTTGCGCGCATAGAACAGTCCTCCCATTGGTAAATGTGACTTATTTAGCTTATTGGGTTGGATGCGAAACGCAGGAAACAGGTTTGGAGGGAAGGGGGGGAACTCTGCCATCGATTGAACCGGATTGAAGCCTCTGTAAAAAAAGACCTATGCCATACCCGCATAGGTCCTTTGAAGAAGACGAATATGGTTTGGCTATTTCGCCGGCTTCAGGCCCGGCTTGTTGATGATGTTCTTCATGGTTTGCCTCCTTGTTATGTCAGCGGCCAGAAAGAACCAAAGCTGCTGCCATGGAAGCAAAGATTCTGGCGCCGTCAGCCGATCCGAGCAGGCTTTCACTGGAGCGATCGGGATGCGGCATCATGCCCAGGACGTTCCTGTCTGCACTGCAGATTCCGGCGATGTTTTCCAGCGAACCATTGGGATTGGCTTGAGCATTGATCTGGCCATCAGGAGTGCAATAGCGTAAGACAATCCGGTCCTGCTGTTTCAGAGCAGCCAGAGTTTGCTGGTCGCAGTAGTAGTTTCCCTCCATGGGTCCGACGGGAATCTGGAGCACCTGACCCTTGGTGCAGGCATGGGTGAACGGGGTATCAGGATTTTCGACGCGGACATGAACCTGTTTGCAGACATACTTGAGTCCGGCATTGCGCAGGAGGGCGCCGGGCAGCATTCCGGCTTCGCACAGAATCTGGAAGCCGTTGCAGAGACCGATCACGAGGCCTCCTGAAGCTGCAAACCTGGCTACCTCCTGCATGATAGGAGCAAACCTGGCGATGGCGCCGGTGCGCAGGTAGTCGCCATAGGCAAATCCCCCGGGGACGATGACGGCATCACAGTTTTCCAGGTTGTGCGATTCATGCCAGAGGAATGTGGCCTGCTGTCCGGTCGCCGTAATAACGGCGTGATAGCTATCGTGGTCGCAATTGGAGCCGGGAAAAACGATGACGCCGAATTTCATGAGTTCATTTAAACACAGAGATTATTCATTAGCAGTTAGATTCTTACCTCGAAAATGTTTGACAAAAGCAGTGCAACAAATTTTTAGAAGCTGTTTAATGTTATTGCCCTATTATCTCTCCACTTCAGTCAAAACAAGGCATTTTTAAAAAATCACTGAATTTGCCTCCTTGCCGCGAAGGTTATTGAAAACAAA
>DATDGL010000152.1:0-5207 GCA_036522115.1 Candidatus Angelobacter sp.
TTCTGCGACCGTTGCGGCAATGGCTTTATGAGCCAGTTCAAGACCTCCGCCACGGGCATGGCCGCCAGCGCTCTGCACGCTGCCGGCAGCTTCTTTGGGGGCGTCCTGGGCCGCGCAAGCGGCAGCAGCTATGAGATCGAACGCGCCGTACTTGGGCCCGCGCATGACAGTGCTTTTCGCGAGGCCATTGAGGAATCCAAGCCCAATTTCCGCCAATGTCCCAAGTGTACTCACTGGGTCTGCCTCAACTCCTGCTGGAACGCAAAACGTGTTCTGTGTTACCAGTGCGCGCCGGACATCGAAACCGAACTGGCATCAGCCCAGGTACAGGCCACGGTTGACCAGATGAAGGACAAAGTCCGGCAGCAAGATCTGACCAAAGACCTGGACCTGACCAGCGAGGCGGCGGCCTTGTGTCCATCGTGCGGAGCGCGCACGCAGGGAGCAAAGTTCTGTCCGGAATGCGGCAAACCGCTGCGCGCCAAGACGGAATGCGGCAAATGCGGCACCAAGATCGACGCCGGCACCAAATTCTGTCCGGAGTGCGGCAACAAGATCTGACCGCATGACCGACTTTAACGCGAAATTCCAGTACCTGGAAGCAAGCGGCGCGGTCTCCCAGGAAGGCGCCTGTCACGCACAATTTGATGCCCAGACGTTCACCCTGACGCCGGAATCGGCGCCTCCCATGGTATTTGACTTGGGCGATCTTGATGCCGTCGCCGCTGCCGACTGGGAAATCCGCCTGCCCCTCTACACCGGCAACACAATCTTTCTCCGTCAAATGGGCCGGGCTTACGAAACGCTGGCCCATGACTTGCTCGATGCCTACCGTGACCGCGCGCTCCAGTGCCTGTTGCTGGAAGACCTTCAGGAGATTGCACGCTACAACGGCACATTCGAGTTGACGCTGGCCGGCGGCTCCCCGCGTTCCGGTCTCGCAGAGATTCGCCTGTTCAAAAGCAATCTCGCCGTGCTGCCCGCCACTTCCCAGAGTTTCCAATGGCGGCTGGCGGACGTCGATTCTGTCCGCTTCGATTCCAATGCCTGGGAGATCGTGCTTCAGGCCGGCCCCGACCAGCTCAAATTCACCAAGCTGGCCAAGCGGACGGAAGAGTTTGCCTCCAAGGTACGCGAAGCCATCAGTGCGCTGGCTGCGCAGAGCGCTCAAGCGCTGCATACAATCTTTCCCTTTCTCAATCCCGATCAACTGCAAAAAACAGCAGGCATACTGCGCGAAGGCCAGTCGGCGTCTGTGGCCAAACTGGCCGCCATCAACCCTAAGATTCCAAGCGCGTTGACTGCCAATGCGGTAGATAAAGACTTGAAGCCCTATTATGACGATCTGGTAGCCCGCAACGGCAATGGCATGCTCTACGCCGGATTCAAACTGATTCGCCAGGAAGGCAAGGAGAACGGCGCCGGTTCAGGAGGCGACGCCAGCGACCAGGGCGATGATCAGGACCAGGATGCCCCAGCCGCGGGAGCGGACGGTTCGGAAGCGCCTGATGCCGATACTGACGCGCCGGAGACTCTCTATTGGTTCTTCTTCCCCATCCCGGGAAATGTGGTTGCCTGGGAGGCCAGCTCGAAATCAGGACGCGCAACCTACTTCTTTCGGATGGTCGATCCTGCTGAGGCCGCACAGCTCCGAGACCCGTCCCAAGGCCCCGTCCTCATTGATGCCGCCGTGCGCCGCCTGAATCGCGTGCTGGGCATGCTGAACTTCCGCCGCCGACCGATTTATCTCTCCGACGACCAGCTCGATATGGATCCCAAATTCCATCGCTACGCGATTGCTGCCCGCCGTCTCCCCGACCTGCGCCAGGTCCGCGCCAGCTTTTTAGGCCGCGCATTTCATAGCTCGCATGAAGCTTGGCAAGGGCAAGTGAAGGGGATTCTGGAAAAAGCGGCAACCTAGAGCAATTATGCAGCCGATTACGTGAATTCTGTTCTCGTTGCACTGCGAGCAGCGTGGCTTGTCGCACAGAATTTGGTAATTGGGTAACTTCCACCCCATCACGCGCAAAATCAAAAGCGCGCGTGCTGGGGGCCCCGGATTGGTAATTTGGTAATCTAAGAAACCAAAATCAAAATCAAAATCCCAGAAACCCAAGGGACATCAAGGGCGATGCCCTTTGGCTAGTTAGAGCAGTTCCCAAATTGGGCACTAACATACCTGCCTAACCAACGCCAAAATTCGCGGGAGACGGCGGGAGATCGCGGGTTTTCATGCTGGTTCATTTGGAGGGATGAATTGGTGCACAATGTTTGCTATGTCGGTTGCTACAGTAACAGCTAAATCCCTTTGCACTGGATCAGTGCTGAACAATGGGAGCCCGTGAATGTCAGCTTTGGCGGCGTTTTCGGAATCTGGCTGTATCGTCAAATGATGGGGCAGACGGTGAATCCTGCGAACCAAGAGACCAGCTATTCCATGATGCTCTTGAAGTTCATCCACGGAACTTTCAGGAGTCAGCCCGAGAGATAACTCTTCTTCGACAGGAAACTGATCAGTGGCTGGCCTGAGCATGAATGCACGATAATTGGCAACCCCGTGCTTGCTCCAATTCCGATTTCGCATTCCCCTGTAGACGGTTTGGTCGTCCGGAACAAGAACAGGAGTTCCCATCAGCCACGTAACCACCTTAGCCAAGCGGCGAGGCTTTCTGGTGATGCCTCTTCTATATCATGCACGCTAGGAGCATTTGGAACTCGCAAATAGTGGTGAACTAATGGTGTTCGATTCGGAAAACACATAAGAACAATTTGTTTTGGCCCTTGCGTCCATGTTAAATGGACCTCACCGTAAAACGGACTTACATCTGGATCGCCCAGCAAGCGAAACGGCACTCCCACTATCAGATTTGTTGCGCTCTGCGCTGCTGTTTCGCTGATCGCAAGTTCTCCGGATGCACCGTTGCCACTTGCCAGCACAGAATTCTTTATTGCTTGCACCACGAGGTATGCCTGTAACCACAGGACAGGCCTGTGGGAAGCAGTGGTCTGGTCATCAATGCATTGTGGCATCGTTTGAGTTTTCCAATTCTGCGGCTTTCCGCAGTTTGTGTATCAGGTCAACTTTCTCTTGCAGCCAAGCTATGCAGGACATTGCAGTCTCAGCGCTCATGATTGCGCCTACTTCCACTTCCCGCACTACGCCCTTCTTGGATATTCGTTCGTCCTGATGCTCGGGCCCAATTTGTCCGGTGTCGGCAATTTCATGCACCATCATCTGGGGTATTGGGCCGCGCTCGCTGTAAAGTCCAAGAAAAATCAGGCCGCTTGGAGTGACGTTGCCCACCAGACCGTCTGTATGAACGACGCGGAAGCAGTTGCCTTTGATGTAATGGAATGGCACAACTGTAGGCTTTTGCTCAGGCATTCAACAAACCCATAGCCAAAGTTTACCAGCGATGGGCAAAATAATACAGGAAGAGGCAAGGAAGTCAAGACTTTTCAAGCACTTGCAGTGTTATTAGTGCAATCCCCTCTACTTGTAAAAAGCGGCGTCAAACTCGCCTTCCCCGCTTCTTTCGTTGCTGAGACCGAATACTAGAACGGCTCTGCCGGAAGATCGGTCTTTGCGGTCAACTCTTTGTACAGACGCGCTTTCCAGCGATCTCCGAGAGCATCATTTGAAACCGTTGCCCCATCGTGAATCAGTTCTTGTTGTCCCGCGATGTTGAAACGAAAAGCTTGTTCGTCGATGTAACGGAAAAGATGAAACGGTTTCGGAGAAAGTGCGATTTCGCGCAAGAAAAATCGCATGGTTAGGCAGGTATATTAGTGCCGATCTTTGTCCCGGATTGAAGGTTTGATTCCTCTCTTGTCCCCGGAACGGGGATGCCGACTTCCTGCTACCAGCTATTCACTTCACTCACCCGGCCCCGGAAAGTGCGCTTGCAGGCTGAAAAACGCATGTATGGCGCGAACCGTGCTTCCGGGAAGGTTATTGAAAAATAAAGGGATCTTTGTCCCGGATTGAAGGTTTGATTCCTCTTTTGTCCCGGAACAAGAACCCATGCCACAGGCCACCTGTCATAGGCCACAGACTAACGAACACCAGGTCTTGTGAGAACGCCTTGACGCGGTATGGCAAAGGACAGGCTGGTCGGGATCCTTCAGCTCCGTCCGGCTCCTACCGTCGCCCGGACTCCGTTCAGGATGACAGCGGGAAGGATTATCGCGAACGACCAGAGTCTCTGGTTCACGTAAGGCCACGGAAAAGCCATTAATGCCGATACGAAATTCAGTGGGCTGCCCGGACACAATTCTTCCCTCGATCCACGCGAGCTCTCGATCCGGCTCACTTTTAGATCAGGCGCGCATGGCAAGTTCGCCATGTACACCTGGATTGTCTATTTCAAGTATCACACAGTTTAATAATGTTGTCAATAATAAAATCAATAGATGATATAAGTTGCCGGCAAGAGACTTCCACCATCGCTCGGGCTACAGCAATTCTGGAAACATTCTCGCCTGGCCCATTCACACGGTTCGAAACTCTCAGCCAGCTCCATTCCAGCTTTAGGCAGCTCTGTCCTACAAGCGATCGGATCCACGGCGTCAGCCAGAAAGTGTTGACTCGTGAGATCGTTCTCATCGCCAACCGGCTAACGCAGGCCGACTCTCAGGACAACGATTCACGTGGAATGTAAGCGGGATTTACAGCTTCTCGTAGAACTCGCAGGCGGAGCACGAAATATAGACGCCGCCAGGGATGTTGCGCTCGCGGTCCTTCACGCGCTTCACAATCCGCGTCGGCTTGCCGCACTTGGGGCAGTCCGTGCTCTTGGAGGTGTCCATCATCTTCTTGCGATCAGCCGTCTTGGCGATCTTGGCCATTACTTTCTCCTGAATGGGAAATTCTTATTCGATGCAGTGTTTCCAGTACTTTACATTTTAACATCGGTTGAGAATCGGGTTGTCGGGGCATCATGAAGAATTCGGTAATTGAGTAATTTGGTAAATGGGTAATTTGGGGATCAAGCTGCATCTTTGCCATGCCCAGCATCCCGCAACCCTTCAGCCCAGAATGTTTGTGGGCTGAATGCTAGTTGCTAGGTGTAATTAAAAGTGCGAGTCAAGCCAGTACCCATGCTGTTTACTTAAGCGGTTTCGGGACCTTTTGAGTTAAACGATGGAACCGCAAGGTCCCTCCGCTTTACCCCCGCTGGCGCGTGGGTAAAGCCTCGGGATGACGA
>DATDGL010000153.1:0-83597 GCA_036522115.1 Candidatus Angelobacter sp.
TGTTCCAGGATTTAAAACGATGGTCGGAAGAAAATGCCCAACGCCTGCAAGAAGCTCCCCCATACAGCTACGACGATTTTCCTTCCGGCCTCTCTCCCCGCCGTCAGGACATGATCGAGCCTCTCCTCCACATCGCTGACCGGATCGGCGGACCTTGGCCGGCCCAATCCCGGGAAGCCCTGCCCGCTCTGTTTGCCCAGGAGCTTGCTCAGGACCGCAAGGACGGCCTCAAGCTCCTCTCTGACCTGCGCGAAGTCTTTGCCCACCACGGTAATCCTGAGCGCATCTCCACCGCCGCTGTGCTCGACTGGCTGCACACCCAGCCCGGCCGGTCCTGGAACCGCGAGGCGCCCATCACCGCCCAGACCCTGGCCGGCTTGCTCCAGCCCTTCGATATCCGCAGCCGCACCCAGCGCATCGGCAAAGCCTCTCCCGCCCGTGGCTACCTGCTGCAGGACTTCGTGGCCAAATGGATGCGCCTGCTGCCTCCCGAACCCATCTTCAACGCCGATGGCAGCCCGCGCCAGCCGGTCGAAAAAGCCGGTAAACATGAGCCTTGTAGCAACGTAGCACCCGCTCCGCAGGCCCAATACAATCAGGACGAGAAGCGGGCCATCGAGCATTTCAAAAGACGGGGCTACGTGCCTCAGGATCCCGACGACGATAGCTCCCCGGAATTCAGTGTCGGCCACGTCCCCTTCGTCATGCTGGGTAAGGCCTTGATCCACAGGCGCGAACGAGAGGCTAAATTGAAGCAGGCGCAGGCGGCCTCCAACAGCTCGGACGCGGCTCCCGCAGCGGCAGGAAACCCCAATAACGACGCGGGTTGTAGCAGCGTTTCAGCCGCTGGGCAAGATGCACGGAACCGGGCAGAGTACGATGCCGCCATCGCCACGCTGCGGAAGGTGCAGCAAAGTCTCCCGGCCTGCGCCGAAGGTTACACGCGGTTCGCGCCCACCCAAAAACGCTAACTATAGCTAAGGGCCTCGCTCTTGATATCCTAACCAGGAATGAGTTCTGGGTTTGGTTTTGCTTTTAAATGACCAGGGTCGAAAATCACTGGGACCAAGCAAATTCAAACGTACAGACGGTGCTCGGCACCGTCTCCGCGCCGAAGGCGCGTACTCTTTGCCTGCAATTCTCAACGAAAACGGGGGCAACGTGCATCACCATGAGAACAAAATTCTCGTAACCGCTTGCATTACGGCCATATGTTATTACAATAGTAATAACGTACTGGAGCGTCCCATGGTCGAACTTAAAGTCCGCAAATTCGGCAACTCACTCGGAGTTGTCCTGCCGAAAGAGGTCATCAACCGTCTGCACACCAGCGACGGTGAAGCCCTGTTTCTGATCGAAGCCCCGGACGGGGGTTACCAGCTCACGCCTTACGATCCTGGCTTTGAGAAAAAGATGGCGAAAGCGGATGACATCATCAACCGCTACCGCAATGCGCTGCACGTTCTTGCTAAATGAGGGAACCGGTCTGGGTCGACGAGCGTGACGCGCTGGTGCTGCATGATCGTCTGCTCGCGCTGCATGGCGGAGCCGCCGGTTTGCGCGATAGGGGCTTACTGCAATCGGCGCTGGCCCGGCCGCAACAACACTTCGCCTATGCCGAGGCTCCCGATATCATCGACATGGCCACGGCCTATACGGCAGGCATCGTTCGTAACCATCCCTTCGTCGACGGCAACAAGCGCACAGGCTTCGTGGTGGGAATCCTGTTTCTTGAACTCAATGGTTATCGATTCACCGCCAGCGAGGAAGACGCGGCGCAGGCGGTGCTGGAACTGGCGTCCGGCAGCCTCGATGAAACAGGCTACAGCTCTTTCCTACGCGCAAATGTGGCGCGCAGGGGAAAGTTGCGCTGAATCCATCAAGGCTTAATGGCGGAGCATCGATCAAATTGCTACTTTTCTGAGGGCGGCGATTCGTGCGCCAGATGCTCATAGTTCAGAATTGCGTTGAATACCAGGGCGTAAGTGCCGATGGTCTCACCGCGATAGACAGGGTTGTTGCCGAAAAGCAACACGTTTCCCCGGCCCAGGTGCGCATCTACCACCACTGCGTGCTCGGCAATTGACGAAGGCTTGTCGAGCAGGCCATCGAGCAAAAGGGTTTTGGCATCGGAGAAGCGCAAGATGACATCTGGGCGGCCCTGAACGGGAATCACCTGTGGATTATTGCGCGTCTGTTCTTCATCCAAATGGGCCGGCTCCCATGGCTGCTGCTTCAGCAGCGGCTCGGGTTCAGCAATCTTTCTGCCCTGCGGTTCGTCGCTGTCTTCGACGGTGCCGCGGCCGGTTTCTCGCTTGGAGTAAGGATCCAGGGAATCGGTGAGGGGATCCATCAGCATGCGCCCTCCCGAACGTCCGAGTATATTGCTCACGTTGAAGGCCAGGCCATTGGCGCTGATGACGGGGACACCCGCGCCGTAGCCGAAAGCGACTGGATTCTCGCGGGCAACGAAGACCGTGTTCAACACGCTGCCCACCACGCGCGCGTCCCCGCGGGAAGCGACGGTGACGCCGGGAGCAAGGCCCGTATCGATGGCGAACTGAGCGGTGTCTTCGCAGGTGATGAGAAGCCCGCCTTGCTCAACGAACCTCTTCAGATGAGCAAGACCTTCGTAGCCCAGGCCGGGCCGTATGTCGGCGGTGCTGTCGAGGGCGCCGAGGTTTGGGGTCAGCTCGGATTTCTGCCACGGCATGGGATTATTCCACATGGGGATGCCGTTGATAATTTCGAGCGTGGAAGAACGGCCGACGGGAGCGAAGACGATGACGTCGTACTTTGTGCGGAGATCTGGCAGGCTTGCGGCAGTCTGCGTGCTGATGTAATCGAAGGGCACGCCCACGGAATCGAAGGCATAGCGCCACCAGCCTTCATCCTGGGTTCCAAGCCAGGTATGCATGAAGGCTACGCGCGGTGCAGCCACCGCGTGGACGGGCACGGAAGGCGCTGCGCCAAGTCGTGATGCATCGAGGGATAGATCGTGCAGGATGCCGGTGATGCGATCATCGGGAGCTCCGGTGATGAGCAACGAACCGGCGGCGAATTGTTTGCCGTCCGCATCGAAAGATTTTTCAGCCACCTGGATGGTCGCGCCTTTGAGTTTGTAGGCCAGGGACAGGAGTGAAACCTGGCCGGTATTCGCCACTGCAAGCACTGGGCCGGAGCCGGAGACCTTGCCGGCAAGGCTGGTTGCATCGCCAAGAGGCGTCATCTTGGATTTGAGGATCGAAGGATCGACCACGCGGGCAACTTTTAGATTGAAGAGGTGAGTGAAGGACCACCCGGTGTCGTCGTAGGGATGCTTCTGCGGGTCGCCGGCGGCCCAGAACTGCCGGTCGAGCAGCACATCGGCAACGCGGGAGTATGGCTGGTCCATGCGAACGACGATGCTGCCGGCGGGGAAGCTTTCCTGCTTCGGCTTGTCTCCCCGCTTTTCCCCGGGGAGACTGGAAGTGGCCGCATCGGATAGCTGTTCTATCTCGACGTGCTGGCGCTTCAATGCTTTGAGTAACTCAATCTGGCGATTCGTGCTCGCCGGGTCGGCAGGGATTATGTAGGCAGCCGGTCCTTCCAGCGATGGCTTCTCGATGGCCCGCTTGCTCTTGGCGTAGTAGTTCTCAAGAAAATGGCGAGTGTTATGCGAGAAGTAGGAGAGGGTGGAGAGCAAGGCGGTTTCTTCGTAGTTGTTGTTATCACGCTGCGACCAGGTCACCACCGGCAGCGGTGGATTCTGGCGGTACCACGTGCGCGAGTAATCTTCAGGCCGGAGGATGCGCTTCTCGGTATCGGCGCCGCTGTTGCCGAAGGTTTCATACAGGCGGCTGATGCCGTTGTGCATGCCGGCCAGGAACATCAGGTAGCCCGGACTCCAGGTGTCGAAGTCACCGTGCGTGAAAACTCCCGGCATGCCGAAGCTCTTCATCGCCGCAACGTTGTTCCAGCCCAGTTCGGCCCACTCGTCGGCCAGGGTTGGATCCACCCATGCGTTGTAAGGTCCGTCGCCCACCGTATTGTCATAGAGAAAGGGGACCGACTCATGCAAGTCGTGCAACACCTGCGCATGCCATTTGAGATAAGTATCCAGGACGTTCCGGGTTAGATCCAGGGTCATGGCCATGGCATCGCGGTTGTTGTCGTGGGCGACGTAGTGGCCCCAGTAAAGAAGGCGCGGCCAATCCTGTTTGGGATGAGCTTTGTGCCACTTATAGATATCGACCATGCGGTCGCGGCCGTCGACTTCGACCACCGGAGTGATGAGCACGATCATGTGGGAGCGGATGTACTTGATATAGGGCGCATCGTCGACGGCCAGACGGTAGGCTAGCTCCATGAGGGCCGTGGGAGCGCCGGTCTCGGGGGAGTGGATGGTGCCGGTGATGTAGTAGACGGGCCAGGATTGGTCGAGGATCTGGCGCGCTTTGGCGTCATCGAGGCCGATGGTGCGTGGGTCCGCAAGCTGGGCCAGGCGTGCGTCATTCTCTTTCGCGCCAGTCAGGAGTTTGGGATCAGCGATGGCCGCGGCGATCATCTCTCGTCCTTCCTCGGAGTGGCCGATGGTGAAGACCTTCACCCGCGGACTGCTCGCCTCCAGCAGCCGAAAATATCTGTACACATCTTCGGCGTAGGGCAGCATGTCAGGTGCGCCGGAGACGTCGCCGAGCACTTTGGCGGGTGTGGGGATGGTTTTCGAGGCCGGAAGGTAATCCACCAGGGGAGAGATGAATGAAGGATCCGTGGTGTATTTGTGAATCTGGTCGGTGTACTGCTGGTCGATGGGCTGTTCGGGGTCGCGGGCGAAGTTTGAGTTCAACTCCTGGGAAAGCAGGGGTACAGTGGCAGGAAACAAGATGGAGGAGACGACGATCAATGCCAGTTTGGAAGGGGTCATTTTGCCTCTTTGTTGGATTCGCTTCCTCGGGTTCACCTCACCCAAATGCCGGCCGTGGCGATGATCGTGTAGTAGGAAATGGTCTGGCCTATCAGAACGAACCTCCTGGGCACGGGGTAGTGTCAAGCTGCCGCTTGGTTTGTGAACGAAAGCACGGCGATTTTACACCAAGAGGCTCGCGTGGATTGTCCCCGCGTGATGACGCAAGTATGTTTTTGCAGGCCCGTCCCAGTGCCTGCCTGGGTCAATCCTTGCCGCACATCCTGTGACCTCCCATCACTTGCACTCCCCGGTGCGAGACGAGGGGTTGTGTAGGAAAGCGGCGCTGCAATTACCGTTGACCATGGAAGAGGAGGGCGGCATCATGAATCTCTTCGCCAAAAAACCGGTCGGCGGTGACGAGCATTCTGCTCTGCAGCGGAAGCTGGGGCCGCTGGATCTGGTCCTTCTCGGAATCGGCGCTGTGATCGGCGCCGGGCTTTTCGCCATCACGCCGACGGCTGCCAATCAAAACGCAGGGCCGGCTGTGGTGTTTTCCTTTGTGCTGGTAGGCGTCGGCTGCATTCTCGCGGGCATGTGTTACAGCGAATTCGCCACCATGATCCCTGTGGCCGGCAGCGCCTACACCTACGCTTATTCCACCATGGGGGAGCTGCTGGCATGGATTATCGGCTGGGATCTCGTCCTCGAATACGCCGTGGGCGCTGCCACGCTGTCAGTGAGTTGGTCGAGCTACCTGGCGCGCCTTCTAGGTCACTTTGGCCTGACGCTGCCTAGGGCGATCAGCGCCGGTCCGCTCGAAGGCGGAATTGTAAACCTGCCGGCAATCTTCATTATCTGCCTGGTATCGTTGGTGCTCATCACCGGCATTCGTTCCTCTGCCCGCTTCAATGGGGCCATTGTGGTCCTGAAGGTTGCCATTGTGCTCCTGGTGATCTTGTTGGGCTGGGGATTTATGAAACATGCCAACCATGTGCCGTTTCTTCCTCCCAACTCTGGCCAATTCGGCCACTTCGGCCTGAGCGGCATGATGCGCGCAGCCGGGATCATCTTCTTCGCCTATATCGGCTTTGATGCCGTCTCAACCGCTGCCCAGGAGGCGCGGAACCCGCAGCGGGACATGCCCATCGGCATCATCGGTGCTCTCATCATCTGCACCGTCCTGTACATACTCTTCGCCTGGGTGCTCACGGGCATCTTGAACTATAAAGAAATGACCCCCACGGCCATTTATGACGCCCTCAACCAGATCGGCTATCCATGGCTCGCGACGATGGTGGTATTTGGAATCCTCGCCGGTTATACCTCAGTGATTCTCGTGATGCTCTTTGGCCAGAGCCGGATCTTCTTTTCCATGTCCCGCGACGGCCTTCTACCCAAGGTGTTCTCTGCCGTTCATCCCCGGCTTGGGACACCGTGGCGATCCAATCTGCTCCTGATGACTTTTTGCAGCCTCTTTTCCGGATTTGTGCCGCTTTCCAGTCTGAGCAACATGACCAGCATCGGGACCCTTCTGGCTTTCGGGATTGTCTGTGCCGGCGTTATGGTCATGCGCCGCACGGATCCGGACCTGCCACGCCCATTCCGGACGCCATGGGTGCCTTTCGTTCCGGTTCTCGGCATCGTCGTTTGCTTCTCATTTATGGCCGTTCTCGATCAGGCAACGTGGATTCGGCTGGTCGTTTGGCTCGCGATTGGGCTTATCATCTATTTCTCCTGGAGCCGCCACCATAGCCATCTCGCGCAGCGCGCCATAAAATACCAGACAACCCGTTTGTCAGAGTCGTCCGCAGACGATTGATTCCCTTTCCGGGGCGGACGAAGGAGGCAAGCTTGAAGCAGCAGCGCCCGCTTAAGTGGCGTGGAAGAAAACTCGCCGTACTGTGGATCATTCTGGTAGTTGGCGCGGCCGTCACACTGGTCTGGCGGGAGATCCGGGAGACCCAGACAGAAAAGGGTGAACCAGGTTTGGCGGGGATAAGCCTTCCTGAACTTCTCAACGTCCGGATCACCTCGCCCATGCTGGCGGAGAACAACCCCGGTCTCAGCGCTGCCCTGTTAGCGCACCTGGCGCGAGTGTGCCGTGAGCTTCCCGGCAGCAAAGATGTCGCCAACTGCCTTGGAGTGGTCCAACCGGCTTCCGAAAACCTCTCCTCCCTGGACCAGTTGCCGCCGCCCCTGAATCAATTCCCTCCGGTGAAAACCTTCTTTGAGGACTGGAAGAACCCATGGCCGGCTGCAACCGCCCCTCCCGCGTTTACGCCGGTCGAAGCAGGAATTACCGACTGGACCGTGCAAATCAGCCATGTGCGGAATACGGCCATTCTTTGGCTCCGGCCGAAAGGCAAACTTCAAACCCAATGCGGATTCTTGCGGCCTCCTGAAGGCTTGAAGCTGCCCGGAGTGGTAAATCTATTCAACCACCTGGGAGAAACGGTCGAGCCAATCCAGATATCCGGACTTGGTCCTTCCACGATTGGCCGGGAGTATATTCTCCTCCCTACGGGCGACATCGTGACGTGGCGTCCCGGCAAGGAAGCAATCGAGCCAGAGCTGAAACGGTGGAAGACGCTCGAATCCAGGCCTTGTTTCATTCAGGCTTCGTACTTTGCTCCGCCATTTTCACCCGCATTCCGGTACTCAAGCCCTTACCTTGACCGCGCCGGCCTTGGTTTTAACGTGACCATCACCGGCCCGCCGCGAGAGTACATTGGCGTCCCCATGATTCCCGGTATGGACGTTACGTTCGATCCTGAGAGTCTGGCTGGTCCCAGGGGCCGCTTTGCCGCGCTCGTCCCGGTGGAAAAGGAGGCCCCGTTTTGGGAAGACCTGGCGGCGGCCCTCAAGCATCTTGATCAAAGCGATAAAAGGGAGTTGAGCGAACGGGTGCAACGCTGCATCAGTAACGAGGGAATTGCGGGGCACAGCGACGGGCGGTTCCTGCAATGTCCGGAGCGGCTCACGACCTCGGGAGAGCACACCATTGCAATGCACCTGGGCGAGAAAAAATGGCTGATCGCAATTCTCGCGCCTGAAGCTGCGTCGAGCTGGCCTTTGTGGACGGGCCCGCTCCTGGCCACCGGCCTCTTGGCGGGCATCGTTTGGCTGGTCCTTCGCACCAGGCGCACAGAGCGCGGCTCAGAAGCATTGGTGGATGCATTCGATCGGCTCGGCGTTCCCATCCTGATTACCGATCCCAATTCCGACATCATCCGTGGCGCAAGTCTGTCCGCCCAGAAATGCGGTTTTGTCCCGGAGAAGAAGTTCCTCGATATCGTGGAGGAAACAGCGCAGCCTCAATATCAGACGAATCAATCCGTGGGCCGGGAGCGGCGTGGGTATGGAACAAGGATCAAAGACGTATCGCATGCGCGGAGTGTAGACGCTATTGTCCGATCTGCGGACGTTCGCGCGAATGTTGAGCATTTGGGCGCTGTCCCAGGCGACCGATTGGCCTTGGTCCTGCCACTTGAACCCGAGAACGACCTCTTCTGGATCCAGGCGGACCTGCGGCAGCAGTTCGCCGAGCTTATGGATCATGGGATCGTCGCGCTTATCAGCGGCCTCGACATCCTGATCAAGAACAATCCTGCGCTGGCTCAAGACGTGTTCCGCTTGCTGCTCAGAAATCAAAAATTCGTGCTGGCCTTGTTTTCCTCAACGGATAAAGCGCGTGCCTCGTCCAATCCGGCTGACGTAATTGTGTTGCGGGACGGGTTTGATTTGACCCTGAGCGTGCTTCGGCGGGTATTTCTCGCGGCGGGCGCGCTACTCGAGTTGCGTGAGATATTGGGTCTGGAGGGGGGCACGCTGGATGGCCTTTCCGATCCTCCGCCTGAAGTGTTTCGGGAGGACATCCAATGGCTGGATGGACTGGCGCTGCGAGTGCAACTGCCGGGGGCAATCGGTTTCTTCACTACCGAAGCGCTACGCAATGCTCTGCGGCACGGCGAGCCCGGGAGTATTCCCGTGTTACAGGTGCGGGAGGAAGGTCTGCATATGACCTTTACGGTAAGAAACGCCATGCGAAATAACGCCATCACCGAAGTACGGAAGAAACAAGGCGGCCTGCAGTTGATGAAGATGGCGGCGAAGGTGCTCGGCTGGGAGTTCGATGCTGGGCCTGATCGAGCAGACGAAACCCAGTTTGTCTGCTTCTGGGTGGTCAAAGTGATTGAAGCGAAACCAGCCTGACCGGAGCGAAGCATGCATTGGATCTCAGACCCTGCGGCGGGTCAACGCCCTGTGGTGATTGTCGAGGACAAGCCGCGGCACGTTTCCACTCTGGTGACGGAGCTTGGGAATTACCGGGAAGAACTGACGGGCTTGATTACCATTGTATGTCTGGCGGAAGGCCATGGTGACACGGCAAGCGCTGTGGGTAAATGGCTGGCGAATGACCTTGATCTTCACGTGCGAACGCTGCCGGGCCCGGCCACAGCGGACCTGAAGAAGCGTTTCGGCGAGCGCTGCGGAGTGCTGGACCCACAGATCACGCAGGACATGGAGAGCTATGCACGGGAGTTCCGGACGCTGCTGCGCCCAGGCGGACTTCTCCTTCAGGATGTCGTCCTTAATCCCTTGCGGTTCACGGAGCAGGATAAGTGGAAGTCAGTGTATGCCGCAGGACAGGTGCGCAGCCTGTTGATGCCGCGCGGACTGCAACTGTGGTTCATGACCAACAAGTCGCTCCGTGTGCCGCATGTTCTCCGGGCCAAGGAAGACGTGAAAGCGGAAGAATTCTTCGACAAGGAAGACCATTTGACGGGAATCGTGTCGAGTCTCAGGCGGTTCCTGAAGGAGCATTTCCCGTGGCGGCTCCATCTCAGCAATGGCCGGGTGTTGGCCATCGGCATGGGCGATGATGATGATGTCTCGCACAATGTAGACATTGTCGTTTGGGCCACCACAAAGATGAAGCGGACCGTAGGAGGCCGTCTAATCCAGTGGCAAATCCATGCCAAGAGCGGCAAGCCTGGGCTGCGGTGGCGTCCGCCGTTGTCCAATGTTGACGCCGAAGCGGTCGTGCCGGCGCTGGTGAGCCTGGTGCGAGACCGCGTAAATCGCGGTCCAGGGCTGCCGACCACGGTATTTGGTCGAATCCCCAATCTTGCCGAGGGAACTGATCTGCAAAAATTGGCAAGAAGCCAGCGCGCCGAAGCCAAGCGCGGCGAAATGCAAAATTATCACGATGAAGCGGCCAAACTCGCAGAGCGTGTTCGGGCACAGCTTACCGGTGACGTATTGGACAAGACCGTCCCTCCTAAAGCTGCGGACGGGGCAAATCCCAACGAGCCGGCAGACGGAACCACGGTTCGAACACAGCATGTGTATTACCTGGCAGATTACATCGAGGACCCGGAAACGAAGGCAAAGCGGCCCGCTCTCTATGGGGAAGTACGGGCGGTCTCAACCATCGTTCGCAACACTTTTGCCACCACCGGAAACTGAGGCGCTCATGCCCGGCACACAACCCAGAATAAACTTGTGTCTAAGCTCTTGCTTAGAACCCGCCTGAGCCGGGATCCGGCGGCCTTACGCTGATGCGCAGCTCCACCGGGTTGTCAGCGGTAGTAATCCAGGCAATGACTCCCTGGTTGCCGGCAATGGCGTCCCAATGGTGGTGTGCCCGCGAGACTTCCTCATATCCTGGGAGGGGCCAACACCGGGCCTGGGCAAGCTTAAGCAAGCTGCGGCGGGCATTCGCGTCGCTTCCAAAGAGGAACTTAGCCTCAGTGAATAGGGAGACTGCCCTGGTTTTGGCATCACCGTTGAAAGCCAGGCTGAAGCCCGCAAGCGCTGCGGTGCTTCCAGGACGCCCGGCCGTCGCTTGGATGAGTTCCAGTGTTTCATGATATCGGTGGCTTAAATTGTTTTTCCACAATAGCCTGCCAATGTCTTCCGGCGCCAGGGTTCCGGTGCGGAAATAGACTTCGCGCACGTCACTTTCGGGCTGATAGCCGAACATTACGGGCTGTGAGTGGCCAGGTTCAAGCGGCAACGCTCCGGGAAAAATTTCGGTGGGGAACTCACTCAGAGGCGCGTCCTTTGGGATCTCGGCGTAGATCTTGTAACGGTCTGTGGCTTTTGTGTGAGAGCCGCCAAACCAGGCGCCGTAGGAGAGTTCATGAGCGGCCTGGACAGCGGCCAGTGCCCGCTCAATCTCCGCAGATGCAGGATGGCCTGCGAGCACCTGGTACAACCTGAATGCTTCCCTGAGTCGCTGATGCTCCGGCATCTCTGGTCCGGCAACTTCCAGCGCATAGCGCACGGCAGGTTCCGGAGATGAAGAGAAGGTCAGCTCCAAGGGATACCCATCCGGCGTGAGCCTGCTGAACATCCACGCCACCTCCGGCCAGCATGAGGTACGCACGCCATGAAGCAGTACGTCGAGCGCTCGCCGGGCACGGCCAGTTTGCTCAACGGCGTTCTTTTCCATGCTCCGGAGCGCACAATCCAGAGCAGAACTGTCACGTGGACAGCGGGACTTCATGGCGCATCGGAGATGGCGATGAGGGTCTCGCTGGTTTCAATAAACTTTCCCTGGTTCATCTGCCCACCGGTTCCGACCAGCGTGACCCGATAGCGGTAAGCAGTTTTTTGGGGATTCATGAGCGCGATGCGCAAGTGCACGGGATTCTGCGCATTGGGCGGCAACTGGAGGCGTTCCTGGCGATGATAATTGCTTTTGTCATCATCATACTGAACGTCAATAAAGACCAGCCGCGTGGTCGCAGCGTTGAATACGGGGACAAAGTCAATCTCGATGGCCTTGTCGAAAGGATCATTGACGGGCAGAGCTGTAGCCGTTGAACTGACCGGGTCCGCGTTGATCTGCGTTCCATCCTTCAGATGATGTGTGAGCTGGTAAGTATAGGTTCGTGCCTGGGGATCATCCAGCCGCACTCTCCAGAACTGGGGCTGAGATCCCGGCAACACATTCAGCGTGCGACGAACCACATTTCCCCCTGGGTCAGTGTGGGCCAGGTCAACATCAATGGAATCCATTACGCCGGCGTCCACCTGGTGCGGGAATACCTGCACCTGGAGAAATCCAATCTGATCGTAGGGATTCAGGAAGAGGTCGCGGTCTTCGGTGGGGCGCGGCGGAAACTGATAGGAGAATGTGCGGCCGTCCCAGCCGGCATCGGGATCAAAATGATATTCCGTCGCGTAGGAGTAACTGGTGTCGTGACTTGCATTCATGAACACGGCGAACTTGAATTCCTTGGGCCGTGAGAGATCGAAGATGGCATCGCCATGCTTGAAGTTCTGCGCGTCCTGGGGATCACCATAGTCGAGCGAAACATGTGAGGAGAGCAGCCCGATGTTCTGGAAATTAATGGGGGCTTGAACCGTAACCGCGAACTGGCGGAAGAACGGATCATCCAGATCCACTTCGACAAAGTTCTTTTCGTCGTCTCTGAGATCAGCCAGCATCAGACCAAAGAATCCTTGTGGCGCGTAGGAGCGCTGGGTCGCATCCGAGCGGTTGTACTCAAAAGTCATGGTCTTCAGTTCTTCCTGGTGGACGAACTTGAGCTTGAATTGGACCGACGGCGCACCGGCAATCTGACCATCAGAGGAAGGCTTTGCCGGCTGGTCCGGCTTGGGCTTGTCAGGCGTGGATGGTGTTGACGGTTGGGTTGGCGTGGTGGGAGTTGTCGGGGTGGTAGGCGTTGTCGGCGTGGTGGGCGTAGTTGGTGTTGACGGTGTTGACGGGCGCGCAGGATCGGCGGGACGGCTGATGCGACCGGTGACCACCGTTGCTGTCGCAGCCGGGCCGGTGAATCCCTTGATGTGAACGACCCGGTCCGGATTGTCAGCGGTGCCACCCGCAGTGCTTCTGCGTCCTGCGGTTTTGGCGTCGGAATCGCCGGTGAAACCCGAAGCGCTGACATGGGCATGGTCTCCAATGATGCCCATCGCCACCTGCAGGCGGCGGTTGGAAAGCGAAAGATTGTATTGCGTGTGGGCTGTATCGGTGTGGCCCTCCCAACTTGCGTGCGCGTCCAGTTCAACCGTTTTTGGATCGGCCAGGGTGTTGATCCAATCACGCAACGCTTGTGCGCCCCGGCTGGACGAACTTCCACCGGGCGCCTGACTGCGCCGGAACGGCTGGTCGTTGGCCGCATTCGTCAGATATGCCTTGTAGGAGTTGCTGGGCGGATTCACCGTAAATCCGGCTTCTCTTGGTTGGTCGTATTGAAAATCCAGAGCGAAGGTTTCAGAAGCCTGCTGGCCGGCCGGATACTCCAGTCGTATATCGTGTTGTGAGCCCGGGGCGACGTCAATGGTTAGCTGATGTGAGGCATTGAGCGTGGCAGCGTTCCCATCTACCGTGACCGTAGGTGTTGCGGTGCCCACCAGCACAGTAATGGTCTCTGTGGTGCCGGAAGTGGCGGGCGTGTGCTGCATGCCATAACCGGCAGGCGGAGGATTGGGAGTTTGCGTGAAAGCTGCGGGAGCATGAGAAACCGCGGGCGCTGTTCCTGTTCCCGTACCAGCTCCGGTCCCAGTCCCCGTGCCCGTACCAGTCCCTGTGCCGCTGCCGGTTCCAGTGCCAGTTCCTGTTCCGGTTCCAGTACCAGTTCCTGTGCCCGTACCCGTCGTACCAGTTCCGGTTCCTGTACTAGTCCCTGTGCCACTGCCGGTTCCAGTCCCTGTTCCGGTGCCGGTACTCCCTCCACCCGTGCCGCTGCTGGTACCGGAGCCAGTGCCAGTGGCGCCCGCTGTCGAAGATGGGGCACTGTGGCTGGCACTGGAGGAACTCGAAGATGATCCGGAGCTTGAGCCTGAGGCTGCACTTGTACTGGGCGAACTCCCGCTTGAACCCGTACCTGTGCTTCCGCTGCCGCCGCTGGAACCTGAGCCAGAACCTGTTCCCCCTGAGTGTCCAGGGGTTGTTCCGCCCGAGGCCGGAGGCGACGACTGGCCGCTGCTGCCGCTTGTACCGGTACCGGTACCGGTACCGGTTCCGGAAGAGGAGCCGGAATGGGTAGCATCGGAAATCGCGCTGCCAACCTTGTCCAGCAAGCCACCACCACCGCTGCTCGCATCCACCTTGGGCTGGCCAAGCCCCAGGGTGGGCTCGAACCAATCAGCGAGAAGTTTCTCTGTAAAAAAATCCAGCGCCCACTTCTCTTTATCTTTAGCGTCCTGATCGCTGGTGAAATTTGTGACTACAACTTTGATGGTGCCATCCTGGACCATTTTTTCAAATGTCGCCTGGAGGTCGGCCTTTACGAAGTAATATTGGCCGGAGAGATCCACGCTCAACCCGTCATACATGCGCTTGAAATCGGCAGTGATCTTCACGTCCAGCGAGGGACGTAAGCCAGTGAATTTCAGGTCGTAAATGACGCCGATCGGTCCGGTGCCCTGCTTGTATGCCTGTTCCAAAATGATTGCGCCTTCCTGGCTGAGAGTAAGGCTGAAGGCTGCGTCTTCATCCCCCTGCAAGGAAGGGGTGTTCGCCCCGAGAATCTGGTCCACGGCATTAAAGGAGCCGGCAGCAGCGGCGGTCGCGGTGGTGCCGCCTGAGCCTTGAAGGTTGAGGGCCACGCATTTGACCGTACCTGAATCAAACTGGGCCAAACTAAGGACAGGATCGCCGGGCGCAATACCCGAGAGTTGCCCCTTGATGCGGCCTTCCGTTTTCGGGTCCAGCTTGAGGCAGGTGGAAAACATGACAAAGCCGCCGCCCTTGACGCCGCTTTCAACTGCCGCCGGTTTGTACTTGATAAAAGTAAAGGAAGCCTGGCCGTCATCCCTGCGGGCAAGACTCACCGGCCCCGGCAGGTACCAGAACTGGTTGGGATCGGCGTGGTCCGGGAAAACCGTAACTCCGTCTACCGTGATGCTCTTGGCTGTGTTCAGCAGCAGCATAGAAATCTCCTTGGGCGGGCCGTGTAAGGCCTGGAAAAAGTTTTCAGCGCAGGCGCCGGCCTACTGGATCCGGGCGCCTGTCGCGAATCGCTTCAAAGTGCTTTTTTGACCTAAGTAACCCGGATCACCAGGTCCGGTGCATCACTCAATTGCCAGTCAGCATCGCGAGACAGGCCGTTCGTAAACTGCACCGAGGACTGGTAGCTGTACTTGGACTGAGCTGGATCGACGTAATCAAATTCAAAGCTGGCCGAATCTCCCGGCTTGGTGAAGGTGCTCTGGCTGTTGTAGCTCAGGCCATTCCCCAGATCTTCATACTTGAGATTCACAATGACCTGCTTGATCTGAAGCCCGGCAAAGTCAGCGTCCTCCGGACGAACGCTCACGATCTTGTGGCCATGCATATCACTCCGGACAAAGATACGGTTGTCCAGCGTATAAGACCGCGGTATTTGCGCCATCTTGCCATCATTGAAGAGGATGGTGGTTTCAAAGGCCACGCGGCGCTGATTGGGATTGCGCAATTCCGTGGTGAACGATTTCGGCGCAGGATCAGTCCCGGAAAAAGTAACAGACCCCTGCTGCGAAATACCATTGGCAGGATCATCATACGAAAGGTCTACAAAGACGTTCCGTACCTTGTCCCAGGGCACCGCCGCCACCACGTCTACGCTGCGTTTGTTGGGGAAGGGATCGCGAAGGATGATCTGCTGCTGGTCCGTGGCTACCCAATCCTTCTCCAGGTCGTGGCCATCTACGCCACGGTAGATGAGCTTGTACTCAAAGTCTGTGAGCTTCGGATTGAGGATGAAAATCCTCCAATCCTGAGAACTCTTGTCGCTGCTCACCAGGAATGTCGCCTGTTCGTGCAGGCTGTTGGCGGGATCGTTGTAGCGCGCCTGTACTTCCACAACCGAGTACTTCGGCCACGGAAAACTGACAGCCGTAATGGGCACATGAACCATGGAGTAAAGCCGGCGCGGATCAATCTCCAGGTTGTCGGCCTGGGTGACCAGTTGCGGGGAGTCAATGCTGGGAGGCCGCTGCGTGCCATCAATATTCTTGAAGCTGACGGTGTACTGGTAGCTCACATCCCGTTGCACCGCGTTGTCAGAGAGATTGCTGGCCCAGTCAGCCTTGTCGGTCAGATGCGCCGGCTCCAGAAGCACGCTCCTGCCATCACTGCCATACTTCATTTGCACGTTCAGTGAAGTCACGCTGTCTTCGTCAAAATTTGCGCGTGAGATCACATTGACTGCGCGTCTCTGGAACCAGGGGTCATCCAGGTTTACGGGCAGGATGAACTGGTTGACATCCATGTGCTGGTCGCGGAGTACCTGGAACAGCCCCGTAAGATGTCCCTGGGGATAAATGGTGCGCTTGACCGTAGTGCGCTCGTTCATGGTCACATCCAGCATTTTTTTGTCGATGCGGGTGTAGTCAGTCTTTTTGTAGGAAAATGCGCCCCCCAATCCTCCGGTCGCGGCCATTCTTGAGGTTGACTCAAGAAACTGCGTCGCTTTGTCCCAGCCATCCGGCTGGGTCTTGGTTGGGTCCAGCGACGGTTGGAAAAAGGCGTTGGTGATCATGTCTCGCACTTCCTGGACAGCACGGTCGCGGCTGGAGATGACGCTGGCGTCATCTTCTCCTTCAGGTACAAAGGTGTCCACGTCCATCTGGATCACGCGGCTCTCAACCAGCTTGTCCACGGCGGTGTCAATCTGGCTGGAGAAAAACAGAAAATCGGCGCCGAACTGCTCGTCCAGTGATTTCTGCACCCGGTCCCAGTCAATGTGCAGGCGCACTTTGTACGCCGGGCGCAGCGCCAGGTAATCCAGCGCATACACGATTCCCATGGGCGCCATCTCTCCCTTGAGCGCCTGGTCCAGAACGGAAACTCCGGCGGCATCGAGGGAAACGGAAAATGTGGCCTGGTTATCGCCATACAGCGCCGGATGCGCGCTCTGATCAATCCGCGTCACGAACTTGGGGCCCGCAGCCGCCGCTGCGGCCGCCGAACTCGAAGAAGACCCGGAGCCTGAAGAAGCGGGCTTGGTCCCGGGCGGCAGCGTGTCCGGAGTTGATGCGCCCAATAACAGCAGCCTCACGGTGCCATCCACCACCGGCAGAGGGCCGAGTTTCGGGGTATCCCGCAGGTGGAGAGAGCTTTTGAGTTCATCCGCGACATCATCGAGCACCTTACTGTCAATTCCGATATTGCAGTCAAAATTCAGGAAGCCGCCATTGCCGGCGGAGCCGCGGAATTTGAGTAGTTGCAATTGCGGTATCTGCTGGCCGGTCGTAGGATCATTCATCTGCGTGAGCCTTGGAGCCAGCGGCAGGTAGTAAAACCAATTTGGGTCCTGATGATCCGGCATCAGGGAAACACCGTTGATCAATGGGAACGGCGGATTCAAATAGATCATGGATTACGCTCCCGGCGCGGCCGCGGTTGTTGACGGCATTTCCAGAAGCAGCATTGGTTCGCTGCTCGTAATCGGGCCTATGGATCGGCTCGTGCCATCCTGGAAGAAGAAAGTGACCCGGTATTCATAGCTCCTTTTGCTCTTGTCCTGGAGGCGGAGCGTCCAGGTTGGAGCGCTTGAGTTGGCCTTGAGCAGGAAATCTTTGGTGCTGTCAATATCGTGCCCGGCGTCCGTATAGTGCAGAGTCACCTTCACCAGCTTCAGCTTGCTGAAGTCCAGCAGGTCCGGCGCGACGCTGACGCTGAGGAATTCAGTGTCATCCTTTGCCCGGCCAACCAGGATTGTGTCTTTCGTGGCGGTTGTGTCTGCGATGGCTTGTACCTGCCCATCCTGAAACTGGATGCTGCCCGAATAAGTGACCGTGCCTTTGCTGTCGTCAATGACCGGGAAGGTCCAGTCAAGGAAAGGTGTTGACTTGCTGAGAGCAACCGAGTTGGACTGGCTGTAGTTGTTGGCGTCGTCCACATACTTCAGGTCCAGGAAGATGGTGGCAATATCAGACTGCAAATCACCAAAGGACCGCATATGCAGGCTCTTGCGGCCGCCGAACGGGCTGCCCACATAAACCTGGGCTGCCGGATTCGGCTTCCAGTCAACCAGGTAGGTCTTGCCATCCTTCATGTCATATTTCACTTTGTATTTGAAGGGGGCAGTGCGGGTGGCGAAGATCACCTTCTGTAGCGTCTGCGCCTTGTGGTCTTTATCCAGAGTGAGTTCCCATTCCACCGGGTCCACATTGTTTGCAGGATCTTCATAGTGGAGCGTCACCAGGGCCTGCACCACCTCGTCGAAGTTGATGTCACCCGCCTGAACATTTGCCTGGAGCACTCCCGTGTCACCAACATCAATGGTAAGCGGTTCATCGCCCTTGCTCAGGATGGTGCCGGACTCAAATACCCGGGTCTCGTTTCTATAGTTGACTTTGGTGTTGTAGCTATAAGCCCGTTTATTGTTTTCCGTGAAGCTGGCAAACTTGACCACGTCGTTGGGACTGGTAAGGCTGAAAGCCATGCTGGTGTGCGTGCTGCCCTCGTCATAGGCGATTTGTCCATCAATGCTGAAGATGGGCAAGGCGGTAAAATCGGCATTGGCGCGGACGTTGATGTTGATCTGCTGGAAGAAGGGATCATTCAAATCCACGGTCCGGGAAAAATCGCTCCATTTGAGCGGCTTGCCGTCCTTGCCGGTCAGCGTGCTGATCCCCGGTAAACTTCCACGTGGACCCAGGTCAACCTCAATCGTCATGCCCTCCGTCATGGTGCGCGAAAAGCTGGCGACCTTGTTGATTGCGATGCTGCGATCAAGGTGGTCAATGCCATCGGGGACTTTGCGGTCATCGGACGACACATCGGGAATGTCGCCCAGAACCATCCGCTTCACCCCATCATCCAGGGTCTGGAAGCCCCAATCCTCCACCTTGCTTCTGACCTTGGGATCCACCACGCCGTCGGCGGAAATATCCACTCCCCCGGACTCGCTGGACATGAACAACTGGCGAACATTTTCTTTGTACGTATTCGGACTGTACCACCCCTTGTTGATGTCTACCTTCTGGGTATAGCTCATGAACTTGTCCGCAACGAACCACACCCTTACGGTCATCTTCGGCAACGCCACCGGAGCGATAAGGCTATAGATAACCTGAAGGGCCGGGCCTTTACTTTGCAGCGCCTGCTCGGCCAGGGTCGCGCCTTCCGGTGAAAATTCAACCGTGATGGGAGTGATCAAATCTCCATAAAGGCTGGGTGCGCCCGGATTCTGCACTCTTTCCACCAGGGCCCCGGCGCCACCGGCCCCACCGCTGTCAAACAACTGCACGCTGGTGGAACCTTTGGTAAAGGTGATCTCACGTATCTGGACTACGGGCTTGGGATTCACTTTTGCAAACTGGGCATTAATCTGTTCCTGAAGCGCGTCCGTGGCCTTTTTCAGGGAATCTGAGGGGACGGAGAATTCCACGTCGCAAATCAGAAAGCCGCCGCCCTTTTTTCCGTCATCTCGCGGAACAGGCTCACGGTACTTCAGAAACTGGAACACGGGCGAGCCATCCGGCCCAATGCGGAACCTGGGCGTCGATGAAACGAGATAGAAAATAAAAGGAGATTCGCTGTCTCCATAGGCAATTACATCATCAACACCGGGAATTCTCTGTTCTTTTGTCCACGCTAGCATTTCAGTGCCTCCAAATTTTTTTTCTTATAACTTCAGTTGAGTCTGATTGGTTTTCAACGGCGGGTGATCAACCACGGTCCCGTCAGATGCGGTTTCCTGCCAACTATATTCAATAACGCCGCCCAGCCCGGAATCCCTAGAAACGAAGTACCAGTTATCGGTCCAATCTCCAAATGCCCAATGGATGGCGTGTTCGTCCTGAGTTCCGTTGCCGTCAGGGAGATATTTCACCTGCATTTTTAACTGCTTCATCCCGCTCTGCTTGCGAGCGGAACCGTCAACGCTGATCAGACAGAAGCCTAATTGCCCGGGCGTCAGCAGATTGTCACTTCCGGCGCCCACCTTTGCCTGATATGCCTGGCCTCCATCGGTGTAGTTGGTGGTCACGGTCACGGGCAGGCTCGGATCGACCCTGAGTGTTACTGGATTGAACATAGGAGGTTGGAGCGCCTGTTTGGCATCGCCGGTCGATATTTGAACAAAAGCAACAGGAAGATTGCTAATGTCAAATCCCAGCTTGAAAGTGCTGTTGATGGGGCCGCCTGGTGCCGCGCCTGGAGCCGCAGCGACCAGCGGTTGCACCGAATTCCCACCACCGAACCAGCGGCCCACGTCGGCCTGGCGGAGCAGTTTCACCGGCCGCACATCATTCAGGGTGGCGGAAACCAGGAGATGGGCCGCATCCAGATCTGCGTTTTCTCCGGGAAGCATTCGTTGTAAAGTCTTGGCCGCCTGGTCTTTTGCCGAGGCGATGGTGCTGTCACGCAGTTCAGCCGAAACGCCATCACCGGAAACTGTGAGTTGGATTCGCCCATCCGTGATTGCCGATTCGATCTGCGAGCGGCAAGCGTCAACGTCTGATCCGGGATCCAATTGCTGAACATCTGGCCGGACATCACCTGAAATGGTTGCTGTGCAGCTCACGGCGGATTGACCCGAAATCTCGTACTGAACTGTGAGGACATTCTCGCGACCAGAAAGCGGCATGGTGACCTGAGCAAGGCGCGCCGCATCCAGCGCCACATTGAAGATCGCGGAGAAGGGAGGATATCCGGCAGAAGTAGTGGTGGCAAGAACGCTGTTGCTGCGATCGGGCATCTGCAAGACCAGCTTGACCGCATCCACGCTGACTTGTTCCGGCCGGAGGACCGGCGCGGTGGCAAGGTCAGGGAATTGGCGGCGAAGGTATTGCTGGAGGGCCTGAAGTTGGCTCTGAGCCAGGTCCCAATGCACGCCAAGCGAGAAAAACCCGCCATTTCCGGCGCTAACCAGGCTGGCGGCAGGAATCCCTGCCGGCGTGAATTCCGGCGACGGCTGCCCTGGCGTATAGAAAAAAGTTGCCGGATCATGAGAATCCTGCCGGTACTCAACGTCCT
This sequence comes from Candidatus Angelobacter sp., assembly GCA_036522115.1. GTDB lineage: Bacteria > Acidobacteriota > Terriglobia > Terriglobales > Acidobacteriaceae > Angelobacter. Next base: position 20,829 of record DATDGL010000153.1, read on the forward strand.
GGAACTGTGCCATTTACGCCTTACCTCCAGCGCTGACGGCCTCGGTTGCCGTGGCAGAGTTCAGAAGCAAGGGTTCAAATGGCGAGAGCACATCTGACCAGGGATTTGCCCCAGATTCATCCCTATGGATGCGATAGCGGTAACCGGGAGTAAACGGCGAAGAAGCAAACCACGTCCACTGCTTTTGCGGCGATTTCGGCGTCATTGCCATAACAGTGATGTTATTGGGTGCTTCAGCAACTCCCTCGGGCAAGAGATCGATGGCCAGCAACGGCGCTCCATCCACGAAGGTGCAACGAATTTCCAGGGTCTGCGGGCCGTATTCACGGAAAGACGAGAGATCCAGGTGCGTCGCGCCCGCCGGAGACGGCCCCAGGTGCAGAACATGCGCCTTGTCGGTGGATCGAAATTCAAATTCCAAAGTGGCGGAAGCGTCCTTGGGTACACCCAGGGCCACGCGCGGCTGGCTGGCAGTGAGGGAAAAAGTGCTGTGCACATTGTTGTAACGCAGCGTGCCTGAAACTGCACCGGCGGCCAGCAGGCGGTCCGCGGCTTCCACAGGAACAAAGCTGATGGGGAAATCGTCAATGTTCAGGTCCAGTTTTTCGCCTTCGTGGGGCGTATCATCGCCTTGCAGCCTGTGAATGCCGCCTGAATCCTGCAGAATGACAAACGTTTGATATGTAAACGCAAGCTGCTCCCTGGGAGAAAGTTGCACCTGAACAGATCCTGAATCGCCGGGTTCCGGCAGTTCCAGGGTACGGTTGATCTGTTGCGGCCGGAACGGCATTTTGGGGGACACCTTTGCGGTGACCCCAAGGCTCAACACCCCCTGTCGCAGCCCGGGAAGATTGGCTGTCACTGCCAGAGAAACCATTCCCGTCTGAAGTTTCCGCACTGTGTCCATGGAGACCACGGCATCGATTCCGTGCGACGCCACCAGTTCCCGCGCCGCGGCCAGCGGATCAAAACCCAGGCTCACGATGCGAGCAGTGGTGGCCGGTTGGTTCAAATCCCAAAGAAATGTTCCGGCCCCAAATTGGTCCGGGTCAGGCAATGCCAGCAAAGGCGAACTTTCGCCCTGAACGGGCAGGGCAAGCGAAGCGAACCGGGACCGCACATGATCTGCCATGCACTCGGCGAACTCCGCATGGTCGACCTGGTCCATATTTCCCTGGATGGTCCAAGGCGCCTCGCTCGGGGCATTTGTGAATGCGGCGGCCAAAGCAGCACGGGAAATCCGGCCGTCCGGTCCGGCCTTGGAGCGCAAGTACTGGAGGAATGCCGGGGGATCAATGTTCACCTGCAATGGGAGCCGTGGCGCCACTCCCCAGACTTCCAGATGCGCTTCCGCCCTCAGCGGAGCTGTATTCGCGGTGAGCATACCTTTGACCATCAGTGCAGAATCAATGTCCAGGTCGCAAAAGAAACGCGCCACGCCCAGCCCCTGGAAGTTGATCGGCATTGGTGCAAATAGCGGGAGTGGAGCATCCTTGAATTCTCCGATAGGAAATAGCTGTACAAAGCCGCCACGGAAGACGGCCTGTTCCAGCACAGCTCCCGCCTGTCGCGCGCGGACCAGGGCCAGGCCCGCCTCCATTGGGAATACAGCTTGCAAGCGAAAGTCCATCATCCCGTGGGGTTTTGGCGGAAGCAGTGGATTTTCCGGACGGACGATCCCCAGATGGAAATCCCCGCTTCCATCTGGACGCTTCGCAATGTCCAGCGCGTTCGGCAGCAGCGTGTAAGCTCCCTGACCCTGGAACGGCGCAAGGACGGTGACGTCCTTTTCGCGCACCGGCGCTTGATAATCGGGCATGCCTTCGAAAGCCACGTGATTTCACCCCACGGCAGGAAAGAGCACTGTGGTTGTCTCGGGTGGCCGCCAATCGGCGTCTCTGGTTTGCTCGCCGCTGGAGCGAACCAGCGTGAGTTTGTAGCGATATTCTCCGCTATCAGCCTTTCGCAGAACGAAGTTCACTACCGGATGCGGGAGATCGACCTTCGCCTCCAGCTTGGTGGAATTCAGTTCAGTGGAAACGCCGCTATCGAAATCAACCACCATGGAGACGATCTGCTGGCCAGGATTGTCAGCCGGGGCGGCAAACGTGGATGCCGGGGTCTTCACCGTAATGGTCGTGAGATAGCTCTCCGGCGCGGTGGGATCAAGAATCTCGTTCCAGATCGCCTCGCGGTCGGGTACAGGGCGCACGCCGCTCAGGTCGTAATCCGCATGCACCGGATCACCTGCCGCAGTGGCATCCGCGGGAGTAATGGTGAACGTGATCTGCTGCCCCGGCGGAATCTGTACTGGCTGGGAAAGATCGAGTCCGTCAATCGTTGCCGGCAGGCTTTCCTCCCCTCGAACCAAGGTGGCGCTGAGGGAATCAATCTCCACGGGGCTTTCAATAATGTTTTGCCAGGTTGCCTGCACGCCTGCTTCGGCTGCTGCCGGCGGGGCATCTGGCTGCTTTTTCTTTTTGTCCTTTTTCTTCTTACTGAAAAGCTTTCCTGCAAGGCCGCCAACCAGGTCCACCACTGCGCTGTCCACATTGCCTTGCGCAGCATCTCCCAGGGCGCTGGTCAAGGAGTCCTTCATGGAAGGGCCACCGGAACCGTCAGGCGCCGCTGCGGTAGTCCCGTCAGCCGCCAGGGGGTCTTCCGAGAACGCTAGAAAATCACCGGCCAGGTCATTCAGACGGGCGCTGAAAGGAATTTCTTCGCCGGCATCGGCCCCCAGATCGACATCCACCTTTCCCGTCAGGAGCACCGATGAGGGACTAAACAGTGCGTCGTAGAGAGATTGAAATTGGGCCAGTGAAAGCTGCAACGAGTCGTGAATACCGCTGCGCAGGTCGACACTGGCTTTGTCGCGCAGTTCATAGGGCCCTTTGCTGGTGTCGCAACCCGGATAAGAAAGACTGAAGTGGATCTTGCCCGGAGCGGCCAGCAAAGGCTCAAACTGTGGCCCATCAACTCCCTTGGGCAGCTCAGAGATTGAGTTCTTCAACTGTGGTCCCGCTGTCGCCAGCCGGTTGGGATCGACATAAGGCACGGCAATGAAGGAGAACGTTGCCTTCAACTCATCTGCTGCTGCCGCCTGCCCGAAGCTGGCGCTTACCAGCGGTTCATGGGCTCCATCCTGACGCCGCGGAAGCTTGAAAGAGTCAGGCAGATAGTAGAAAACATAGGGCTTGGCGCCATCCTGGTAGTAGGTGTAGGTACGGCCATCCGTCCCCGCTACTTCACAGCGCGTCAGTCCCAGGTTCTCGCCGCTGGATTCCGGGGTAACCCCGGCAAAAATGTATTTATGTAAACTGGGAGAGAATACGAAGGGCCTCGGGTCCACCGTCTCGTCGATTACGCGCTCAGCCTGGCGGTATTGCGGAACAGCGGGAGTTGGAGAGGGAGGCGGCGGGGTTCCCGGCCGCCTGAAAATGGCCAGCGGCGCCGGGGGCTGCGGAATCGGGACAGCAACCGTGACTGCACGCCTGACGACCAGTGCGGTTCCAAAACTGCGGTCCTGCAAAGCCTGGTACAAGAGATCACGTTGCGGCAACGAATCCAGATGCAAAGCGGCCGTCAGCACGTCATTCTTGAGGGTGACTTCCTGGAAAGAGAGCTCTTCCTGTGCGCCTGCCTGGTTGCCGATCATCTGGCTGAAGCGCACCAGCACGGCTACATGATGGTCAATCTCCTGCGCCGTTTTAGCAGCAGTGGCGATTGAGGGTGCGGCAAACTTGGTCAAATTCACCATGAATGACCAGCCGGCATCGTCTTGCTTGAAAGAGATTTGGTACTTCTGACCCTGGGCTGCCACCTTATAACGCGGCAGATAATACTTTTTGCCCGCCTGCACCGGATCTTCAAACAAGACCTCGTCGGTCGGGTCAGGAACAGGAGAAATAGGGACTTTCATCTGGCTGCGCGGCGAGCCGCCAGTGGCAGGACGCAAACCCACGATGTTGCGCGCAAAATTGGGGTCAACAAAACGGATGTTGTTGAGCTGCGGTGTAGTTTGAGGTGGTTTCGCCGGGGTAGCCGTCAGAACTTTTGGAGGTACTTTGGCCGGCGCCGTAGCTGTGCCGGCGCGGCCGGGAACGGTTGTCACCGTTCGGTGGTCCCGTACACCTGGCACACCCGGCTTTCCTCCCGCCGGAGGCTTGATAATAACCGGTCGCACAACGGTCTTCGGCTGAGCAACGGCCTTAGCGGGCGTCTTCCCGGTTGTCTGGCCGGACTTGGTCACCGGCAGGAAATTCGGGCGTGTGATCCGGTTGGGAGACGCAATCGAAGGTCTTGCCCCAGGTACCGTCGGTCGGGGCATTGTCGGCTTTGTCGCCGCCGGTCTTGCGACCGGTTTCGGTACCGGTTTTAGGGTTGGTTTCGGTACCGCCGGTTTTGCGGCCGGTTTCGCTGTCGGCCTTGGCGCGGGCTTTGACGCCGGCTTCGGTGCGGGGCGGCGAGGCGGGACTGGTTTATTAGGCATGAGACCTCCGTCAGGGTTTACGCACTCCTCTAATTAAAACGGGTAGGTTGGTACTTTCCCTAAAGTGCTGTTTTGAACATGGTTTATCAGGTTTTGATAGCCAACTTACGACAGGTCGGAAGTGAATGCAAGACAATTCGCTCGAAATCGGCGGGAATGAGGACACAGGCCCGTTTTCGTTCGCTTTTGGTAAGGAGGGTTCGTTCCACGTAGCGTTCGGCATTGCTCTCGTCGTCGCCACTCTCTATCCGGTTTTCCTGTGGTACTACCACACAAGTCCTGTTATACTCCTGTGGTATTAACACAGGAGAAACGTTTTGCCGGAATCCAAGCTTGATCTGTTGCAAGGGACCCTGGACCTGATGGTCCTGCAGACGCTTGCAGCCATGGGACCGCTGCACGGCTACGGCATTGCCCGGCGCATCGAGCAGGTGAGCGACGACCAGGTGCTGCTGAACCAGGGGACAATCTACGCATCGCTGGTGCGTCTGCAGCAGCGCGGATGGATCTCCGCTGCGTGGGGAACCTCATCTAATAATCGCAAAGCCAAGTTCTATTCCATTACGCAAAAGGGCCGCAGGCAACTTTCCAAGGACGCGGCATACTGGCAAAGGCTGGCCGGCGTCATGGGCCGGGTCCTCGGCATGCAGGAAGAAGGTTAAGCATGGACTGGCTGCAACAATCACTTCAGCGCCTCCTCTCCTTTTTCCGCAGGTCGAAAATGGACCACGAACTGGATGCGGAATTGGGCCATCACCTCGACTTGGCCATCGAAGAAAACATGCAGCGCGGACTGCCGGCGGACGAAGCCCGGCGCCAGGCGTTGATTCGTTTCGGCGGAGTGCAGCAGGCCAAAGAGCAGCATCGGGAGGCCCGCGGACTGCCGGCGCTGGGCACGCTGTTGCAAGATTTGCGCTACGCTGTGCGCTGGATACGCAAAAGCCCGGGATTCACGGCAGCCGCTGTTCTCACGTTGGCGCTGGGCATCGCGCTGAATGCCACGATGTTCAGCCTGGTCAGCGGCTTCCTGCTGCAACGTCCGCCGGGACGCGAGGTTGATCGCGTAGCGGTGATCAGTTCCATCAATCCGGCGCCAGGTTTTTTGCCGGACGCAACTCCTGTCTCCACTCCAAATTACCTGGCGTGGCGCGCCTCCAACACCGTTTTTGAAAACATAGCTGCGGCCCATGAAAATCGAAGCGTCAGTTTAACCTGGCAAAACCAGAGCGTGGCCCTCCGTGCGGCTGCGGTTTCTGCCGATTATTTCACCGTGCTGGGAGTTACACCGCAGGCAGGGCGCGTTTTTGCGGAAGGAGAAGACCAGCCGGGACGCGACCATGTGGTCATACTCGGCCATGAGCTGTGGGAGCAGCAGTTCGGCTCCGACGCTTCGCTCCTGGGCCGCACCATCCGATTGAACCGGGAGGATTACACGGTGATCGGTGTCATGCCCTCAACTTTCCGCTTGCTTGGCTTCACGCCGCAACTCTGGGTCCCGCTGGCAGTGAGGGATGCCGATCAAACCGTAGCTGCGCGCAAGGACCGCTTCCTGTATCTATTTGCTCGATTGAAACCCGGAGTCACCCTGGAGCAGGCACGCGCCGAAATGGCAACGCTGGCCCGCCGCGCGGGGGAAGATTTTCCCGGGACAGAAAAAGGCTGGGGCGCTGCAGTGCGAACGCTGCCGGATTTTTTGATCTACGCTTTCAGCATTCGCAGCGGGCTGGCGGTGATGATGACCGCCGTGGGTTTTGTTCTGTTGATTGCCTGCGCCAACGTGGCCGGGCTGCTGCTGGCGCGCGCCGGAGGTCGCAGGAAAGAGATGGCGATTCGGCTTTCACTCGGAGCCAGCCGCCTGCGAATTGTCCGCCAACTGCTGACGGAAGGCCTGGTGATCGCGTTTCTTGGCGGCGGCATTGGCCTGCTCCTCTCTTATTGGGGCATTCACTTTGTTCGCGCCTCCCTGAGCTCCAGTGAGGTGATCCGCGCCGTCCCTTTCGAACTGGACACGAATGTTTTGCTGTTCGCTCTGAGCATCTCAGTTTTTTCCGCTGTGCTGTGCGGACTTGCGCCCGCGCTCTCGGCCTCGCGCACGGACATCAATACCAACTTGAAAAACGAGGGCCGCGCCGCCTCCACTGGCCGGTCGCATAGCCGCCTGCGTAAGGTGCTGGTTACCGGGGAGATCACTGTCGCCCTGTTTCTGCTGATTGGCAGCGCGCTCCTGATCCGCGGAATCGCTCTGGTTGAGCATCAGAAGCTTGGCTTCCAGAGAGACCATCTGCTCACCGCCGGGTTGACGCTGGACAAGGCGCGCTTCAAGGATGCATCCGAACAAGTCCGTTTTGTGCAGGATCTGATTCCGCGATTGCAACAGATTCCGGGCGCCGAAGCCGCGGCCGTCGCTTCCGACTTGCCGGCCACGGGACCAGCCATGGTAACTCTGCAAATCAAGGGCCAGCCCGACTTGCCGGCCAACCAGCGCCCCAGCGTTCTTGATGTTGTCATCACCGTCGATTACTTCCGCGCCGCCGGCATTCCGCTGCTGCGTGGCCGCACGTTCACTGAAATGGACAACGCCGCTGCGCCGCGAGTCGTGGTTGCAAGCGAGGACTTCGTGCATCGTATTTTGCGGGACCAGGAGCCGTTCGGGAAACAAATCTGCCTGGACGTGGGTGGCGCCACGCCGGCGTGCAGCGAGATCGTGGGGGTTGTAGGCAACGTGAAGACCTATTCGGAATCCACTCGCAACGATCCGCAAGTGTACGAGCCCTTTCTTCAACGGCCTGTGCCCGACTTCTCTCTGATGATGCGGGCGGCCTCTGATCCCAATGGACTGGCGTCTGCGGTGCGCGCAGCCGTGGCGCAGGTTGACGTGGAACTTCCGCTTACCAACCTTATGAGCATGTCCAGGGTCATCGAACTCCAGGGCGCCGGCGATGAATTTTTTATGCGTTTGCTCGGTACTTTTGCCTTTCTGGCGCTGATACTTGCCGCTATTGGAATTTATGGCCTTATCGCTTACTACGTGGGCCAGCGCACCCATGAAATCGCCATTCGCATAGCCATGGGGGCCAGGGCCCAGGACGTGCGCCGTACGGTCCTGTGGGAAGGAATGAAGATGACCGGGATTGGCGCAGTGATTGGACTCGCGATTGCGCTGCCGCTGCCAAAACTTTTTCAATCCATGTTTGCTGACTTTGTTGTTTTCAGCGATCCTCGGCCGTACGTCATCGCACCCGTTGCGATCATCGTGGTGGCAGTGCTGGCGACCTACATTCCGGCGCGCCGGGCGTCAGCCATTGATCCCATGATGGTGCTGCATAGTAATTAGGCAATAGGCAATAGGCAACAGGCCACAGTGAAATTCAAAACCTTTTACCGCAGAGGACGCAGAGACCACAGAGGAACTCGAAACAGGCCACAGGAAAAGCTGCCGACGGCCATTGGTGATTGCCCCTTGTCTCAAACCCAAAAAGCAGTAATTGGTAATTAGTAGTTGGTAAAACCAAATCAACCACAAAAGCAACCCCGGTCTAGCCGCCAATTCACGCGAGTAAACGCGGATTTGCAAAGAACCAGATTCTTTCCAATTACTCTGCGGTCGTCCGTGCTCTCTGTGGGTGACGGATTTAGAAGTTCTCCTGTGGCCTGTTGCCTATGGCCTATCTTGTTATCATTGCAGCGTGGGCACAGAAATCAAGCTGACCGCTGCAGATGGGCACCAGCTAAACGCTTATCTTGCCGAGAGTGCTAAACCATCGGCTTCACTCGTTGTCATCCAGGAAATTTTTGGCGTGAATTCACACATTCGCCGAGTCGCAGACGACTACGCCAGCGAGGGTATTCGCGTGATTGCTCCTGGTCTGTTCGATCGCGTGCAACCCAATCTCGAATTTGGATATGGACCCGAAGATATGGCTCGTGGCCTGGAGGTGAGGGGCAAGATCGGGCAGGACAGCATGATGAAAGACGTGGCAGCGGCGATCGCCTACGCTGATCACGCGTCGCATGGCGGAAAAACAGGCGTGCTCGGATATTGCCTGGGGGGAACACTGGCCTGGCTTTCGGCTACGTGGCTCAATGTTGCTGCGGCGGTGGGCTATTACGGCGGAAGGACCGCCGAGCATGCGAAGGAAAATCCGCGCTGCCCGGTGATGCTGCACTTTGGCGCCAAAGATCAGCACATTTCTCTCTCAGAGATTGACAAGATCAGGCGCGCGCATCCGGATATTCCGATATTCATCTATGATGCCGGCCACGGGTTCAACTGCGAGGAGCGGAAGGACTACGAGCCGAAATCCGCGAGCCTGGCGCGTGAACGCACGCTCGAATTCTTGCGGAAATATCTGTGACATAACGATCTGTATGACCAGACGTTCCAGCGAAGACCCACGACTCACGCGCTTGACGGAGATTGCGCTCGCGCTTCCGGAGGCAACCCGGAAGATCCATGGATCGCACGCCCAGTTTCTGGTGCGGAAGAAGACCTTTGCCTACTTTCTCGACAACCATCATGGCGATGGCATTGTCGCGGTTACCGGCAAGGTGATGCCCGGTGACAACAATGCGCTGGCAGATGCCCAGCCGCGCCGGTTCTATCTTCCGGCTTACATCGCGTCAAAAGGCTGGGTGGCTTTGCGGCTGGATGTGGGCAAAGTGGATTGGGACGAAGCCAGGGAACTGCTCCTGGGAAGCTACGCTCTCGTCGCACCCAAGCGGCTGGCGGAACAGGTGAAGAACCTCCTTTAGAGCATTGCTACAAGTCAAAAATGAAACAGTCCTCCCACTGAGATTCGTATGTGATGCTGGGGACCACTTTCTCCGGGCATCGCTTCGCCAAGGAAGGTGGGAGCATAATCCAGGGTGGTGCGGAGTCCTATTGCGTGGCTGATGCGAAAATCGATGCCACCGCCAAGGACCGCGGCAGATCCAGTCTGACTGCTCGAATCGGAGAAGTTGATTGCTCCGGTAGTCTCGAATACAGACTCTGCGTGCACCGCCCCAATCAAGGTATGAGCGAATGGAGCGAACCGCGTGTGGTTGCGCAGCTTGAACTCCGGACCAGCCAGAACGTAAAGCGAATCGCAAAGGCGCCTTGAACGCTTGCCGCGCCTCCGGTCCGCAGGACCGGGGAAACAATGCATTAAACGGAGGCAGAGCTATTCCAGCGAAGGTGTATTCCACGACCCGAAACCACAGGCGTACAGCCGGTGCTAAGCACCGTCTCTGAGACGCGCGACCGCGCGGCTCACGCATCTTACGCATCTTTATCGTGGACTACATCAATTTAGGAACCGCTCTAGTCCTGGACCGCTCTCACCACAACGGAGCCACCGGCTCTTCTTTGAATACTGGTTTAGGGCCATTCTGGCTGGAGAGGTGGATAGTTCCCAAAAAGGGTTCGGCCTGTGGATCATAGGTCACAGTAATGCTTCCGCCTCTGCCCTGGGGGCCATCCGACCCATTGTGCCCGTCGGAGCCGTCTCGTCCGCTCGACCCGCTCGGCGTTCCCATGCCACCGGAACCTCCGCGACCTCCACGACCACCTCTTCCTCCTGATCCTCCGGAGCCTCCATCCGCTATCACGGTTAGCGAACCGCCTTGGGGATCCAACAGGTAAAATCTGTCCTTACCCATTGCTGCTACAGATAATTGCAGGAGCGGATGACTCCCTGGTCTGAGCGCCACACGGACCTGCACTGGCGGCGCGTCTCCTCCTGATCCGCCATCCTGGCCATCCGACCCGTTACTGCCATCCGATCCATTTCCGCCGGGCGATGGATTGTTCGGGTCCATGGATCCCGAGCTGCCGCTCGTACCGTCCAATCCGTCGCTGCCGTTCATGCCGCTGCTCCCGCTGCTGCCGGAGAAATTCGCGCTGTACTTGTAGTTGTAGCGTACGGGAATGTCGAGCTCTGCGGAGTGGACATCCGAATGACTCGGTACGGTGATGCTGACATGCGCTATCTTCCCGTCGCTGAGTCTGGGGTCACGTGGAAGGGAAACAACGCCTTTCTTGTTAGCGCTCACGAGAGTTGCGGTGACCTGCAGGTCCTGCCACAAAACTTTTCCACCACCTTTGCCTTCCGTCTGCAGCACTTTGCCGTCCGGCTGGGTCACCGTCACAACCAGCGGAGACTTTTCTCCCGGCGCGACACCCGGTCCGTTCGGTAGGCTGGCCGCGATGGATGCAACAGGGGTCTTCTCCAGATAAACCCGCATACCCAATTTGACTTTCACAGCCGCGCACCCGTTCAGCGCAAGCAGTAAAGCCGCTGCCAGGCAGGCAGTCCAGATTGTTCTCAAGTGCCGGCGCCGGCCAGGATTGGCGGAGACTCTTTCTCGAATCTGCGAAGGTTGTGGCGTGAACCTGCTCATGATTGGCTCCATTACCCTTTCTACAGCTCAATCAAAACCTGGTCCTGACAAGGTGCTTTGATGAATCGAACACCGGCGCCAGTCATCATGTTGCGCTGCTGCGTTCGCTTTGCGAGTTAAGTTTTGTTGCTAATTGTGATGGATGGCAGGCAATTTCCCTGGCGTTTAAATCGAAACCACCGCGTTATAGACCATATGGAGAATGACCGCAGGGACAAGCCACCCGGTCTTCTTGAACAGGTATGAATTGGTGAGGCCCAATAACCCGACCGGCAACCAGGAGAGTGGAGAATGATAGACGGCAAAAAAAGCTGCACTGCCAACCAGGGCGCGCCAGCCGCCCCATTCGCGATCCAAAGCCCGGAAGAGCAGTCCGCGAAAAAGATATTCTTCCGCAAATGGAGCGAACGCCACCGCGATCACAACAAAGGATGTTCGGAAGCCGGGCATTTTCGTCATCTGCTCCTGCGACTGGCGCATCATTTCAGCAATGGCTGGAAACTGCTTGAGGACTGCGATATATCCATGTGCGAAGAGGCCCAGCAGCAACCCTCCGGTTGCTCCCAGCAGCAGCGGAAGCAGAAATGTGCCCTTGCGTGATTCATTTACACGCCACCAGGCCGGCGATTTCGCTTGCACGATTGCGGCCGGCCGCCACAACCAAACGTCTGCCAGCGAGACGTCTCGATTACTCAGAAAACTCCATACGCCAATGCACACGGCCATAGCGCAGATGCCATAACCAAAGACCTGGGTAACGGCAAGATTTTCGCGTCCGGCCAGCCCCAACAGGATGGTAGTGAACACTGCGCCGCCCTCCACCAGAATGCTGATGGCGATCATGGCGTGCATCAGCGTGGGAGGAGGAGGAAGTCTTTCTGACCACGGATCATAAAGGTAGGGCAGGCGGGCGCGGAAGTTTTCCCACATGGCGGCAGCCGTGATGTAGGAGTAGACAATCCCCATAATGGCGATGTGCCACTGCTGCGTCAGAACTCCGATGGAGAATGTGAGCATGCCGAGCTGGGCGGCCCACTGCCGGCCTCGCGGAATCTTTTGCGGTTCGCCGGAGGATGACGGCACGGAAACCAACGTCACGGCTTTTTCAGCCATGCTCTGGGAAAAAAAGAACCAGCCGATCCCCACCAGCGTGATTTGCCAGATGTTCACGGGAAAGAGATAGGCGGCATAAGCGAGCACCAGCACCACCATGGCGGAGGAAATCAGCGACCAGAGCCATGCCTTGGCCTTCAATAAATTTTCCAGGCCCCGGGGCCACGTCAGAGCGATCCACAGAGCATTGCCCTCTGAGGTAAGAGATTTGGGCCCCAGAATCCAAAGAAAATACGTTCCAAACAAGATGCCCGCGCCGCAAAGATAATTCCACGCGCCCTGGGCCTGGCTCAAAATACCCCGCAAGTTAAAGAGCTGAAAACCTGCCACCGTGAGCGGAATCAGAATGGCCTGAACAATGGCGCTACGATCGCGGATGAACCATAAATACTCCTTGCGATACAGGGGATCTTTCCCGAAGCGTGTTCCTCCTTTGCTCGATGTGGAAGGACGTGAATCCGCGCGGCCTAAGTTGCCGGCAAGACCCTGCTGTGCTCCCCATGCGCTAAACCACACCGCACCGGCAACAGTGATGCCGGCCGCGGCCCAGCAGGTGAGCATGCCCGTAAGAAAGGAAAAGGAACCGTCTGCCTGGCCCCCAAGAAATAGCCGCAACCAGGGCCAGGGCAGAATGGTGAGGTGCTGCAGAAAGTTCGCGATCGCGGGGATTACGGAAGATGCAACATACAGGCCGATAAAAAACACCATCATGGAGGTGTAGCCGATCCAACTCATCAGGCCAACCATGGCTCCGCGCGTGCGGGGTGAAAACCGGAGAATCACTGCGATCTCCAGCGCTTTTCCCAGGCAGGCTGCCGCTATGGTGACGGGTATGCCGATGAGAAACGCTGCCAGGAAGGCCAGCCCTGGGTCGTAGACGAAGCCGTATAAGACTGCTACGAACAAAGGGGCGCTCCAATAGATGGGGTTGGCGGCGATAGGGGACAGCATCTCTGCGAAAAAAATTGCCCCGGATGGAACCGGGTGACTGAACAGCCATTCCCACATGGGATGCCGGCGGCGCTGGAGATCGAGTTCCAGGCCTTCTCCCTGGAAAACCAGCATCACTCCCCACCAGATCAGCACCAGGGAGCCCAACATCGCAGGCAAGCTCCAGGCTCCTGGCAGCACAGTGAATGGATCACTCAATGAAAAAGGCAGGTTATCTTTAAAATTGTCAGGGCCTTCCCGGGCGACAAAATCCTGCGTCCCGTGGTTGCGGAACGCAGCCCGCAGCTTTTGCTTAATGGCTACTTCCGTTTCTTCAGAATTCCTGGCAATGCGTCTGGCTTCGAAGGTATAGTAACGATCCAGCAGTTCATCAGCCGTTTCCGGCGAGTCAGCATAGGCTGCTTCCATCCTCCTGGCCATGTCCAGGAACTGCTGGCTGACAACGATGCTCTCCGAGCCCTCGACTTTGTGCCTCCTGGCTTCAATGCGCTCACCGGAAGCAACCGCGGTGCGTACGAGAAATGCCGCAAGAACGTTGAGAATCAGCATCACAAAAACGGTCGCGGCGAAACCCAGTGCGCCCCAATCAGTTGATTTCTTGCGAGTTCGGGTTTGAAGCAGCTCCTGTTGCCGCGTTCGACGGCCTGCCGCTCGCTTCCGCGTTGCCCCGAGAAGCAGGCGAACCGTGCGCCAAAAACCGGGCGGCTTGGGGAGATCACGCATCATCATCGTTGAGGTGGTCTGGCGGTCAGTTTTAAAAAGATGTCTTCCAGGCTGGCTTCCCCGTAGGTGGAGCTAAGTTCGTCCAGGGAACCTTTGGCCACTACCGTCCCTTCATTGATGATCACGGCATGGGAACAAAGCTTGGTTACATGGTCCATCAGGTGGGTCGAAAACAGGACGGTCGTTCCTTGTTTGGCGGTTTCAAAGATGAGGTCGTAAAACAGATGAGTGGATTCTACGTCGAGCCCGTTGGTGGGCTCGTCCAGAACCAGGAGCTTTGGCTCATGCAGCATGGCCAAAAGCAGTCCCAGCTTCTTCTTCATGCCGCGCGAGTAATCTTCAGCGTAATTCTGGATGTCATCGGACAGGCGAAGTCTGGAAATGAGCGACCAGATTCGCTCCAGGGTTGAACGCGCGTTCAGGCCATGCATGGCCGCGCTCAGCTCGAGCACCTCCTGGCCGGACAGGTACGAATAAAACACCGGCTCGTCGGGGAGAAAGCCTATGAGCCGCTTGACCTCCACACGATCTTCAAACGCGTCCCGGCCGTCAACGGACAATTTCCCCTCGGTTGCCTTAAGAATTCCCATGAGCAGCCGGAAGAGAGTGGTTTTCCCGGCCCCGTTAGGGCCGAGCAATCCGCAAATTTGTCCGGAAGGAACCGAAAAAGAGATATTCCGGAGGGCCACTTTAGGGCCGAATGTCTTGGTGACCTGGTCAATATCCACCAGGGCCGCGGAGGCCTGCTTAGACTGATCTTCGGGAAGAGGACCAACCGTGGATTTCTCAGGTTGGAGATAAGGGCTGTTCATCCTGGGTACAGATTGTAACGTCGATGTGCTCTCATGGTAAGTGAAGGAGAATGGCAAAACGTTACAAAAATCGGATAGTCCAAATACGCCGGCTGAAAATAGCTCGTCCGTGCGCCAATCATCCGTCAAAGCTGTCTTTCCCATTTAGGGCACATTCTGTCCGGCACAAAACCCGGAAGCCCACGCCCACTGGAAGTTGAAACCGCCCAGGTGGCCGGTGACGTCCACAACTTCACCGATGAAGTACAGGCCAGGGACTTTACGGCTCTCCATGGTTTTGGCGGAGAGTTCGTTGGTGTCCACGCCGCCGGCGGTGACTTCGGCCTTGGCATAGCCCTCGGTAGTTTCTGGAGTGACAATCCAGTTGTGCGCTATTCGCTCCAGTTCACCAAGAGCGTGGTTGCTCCAACCGCTTGGAGGGTGCAACTCCAGCCAGCGGTCAGCGAAACGGTGTGGCAGGACCGCGCGGAATGCTGTCTTCAGCGCCGAAAGATCGCGGCGCTGCCCATTGCGCAGAGATGCAGTCAAATCGTGCTCTGAGGCCAGATCGAGGCTGACGGAAGCGGAAGGTTTCCAGTAGGAGGAGATCTGGAGAATGGCCGGACCGCTGAGCCCGCGATGGGTGAACAGCATTTTTTCGTGGAAGCTTTGCCTGCCAATCGTTGCGATCACCTCTGCCGAGACTCCGCTTAAGTCGCAGTAATGTTGCTGGTCGTCGGCGTTTAACACGAATGGAACCAGCGCCGGCCGCGTCTCAATGATCTTCAAACCGAACTGCCGCGCCAGATCGTAGCCAAAGGAAGTTGCGCCCATCTTGGGGATGGACAATCCGCCAGTCGCGACCACCAGCGCTGGCGCACAGAATTCGTCTTCACGGCCCGCCCTGACGGCGAAATCGTTCTCGTGCTCCACTCTTTCAACGGCAATGTTGGTAAGAATCCGAACGCCGGCCTGCCGGCACTCGGTCTCCAGCAGGTCCACGATCTCTTGCGCGGAGCCAGTGCAGAAAAGCTGGCCCAGAGTTTTTTCGTGATAGGGAATGCCATGTTTTTCCACCAGCGCGATGAAGTCTGCCGGTGTGTACGCAGCCAGCGCCGATTTGGCGAAGTGCTGGTTGGCGGAGATAAAATTCTCCGGCTGGCAGTGCAGATTGGTGAAGTTACAGCGTCCACCGCCGGAGATCAGGATTTTTTTGCCGATGCGCCCGCCGCGTTCCAGCACGGCCACGCGTCCGCCGCGCTTGCCGGCCTCGATGGCGCACATGAGCCCAGCCGCCCCCGCCCCGAGAATGATGACGTCAAAGTCGTGCTTCACTGCTATCCAGCATCGGCGGGAGTTGAATGCGTGTCAATGGCCGTGGCAGTGCTCTTTACTTCTCTGGATTTTGATTTTTAAAACCACCAACTTACTAAATTACCAACTTACCAACTACTTACCCGCTTTTCGACGATAATGCCTGAACCAGCGCTTGAAAATCGGCAGGAGGTTCGGAGTCAATCGAGATGCGCTCTCCCGAGCGTGGATGAAGGAACTCCAGATGGGCTGCGTGTAGCGCGACGCGATTGATTCGGCTCTCGCCGGCCTCCCTGGGCGAATATTTCCTGTCGCCGATGACCGGATGGCCGATGGCCGAGAACTGCACTCGAATCTGGTTCTGTAAACCCGTCACCAGCGTAACTCGAACCAGGGATGCAGCCTGAAGAGATCTCTCGACGGAGTACTTGAGTTCGGCCCGAGCGGCTTCCCGGTGTTTTGCTGTGGTCAGCTTTTGAAACATTCCAGCTTTGCGAAAGTAGTGGACCAGCGTCTCTTCTTTCGCGCCGAGATGTCCGCGAACCACTCCCAGATACTGCCGCGCCGGAGTATGCGCCAGAAACTGGCGAACCAGCGCATCTCGATCGCGCTCGGTTTTTGCGAACAGCAGAATCCCGGAGGTGAAGCGATCGATGCGATGAACAATAAAAGCCCGTTGTTTCTGTGACTTCAGCTCCGTGGAAAGAAGAGAGAGGGCAGAAGGCGTCGAAGAGCCCTTGATCGGCACGGCGAGAAGTCCGGCAGGTTTATTGATGGCCACAACAGAATCGTCTTCGTAGAGAATGGCGATCTCGCGCGGGAAACCAGGGCTGTATTGATGCTGCTTTCCTGGGCGGGCGCTGTCCTTCCGGGGGCGTTTCTTCATTGCGTGAGTGTATCCGATTGACGTTGTCTTGAGAGTACTCAAGACATTTCCCGCCAGCTTCAGCAATCAGGCTGGACCGTATCAGAATTTCTAGCCCAGCCTTAACCCAACTCAGTGATGAACCAAAAGCATGCACCGTTGATCACGAGAGTGTGAGATTATCGGCTTCGGGCCCATGACCGCGGGATTGTTCCAAAATGGGTCTCGCAAAATTCCAACCTGGGCCGAACCGAGGGAAGCAATGAAATTTTCGAAAGTCATTTATTTTTATGATCATGGCGTCTGCTCTGCTGTTTGTGACGGCAGGCGCTAGTGCACAACAGTACCCGCCAGTCTGGACCGACATCATGAACATGCAGAGTTTCACGAGCATGGCCAGCGGGAACTACTACGCGATGGGCAACAACATGACCGAGGCATTACTGAACACCGATCTGACCGGGATGCCCACCCCGGACACGCTGTCCATGCCTGTGGCCACGCTGCCTGGCAGCGGCGGACCCTTTCCTCCATGCGGCCCGGTCCAGCAGCCCGTAACGTTCCTGGAGAGCAATGAGGGGACCGGGATCACCGGCGTCGGATTCCTGGGGACGTTTAATTCACCCGGAGGCCTGCTTTTTGCTCCATACAACCAGCCTCCCTACAACATTACATTCCAGCCAGACTCAAACCTGTTCGAGTCAGTTTTTTTCAACGAGAGGCAATGTTACGACGGCGAAAGGGAATATGGGTTCTTTCTTGCAGCGTCTGATAACTCAATCTGGGCTTACTGGGGAACCAACGAAGGCCTGGATTCGGTAGTTCAGGGGCAGGTTCCGTTGAACGCCGCGAATAATGTTCTTGGGAACGGAGTCACCATCCAACCGAATGCGGAGTATTACTTTGAGATGTATCCCGTCCTGGGAGCTTATGGGAGTTGTACGTTCGAAATTGTGGTGTACACAGCGGACAACACCTCCCAACCCGTCTTCGCCGCGGCCCCTCCGCTGACCAGTTACGGGGCCGGCAATTTGTTCAATGTCGATCCCGGGTTCTGCAACGCTGTTGCCTCGGAGACTGGATATGTGTCCGCCAACATTGAGGCCGTTCCCTGGGGCGCTGTCACCGGCAATCTGCCTTCAGGGAGCACGCTGAACCTGAACATGCAGAGAGTGTTTGTGGGAAAGCTGTGAGACGGAAAGCGGCCCGGCGCAGAGATCACTGAATCTTTTAATCTCTGCGCCGGGCTGAACTCAACGAATTCGGAGGCAGCGAATCTGGTTAATTGCTGTCCCTGTCGCGCCGGTCGTCGTCATCACGCCGGTCGCGGCAGCCGTCTCCATCAGGAACCACGCCGCGTTCGAACAAGTCAGAGAGATCGGTGGCGTTGACCGCATCACCCAGGAGTGGTCCCACACAGAAGATTTCCTGCATCGTGCGCAGGTCAGAGGAGTGGGTGAAATTGACTGGACTCGCATAGGGCCGGCCACCCACGTTCCTGTGGGCGAGCGAAGAGATCACGATCTCTCCAATGGTGTGATTGAAGTCGTCCGGATTGTCGTTGGCGGCTCCATCCTGCTCGGATTCGTCAAACCAGATGATAATCGCGCCGTGGTCCTTATAGGCCCTGGATGCCATGATCACGGGAATGATCTGGGCCAGAAAATCATCGCCCTGCTTGATCTTGGCCACATCGCCGGTCAGGCCCTTATAGCCGCCCGTGAGACCGGTATGCATATCGTTGAACTGGTTCGGAGTGATCCAGTTGTATTCAGCAACCCGGTTGTGCTCCAGATCTTCAAACAACTGCTGCAGAGGCGCGTAGTGGTGAGACAGTGGATTTGCCGTGCTGGGGTCGTCGCCGCCATTGGTGAAGGTGAAAAACACCTGCGGATTGTGTTTCGCGGCGTAGTTAAACTGGCTGGAGCCGTTGAACTGATTGAAAGTGCCGCCGCCAAAAATTCCGGAGATGCTTGACAGGGGAACGGTCCAGTCCGCCCGCGGTAACGGAACATTGGTGAGCTGTCCGCTGACCGTGGTGAGGTCAGTGTCTTCCTGATACGAACGCCAGGTCCTTCCGGCTTGCGTGAGCAGATTGCTCAGGTTCAGGGCCGTATTCTGATTCGTGGGGCCGCTGGCAGAGAAGGGGTCATTGTCGTTGAACACGCCAAAATTGGAGCCTGCCTCCGCCCAGAGGTAGTTGGGTTCGGAAGGATGGATGTGGGGATTGTTTCCGCCCGGAGTCGCTAAAACGTTGTGGTAATTGGCGGCGTAGGAGACGTGCTCGCTGATGCGAGAAGTTCCATTGACAAGGCTGTTGATGAATGGGGCGGCGGGGTTTTGAAAAACCTGCTGGATTCCACCCGTGAACTGGTTGGCCGGCTGGGTCCAGTTGTGGTTTTCCATCGCGATCACAAAAACAGTTTTGATTCCATTGTTTTCCTGTGCGCTGGCGATCAACTGGCTTGATACAGCCAGCAGGGCAAATGCGCTCAGCATGGCGAAACGTTTCACAGACAGCATTCCTACCTCCAGATAGAAAGAGATTGAGGTGAACGCGCGAACCAGCGCGGATCACTCACAGTGACCGGCGGTCATCGCGTCCCCGGTATACGGATAGCAGGCCTGTCTTATCGGGCGATGAATGGAATGTTAGTTTTCGATGAATGGGCAGGTGTGCAGCAAAATGCTAAGAGATCCCGCGATCAAGACTGCCATGGGTTGGTACAGACAAATAAAGGTTCGCAGCAGGAAGGGTCTGGGCCCACGTTCTGACGTTTGGATGCCGCTTTCCGCGCTCTTCTTAACTCGGAAACTATATTGGTATCGAGGAGATACATCAGGACAGATCCGGTGATTTGTGAAGTTTACCCATCAGTCGAGGGGGCTCAAAGTCAATTTCCGCGGCTTCCGGCATTGCCAGCAGGTCCGCGAGGCCCTTCTGCCCCTCGGTGATCCTTTGATACTCTTCGGCCGTCAGCAGCACGTGGGATAGGTGTCCCCGATCTGTGATGAACACGGGTCCACGCTTCGCAGCTCTCTTTGCCCTGCTTGTGTCCTGATTGAATTCTCGGCTCGACAACTTTGTAATCGCCATATTAGATGCCATCCGATGTAGCAACGTAGCTACATTATAACGGGTCTTGCTGCTAGCGATCGCGCTGCTCCTTACGAGGTTATGTCGTTGGCGGTGAATCGGTGGCCTTTTTCTCCCCGTCTTTCAAAAGCCGCAGGACCGCGAGGATTGTGTTCCAGTTGCGGGTCGTCGCCGGCATCCCGAATAGCTTATCGATCTGGCCAAGGTAGCTGATTGTCTTCATGTGCCGGCGGTACATTCCGAACACGAATTGCTTGTTCGAGGCGATGACTCGCACCAACCATTCCCCGTCGGGAGGGAATGTAACTGGCAGAGGAGCGCGGAGGCGTCCGGCTCGCGACAGGATGCTCACGAATCGAACGATATCGGGGCGAGGCGGGTCGATTCCAAACGGATTCTCCGTCTCCAGGCGGACAAGATTGCGACCCTCGCAGAGCACAACTTCCGCCTCGAATGGCAGCTTCCGCAGCAGTTCAGCACGGAACTCTCCTCGCGACCCGGGGTTCCGAACGATAAACGTGCCTGCAGCGCCCACGTTGACGACATCATAGTCCCTCAACTCTTTCGCCAGGATGCTTGGGCGAAATACCCTGTGGCCGCCAACGTTAACACCCCGCAGGAAAACAATCAGAGCCATACCTGTCAGCGAGTCGCCATGATTACGTTTAAACTTGCGGCTAAAGTTCCGTCTCGCGATCACCATATCCTGATGCTTCAAGCAAATCAAGAAGTCATGCAGCGAGAGCCCTGCGCTACCCTGATCCGGGGTTCCCGTGATGCATGGCGCTTACATGGCGCAGTTCTCGTCTTCAAAACATGTTAGGTACAAGCAAATTCATTGTTTCCGCCGTGGCATCTCGATCCCGTATGCCCGCTCACTACTTTCGTCAACCATGAGGCAAGAGAGCAAGGTGCCCGGAAAGCCGAAAATGAAAGCAACAATCCGCCATCCCTTGCTTGAGCTGTTCTGGGCCCGCATGCCCGCAAAGGAGAGGTTGGCAAAAATCCAAACGGCCAAAGCTCCACCGTCGCCCGCGTCCCAGGTGGTTGTTCCAGTACTGCTCGCCCAGGTTGCCAGTGGGATAGACAAAACAAGGGCAATCAAAATCGCGAATGTAAAGAAGCTGCGCATGTTCATAATTCTATGTAATCCCACCAAGAATTCTCTCGGCGATTACGCACAATCTGGCCCGATCTTTGCCTTCTAATGAATAGTGCACATGACCGGCAGAATGTTTCATCGTTTTTTCGCATATTCGCCCCTTTGATCAGACTTCCATCGGTTGCGATGACGGTACTTTCAGTCTGCAAGGGAGCAGCAGAAAATAAACAACTTACAATCTCATTCCTTAGAAAAGTAGCGAGAAGGGTTTGACGGTAAAGCGCTGAATTTAAAGGCGAATTCTTCTGGCGGGGATTAAGGGACGACTTCCGAACTTTTTGGCTTTTGAGCCCAGTAATAACGTTTCCGGACCTTGTGGCGGTGTAAAAATTCCCTTCCTTCCCGCTCTTGCTTGGCGCCAGAAGAACGTCTATCCGTAAACAAGAACGTATCTACTTGCCAACGCTAGCTATCCCAGGATGCGGCTTTGACAATCGGGTATACGGCTGCACGCTTCGACTTTTTACCTTAAATTCTTAAGTACCGTGTTCGCCCGCGGCCCGACCTTGAAGTGTCGTCTCTCCCTCCCAGTCTTGTGGTAGTGAGCACGAGAAATAACGTATTTCGGCGGATAGTGATGTTCTGTATCCACTTTCAGGCAATAATCGCATGATCGCCTTTTAGCAGGGACATCCCGCTCTGGTTCAATCTCAGCGCTTCTTTGACATAGTGATCTTCTATGCTGAGAACCGATCTGCCCAGTTTCTCCTCATCTTCCGTTCCCGTTCGTTGCGACCTGTCTGAATTCTATGGACTTAGCAAAAAAAATTCCGGGCGCTCACGCCGCGCCCGGCCCCCGGCGCTTCTATTTGCTATTCCACGAATGCTCGGCATAATATGGCTCGGGAGGCGATATGAGACGTTACCTAACAGCAGTTGCTTTGGGAATTTCTTTACTGGCCCCGTCCGCCATTACTGCTCAGGAGCACGATCGCGACCGCGATAGACCGAAACACGAGTGGAGCGACCAGGAAAAGGACCACTGGCACCAATACCTGAACGAGCATCATAAGAAAGACCACGACTGGGAAAAGGCAAGCAAGCGGGAACAAAAGGCCTACTGGAAGTGGCGCGATGCCCATCCGGACCACCAGGACCAGGACCACCACTAAGCCGATTCCGATTGCTGCAAGCTATGGGAATGCCCGCCGGGCGTTCGTATCCGCTCGGCAATTCTCCCAGATCGTCAACGGTTAAATCCCGTGGCGGTGCGACCTCTCGTTCTGGCTTGTTCAACACCACGACCCATCCAATTTCTGCAATTATATAAGCGATGGCAGGAATCCACTCCCGTGCAGTCCTAAATCGGGTTCCGAAAGCAGACCGCGCAACCAGTGCCACAATCTCGAAAGCCGCGTAAACTGTGAAACCTGAAATAATCCCGGATTCCCATTGGCGACCCTTGATCTTGAGAAATCGCCGCAGCCCAAAATACAGCAACCCGATGACAACCATTGTGTAGTCAAGTCCCAATTCAAGGCCGACGACGATTGCCCCGCGTCGGGTCGCCGGTGTTGGCGGGAAAAGCCATGCTTTATATATCGCATACAGCACAGCCAACCCAATGCAACTCCAGACACCCAAATGAACCACCGCAAATGTGTATAGGCGTGAAATACGTGGAGAAAGCTTTCCCGGACCGCAAGCACACTGAAACTCACATCGCCAATGGTCGTTAGCCAGTAGATGTTGTAATAGAGGTGCTTATTGCCCGCTGAGACAAGGCGCAATACCGCTTCAATCACGGCATACCCGATATAAATCAAAAACCACGGGAAACGACGGTGCAGACGCTTCCTGATCAGGACGCCCAAGCACTCGCCCGCCAATTCTGGTCTAATGGGAGTCCCGTTGGCGCTCACATCCGCCACGTTCCGGTCAGTGGGTCTCCGGGCCCTTGGCATACTGTGATTGGTGTGGTCGGTGACTTCCGTCAATTCAATACCGAAACGCCTGCCAGACCCGAGCTTTTCTGGCCGTCCAAAACCTTTTCAAGTATGAGCGTTGTCTTACGCACGACAACCGGCGACCCCGCTACGCTGTCTTCATCCTTTCAGCAAGCTGTGTGGACTGTGGACCACGACGAGCCTCTTTCTGATATTCAAACCCTTGACGAGATTGTCAACGACTTTAATTCACAACGTCGTTTCAACGTGCTGGCTCTCGGCTCTTTCGCTGGAATAGGCATTTTGTTGATGCTTGTGGGCATGTTCGGACTCGTTTCATCGCTCATTTCCGCCCACACCAGGGACATCGGAATCCGCTTTGCTCTAGGTGCGCGGCGTACTCAAGTTTGCCTGTCTCTACTACGGTCCTCTTTCCTTCCTGTTTTCCCCGGAATTGCCTTGGGACTGCTGTTTTCCTTTCTCGCTAAACGTCTGATTGGTGCAATCTTGTTCCAGACCAGCCCGCTTGATCTGCTCACTTATATTTCCACTCCCACAGCCCTGCTCCTGATTCTCATTCTCACCAGCCTAGCGGCAACGCGCCGCGCCGCCCGGATTGATCCTGCCGGAGTACTCCGCCAAGAATGACCGAGACCCCCACTCGTGTACATAAAATCTCTTGATTTATACACACGCATGCTGCTATCAAAGACTCAATTTATGCTGCCTCGCCCAGGGCAGCCACAGCAGGCATAATGAGAAGGAGCCAAACACATGTCCCCGAGAAAGAAGAGCAAAACCGCCCGTACTCGCTACATGATGGCGGATTTCATGCCCGACGAAAAAGAACAAGTCATCCAGTATTGCCAAGAAACAGGCAACACGATTTCCAGTTTCCTAGCCGAAATTGCCCTCGAAGACCTACAGCGCTCTGACGAGCCACCCGCCGAAGAAGAACTCGAAATCAAGCTACGAATTCCTATTGAGCAGAGTGCAAAGCTGCAAATGTTCGCCCATCGGCGAGGAAAGACGCCCGATGAGTACGTGAGCGAAATGGTATCGCCACTGCTGAAGAAGGGACAAACATCCTTCCATAACCCGCACACGGAGGGCCTGCGGTACTACGTCTCACCCGAACAGCACCGCCGGTTGAAAAAGTACTTCAAATCCAAGCGTCTCTCGCCGCGAACCTATGTGTCCTATCTCGTACTCAAGGCCCTGAAACAGCGGCGAAAGAAGAAACACTGACCGGCTTGCCATAAACCGAGAATCGCCTGGCTCGTCACGCCCAACACAAAAGACTCTCCCCTTCCGCAACCGCTCGTTTTTATGTGGCTGTTTTTCCAATTCTTAACAAGCTGTGTTTGTAAGTTATAAAAGGTTTGTACTTGACAATAGAAATGCGCGTGGCAATTGGAGCCATGAGGAAGCTTCATTGGACAGTCATCAGACAGAAAAATGACCTCGTGCAGTCAGCAGGTAGACGGTATGTTACTAAGGATGGCGAACCTTATTGCCTTGATCTGACGGCCAACTGTCTACCCTTTTCCTCCCGCGATGGCGGGAGGAAAAGGGAAACCACACAGCGGCACTTGGGCTGGTAAAACGTCTTCAGTGGACTACACCATTCGTAAACCCGCTCGCGGCTAAAAGCCAGGAGCTTGCAGTTAATCGTCGTCATCGTCTCTATCGTGGTCCTGCGGAGCAAAAGCCACGCCGCGAAGAACTTCGCCGGCTTTGGCCGAGCGAATGGTCACGAACTGGCCAAAGCGGTCATCGCGATCATGATCGCCATCTCCCTGAGGCAAAGTGGTGGCCCTCAGCCGGTCTCTTACCTTGACCAGTTTGTTGGGATCGGCGCCTTGATCGCCACTGGCGCTCACGGTGGAGGTAACGGCATAGATGTCCACTGTGCCGTCACGATGGAGCTTGCCAGTAATGTTGCGGCAGCCGTCGGTGGCCGGGTCAAGCGCCGCAGGATAGTTGGGCACGCTGTAAGGAACGCCGATGTTAAGGCCATTCTGGAGAATGTAGACGAGGTCCCAGACGCCGTTCGCGCGGACCCATTTCTGCACTCCGGCTGTCGCCTGACTGGCGGCGTCGGCTACGTTGCCGTTGACTGACGGAGTCACTAGCGTGCCGTCTCCCTCATCGCAAACATACAGCGTGTTTGCGTCTGCGAACCAAATCCCAAAGGGGAAAGAAACCGGCGCAGGCTTGCCATTCTGATCTACACCGCTGGCGAGTGAGGTAGAAAAGCCGGGCAGAACGGTGATGGGGTCAGCAACAAGCTGGGCCGTGGTTCCAGCCGGCAGAACGCCGGCATTACCAACCTGATAAACGGTGTTGATGCCATTTCCGCCGCTGCCCTTGGTGACATACAGGGTGTTGTCGAAGATGGTGAGGCCGCGAAAGTTATTGTCCTTGCCCGCTTTGTCCAGCTTGGCGTAGCCGGCCTGAGTGATTTCAAAGTCGCCGATTTTGTCGATGTTGGGCGGCGTGGGCGGAGTCTGGCCCGAAACCAGAAGCTCGGCTCCCGTGGAATTAATCAGATTAAGTCCAACCTGCGTGCCGAGAAGCTGGCTGGAGGAGAGGCCGCCATTGTTGTCATTCCCGGTCAGGTAGTACAGGCCATTGCTCTTGATGGCGGCACGGCCATTGTTGCCGCTGTAGGCATTTCCATCAGTGATGGTAAAGTGGCCGTCCGCGCTGATCTCGGCCACGGCGCGGAAGTACTGCGAGACTACCGGATTGGTTGGGTCAACAACGCCCGGCGTGTTGGAATTGGATACATCCAACTGGTTGGGTGCGGTCAGGAATCCGGGACCACCGTGATAGCCCACAAAGGTAATGGATCTTCCATCGGTCGAGCGGTTTAATGCCAGCTCGGATTTGGAGCTGAAGCTGGTTACCAGATGGTCCGTGGGGACTGGGAATGTGCCGATCCGGTCACCGTCCGTTGTGAGGTTATCCAGGAAGATGGGCGAGGTGATGCCGAAGCTGCCGTCAGCGCCGTTGTTATTGAAAACTGTGGGATAAGTTCCGTCTGCGACGGCGGCAGCGCATTTCACCTTCACCGTGGTTGTGCCTCCGGCCAGCAGGGGTAAGGTGACGGTACCAGCCACGCAGCCAGGCGGCAACGTTTGCCCCACGGTAACCGTTCCTGGATTTCCGGCGTAGACGCTGCGGCTGAGCACCAGGGTGTTGGGTTTGAATTCAAAGTGACGCGGACGATCGTGATCATCGCCATCAGCAGCGGCTTTCATGAAAAATGTTTGGGCGGACGAAGCGGAAATGGCGGCGAGGGCAAACGCAGCCAGAATAAGGGTCTTTTTCAAGAGTATGGCCTCCTTAAGCCGTCGAGAAGATAGCAGCGGGTTATGGAGGCAGTCTTACGTGCTTATTAAAATTCGGTGAAATTGGGTTGAGTGCACGATGAATCGGCGTTCAGCGATAGGCCGCGGCCTGGATGCGGTAGAGTTCGGCATATTGATGTCCCTTGGCCATCAACTCTTCATGCGTGCCCACTTCAACCGCCTTGGCTCCATCCAGCACGACGATGAGGTCAGCCATGCGCACCGTGCTGAACCGATGTGAGACCAGGATGGTGATGCGTCCTTCGCCTCGGGCGGCGGCAGAGTAGCGCTCGAAAAGAGCATGTTCAGTTTCAGCGTCCAGCGCCGCGGTGGGTTCATCCAGCACAAGAATGAGAGGATGGTCGCGCATGAAGCCGCGCGCGAGCGCCAGCTTTTGCCACTGGCCGAAGCTGACTTCCACGCCTTCCGGCCAGGTTGCGCCAAGCTGTGTTGCCAGGCCGGAGGCCAATTTGCTGGTCACGTCTTCGGCGCCGGCGCGAACTACCGCAGTCATAACGGCCGGCTCATCGTCCAGACGCGGCAGATCGCCCAGGCCTACGGTGTGGCGCGCCCGAAATTCGAAGCGGAAGAAATCCTGAAGCGCGCCGCCCAGTCGCGAGCGCCACTCGTCTGTGCGAATGCGCGTGAGATCGACTCCATCCACCAGAATGCGGCCCTGGTCAGGTTGATAGAGACGGCAGAGCAGCTTGACCAGCGTAGTCTTGCCGGCGCCGTTCTCGCCTACGATGGCGACAACTGCGCCGGGTTTCAGCTCGAGGTTGAGATCGTCTAAAACGCGGCGCTCGGCGCCAGGATAGGCAAAGGAGATGTGTTCGAAGCGAATGCCCTGGACCAGCTTGTCAGGCGCGGGCAGGTCCGCGTGCTCCACTGCCGACGCGGCGTAGTCTTCCAGCCAGGCCAATCGGCGTGAACCTTCCAGCCAGAAGCCGCGCAGGAATCCGATCTCTCCGACCGTAGCGCCGATGTACGCGGAGAGTCGCGCGCCCGCGGCCAGCACCAGCAGAACCTGTCCGGGAGTGGCATTGGGCCGCCAGGAGATGAATACAATCGCGGCCACATAGCCCGCGCCAAAGATGGCCCAGGCCAGCGCGTGCCACCATGCGGTTCTCCAACGTGCAGCCGCGACGGGCCCGTACCAGCGCTCCCAGGTGTCGCGACGGTCCTGGACAAGTTGATTGCCGATTCGCGTGACCCGCACTTCCTTTCCCGGAGGAGCAGTGGTGGCGATGTTAAAGAGATGGCGCGCCAGACGATTGGCGGCGGAGGCGCGCTCCTCGATCACGCGCTCCACTCCCGGCCGCCACGTGGAAGTGAATACCGTGGGCAGAGCGAAGACTGCGAGCAACGCCAGCAACGGATGTATGGAAACCAAAAGCGCCACCGTCACGCCCAGGCGCAGGAGCCATCCACATGTCGAGAACAATGACATGTACATGTGGTCCAGCACGAACACCTGGTCGCGCAGCATGGCGAGCCGGTCAAGGTATTCAGGGCGCTCGTGATGGGCGATGGTGGCGACGGAAGCCTGCAGCCGGGCCACATGCGATTCCAGCGCCACGGCTACGCGGTCGCGAAAGCGGCGCTGGATGCGGTCGCTGCTTATTTTGAGAAACCAGGTGGCAACCGCAGAAGCGGCCAAACCGATGGCCGAAGCCATTACCAGCTTAGGTCTGTTCTGGAGCACGCCATTGGCGAGCAGCATCATCCACAAGGCCAGCAGAGCATCCGGCAGCGCCGCCAGCAAGGCTAAACCAAGAGAGACTGCAAGCAGGCGTGGCTCTGCCTCGTAGGCACGCAGGAGCGCGCGCTTCATCGACGAAAAAGCCGGCGGCAGGCGATCAGGCGAGGGCATCGAGCGTCACCCCCTCCTCTTCTTCGCCGCCAAAGCGCGAGGCTTGCAGGTCGAACATGGTGCGGTAACGGCCACCCGCGGCCATCAACTCGTCATGCGTTCCCAATTCGATCACCCGGCCATGCTCCAGAACGCAGATGCGGTCGGCGTGGCGAACGGTGGAAAAGCGATGGGAGATGAGGATGGTAGTGGTGTTGCGCGTGGCCGCCAGGATGCGCTCAAAGATTTCCGCTTCACCGCGTACGTCAAGCTGCGCTGTGGGTTCATCCAGAAGCACCACGCCCGCGCCCATCTTTACCGAACACAGGGCGCGCGCCAGCGCAATGCGTTGCCACTGGCCTCCGGAAAGGTCGGTGCCGCCCTCATAGCTGCGCGCCAGGATGGTGCTGAGGCCGGCAAGATTGGTTGCGCCGGCTTCGGCCAGTGCGGCGTTGATCACGTCATCCGGCGCGCCGCCCGGCGCAACGTTATCGCGCAATGGCAGCTCGAAGCGGATGAAATCCTGAAACACTGCCGCTAAACGCCCGCGCCAGGCTTCCACATCGAGTTCCCGGAGATCGATGCCGTCTATCTCGATGGTCCCATTCTGGGGATGGTAGAGGCGGCAAAGCAGCTTGGCCAGCGTCGTCTTGCCGGCGCCGTTCTTTCCCACAATGGCGAGCGATGATCCGGCGGGAATGGTGAGATCGAAATTTTCAAGCACCGGCTGCTCTGTTCCCGGATAGGCAAAGCCGACATTGCGAAAACGGATTTCGCGCAGCGGCATTCGTGCAGCGCCTCGCGTGCCCACAGTGAGAGCGCCTGCGGGAGCCATGGCGTCTTTCAGCCGGAGTACCGCTTCTACGGGCGCGGCGGCTCCATCGAGGACCCAGGACAAGGTGCCGAATGCGATGCTGCCGGCGGCCAATGCTGCGCTGGCAAATGTGACCAAGCGCGCCAGAGCCAAATTTCCTGTGGCTGCATCGTGGGCCATCATGCCGAACACCAGCAGATTGGCAGAAAGCACCAGCAGCAGGCTCCACAGCACGGGCCGCTCGCGCAGCCGCGTTGCCTGAAATTGCAGATCGAGCAGGCGCCTGCGTCCGGAGGTAAAGCGGTCAACGGTCCATCCGCCAAGTCCGAACAGCCGCAGCTCCTTTGCAGCAGGAGCATCCACCGCCAGGCGATAAGCATATTCAGCCTGGCGTTGCGCGGCGCGTACCTCATCCGTATTGCGGTCGCGCCACACCGCGCTTTCGCGCAGCAGCCAATGCGTGCCCAGCCAGGCCCCCACCAGCAGCAGCGGCGCCCACCACGCGTAAGCTCCCACAACCATAGCTGCAGCCAGTCCACTCATTGACTCCACCAGCCCGGAGGCAACGAAATCCATGGCGATAAAGAGTGGAGGGCCGGTGATTGCCAGATCGAAATCGCGCGCCACGGTGAGGTCGGTGGTGAGGCGCGGATTTTCCAGATGGCCCATGCCGGGCGGCTGCACGCAAGCTTTGGCCAGCTCGTCGTAAAGCCACGCCGCGGTCCGGCTTCCAAGATTAGCGCCGATGGCCCGATGAAGCGGCGACAACACCTGCAACAGCACAAAGATGATTCCGACGAGGGCCAGAGGAAGCGCGAGAGAAGCGCTGCGTTGCACCGCGCCCACGAGCACGCCGATAGCCACAGCAAACACCGCCGGCAGAAGCGCGCGCAGCACCAACACCAGCCACCATGCTACGGCCAGCGGCCGGTCCGCACGAGGCAGAACGCTGAAGAACTTCCATTCGGGACGTTCGCGCAGACGCTTAAGCATGACGATCCTAGTCGTTCACCAAAACACTCAGGCCATTCAAGCAATTTACATATCAAGGTCTTGGATTTTTCTTCCGACCTGATGTACCGATGCCCCGATTGCGTACACAACCGCAATGCCGGGCAGGAGCAACGGCATTTATGGAACCGCACTCCCGGCGCGGCGCACGGGGAGCGGTGTTCATTTTACCCGGTTGCATAAGAATTCATGCACGATTAATGCAGCATTCATGTTGCATTGGTATAAATCTACTGGCAGACTCCCCGCACTCGAGAAACAGAATTGCTGTAGTGAGGTATGTCCCATGAGTTCACTTCCGGCTCTCACGCTCGCTGAAGATTCTTCTTATGCACCTGACCTGCTCATCATTACCAAAGAAGCCTTTCTCGCCGCCAAGTCTGCGATCTCTCACGCTATTGATGGCCTGGTCAATGGTTCGCAACCTGCTTTTCGGGCGGTAAAAGAATGTGAAGAACGCCTGGACGGATTTGATCGCGAGTTGGACCAGCATCTGGCTCCAGCCATCACCCAGGTGAGCGCAGCACAGGCCCGTGTGCTGCTGGCCTGCATGAAGCTGATGATTGACCTGGAACGTACCGGTGACTTGGTTGCCTCCTTCGCCGAGCGCAGCGCTATTGTCCGCAACCGCATTGACATGCATGACCTGGATTCGCTCACGCGGATGGCGTGCGTGCTGGAAAACATGTTGACGCAGGCGCAGCAGGCATTTTGCGATCGCAATGTGGACCAGGCGCTCAAGGTGTTGCGCGCCGACTCAGAGATGGATCGTTTTCGTAATCTTCTGCTGGTCCGCCACACTGAGAATCCGGACGGCCTGCAGGGTCAGGAGAGCCTCCACGTCCTGCTGATGGCCACTGCCCTGGAACGCGCCGGAGACCACGCCAAAAACATGGCGGAAGAGGTGTGCCATCTGGTGACCGGCCAGACCATCCGCCATCTGCTCAAATGCAAAGACAAGCCGGTAGAGCAGCTCTACCTGGATTGGCTTTCGCGGCAGGGAACTCCGAAAGTGATCTAACACTTAGCCACCTGTTGGGGAGAAGTAACGTGGATTCCTGGTTCCTCTTCCGATGAACCCGATACACCGATTCTTTCACCCGATTTTCATCGCTTTTTAACCTGTTGTTAATATTTGCCAGCTACTACTGGATTGAAAAGCGGACTACAAAAAAATGGAGGGGGTAACTACGTGACACGAATTCCAAGGTTAGCACTGCTACTGATGCTTCTGGGAACAATCGGCCTGGCGGAGACCAAACTCAACGGCGCAGGCGCGACTTTTCCTAATCCCATCTACTCGAAGTGGTTTGACGAGTACCACAAGCAACATCCTGATATTGAGATCAACTATCAGTCCAAAGGCAGCGGTGCCGGCATTCGCCAACTGACGGAAGGCACGGTGGACTTTGGGGCCTCGGATGGGCCCATGACGGATGAGCAATTGAAATCGGCCAGGGACAAAAGAGGGACTGACATCATTCACATCCCCACCGTTCTGGGCGCCGTAGTGCCCGCCTACAACCTGCCCGGCGTGAACGGCGAAATCAAGTTCAGCGGCGATTTACTGGCCGGAATTTACCTGGGTAAAATCACCAAGTGGAACGATCCCGCCTTTGGCAAAGATAATCCCGGCCTGAAGCTCCCGGACAAGCCGATTGTGGTTGTGCATCGCGCGGATGGCAGCGGCACCACCTATATCTTTACCGATTACTTGTCCAAGGTAAGTCCGGAGTGGCAGCAAAAAGTGGGAAAGGGGACCGCTGTGCAATGGCCCACAGGGTTAGGACAGCAAGGCAATGAAGCTGTGGCCGGCATGGTGCGGCAGATGGAGGGCGCAATCGGTTATGTGGAATTGATTTACGCTCTTCAGAACAAGATCTCCTTCGGGCCGGTGAAGAACGCCACCGGGCAGTACGTTAAAGCAAGCCTTGAATCAACCACGGCAGCCGCTGCTTCCATGAAAGATATGCCTGCTGATTTCCGCGTCTCTATCACCAATGCGCCGGGAAAGAACGCTTATCCAATCGCCAGCTTCACCTGGCTGTTGGTTCCGCTCAAGTGGAGTGATGCGGCCAAGGAGAAGGCCATGGTTGACTACCTCAACTGGATGGTTGACTCGGGTGAGAAGATGACCGAAGCCCTGTACTATGCACCTCTACCCAAGAGCGTGGCTGCCAAGGTGAAGGCGAAAATCAAGGAGATTAAGTAGGCGTGTTTCAAAACCGTTGTTCATGCTTACTTAACTTTAACAACCAAATAGTTCATTCAAGCTTTCAAAAAACAGCGCCCCTTTAGCGGGCGCTGTTTTTCCGTCCACTTACCGTCTTTTAACACTCCATTAATAATGTTCTGTTACGGTTTCGACCATGCCAGTGCCTCTCAAGCTGAAGGTGGGGAAGCAGCCTGAGCCAGCGCCGGGCGAACAGCCGTTTAAGAGGCTAGCCATTGTTTCCCGTGGCTTTACCAGCCAACACCAGGGACGCTTTGCCGATGGGATCTTCCGTAGTTTTGTAATTGCCTGCGCCGTTTCATTGCTGGTGGTGGTCGGCCTGATTCTGATTCAACTGATCAAACAGTCTGTACTCTCGCGTCACCAGTTTGGGTTCAAGTTTCTTACTACCAGCATGTGGAACCCGGTAAGCGGCCAGTTCGGTGCGGCGCCTTTTATTTATGGAACATTGCTCTCCTCTTTTTTGGGGTTGCTTATTGCAGTGCCGCTCTCCCTGGGAACCGCGCTGTTCCTGACCGAGTTGTGCCCGCCATTCCTGCGCAAGGTCCTGGGCACTATCGTGGAGTTGCTGGCGGCCATTCCCAGTGTCATTTATGGACTTTGGGGACTCTTTGTCCTGGCGCCGGTATTGCGGCTTTACGTCGAGCCGTGGTTGCAGACAACCTTTGGCTGGAGTGGGTTGTTCTCGGGGCCGCCGCTTGGGGTGGGCATGCTGGCTGCCGGAATCATCCTGGCCATTATGATTTTGCCCATTGTCGCCTCCGTCACCCGCGAGGTCATTCTTGCAGTGCCCCGGCAGCAGCGCGAAGCAGTTCTGGCCCTGGGCGCCACGCGCTGGGAGACGCTGCGCGTGGGAGTCTTGCGCAATGCCCGGGTGGGAATTGTGGGTGCCGTGATCCTGGGGCTCGGACGAGCTATAGGCGAAACCATGGCCGTCACCATGGTGATCGGTAACAGCCCGGAGATATCCAAGTCCCTTCTGGCCCCGGGAAACACGCTGGCTAGCGTGGTCGCCCTGGAATTTTCTGAAGCGGCGGATGATCTCCACCTGAGCTCTCTGATTGAGGTTGCCCTGGTTCTGTTTGTTATCACCCTGATCGTTAACGCACTGGCTCGTCTCTTGGTGTGGAGCGTCACGCGCGGTACGCCTTCGAGGACCCTTGCTTAAGCCTTCGCAAACATCCATCAGTTGGCGCCGCAGAGTGAGTAATTGGACCGCGCTGGGCGGCATCACTCTGGCCACCGCTCTGGTGGTAGTTCCTCTCATCCTGATTCTGGGCACGGTTGCCTATCACGGAGTTGCCGGCTTGAATTGGGCATTCTTTACCCAGATGCCCAAGCCGCCGGGAGAGGCCGGGGGCGGCATGGCCAATGCTCTGGTTGGTTCGGGCATCATCCTCATGGTGGCTAGCGTCATTGGTATCCCATTGGGAATCGGAACAGGCATCTTTTTGGCCGAATATGGGCGCAACATTTACGGCAATGTAGTGCGATTTACCGCGGACGTATTGAACGGCGTGCCCTCCATCGTGATAGGGCTGACGGCCTGGGCCTTGGTCGTGGTTTCCCAGGGACACTTTTCCGCGCTCTCCGGTGGCATCGCCCTGGGCATCATGATGATTCCCACGGTCAGCCGCACGACTGAGGAGGTCCTGTTGATGGTGCCGCAATCGGTGCGAGAGGCGGCCCTGGGGCTGGGTATTCCCCAGTGGCGCACTACTCTTTCTGTGGTGGTGCGTACCGCGATGTCCGGAATTGTCACCGGAATCATGCTGGCCTTTGCCCGCATTGCCGGTGAGACTGCGCCGCTGATGTTTACCGCGTTCGGCAATCAGTTCTGGAACGTGAGCTTAAAAGAGCCGATCGCCGCGGTGCCGCTGCAAATCTATGTCTACGCCCTTTCTCCGTTTGATGAATGGCACAGACTGGCATGGACAGGGGCCTTTGTGTTGATCGTGTTGATTGCCGGAGCCATGGTCCTCTTCCGCTTCGCCACCAGCCGCGGAATCATGAGGGAGACAACCTGATGGGCGTAGGAATTCACGTTCGCAATTTGAATGCCTGGTTCGGCGCTAAGCAGGCGCTATATGACATCAATATGGAAATTCCGGCCAACCAGGCCACCGCTATCATTGGGCCTTCCGGATGCGGCAAGTCCACTTTTGTGCGTTGCGTGAACCGGATGCATGAGACGATTCCGGACGCGCGCGTGGACGGCAAAATCCAGGTTGGGGTGGCGGACGTCTATGGACGCGGCGTCTCTCCCGTTTCCATCCGGCGGCGCATCGGGATGGTGTTCCAGAAGCCCAATCCCTTTCCCACCATGTCCATCTATGACAACGTGGCGTCCGGCCTCAAGCTGAATGGTTTTCACAACCGGCGCGAGCTGGATGAAATTGTAGAGCACTCGCTGCAGCACGCTGCACTCTGGGAAGAAGTTAAAGACGACCTGAAAAAAAAATCCGGCATCAGCCTTTCCGGCGGACAACAGCAGCGCCTGTGCATTGCCCGGGCGCTGGCGGTGCAGCCGGAAATCATGCTGATGGATGAACCGGCGTCTGCGCTCGATCCCATCTCCACCGCCAAGATTGAAGACCTGATCTTTCAATTGAAGCAGGAATACACAATTGTGATTGTCACTCACAACATGCAGCAGGCGGCGCGGGTAGCGGATTTTACCGGCTTCTTCCTGATGGGAAAACTGATAGAGTTTGATAAGACGGAAAAGATGTTTACCAATCCCACGGACAAGCGGACGGAAGATTACATAACAGGCAGGTTCGGATAATGCGCACACGTTTTCAAATGGCTCTGGATGAGCTGAAGCAGAAGCTGCTGGCAATGGGCGGACTGGCGGAACAGGCCATTGACCGCGCCACAGAAGCATACCGCAAGCGAGACCTGAAGCTTTGCTACGCGGTCCTGGAAGGCGAGCGAGCCATCAACATGGCGGAGCGCGAAATCGATGAGCTGGCCCTGGATCTGCTGGCCATGCAGCAGCCCCTGGCGGTGGACTTGCGCTTCATCACCGCCGTCATGAAGATCAATGCTGACCTGGAGCGCGTGGGCGACCAGGCTGTGAATATCGTGGAACGAATCATGGATACCATCAAGCTGCCGACGGTGGAGTTGCCGGTGGACATCCCACGCATGGCGGCCACGGCCGCGGGCATGGTGCGGCGAGCGCTGGAATCATTCATTGAAGGCAAAGCAGAACTGGCGGAAGCCATCCTCAAGATGGACGATATTGTCGATGGCATGAATGATGAGGTTTACATCGTGCTGGTGCAGAAGATGCATGAGAACCCGGCCGTGGTAGAGCAGGCGCTGGACCTGCTGCTGATTGCCCGCAACCTGGAGCGCGTGGCCGATCATGCCACCAACATCGCTGAAGATGTGATCTTCTGGGTGCGTGGCGCAGATGTTCGCCATCACGTGGGCCTGCAGGAAACACCGGCGCCGCCTGTTACGTAACCGCTGCCCGCTCAATCCAGGGCCGGCGTACAACTGGATTGCCGCGTGCTATTACGCTCTGGTAATGTGCTCGGTCAATTGATGCGCCGCCTTATGCTGAGCAACCCCAAACGCGGTGCGGATCAAACCGTAGGTGTGTACTCCCACCACGGATGCAACCGTTGGAACCGCAGGCGCGAGAAAAATGTGGCCCAGCAGGGCATCAGCGGCGTGGGCCAGCAGAAGCAGGAACCATCCCAAAAGACTGATCGCCAGGGGCGCAAGAAAGATGGCGGCAATCTTCCACTTCCCCAACATCAGAACGGCCGTCACTACCAGGAGCAGGCCCAGGAGCTTCGTGAATAGCCCACCGCGAAATGCGCGCCTTACAGCGTAAATGGTGGCGTCCGGAAGACCTAGAATGTCACTCCACAAGGAGGGGCCGGTTCTGGACGACCTCATGGAGAATGAATACTCCAACACATAGTTGCACCCAGAAAGGTAGCCTGAATTTCTGGCCCCGCGCATGCAATCATCAAACACCGCGGCATCGAACTCTGCCAGATGACTCGCAACCTCCCGGTATTGCCTCTCCCATGTGGTGAATTGATCGTCGAATGCGGCTAAAGCGCGGCTGTATTCACTGGCTTGCAATGGCGTAGTTCCTGCAGGAGACAGATCCAGCCGAGGAGGCCGGGGAGCGATAGCTGTGCGAGCGATCAATTGTTTCAGGATCTGGTCATCATGCGCACGCTCATTAAAGGGTGCGGAGAAACTCCACACACGCAGACTGTGCGGGTCTCCAAGACGCGAGAAAAAGTCCTTGGTTATCGAAAATGGGTCCAACTGCTGGAGCTTCGCTTCCAGATTCTGGCTTAACGAAGCCATGTGGTCACGAAATGTGCTCTCTCCAAAGCGCTGGCCGATAATCTCAACGGAATACTCGATGAGATAGAGCACCAAAACCAGAATCACATAATGTTTGATGGCTCCGCCACGCGGACGCTCTGTGCCGGGTTGGTTTTCGCCTGCCACCTGTAAGTGCTCTTGCTCCAGTGCAAAATCTAATCTGGAGGTGGCCCGACGGGGTAGTTACCATCGTCATGCCTCCCGGCAACCTCAAAGAGCACAGAGGGCGTCGCGCAAGCGACTGCGAAAGACTGCGAAACAGAACTTTGCCAGAAAAAGCTAGCGCACTTCCCGTCTAGTGTGCGCTGGGGACTGCTTTGCCCAGCCGCATAGAATCACAAAGTCGATCTGCATTGGTAGAGATAGCAATGTTCACTGGAGCGATCTCCAGTACCGTGATCAGCTTGGTCTTCACGATATACATCCGGGCGCGCACATGGAAAGAGTCATTCGCCGCCTCAAACTGAATCCCGGGATTGCCATCCAGAGTGATTTCTTTTTCTGAGGTGAGCTTGGCGTTGACTGTTTGGATCGCCCCGTTCTTGGCGCCCTGAAGCAAGGTCTGGGGCGAGACCGTATCTGCCCCGCTAATTTCCGCGCTGGAGATCATGACGCCGCTGTTGTTGCCCATCTCAATGGTGTAATTGTGCATTTCTACCGTCCCAGTGGCGGTCGGCTTGTCCTGCCTGGTGAAAACCGGCTCCGTCGGAGAAGACACGGAAAAACCCTCACCCGGATATGAGTATTGCTTCCATTGGCTTGACGTGGTTTGCGCATGAGCTGTCACGGCAGACGCAAGAGCGCCGACAACGGATATGCAGATCATCAGGCCGGCAAAGCGGTTTTTCATAGAATCACCTCCCTGCGATCTTATTGGTGTGAAGGTGCCCGAAGCGAGAAAAATGGAAGGGAGTGATGTTACCAATGGTTGAGCAGGGATATGGACAACCTCAAAGGATGGCGATTCGCCTCTATGGCTTCTTGTAGACCGCTCCGCGCCCCCATAGTCGCGCCTACAGAATTCGAGACATAATTTGTTGACAATTTTTTGACAATTAGCCTGCCCGCACACTGAATCTTATTAGGATATGCTGAAGTCTTATTATTCTTATTGAATAAGGATAAGATTGGAGTCAGTCGTGGTTCCCCAAGCAGCCAGTTCACCCCTTCCTTTTCGACGGATATTGCTTGTAGTCTTCTGGATCATCTTGCCGGCCATTGCCAGTTCATTGCTTCTGCTGCTTAACGGATGCGGAAGTATGAGCAACAACCCCATGATGATGAACCAGTCTCCGGCATCGAATCTGGCGTTTGTTTCCAATTCCGGTTCTGGAACTGTTTCCGCATTTACAGTGAGTTCATCGGGCAGCCTTGCTCCTGTGTCGGGTTCGCCGTTTTTAGCCGGTGCCGGCGCCGAGTTCATGGCCTTCGATTCAGTCCATGACTTTCTCTTTGTGAGTAATCAGACCGCGAGCTCGCTGTCAGTATTTTCCGTGAACACCAGCACGGGTATGCTCACGACGGTTCCCGGTTCTCCGTTTACCACCGGGTCGAGACCCACCGGTGTTGCAGTGGCGCCCATGGCGGGCCTGGTATTTGTGGGAAATCAGAATGACAACAGCGTCTCCGTTTTCAGCTTGAACGCCACCACCGGAATGCTTACCCCTGTTGCTGGATCGCCCGTTACAGGGGTATCAAACCCGTTTGGACTGGCAGTCAATCCGGCAGGAACACTACTTTTCGTAAACAATTTCAGGGACGACAACACCGGAGGCGCAAATGCCGTTTCAGTGTTTCAGATCAATGGCAACGGCAGCTTGAGCGCGGTCGGCTCTCCGTTCTCGACTTCCAGCCCGGCCGGTATTACCTCGCCTGTGGGACTGGCTACGGATGGCAAGCAGCTCTTTGTCGGCAATCACATGGCGGAATCCGTGGTGGCTCTCCAGATCAATAGCGGGACGGGCGCACTATCATCGGCTTCAACGCTTCCCACGCCCGCGTCAGGATGCGGAACTTCCTGCCACAACAATCCGCTACGCCTGACGGTTGACCCCATGGATAAGTTCGTCTTCGCCACCAATGTTGCTGCGGGCACGGTTTCTACCTTCAGCATCAACAGTGGATCTTTGTCGGCCATGTCAACCGCGGTTACAGGCCAGCATCCGTTTGGGGTGGCCACCGATCCGAGCGGGACTTTCCTGTTTGTCGTAAACAAGGTTGACAACAGCGTGTCCGGCTTCTCTCTCAATTCAAGTTCAGGCATGCTCACGCCTCTGGCTGGCTCTCCGTTTTCAGCAGGAAGCCTGAATGCTCCGACCGATATTGTGATCGTGAAGAAGATGTAGAGCCTGTTTCAAAAATGGGCTCTGGGGTTCCAGCGAAACAGGAATGAAGCCCGAGATGTAAAAGGAGCCATTTTTTGCGGGTTCTAAATCTAAAAGAACCCGCTCCCCGAGCTGAAGTCCGGGGCTCCGCCTTTTCGAGGCCACAGCAACTCTGGAACGGCGTTAGTTCGGGCCGGGAGCCTTCAAGAGCCTGAGCGAATCAACAATGTGGTTCGCATTTGCAGGAATGGCATTCGTCATTGGTCCCATCGCCAGCACGGTAAGGAGTTTTGTCCCAACCATGTACATGCGCGCATGGAGGCGAAAAGTGTCGCTCTCCGCCTGAAACTCAATTCCTGGACTGCCTTGCAGAGTGACCTCTTTTTCTGACGTGAGCTTGGCCTTTAGAGACTGAATCGCGCCCGCCTTTGCGCCCGCCAGCATGTCCTTGGCGGGAGTTCTATCCGCACCTTCAATTTCTGTGCTGGAAATTAGCACGACAGTGTTGCCGCCCAGATCGATAGCATAATTGTGAAGTTCAAGTGTAGCGGTACCGCTGGACGTCGGTCTTGTTTCCTTGGACAAAGCGGGTTGCAGTGGAGAGGAAACTAAAAAACCGTCGCTCGGATAGGAATATTGTTTCCATTGGGACTGGGGGGTCTGCGCAAGCAGCGGAGCAAAAAGAGCGGCTGCGACAGCGACGCGCACCAACAGACAGGCATGACGGTTTCTCATAGATCACCTCAGTGCGAATCTTACAGCGCGAAACCATTTAAGGACAGAAGAAAGGACGGGCTAGATCGAAAAGCGGCGAGACGAAAAACATTACGGCACAAGTTTGACCGTCGCCCGCCAAAACGCAGCCTTGTGTCCGCTTGGGTTCAGCACGGTGATCTGGCAGTCGTAGTGGCCGGGTAATACGGAAGGCGATTCGATTAGACTTCTACCCGTCGGACTGAATGGTGCTTTCGGCGAAACCTGGATCTCCAATTTCCCGAAACCCCAAGCAATTCTTATTGGCCGTTCTATGACTCTGTGTTTCAATAAAGCAACAAAAATAGTTGCCTCACAATGAACCTATGAGCCGCTCCTTTGCATACGATGTATTTCTTAGCTACAGCGCCAAAGACAAAACAATCGTTCACCAGCTCGCGCAGCAATTGAAGCAAGACGGCCTCCGAGTATGGCTGGATGCCTGGGAAGTCCGGCCCGGAGACAACATACCCAACAAGATTGAGCAGGGTCTGGAGAGCTCTGCGGTTCTCCTCCTGTGTATGTCGGCCAACGTCTTCGGTTCCGACTGGACGGCCCTGGAAAGCCAGACATTCCGTTTTCGGGACCCGCTGAATAAAGACCGTCGTTTCATTCCTGTTCGTTTGGATGAAGCTGAGCCCCGGGGATCGCTAATTCAATTTGATTACATAGACTGGCGAGAAGAGGAAAAGGATGGCGAGTACAAGCGACTGGTGGAAGCCTGCAAATCGCCTGCGCTTGAGCGTGCGCGGGCGACAGCAGCGCAGTTGTCAGGTGCTTCTCGTGAAGTAAAGGTCTTTTCCCTTGGACACACTGGAGCGGTTCGCTCTGTGGCGTGGTCGGGGGACGGGCGGCGCGCTCTCTCCGGCTCGTTGGACCATACGGTGCGGGTGTGGGCGGTGGAGAGCGGGCGGTGTGAGCGGGTGCTGGAGGGTCACTCCGACAGAGTGTTGAGCGTGGCCTTCCGTTCAGGTGGCAGCCACGCTTTAAGCGCCGCTGTTAACGGAGTATGGCGTTCGTGGAGGCTGATGGTTATGGAACCGGTGAGCCTTGCCGATGTGCAAGCTGGAGCCCAGGAGGTTCTATACACCAACGCCAAGGTCCTCTTAGTGGGTGACGCAGGAGTGGGCAAGACAGGGTTGGCGCGCTATCTGGCGCTTGGAATCAAGGACGAGGAGCGAAACTCATCCACGGACGGGGCCTGGGCCACGCAATGGTCTTTGCCTTCCCATCAGGCCCAAAACGGGATCCAACGCGAGATCTGGCTCTGGGATTTTGCCGGGCAGGTGGACTATCGGCTGGTACACCAGCTCTTTATGGATGATACTGCGGCCGCAGTATTGGTCTTCAATCCCCAGAGTGAGAACCCCTTCGACGGGCTGGGGCAGTGGGACCACGACCTGCAGAAAGCAACGCGCAAACCGTTTGCCAGGCTCCTCGCTGCCGGCCGGATTGATCGCGGTGGCCTGACAGTCAGCCGCGCCAGCATCGTCAGATTCATGGAGGAGCGCGGCTTTGCGCAGTCTTTTTACGAGACCAGCGCGAGAACCGGCGAGGGTTGCAGTAAGTTGCGCGAGGGCATTGTCTCTGCCATCGCCTGGCAGAACATTCCCACCACCACTTCTCCAATCCTCTATCACCGCATGAAGCAGGAAGTGTTGGAACTCCGGGACAAAGGTCCCGTTTTGATCCGCTTGGCAGAATTGAACCAGCGGATGCAGATGAGGCTGCTGGAGGAGGCTTTCAAGTTGGAAGAACTGGAGACCGTGGTGGCCCTTCTGGCAGGACCGGGCATGATCCAAAGGGTAGGCTTTGGCGAGTTCATTCTGCTGCGGCCTGAAATCCTGAGCCGTTACGCCGCGGCGGTCGTGCGCCAGGTGCGGAAGCACCCGCAGGAACTGGGCTGCATTGGCGAAGATGAGATGCTGGCGGGGAAGTTGGATTACCAGGATTTTGAGCGTCTGCCCCGAGAACAGGAAGAGGTAGTCCTGCGCAGCCTGCACGAGACGTTCATCAGCCGCGCATGGTGCTTGCGCCAGGTCAGCGATGACAAGATACTTCTAACCTTTCCCAGTTACTTCCGAAGGGAGCGCCCCGCGCAGCCGGGCCATCCAGACATCCTCGTGACCTATCGCTTTACTGGGCCCGCCGATGACATCTATGCGACGCTGGTTGTCAGGTTGCACTATTCGGGGGTCTTCGAAAGCCATCAACTCTGGCGCTCTGCCGCCGATTTCAAGACCCAGACCGGGCAAGGACTGGGGTTGGAACTGGCTCCTGAATCCGAGGGCGCCTACCGTCTGGATATTTATTTTGACGCCGATGTGGACGACAACTCTCGATTGTTGTTCGCACGCTATGTGCATAATCATCTTTACGAGCACGCGCAAAATGTTGTCCGGCTGCGGCACTATGCCTGCGGCAATAAGAGATGCAAGGCTTATGCCTTGCCGTTGGCCGATCGGTCGGCGATTGATGAAGCGATCGCAGCCGATGAGATCCGCGTATTCTGCCCTCGTTGCGGCAAACCCGTTCTGCTGCGCGATGTGATGGAAAAGAAGTTTGAATCCTCGAAGGTAAAGAAGGAAACCCGCGAAATTCAGGCCGCAGCCCAGGAAGTTCTCGACAATGAAAGCCGCGAATTGATCCTGGTGGGCCATGCTTATTCCATCGTCGCAGAGGCGGGACAGATCTATCGTGGCTACACCAACAGCGACCACGGAATTGATGGTGAGATTGAATTCAAGAATGATCAGGGCCATGCGACCGGGAAGCGTCTTTATCTCCAACTCAAATCCGGCGATTCGTACCTGACTAGGCGCCAACGTGACGATGCTGAGATATTTCACATCAAGAAGCCTCGATGGGCTGATTATTGGCAAGCGCAAGCTTACCCCGTAATGCTGGTCATTCGTGGCTCTCGAGGTGAGATTCGCTGGATGGACGTGACCGCTTATCTCAAGAGCGCCGGTGATAAGGTCAAGCAAGTAGTGTTCGCTGGTGAACGCTTCGACGTGATGAGCGTCCGTCGCTGGCGGGACAAAGTGTTGAGTCAGATACCTCAAGGTTGAGGCGGTCACTGTACCAGCATCACCGTCGCCCGCCAAAACGCAGCCTTATGGCCGGTTGGGTCCAGCACGGTGATCTGACAGGCGTACTCTCCTGACGCAAGCTGATCAGTAGGAATGCTGAGTACGAATAGGAAAACAACAACTGTAGGACGAAGCCATCTGAAAAAGGTGAGTTAAGCAAAGGTCAATTTCTCTGTTTCCCGGTCCCCTTTGGATGAGATCATTCTTCGCATGAGGGAATTCATGGTATCCAGGATTGGCCGTCTCATGGTTTTTGCGCTCCTCGCGCTCACCAGCGTCACGCCATCCACGCTGTCGTCCAATCGAGGCCCTTACGGACGGAATCCGGCCCTGATCCCCTTCCTCTTCACTTCCGTGAGGCTGCCCAGCCAGAATGCTTCTTTTGTCAGTCGAAGGTTCTTGACGGATTCCACCCATGCGGCCGCCTTGACCGATGACTTTCTTTCCCAGTCGGACAAGCGGTATCGGACACCTTTTTGGTTTCCTAACGGCGGATTATTGGGCCCAACAGGAGTACTGGATCATGCGCCTTATGCCGCCAGGATCTTCCTCGATCATGTGGCCGCTTATGGGAAGGTGCACGGTGTGACCTTTACCATCATGCCCTATTTGAATGGCTATGGCCCTCAGAACACCGTTCAACCGCCTGACGCGAGGCTGGACCTGGGTAATCCCAGGGTCAGAGCGAACATCGTTGCCGAATGTGAAAGATATGTGTCACCCACTGTTGCCGGCAGTTACGTCAAGGGAGCGGCGCGAGCGTTTGACGGCATCGTCATCGACATTGAACCGGCAGGGGACCCTGAATTCTTCTCTACTCTCAAAACCTTGATGGCTGAGATTCGCAGCTCCTTTGATGGCATGGGCCTCAAGGACAAGAAAATTGGGATTGCTACGCCTCAATATACCGAGAAGACGCCGAAGCCGAATTGGGGATGGAATTCATCCGACTATCACTCTATGGCGAGATACGTGAACTACATCGTCGCCATGACCTACGACAGCGGATTAGAGAAGCCAGCTTATCAACGATGGATGTACGATCAGACCATCCACATACTGAAGGCGGTTTCAGGCGCCTCCTGGAATTTTGATAAAGATCACCCTCAGCCTGCCAATGGAGTCAAGGTCCTGATGGGGCTGCCAGGGTTTCACACGCAGACCAAGGCCCACGATCCCAAGATAGAAAATGTCGCCAGCGGGGCGCCCGGTATTTTCGGTGCATGGGTCTATTTGGGAGACGTGTTGGGGGGCACAGACCGTAAATCAGCTTCTTACTTCCAGGGAGCATTCATGTTCTCCCATGATGGCGGCGCTGCTGACAGCATTTATGCAAGATATAACCAGGATTGGCAGGAGTGGGAAAACT
Source organism: Candidatus Angelobacter sp. (assembly GCA_036522115.1). GTDB lineage: Bacteria > Acidobacteriota > Terriglobia > Terriglobales > Acidobacteriaceae > Angelobacter. Next base: position 64,767 of record DATDGL010000153.1, read on the forward strand.
TTTTCTGCAAATGGTGCTAGGTACACATGCCGCTTACGATAGGATTGATGTGAAAACGTGAGCCGTGAGTGTTAGGGCCAGGTATCTAAATCAGAATAAATTTTGCTATACACGTCGGGTTCCCTCTCCTGCCCTTGCTGACAGAGTTCAAGCACACAGACAATCGCTTGAGAAAGGGCAGGATCGGGATAAACTAAGAAAACTCACAGCTTACGGCGTTGGATTTTCAATGGAAGTTCCTCACCGGCGGTTCAATGCTCACGGCACTCAGCGGCATGATTTTTTCTGCCTTCACGTGGACGACTTTCTCCTTGTTTTGTAGTTTGCCTTCTATCAATACAAAACGTTCGTGCAGCACCGCCATCGTGTTCCTGGCATAAAAGTCCGGGGTAATAATGGCATTGGCAATGCCGGTTTCATCTTCCAGGCTGAGGAAGATGAACCCCTTTGCTGTTCCCGGCCTTTGCCGCGTGATAACCAGACCACCCACCAGAACATTTTCCCCATCGTGCAGGCCGGCAAGTTCGCATGCGGCCCTTGCCCCCCTGGCGCGTAATTCCTGACGGCGGTAAAACATAGGGTGATGCCCAATGCTCAGCCCGGTTCCGCTGTAATCGGCAATCAGCCGCTCATCCGTGGTCATGCGCAGCAGAGGCGAGGGCGAATCCAATTCCTTGATTCCGGCCAGAAGCGGGCCAACCGGCTGAGCAGCTTTTTGCGATTGCCATAGCGCATCCCGTCGATGAAGTTCATGGCCTATTTTGTTCAAAGCGCCAATGCGCGAGAGCACCTGAAAATCAGCTTTGGAAAGCTGCGGCACACGCAATGCCAGATCAGCAATAGAGTTGAACGGATGTTCCCGTTGCGCCTGTACCAGCGCTTCTCCTGCTGCCTGTTGCAGACCTCTTACATAGCGCAGTCCCAGGCGCAGTGAAAGTTTTTCCTGATCATGCTCGATGGTGCATTTCCAGCTTGAGCAGGTCACATCCACGGGTTTCACGCGCAGGCCATGCCGTTGCGCGTCTTTCACCAGGGTGGCGGGAGAATAAAACCCCATCGGCCAGTTATTGAGCAGGGCCGCGGTGAACGCGGCAAGATAACGGACTTTCAAATATGCACTGGCATAGGCAAGCAGGGCGAAGCTGGCTGCATGGGACTCAGGGAAACCATATAACGCAAATGAGGTAATGAACTTCACAATTTCATCACGGGCCTTGGGATCGTAGCCGTTGCGGGCCATGCCATCGCGCAGCCTGGCCTCAATCTGCTTCATGCGCTGCTGCGATCGGCGGCTGCCCAGGGCGCGGCGCAACTCTTCCGCTTCGCCGCCGGTAAAGTTGGAACACAGCATGGCCATGCGCAAAAGCTGCTCCTGAAACAGTGGCACTCCCAGCGTGCGCTCCAATACCGGCTTCAATGAAGGATGAGGATAAGTGACTTCTTCTTTTCCCTGGCGCCGTTTGAGGTACGGACTGGTCATCTGGCCGACGATAGGGCCGGGGCGGATCAGGGCAACCTGCGTGACCAGATCATAAAAACGCTGCGGATTATTGCGCGGCAGTGAGGCCATCTGCGCCCGGCTTTCAATCTGGAACATGCCAATGGTGTCCGCCTTCTGAATGGTCGCGTAGACATCCGGCGCGTCATCATCCTGAGGCAGGTGGGCCAGATCAACTTTTTCGCCGTAGTGCTGCTCAATCAGCTCAATGGATTCTTTGATCACGGCCATCATGCCCAGGCCGAGCAGGTCTACTTTAATCAGCCCCAGGGCGGCACAATCATCTTTGTCCCACTGCACCACGACTCTTCCCGGCATAGTGGCCGGTTCCAGCGGCACTACGGAATCGAGCTGTCCCTGGCAGATCACCATGCCTCCGGAGTGCTGGCTCAGATGACGAGGCAGATCGCGCACTCGCTGGCAGAGATCGAGGTAAACGGCAATCTGCGAATTGCGGAGGTCGAGTCCGGACTTGGTAAATTGCTTTTCCAGCGTGTCTGCGGGATCGCGCCATTCCCACGCGCCTACGATTTTTGACAATCGCGCGAGCGAGTCTTCATCAAAACCCAGCACCTTGCCCATTTCCCGAGCGGCGGAACGGCTGCGATAGGTACACACATTGGCCGTCATGGCGGCGCCGTGTTTGCCGTAGAGCTGGTAAACATGCTGGATCACCTGTTCACGTTGGTCGCCGCTGGGAAGGTCCAGATCAATGTCCGGCCACTCGCCGCGCTCCTCCGTCAAAAAACGCTCGAAGAGCAGCCCCATGGCGATAGGGTCCACAGCCGTAATTTGCAGGGAGTAGCAGACAGCGCTGTTGGCTGCCGAGCCGCGACCCTGCACCAGGATGTTATGGTCGCGGCAGTAACGAATAATGTCCCAGACGATCAGGAAATACCCGGCCAGATCGAGCTTTTCAATCAACGCCAGCTCACGATCCAGTTGCCTGCGCACCCGATCAGTCACCGTCTGATAGCGAAACCGCGCGCCTTCCCAGGTGCGCTTGCGCAGAAAAGAATTCATGGTTTCACCTTCAGGAATGGGAAATCGTGGGAACTCGTAGCCTAGATTTTCCAGCGTGAATTCCAGGCGCGAAGAAAGCTCAACCGTGTTGGCAATGGCCTCCGGAAGATCGGCAAACACATGCGACATTTCTTTTGCCGTGCGGATGTGCCGCTGCGAATTTTGGGCAAGCAGGCGTCCGGCAGTGTCCAGCCGGCATTTGTTCCTGATGCAGGTGAACACATCGGCAATTTCGCGCTCCGTGGGCGTGGCATAGCAGACGCCATTGGTGGCCAGCAGGGGAAGATGGAACTCCTGCGCCAAGCTGATTGCTGCGTGATTGCGCGATTCCTGATAGCGATTGAAATGCCGCTGTAGCTCCACATAAACGTTTTCAGCGCCAAACGCAGAAATGAGCTGCTGAAGCAATTGCCGGCCTGCGGCGATGCCGCCGGTTTTCAAAACGTGCGCCAGCGGGCCGTGCTCGTCGCCGGTAAGACAGATCAAACCTTGAGCATGGCTGCGGAGTTCTTCCAGAGAAGCGGTTGCCACTTTATCTTTGGAGGTACGCAATTTCGCAGTGGTAATGAGGCGGCAGAGGTTCTGGTATCCGCTGCGGGACTGCACTAATAGAGGATAGTTTCCCCCTTCGGCCACGCTGATCTCCGCTCCAATGTGGGCCTTGATTCCACATTCTCTTGCTCCCAGATGAAAACGCGGAGAGCCATAAAAACCGTTTCGGTCGAGCAGGGCCATCGCCGGCAGCCCATGCTGCGCGCACGTGAGCGCCAGTCCTTCCGGCAGGGAAGCGCCTTCGAGGAAGGAGAAAGCGGAACGGGAGTGGAGCTCAACGTACATAGATTGCCAAAATTGCCATAAATGCGAAAATCGCCCAAATTGAAAACCTGTGGTGCAAAAAAGCTTTGATAGCTCAATAAAAACTATCTGATCAAGTGCTCTTCAATTTTGGCAATTTTGGCGGTTATGGCAATTTTGGCAATCTAGTCAAAGGTTCCCTCTACAAACCACTGGTTCTTGATTCGATCGAGATAGATTCGGTAAAACCCTACGCCTTCTGCGGTCTTGAGCGCCACGTCCCATTCGTCGCGCGTCCAGGCAGAAGAAGCGTTCCACCAATTTCCGGAACTGCGCCAGGGGCCGGAGGCGGCGAGCACCCGAAGCAGTTTTTTGTGCAAAGTAATTGAGCACGGTTTCTCTCCCGCAAGCCCTACAGTAGTTTCCAGCGCGGGACGAAAAATGCGCAGAGAGATTACGGGAGATGATGAAGGCGATGAATCCAGCTCTTCGTCAATACCTGAAAATGGCTGGACAGTGAAACTATCCGGCTTATGCGAGTCCACCACGCGAGGCGACCCCACGCAGGCAACTCCGTTTTCATCGGTATTGCCGGTCACGCCACGAATGCGCGCCAGCGTGATCTCAAGCTGCTCGGTTTGCGGCGATGCCGGAGTAAACAAGCCGCTCTGTGCGAATCTGGGCTTGACCGCCATCGCCTGGACAATGATTTTTTGAATCGGCGCCGGTTGCGTGTTGCCTTCCAGGTCAAGATAGACCAAGCGAAAAAGTATTTTGGGGTCCTGGATGGGAAGTGGCAGCTTCCACGCGCGTTCGTAAAATTCTTTGTTCTGTTCCTTCTTGATCTGACGCGCTTCTAACTCCAGCTTAAGCCGCAGCTCATTGGTGGCCAGCGAGTGCGAAGCCAGCCGGACACAAACCTGTTGCAGAAGACGATTGAGGATGAAAGTGAGTGATTCCAGCGTTTCAACTGGGTCCTCAAACTCAAAGCTTTCGATAAAATCTGCTGAAATCTCGGCCGGCGCCAGTGGGCGCCGGGTCTCGCCGCGCGCAATCTTCTGCAAGCGCAAGCCTTCCTGTCCCAGCCGTTCGACCACAGGTACCGGAGGCAGCAGCGCCAGAGCACGAAAAGTGCGAATGCCCCAGCTATCCAGGATCTCCAGAGTGCCCAGCATTTCCGGCGAGGTGGAGAGCACGTCTACCGGCAAGGAGGCGAGGCGTTCTGCTTCTTCTCCGGAGGGAACAATGGTGATGCCGGTAAAACCGCGTGCGGCATAGAACGCCGTATCTGGATTAGAGGCGATGGCAACATTCAGCTCAAAACCGAACTCAGCAGCGCGCAGCGCAATTTTCTGGGCAATGACTTGCACGCGGCCAAAAAGTTTTTCTGTTCCGGCAAGATCAAGGATTACCGTCCCTGGAGCCGTGGATTCCACCCGGGGAGAAAAGCTGTTTGCACAATCCAGCAAGGCCATCTGCGCGGCGTTCTCATTGGCGGGAGAACGTCTGCGCAGCCAGGCCCGGCCGCAGGTTTCCACCTGCATCTTGGTCATGTCGATTTCAATACCGGCCAGCCGCGCCGGCTCATTGGTGGCCATCACGCGAGGCAGGGAAGCGGGCCCGTCCAGAATGGCGATGGGAAATTGCTTCAGGACTTCCCGTCTGTCCTCTGGTTCCAGGCGCAAGGCCGCCTGCACAGAAAAATCGGGAGTAAACAGGCAAGTAAACATGGATTACGCCCACTGCGATGGAACGGAAAAATTCGGTTTAGCTGATTGGGTTGGTTTCTTTTCCCGTGAACGGACAACCTCAGCTTCCAGTTGAAATTGTGCCAGCAGATTCCCTGACCACACCGCAGGATTGGCTTTCAGGTGCAACACTAATCCTGCGCAACTGGTGGCATGCGGTTGTTGCGAAAGAAAAACCAGCGCCGCGCGTTGCTTTTCCACTACGCGGCTGAAGCGGAACCATGTGGTCATTGGCGCCTTGCGCACCAGCCTCTCAGGGAAGCTGCTCAGATCAACCACCAATAGCCCGAAACCGCCGCTTTGCAGCAGCATGTCAATAGTTTTAAAGGCCTGCTCCATTGGCTTGAGTTTGGACTGGTTTTTGCCGCAGCGTACCCACAGCAACCGGGAGAAATTTACCCCGGCGACGTGAGCTGAGGATGGATCGAACGAGTCATTGGCATCCACCAGGGCGCAGAAATATTTTTGCGTAGCCTGGGCCAGCAGGGAAATCATCACGGTGGTTTTGCCGGAAGAAGCCAGTCCGCTGCCGCAGATTTCCGTCAAGGTGCTGATAGGAACTCCGGCGGTTACACTATCTATCTGGGGAATTCCGGTAGGAATGCTCCTCTGTTCCGGTCGCTGGTACACGACAAAGGCCGAAGGGATTTGGGTCTCAATGGAGGCGCGAAGAGTAGCTGCGGATGGCATGATCGTAGGAAGGCGTATCTTTTATTCGCTTTTCATTCGCCTTAGACGTATGATTGTGCCGGAAGAGAGGAACAGTGTCAATCGGTTAAAACCACTGAAGTTACAGCAACTTTGTTTCTGACATGGCGTTTTATTCAAGGACAAAGGAGAAAAGATGCTACCTAAAGTTCTTAGCAAAGCTGGTCTGACCGCGATTGCATTGGCTGGATTTCTGTTGGTTGGAAGTGTGACCCCGGCGAGCGCTTACGCGAATTGCGAACAGCGAATCCACAGAGCTGAAAGAAACCTGGACAGGGCCATTGCGCGCCACGGATTGCATAGCGCCCAGGCGGAGCGGCGTCGTGACCAGCTTGAGCGTGTCCGGGCCCGATGCGGTCGTGGATAGCGTCCTAAATTAGGATGCGCCGATGTCTCAGCACGTCCGTCGCCCGATGACGTGTGATCACCAGAATCTACGGCTCTGCATCCCAGATCGTTGTATCCAACTGGCGCAAAGGCTTGCGAATTACGTGAGGAGTGATCACGATCAGAATCTCAGTGCGGGTGCGCTCTTTGGAATTTGAATCCAGAATTCCGCTGAGGAAAGGGAGTTGGCCCAGGCCCGGATAGCCCGCGGCCGAGCGGCTCACCTGCTCCTGGATCAATCCAGCCACAACGGAAGGTTCTCCATCCTTGACCGTAATGGAGCCCGAATAGTCACGGTTGGTAATTACCGGCACTCCATTGAGCTGCTGCGATCCCAGTCCTCTGATCTGGAGCTGAACTTCCAGATTCACGTTATCTCCGGTTTGCAGATGAGGAGTGGCCTTGAAGGTCAGACCCAGATCTTCGTATTGAATCTGGGGAACAGCGTTTCCAACCACCGGCAGTCCTTGTTGCGAAAGGGACACATTCGTAAAGGATGCGAGCTGAATGGGAAACCGCGTACCTACCGTCAAAGTTGCGGCAACGCCGCTGGAGGCACGAAGCGTCACGTGCTCCAGGTTTTGCAGTGAAGAATTGTTGCTGCTCAAATTCCCGTTGATGGGCTGGACATTGATTCCTGTCAGTCCGTAACCTTTGCCAAAAAAGATGAATGGTTGGAGCAGTGGCGATCCTTGCAGGTTCGACAAGGATCCGACCGGAACCAGGCTGGGATCGATAGTGCCCGTTTTCTTGAGCTGATCAATGATGGGCTGCGCTGCCGGACCCAATGCGCTATAGATCGCAGCAAAGACATTAAAGATTTGGAAGTTATTTTGTAATGTCAGTCCATACTGGCGGAGCCGGTCATAGCTTACTTCGTACGCCTTAATGTCGAGCAGGATCTCGGGCCGTCCCTGCATCATATCGTCCAACATCGCGGAAATCGCGACCATCTGTTCCTTGGGAGCGCGGACCGTGATGATGTTTTTGTCCGGTACGACCGTGGTAAGGCGCACCTCGAACACATTACGCAGGAGGTTGGCAATGTCATTCAGGTCAGCGGGGGTAGGCGCATTGCTGACATAGAAAGTTTGCAGGGACATCCGCTGGTACTGGCGGCGCATTTCCTGGGTGTCATTGGCCACGATCACTTGATTACTGGAGACCGGGGCCCAGAATGTCTTGGTGACTTTTCCCGCCAGGCGCATGGCGGTATAAAAATCAAGACCATCGACGTCAAAGCGAACCTGGCGGCCGCTGACAGAGGGATCATAGGAAAGCGTGACGCCAAAGACCCTTCCAATCGCCTCATACAGAGCGCGTGTATCCCCGCGAACATGGAAGTCCTGCTTGCCCGGCTTGGGCCTGACGTCCACATCTTCCACTGAGGCCAGCAATTGCAAAACGTGCTCGTGCTCAGGATCATCCGGAGACGTATCGTGCAGTCGCTCCTGCGCGTAGCCATTCTGCGGATCAATAGCCATCGCCTGCTTAAACTGCTCCGCTGCCTTCGTGGAATCGCCAATTTCCGCCAGCAGGTTGCCGCGATCAATATATCCGGCCGCAATCCGGTTGCGCAGCACCTCACGCACCGTCATGTATTCCTTGTTGGCGGGAGACAACTCGGAAGCCTTGCTGGCCTCCGTGAACGCTTCTTCAATCCGGCCGTCTTTCTGAAGGTCTAACGCATGTTGAAAACTCTTCTGCGCCAGTTTCAGGTCGTGTTGGGATGGGCCTGAGCGCGGCTTTTCCGCCGCTGCGCATAACAAGCAGCCGAGAAGAAGCGGGATGAAAAGCCAATGCCTCATGGAGTATTCAATTCTACCGTTTAATTGGATTCATTAGTAATTCAACATGTCCGTCCCGCAGCCAAAGCAGGCATCCGGGCGGCACGCAAGCAAATCTTCAAACCGGTAGGTCCCGGTTGCCACAGCGATTACCGGGGCGTTCACGTGTCGTGCGGCTTCGATATCCGCTGGAGTGTCTCCTATCACGTAAACAGATGTCCGGCTGCCCCGGCGCTCTCGCGCAAGCTCCACGCCGTGCATCAGGATGTCTGCCCGGTGCTCCAGAGGGAAACAGAACGATCCAAAGCTGAACATCTGCCGCAAGCCGGCTTTTTCCAATTTCAGCCAGCCAACGGTTTCCAGATTGCCGGTCGCGGTTCCCAGCAGTTTGCCTTCCTCCTGCAACCGGGACAGCAAGTCGCAGATTGATGGACACAGCTCAGGCCGCATCTGCTCCGAGTTGCGCTCTACCGCCGCGCACATGTGCGCAATCATCTGCGGCAGGCCGGCATCGATTGCAGCATCCGCAAAGCCGTCACGCCGGAGTACTGCTCTTAGAATGCCGATATCGGTGTTTCCATGCACAGGAACGCCATCTATTTTTACGTCACGCCTAAAAACCTGTCGCACGGCATGGTGGAAGGCAAAATAATGGACAGCATCGCGGCTATTGAGAAGAGTGCCATCAATATCAAAGAGATAGGCGTCTCCCGCATTCCAGCAAAAGCCAGAGCGCACATACGCCAGCGAGGAGGGTGCTGGCTGGTCGTCAGTAGATGAAACCAGAGTTGCCACCTCAGCTTGGATTCAGGTTCACTGCCTGCTGTTAGCCGCAGGCCCGTATCCGGACGCGTGAAATGGAGGTAATCAATCTTCAGAGAAAGCGACCTTAGCGAACGATTCTCTTGTCCAGCCGTTCCAGCATAGGCGCTGGCTTTTCGCTGCGTACGGGACGCCGGCCTCCATCCCGGAATTGCCGGACGTCAAGTTTGAGTTCGGCAATGGTACGGCTCAGGGTATTTCTGTGCATTCCCAATTCACGGGCGGCCTTGCACTGGTTGCCCTTGTTTTGCTGAAGAACATTCATGATGAAGCGCTTCTTGAATTCACGAACCGCTTCTGAATAGAGGATGCCGCTAGAGTGCATCTGCGCCACGAGTGCTTCAAGCTGGTCCTTCACAGATCCCTCACTTTCGCTTAAAAACGCGGTTAAAAATGTCTATTTCCGGTTTTCGGAGGCTGCATGGCGCAATCGGATCACTCCGTCGCGGAACTTTTGCCGCAAAGCAGAGGGCGTGAGCCAGCTTGCTCCGCTTCCCGCCACCTGGAAGTAACCTGCCAATTGCGAGCCAGCCAACTGCGGAGAGTCAGGCGCAAATGCGGTTATGGCCATTACCCCCACCGTTACAATCACCACGCCCCGCACCAGTCCAAAAGCTCCACCAAGAAACCGGTCAATCCATCGCAGTCCAACTGCGCGTATCGCCTTGCGGACGATTCTGGCGATAATTCCTGCCAGCAGAACGACCGCAAAGAAAACCGTTAAAAATCCAGCCAGGTCCGCCACCGCTGCCGACCTCACATGAGGCAGGTACCAGGAAGCAACGCGCCCGTATCCCCATGACGCCAGCAAAAATCCAAGTATGGTCCCGGCCAAAGAAAAAATTTCAAAGAAAAAGCCGTGAACTGCTGCGAGCCAGATCGAAACCAGCATGATCCCCAAAATGGCCCAATCCAGTCCGTTCATGCTGCTCCGGACAACTTCACTCAGCCGGCAGTTCTCGTCCTGCCAGGATCTTGTATGCCTGTATGTACTTCTCGCTGGTTTTCTGGAGAATGTCATCCGGCAGGCCAGGCGCCGGTGGCTGCTTGTTCCACCGTACGGCCTCCAGATAATCACGAACAAATTGTTTGTCAAAGGACTCTTGCGCCCGGCCGGGCTGGTATTTATCCGCCGGCCAGAAGCGGGAAGAATCAGGAGTCAGAACCTCGTCCGCCAGAACGAGGCCTTGTGGTGTGTGTCCGAATTCAAACTTCGTATCGGCGATAATGATGCCGTGGCCGGCTGCATAGTCGGCCGCCGCAGTGTAGATCTTTACGCTCAGGTCGCGAAGCTGTTCTGCCAGTTCGCGGCCCGTGCGCTTGCACATCTCGGCAAATGAAATATTTTCATCGTGGCCGTTGAGTGCTTTGGTGGCTGGAGTAAAGATCGGCTCAGGCAGCTTGTCAGATTCCCGCAACCCCGCGGGCAAGTGAATTCCGCAAACCGTCCCGCTCTGCTGATACTCCTTCCACGCCGACCCGGAAATATATCCCCGGACCACGCATTCAATGTCCACCATTTGCGCCTTGTGCACCAGCATGGAGCGTCCGCGCAACTGATCGGCATATTTCCGCAGAGGCGCCGGATATTTTTCCACGTTGGCGGTTACCAGGTGATTGCTGACAATGTCTTTTAAAAAATCAAACCAGAAGAGAGAAATCTGGGTCAGCACTCTGCCTTTTTCCGGAATCCCGGTTGCAAGAACATAATCGAAAGCCGAAATTCTGTCGGTAGCCACAAACAAAAGCTGATCGTTCAGGCTGTAAAGGTCACGTACTTTGCCCCGGGCGTGGAGATTGAGCTCGGGAAAATCTGTCTGCAGCAAAACTCGATTCAATATGGTGGGATTAGACATGGATTCAGTCGGCGAACGGGTATTCTAGCCTCTCACAAGTTTTTGTCAACGGAGTAAAGAACGAGTTAACGTGGCAGAAATGCATGGTTTTCCTCAATCTGTGGAAAAAATTCCTGAATGCGCCAGCAACCGCATACAAAGCGGCTTTCCGCGACTTGCATTCAAGAGAATTTTGTTGTGATAGTAATCGAAGAATCAACGGCGCATTCACTGCCGATACTTTCATTATGCCAGAAGAGCTGTGAATCGAACAGAGCAGAGAAATTGCACCAGAAATGTTGTAGTTAGCATTTCGCAACATCAGAGTTGCGCGAAAGCTGAGGTTGCGCAGCTAGGCTGACGCTGCCCTCATCGCTTCGCTCTCATGTCCGAATCTCACTGACACCACTTTGGAGACACCCGGCTCCTGCATGGTCACGCCATACATCACTGGAGCGACGCCCATCGTTTTCTTGCTGTGGGTAATGATGATGAACTGTGTCTGTACCGCCATCTCTTTGATTAGTTCCGTGAAGCGGCCGATGTTGGCTTCGTCGAGCGGCGCGTCCACCTCGTCCAGAATGCAGAACGGGCTGGGTTGATACTGGAAGATGCCTACCAGCAATGCCAGCGCAGCCAGCGCCTTTTCGCCGCCGGAGAGCAGCAACACGTTCTGCAATTTCTTGCCCGGAGGCGAAGCCACTACGTCAATCCCGCTTTCAGCGGTGTTCAACTCATCCGTGAGCCGCATGAATGCCTGGCCGCCGCCAAACAGCTTGCGGAAGGTGAACTGGAAGTTCTCATTGATGCGCTCAAAGGCCTCCTGGAATTTTTGCCGGGAGAATTCGTCAATCTCTTTGATGGTCGCCTGGGTGTTTTCAATGGACTCCAGCAGGTCTTTGCGCTGCACTTCCAGGAACTGATGCCGCTGCTCCGTCTCCTTGAATTCCTCCAGGGCCATCATGTTGACCGGGCCCATGTTTTCCAGTTTTGTCCGCATCTCGCGATAGGAGGTTTCCTCGGCTGCGAGTTGCTCGCCGCTGACGAGCACAATCCCTGTGTCCGCGCGCAGTTCGTCTGCGGTCAGGTTCAGCTCGTTGAGGCAGGATTCCGCCATGTGGGCCAGATCGGACTGCAACTTGGCGAGTTGCTGGCCGAGTTCGGCCTTGTGCTCGCGAGTGGCATCCAGTTCCATGCGCGCAGCTTTAAGCTCCTGCTCGATTTGCGCGATGCGCGCGCGCACCTGCTCGGACTCCTGCTGCAATTGCACGGCAACAGTCTCGCCCGCGATCTTCTCTGCGGCCAAAGCCTCCAAACGCTCTGCGATCTGGAGGTTCTCGCTCTCGCGCTGACGCTTCTCAGCAATTGCGGATTCGATCTGCGACTGGAGCGATTCAACCCGTTGCGCCGACTCTGCCGACAAGGATTCAATTCGCTGCAACGCAGCGCCTGCGGAGCGGCGACGCTCTTCCAGGCCGGCCACCCTGGCGCCGGTTTCCGCGACTACCTGCGCGGCCGCATCACGGGCAGCCTTGAGATTGACCAACTGCTCATGGGCTGCATGTATGTTCGCCTCCAACATCAGGCGCTCCTGCTCAAGGGTCTGTACCTCAGTGCGTTTTGCTGCGGCAACCGCTTCACCGGCTTCACGCTCAGATTTTGTTCGCTCCAGTTCCAGCAGGTAAGTGTTGAGGCGTTGTTCGGTGCGCGCCAGTTCGTTCTCCAGTTGTTTCAGCGCGTGTCCGCTGGTAAGGGCCTGTTTTTCTGATTCGCGGTGCTCTTCTTCCAAAGTTGCGAGCAGCTTGTTCAACTCGCTTAGATCGCGGCCCAGGCCCTGGATTTTCATCTGTTCGTTCTGAATGGCCGATTCCAGTTGCGCCGCCACCTTGATCACTTCACGCAACTCGCGCTTGAGCGAGAGCGGGCCCTCGCTGCGCTGCTTGCCGCCCGTCACGGTCACATTGTGGAAACACTCGCCCGAGGAGGAAAGAAAATAGGCATCCGGATTCTCCAATGCCAGATTGCGCGCGACCTTGATGTCTGAAGCGATGTAGCCGTCTCGCAGTTTCGGCAGAATAACTTCCAGTGAACGCCCAAAACCGTTCAGCACCCGGATGCAGTTCTTGAGCGGCACCAGGGGTTCGGGTTCTGACGTGGGACCAGGCTGGTCGCTCGCGGCAAAAGAAAACTTTGCCTGCGCATCGTCCGGATGGACCAGGAACGTGGCTCGTCCGTCAACATCAGTCTGGAGAAGGCGCATGCCCTCGTTGGCCGAATCCCACGACTTGACCACAACGTAATTCAATTCGTCGCGCAGAAAATCTTCTATCACGCCCTCATGGCGGGTCTCTACCTCCAGGAAGTCGGCCAGCACTCCCACCGGCGCAAATCCATTGCCGATGGCGCTGGATTGAAAGAGACGCTTTACCGATTCGGTAGAGTAGCCGTGTTCGTTGATCACAGCTTCCAGGGAATTTTTCTTGCCCAGCGCGGCGGCATATTCCGCGCGCAGACCGTCCAGATGGTGCTTGGCTTCGTCTTCCTCCTTGCGCCTGTTCTGAATTTGTCCGCGGATGCCGGCGATCCGGGCCGCCAAAGCGCTTACGCTCTGGCTGACGGATTCAAACTCAAAAGCAATTTGTCCCCGCTTGCCGCCAAAATTTCCTATGTCTACCTGCGCGCCGGCAATCTCGCGCTCCAACCTCTGAGATTCACGGTCCAGCGCGGCCACCTGGCCCTCCGCATAAACGATCTGGTTCCGCACCTGGGAGGCGGATGACATCACCTCCAGCGCGGTCTGGCGGCGAGTTTCCTGGCGGTGCTCCGCCTCAGAGAGCGCGTTGACCGCAGCCTGGGAGCCGCCCTGGCGCATCTGGAACTCGTGCTGGGCGGCGGCAACTTCTGATGCGGCTGATTCCGCAAACTGGCGATTGGTTTCCAGTTCCGACGCCAGACATTGCAGATGCAACTGCTCGCGCTCCAACTCAGCATGAGCGGCGGCTGTGCGCGCGTCCAACTCCGCGCAGCGCTCTTCGTTGGTTGCCCGGCGGGAAATCGCGCGGTCCGTTTCCAGTGCGATGGCATTCAGCGCCTGCCGATTCTGCGTCATCTCACTTTCAATCGTGTAGCCACGGTGAGTGCGTTCGGAGTGTTCTACTTCCCGCGCGCCGACGGTCTCACTCCGGGTGCGAATCTCTTCGCTGGCCACGTCGATGGAGGCATTCAGGCGCGCTTCATCCAGCATCATCTGTTCGAACTTGCTCGCCAGCACTACCCGCAGCCGTGCCTTCATCTCGTCGCGCAGGCGCGCATAGCGCTCCGCTTTGGAGGCTTGCCGCTTGAGCGAGTTCATCTGCCGCGTGACTTCCTCGAAGATATCGTTGATGCGGGCCAGGTTGATCCGCGATTGTTCCAGCCGCGCCTCCGCCAGCCGTTTCTTGGTCTTGAATTTCGTGATTCCCGCCGCCTCTTCGATGATGGCGCGGCGATCATGCGGCTTGCTGCTGAGAATCTGGCCGATTCGTCCCTGCTCGATAATGGCGTACGACTCCGGGCCCAACCCGGTGCCCATGAACAGATCCTGAATGTCACGCAGGCGGCATAGCTTGCCGTTCAACAGGTATTCACTTTCGCCCGTCCGAAACAACCGGCGCGTCACCACGATCTCGCCCTTGGCAGACTGCATAGGCTTGAATTTGCGCCGCCGGATCTTGAGCACTACGGCATTGCTGTTGGCCGGTGCGCCGTTGGGAGTGTCTTCTGTTGGAGCTTCGGCTTGCGCGCTCACCGCCTCCGCATTGACGGAGACTTCAGGAATGCCGGCCGCCTCAGCGTTGGGCTGACCTTCTGCTTCTCCTTCACTCTGGGCTTCGGCTGCCACCTCGGGGCCGGTTTCGTCCAAAGGCCCGGGCTGTACCTCTGCTATCGCTGCATCGGTGGCCTCCGCCGCGGTTGAGCGAGTTGACGCCTCATCCCAGTCGTCTTCGGGCATCTCATCGCGGATTTCGATTTCTGGTTCGCCGCTGATGGGGCCTTCGTAAACCTGGGGATCGATCAGCGTGAGCGAAACCTCAGCCATTCCGGTGGGTTTACGGTCTCTTGTGCCGGCGAAGATCACATCTTCCATGCGGACGCCGCGCAGGATTCGGGCCGACTGTTCGCCCAAGACCCAGGAGATGGAATCAGAGATGTTGGATTTCCCGCAGCCATTAGGCCCGACGATCGCAGCAATGCCCTCGCCGTGGAACTTGAGTTCTGTCCGATCGCAAAAGGACTTGAATCCAAGGATTTGCAGTTTCTTTAGTTTGAGCAACTTCCTACTCCTCCCAGAAACAGGCCAGCAACACACCCCTTGGCGTCTCAGAGTATGGCTCCGTGTTGCTTCCCGCTAATGTACCGAGAGAGTCAACAGGGGTCAAGAGAAAAGCCCACAATATGTTGTGGATAACTCGCTCTGTACCCATGATGTCGCGTAAGGATTGCACCATATGGCCAAAATTCTCACGGTGAGGATACTTAGGAGGAAGGAAGAACCGAACAGAGCTAAAGTAAACTGTAGCAAGAAGAGGAATTGGAATCAAGGGCTAAACGTAAAGTGTACGGGTGTGAGCCATGGCAAGTCCCTTTTAAGGTCTGTGAATGCGGTTCGATAACAAACCCAAGACACCGGTGCATCCGAGGCTCGCTTCAGGTGCTCCGATCACTACTCAGGGCGAAGCGGCGCGCCATCAGGCACCTCCGGTGTATCGGCCTGATCTGGGCACTACTCCGCTGCAACAAAAAGCAGGATCTATTGAGAGGGTCGCCTCACCTGGATCACAGTCGGCGGCCCCGCCGGTCTATCGGCCCAACTTCTCAGCAGTGCAGCAGAAAGCGCCTGGGGCTTTCCACCCAACAGTTGCTCCCGTGCAACCTAAAGCTCCGCCGGTTTATCGTCCAAACTTAACTGTGAGCCAACACCAAGGCCCGCCTGCATATCGTCCGCATCCTGCTACAGCCCAGCGAAAAGCTCCACCGCTGTATCAGCCGGGCACCACGGCAGTCGCACAACGTGCAACTCCAGTGGCGTATCGTCTGAATCCTGCTACTGCTCAGCGAAAAGCCCCACCCGTGTATCGTCCAAAGGTCCCAGCTACAGCGCAACGCCGGTCCCCTGCGGTTTATGCGGGTAACCCGAATTCAACCATCGGGAATGCTCCCCCGGTATACAGGCCGAATCTCTCCCAGCCGGCACAGCCCAGTATCGCACCTGTCACAGGCTCTATGGTTGTTTCGCAGATTGGCAAAGCTCCATATTCGTCAATAAATCCGCACTCAGGTTTGAAGCCTGCTCTTTTGGCGGGTTCGATGCCACCAGCTTCCGGGCCACAGAAAGGCTGTTGCGGAGCTGTGCAGCGCGCCACGATTACGATGAAATACACAGGTGAGAGTGATGAATCCTATGGCGACATCATCTCCGATGCTAAAAAATTCCATGCCGCGCATGGGACAGGGATTCTCTACGATGCGGAGAACGATGCCGAACTTGCCAACAACAACACCGACGATGATACCCACATCGATGTCTTCGCCCATGGCAATTCCGGCCAGGTGGGTGACCACAATCCGGACGAGCTCCGAACATTCCTGAATTCAAAGCTGGGTAAACTTGGAGTCCAGACGATCGAATCTGTGAAGCTGCATTCCTGTGATTCCAATGCTGATCCCGGGAATGGCACGAAGCGTTTTGCGCAACGCATGTTCGAAGGTTATCTCGACGAATTGCACATGGTGGAAATCTCTGGATTTGAAGGGCATGCAGTTACGGATTCTGGCGGGGCCTCCAGGGTGCTCAAGGATCCTGCACGGGAGCAGGCCTATAGAAGAGCGATGAAACCGAGAGTCGGTGTGCCTTTTGATGCCAATGCAGTAGAAACACAATACCTGGAGGATGAGGGCACCGGGATGGGCTCCTACGGATATGACGAGGCGAGCGAGTATTTAGAGGGCATAGTTCCCTTGCAGAATGCCTGGACGGTTGGCGCCATCCGAACTCAATTGAACGCTCGTCGTAAATGGTTACAAGAAGAAGATGAAGTTCCAGACATTCTGGAATTTGAGTCGATGGAAGATCTGCAACACAGGACGCAGGTTTCTGTTTTAGGCGCCTAATGAGCCGAATCCGAGCTTTTCAAAATAAAGGATAGAACCCGAGCTACGCTTTAGCTCGAATTGTGCGGGAAAGCAAGCGCATTACAGAACGAGTCCCGCTATAGCCTGTCCCCCCATTCTTTGAGGGCGATGCCGAGAGCGCGGTCAAGCCACTGCTTGTACGAGTCCTCAATCTGGTGCAGGTCCGTTTTCCACGTTATGGCAAACGGCTCCATGGATGCGGGAATTAATTCTTGGTTCACGCGCTCATGATCAGTCTCGCTGGCTTCATCATAAGTCTCAATTTGCGCAAAAGCGCTGATCTCCATTACCCCAGTCAGCTCTCGTCCAATATGGTGTGAAGACACAACAAAAATAAGCCTTGTTTCCTTCTCGCGAATCGTGCCTTTTACGAAATAGTGATCTTCATCGAAATTGATCCATTTTTCGCTGCCTTCTTTATCCCTGCTCGCGGCATTCATCTCTCGATTAAGTTTGGTTACTTCGTACTTGTACCAGTGTCCAGTATTGTGATCCGGTCCCCCTTGGAGCACAAATACGCTAGGTACCTCTTCAGGTTCAAAAGCCTCCAGGGCCACTTGGTGTAGCGTTGCTTGGACGACTTGCTCAGTCAGGCTTCGCAAATGTGCTGCCACATGATTAACCTGTAAAAGTTCGTTCCGCTTCTGCTCTTTTTGTCGCCAGCGCTTTTGTGCGATGCTCTCGATGACAGACTGCGTGATTGTCCTGTGCTGGACTTCTGGCTTTGCGGTATCCAAGCTGAGCGCTCTCAGGAGTGCGTGTTTTTCAAGAGTCGCGTACAACGCCACCAAAGGACCCAAATTACCGAGATCAGCGGTTTGAAGCGCATCCAAATATTCAGTCCTGCGATCCCGGTCGATCACTAATGGCAGTAAGTCAGATCGCATCAGGATGTATGTGACAATAGCCCGCGACACTCGACCATTTCCATCTTGAAACGGGTGAATTTGAGTGAAACGATGTTGGAACCAGCTGGCAACTAGGATTGGAGATTCATTTGCATAACCTTGAAATAATCCGAGTAGTCTTTCGACCTCTGAGTCCACCTGTTCAGCAGGCGCGTATTCGTGGATTCCACCGTCTGGTCTCTTTGGATTGTTTGGGTGCAATTTGAATGCACCCCTGCGAAGGGGAATTTCGATCCTTCGGCCTAAATGATCCACTGCGGGGGTGGTGTCTTGGTGGCGGGTTAATATCGCATGTAACTCGAGAATCATGCCTTTCGTAAGCGGTCTAAACTGACCAATCAGATCCTGAACAAGTTCGATCGCAGCATATTGGTCCCTCAGAATATCAATCAAGTGTGCCGGTTCTATATCTGTACTGTCTCGCGACACGAGCTCTTCATAGAAGCCCCGTGCAATCAGTGCTTCCGTAGTTCCTCGGTCTAACTCGTAAATACGTTCAAGAATGCCCGTTTCGATGCTAAGAGCCCTAATTAAGCGAGTCTTGAACTCTACAAGGTTGTCTGGGTTAGTTTTGTCAATCTGGGTGCGAAAGTCGTGCCAACTCTGACTCAGGGAATCCAGTTCGGAGAGATCAAGCTTCCGGTCTTCGTCCGAGAGCGGTTCGATCGGATGCCACTTGTAGGCAGGCACCACATCCAGTTTCTTTTCAATAGACTCCATGTTTACCTTGCTGCCAATTTAGGCCCCTAATTTCTCAAAGAAGCGAATGATGGATTCAATCCCCCGATAAAAATTCGGGATGTGAAATTTCTCGTTGGGCGCGTGCAGGTTATCATCGGGCAGGCCGAAGCCCATCATCACGCTTGGAATCTTAAGCACATCCTGGAAGTCGGTCACGATGGGAATGGAGCCGCCGGAACGGATGAAAACCGTGTCCTTCTTGAAGACCTCGTGCATAGCCTCAGTGGCTGCTTTAATAAAGTGGTTGTCCGTTCCCACCACGCAAGCCGGGCCTTTGCTGTACACCTTAATATTGGTGTCAATGCCTTTGGGGTTGAGCTTCTTCACGTGGTTGGTGTAGCGCTTGAGAATGTCGTCGGGGTCCTGATTGGGCACAAGACGCATGGAAACTTTGGCTGAAGCCCTGGC
>DATDGL010000154.1:0-11871 GCA_036522115.1 Candidatus Angelobacter sp.
ATCGATTTTTTGAAAGCTTTTCCTGTCGGCAGGAGTGGAAGGATTTTGCGTCACCCAGGGATCGATTAACACGTGTTTTCCACCTGGGGTTTCAAGCAGGAACGTGGCATGTCCGAGCCAGGTCACTTTGATTCCATTCAATCTCATAAGCTTCTCCAAAGAAACCAAAATTCTAGCCGTTGCTTGAGAAAATGCGCAAACGCAGGAAGAAGCATTCAGCCAATTTGACACTCTTCTCAGGCGCTTAAGTGGGTGAGAATGAGAAAACGACCAGGTTTTCCAGGCTGCCCTGACCATGCCCGCCACGCTGTATCACGTCAGCCCAAAATGTTCGCGGGTTGAACGCTGAATTGCTGACTGCTGATTGCTCTTATGAGAAAATGCCTGCCATGCTGAAACCGATGCTCACCCGTGATCAGATCGCGAAGCGCGTCTCCGAGATGGGGCAACAGATCACGCAGGATTACCAGGGACAATCCGTGGTGCTGGTTGGCGTGCTCAAAGGAGCATGCCTCTTCCTGAGCGACCTGGCCCGCCAGATTGAACTGGATGCCACCTTTGACTTCATTGCCGTATCCAGTTATGGCGCCGCCAGGCAAAGCGCCGGCGAAGTGCAGTTGATCAAAGACGTAACCACGCCGCTGCAAAACCAGAACGTGATCCTGGTGGAGGACATTCTCGATACCGGATTGACCATCAGCTTTCTAAAAAAGCTTTTCGCCACGCGCCAGCCCCGCTCCTTAAAGATCGCTGCCCTTTTGGACAAAGTTTCTCGCAGAATGATTCCGGTTACAGGCGACTATGTCGGCTTCCAGATTCCCGATGAATTTGTGGTCGGTTACGGCCTGGACTACGCAGAACGCTATCGTAACCTGCCGGACATCTGTGTACTTGTCAACCCCACCCCAAAATAAGTTAAAATCCGCTCTGGATGTCGCAGGCTATTATTGAGGTTCAAGCGCACGTGCGCACCTGGCAGCAACTGGCTGCCTCGATTGACCACACTCTATTCAAACCGGAAGCTGATCACCATCAAATCATAAAGCTGGCTGAAGAAGCCGTTTCCTTCGGCTTTGCCGCCGTTTGCGTGAATCCCTGCTGGATATCCCTGGTAGCTTCGATTGTTCATGGCACACCGGTGAAGGTGGCTACCACCGTCGGCTTTCCCCTGGGCGCGAATCACACCAGCGTGAAACGCTTCGAGGCGGTCGAGGCAATCCGCATGGGCGCTCAGGAATTAGATATGGTTATGAACATTGGCGCTCTGAAATCCGGCAACCGGACCCTGGTGCAGGACGAGCTCCAGACTCTGGTCGAAGTGGCCCACGACTCCGGCGCCATCCTTAAAGTGATTCTTGAGACCCCGCTTTTATCTCTCGAAGAAAAAATTCTCAGTTGCCAGCTCTCTCTCGCCGCCAAAGCCGATTTTGTGAAGACATCCACGGGCTTTGCCGGCGGCGCAACGGAAGAAGACGTGGTGCTATTGCGGGGCGTGGTCGGTAACCAGGCAGGCGTCAAAGCCTCCGGGGGCATCCGCACAGCCGCCACTGCCAGCGCAATGCTGGATGCCGGTGCTGACAGAATCGGCACCAGCACCAGTCTGGCCATCATCAAAGAGCTGGGCGCACCGGACAAAAGTACTTAGTACCTGGTATTTAGTAATCAACCCGCTCCAAAAATCTCTCAAAGGGTCTTTGCTCTCGACTTCCCGCGGCCAAAGAGCTTTTTGCTTTTGCTTTTCAAAATTACCAACTTACCCACTGTCAACTTCTCAGTTACAAAAAGACTGCCTGCATCAAAAACCAAAACGAGTAACGGCTGCTGTTATCATCAAATCTTGGACTCCGTAACCACAATTCCGGTGGCTTCCCCGCGAGTGGATGTTGAATCCCTCCTGGTGGAGGTCTCTGACGTTCTGAACACCACGCTTGATTTGGACACCTTGTTGCATCGTGTGGCCGAAGTCGTCAAGCGGGTGATTGATTATGAAGTTTTCGCCATCCTGTTGCTCAATGAACGCACCCAGGAACTCCGGTTCAGGTTTCAGATCGGCCACCTGCGCGAAGTGGCTGAGAAAACGCGAGTGAAAGTCGGCGAAGGCGTGACCGGCCGCGCGGTGAAGGAGCGGCGGGCCATCCTGGTGAACGACGTCACCCAGGAAACTGCGTACATCGCAGCCATGCCCCATGTCCGTTCCGAGTTGGCCGTGCCCCTGATCACCAAGAATAGAGTCATCGGCGTGATTGATATTGAGGCCCCGCAACGCGACTTCTTCAAGGAAGAACACGCCCGGTTGCTCACTCTCATTGCTTCCCGCATTGCAGTGAGCATTGAAAATGCCCGGCTGTACACTCGCATGCTGCGGCAGGCCAATACTCTCGCCTTGCTCAATGAGATCAGCCGTGAACTCACTTCCATTCTGGATCTGGACCAGTTGCTGAAGCGGGTTGGGGACCTCCTCATGCGGCTCATCGACTACCAGATGTTCTCCATTCTCCTGCTGGATGAGGGCCGGCAGAAGCTGGTGCACCGCTTCTCCGTTCGCTTCAAAGAGAGCGTCCACATCAAGCATGATATCCCTCTGGGACGCGGCCTGGTAGGTGCGGCCGTCCAGGAGAAAAAAGCAATTCTGGCGCCGGACGTGAGCAAAGATCCGCGCTACATCAAACTCAATCAGGAGACCCGATCGGAACTCTGCGTGCCCTTGATCTATAAAGACGAGGTCATCGGAGTGTTGGATCTTGAGCACACACGCCGCAGCTACTTCAACGACGATCACCTCCGCACCATGACCACACTCGCGGCACAGATCGCCATTGCCATTGAGAATGCCCGG
This sequence comes from Candidatus Angelobacter sp., assembly GCA_036522115.1. GTDB lineage: Bacteria > Acidobacteriota > Terriglobia > Terriglobales > Acidobacteriaceae > Angelobacter. Next base: position 2,837 of record DATDGL010000154.1, read on the forward strand.
CTCTACCAACGTATTGCTCGTGAAGAGCAACGACTGGAGCGCGATCTGGCCATGGCGCGCGAGGTACAGCATCACCTGCTGCCGCCTTCCTGTCCGTTGTTGAAATCCGGAGACCTGGCTGCACGATTCAATCCCGCCACTGCTATCGGCGGTGACATGTATGACTTCCCCGAATACAAATCCCCCCGGGCCTGCATCGTGATCGGCGACGTAAGCGGGAAAGGCGCTCCGGCTGCGCTCTATGCAGCCCTGGTCAGCGGACTTGTTCGCAGCCTGGCTCCTGGCGAGCCGGCGCCCGCAGACATGCTCGCCGCTTTGAACCAATCTCTGAATCACCGCCGCCTGGATGCCCAGTTTGTCGTTCTGACCTGCGCTGTTTGGGACGATAAGAATCGCAGCATGCGAGTGGCTAATTCCGGCATGCCCCGCCCCATCTTCTGCAGCAAAGGCCACGCTCACATGATTGATGTGGCAGGCCTTCCTCTGGGGTTATTCGAGAACGTGAGCTACGATGAGGTCACGATCCAGGCTTCACCGGGAGATGTCTTCATCTTCTTCAGTGACGGCATTATCGATGCGAGTAATCCTCAAGATGAACAGTTTGGACGTACCCGCATCGAGCACGTGATTTCCAAAAACTGCAATCGCAACGCGCAGCAGATTGCGGATGCCCTGTTTAAGGCTGCGGAAGAGTTCTCCGCCGGCGCTCCAGTGTTCGATGACCAAACCGTTGTGGTGCTGAAAGTGAAATAGTGCCCTTGTAGATGAACCATTCTCCTTTAGATCTCCTGGCCATTGCCGCACATCGTGATGATGTGGAGCAGACCTGCGGCGGCACTCTGCTCAAGATGGCGCAACGTGGATACCGCACCGGCATTCTGGATCTCACCCAGGGAGAGATGGGCACGCGCGGCACTGCCGAGGACCGCGCTCGCGAAGCTGCCGAGGCGGCCCGGATTCTGAGAGTCGAGTTCCGCCATGCATTGGATATTCCTGATGGCCGCGTGGAAAACACCTGGGAGAACCGGCTGAAAATCGCGCGCATCATCCGTCAGCAGCGCCCGCGGGTGGTGATACTTCCCTACTGGCAAGGACGGCATCCCGACCACTACACCTGCTCAACTCTGGGTTATGAGGCCTGTTTTCTCGCAGGATTAGCCAAGCTGCAAGTTGACCATGCAACTCCGAATTCCGGAGCCGGCCCACAACCGGATCGCGCGAACAGTCCTCATCGTCCGTTCAAGATCATCTATGCAACTCTGTATTACGACATTCGTCCCAGCTTCGTCGTGGACATCAGCGATCAATTTGAAGCCCGGCTCGAATCAATTTACGCCTACAAATCCCAATTCACTGACCAGGAGGCCGGCAAAGCCGACTTCCCTGCCCACGCTGAGATTCGTGAACGTGTTGCCACCATGGCCCGCTCTTATGGGATGCTGGCAGGCGTAAAGTATGGTGAACCGTTCTTTCAGAAAGAAGTAGGCCTGGTAGATGATGTGACTGCAATTCCTGTGAAATCAATTTAGAGATTTTACAAGGCCGGCTCGGGCTCATGGCCCTAAACGGCCAATTTTTTTTGTAACGTTCTGGCTTGTTTTTGCACTATCTATTAGAGAGAAAAACAGAGCACATCTCCTCTTACCTCTTTGTGCCCTGTCTTTTGGTGGGAGCCATTCCTCGCGGACCGGAATCCGCGAGGAATGGCCTTTTTTGTCCACCAGGCCATCCGGGTTCTCCACCCCAAATATTTCTAAAAAACTTTGTAACGTTTTGCCGCTTTCCTGCACTACTCATATAGGAAACCGAAAAAAGAACCGCAGGGAGATGCAAGTTGGCTCCTTCTCTCCCTGTGGTTTCTTCCTGGATCCTGCTTTTGGTGGAATGACTCTTCGCGGCTGGCTGATGTCAGCCGCGAATTTTTTTACAGCCAAAATCTAGTGAGGGACGGCCCAAGGGTCTTTTAATTATGGCCTGGATGCAGGTTTTCGCCGTTTGGCTCGTTCTTAATGAATGTAGGGGCAGTGCCTGCAAGCCCCTAATGTCAGGCCCGTAAGCCATTGCTGGATATAGATTTAGAGGCGCGGAAAAACATTGAAACGAAATCGGGTTTATATGCACTAGATATATAGGGGATTCGGTCTTCGAACCGGACCCATTTAGAGCGCATTTCGTCATTCGCGGCATCAATGCCCCGAATAAACCCAGGTAATGAATCTGTGGAGGATGAATTGAAAATTCTGGACATGCTATTCGGCTGCTGGCACAAACGCCTCAGCTTCCCCATTAGCGGCAAGCGCGGACAACGTCGTCCTTCTGCCGCCCAGCAGACCGGAACCTATGTTGTGTGCCTGGACTGCGGCAGAGAATTCGCCTACGACTGGCACAAGATGCGCATTGTCGCTCGCCAGAAGGAACAAGATCCGGCTGCGGCATCGCTCGAAGCCAAGGCATCTTGAGCCGTTATGCAGGGGATTACGAGAATTTTGTTCTCGTTGTCATTCAAACGGGATTGCTGGAGATGAAGACTTGGTAACTCCCACCCCGCCACGGCGGGCTGGTCGGCTGTCTATGGCCTGCACTTTCTTTCTCGATTTTCTCCGGTGGTTGTCCGCAGGTCGTTTCGATCACGCATTTGAAGCGGGGTCAGGGCTGACAGAAGCCGAGTTTTTCGCGGTGCGGGTGAATCGGTAATTTCGGTAACATTGTTGAAAAATAAACAGATATTCGGGCCCGCTTTTTGCGGGCTTTTTTCTTGTCCGCTACTGCATCACTTGGAACCTGAAACAATGCTCTCATGCCAGCTTCAAAATGTTCCTTCGCTTCTATGCCTTCCCGGTATTCGTATGTCTTCCTTGCACTCATATCAAAGCCTAATTACCAGTTGCGCCATGGAGATGCCAAAAGCCTTGGCAATCTTCTGCAAGGTCGGCAGGCACACTGCTTTCTTGCCGTTCTCCATGTCGCTGATGTAACTGCGGTCAATCCGCACGACTTCTGCAAAATAGACCTGAGTCCAGTTATGCTGCTTCCGCAATTTGCGCAATCGTTCACCAAACTGCCTGTTAATTTCGATGGACATGGCGTCCATCATGCCTGTAGACTAAAAACGATAAATCGGCTTTGGACTACAGAGAAAATCTATCCTGAGAGGCCAGCTTTCGGGGAACGCTAATCCCCAAATTACTGACCGGGGAACCCGCCAGCAATGGCGGGTTTTTCGTCCCGTAGCTTTATGGTTTTGCCGAAGACTTTGAGGAATGAAGTCTAGTACTCAGCATTAGCAGACTACCACAGGTTCTGCTTCCGTCGCCTTTTCTTGCATTTGGTCCACCACTGCTTGCTCCTCAATCTTTTCAGCGCGCATGGTTCTTGCAACTTTCAACTCATTTTCTGATCGAGAATGCGATGCCAAGTAGGAATATATGGCAACGAAAGGCAACGCAACGAGCGACACTAGAAGAAGGAGCACGGAACCTCGAACGATGTGTGAGGCCACTAACACGTGAGCACGGCTGTGTATACCTGTGAGCTTTTCGCGAGCAGCCTCCGAGATATCATCCAAGGATGATTGCCACTTCTGGTTCTCCCTTTCGATCTCGGCAAGTGGAGTGGCCGATTGCTTAGCTTCAAGAATTAACAGGCGAATAGCGTTGATCTTGTGAGCGAATCGAATGAGTGCCTCGATTCTACGCCTCAGGAACATATACGCAGGATCACTAAAGGAAATCTCGCCATCTGCTGCATACAAAAACAGCTCGTTCCGGAGTTCGAAAAGTTTCTGCCGGATATTATCTTCGAGGTACGGCCGCCATCCAAAATTCCACAGAAGCCACAAAAGAATTAATCCAAAACCAACGTTCATAACAATTCCGATCTGATTCATAAAGCTTATTCTCCCTTGCGGGTGGTGCCCTTGGGGTCTAAGCCGCTAGAGGTTCGACCGGGGTCAATCTTCTTCTCCAACTCTGCCATGTGCCCTGCCATATTCTTCGTTTTTCTGTGCCTTAACCTGCGCTCAAGTAGGCCGTATCCGCCTCCGAGAATGCCGAACATATATGCGACTGCCTGGGACACGCGAATGTCACCAAAAAACGACATGCCAATCTGCGCCAAGGTCATTTTCCCCGCCAAACGGGAAACCATAAACGCCAATAGGCCAACAATGGCCACCGCCGAACCCCAGGGGATCAAAAGGCGTACTGCATCCGCAACAATGTCCAACCTTCTGAAACGAAGGAGCAGTTCCATTTCCCTTTGTTTTTCGATTCGCTTCTGTGGACTTGTTGCCAAGGCATTTGATTATAGTTCGCCTGTGGTCTTTGACGCACCAACGATCATTTTCTGCTAGGGGAGGCATTGCTTGAAGGGTTGAATCCCTTTCTTTTGACACAAGTGCCCACGGCCCCCAACATGTTTATTATGAGGAACTTATTTCTGATTTGGTTGCCCAAATCTCCGACCACAAATCAAGGGATGCCCGATTAATACATCCCCACACTCTGCTTGTCAATTAAATTTTAGCAAAACTGTTGTATCCAAGGGGGATAACGGAGGTACTAACGGCCCAGAAGCTCCACCAAGGCCCAGACGTGATCTGTAATCCCAGCTTCCATGCAAGGCGTGACCCTCAGGGTCTGATGGACGCGGCAAAAATTGTAGTAAGCAAAATGCAGCGCTTGCGCGCCCGCCACCAAGATTTAACGCACTAATAGGACACTACCCGGCTCTCATATTTGTTGCCACCTTCTCTTACGCCGCCATATGCTTGCTCCAGTGGAATGTCATGCGTGGTCAACTCAGTACCATGATTGACGCGGAAAAGATGGATCAACGCACATGGATAAAAGTTAAAACCGGAGATGTTACGATCAAAAGTGAAACTCCTATCACATCCATGCCCAGTATCAGCAACACAGGCAAGACTCCGGCTCTTCATGTAATAGGAGTCGCAGTAATGAGGGTGGTAGGAACTGGGCAGGACATTCAGCCCCAAGATTTTACCTATCCCCACGGAAATGTACTCGCTGTCGGCATTCTTTTGCCGAACGATTCCCCTGCCGATTTTCTCGTGTATTTGCCAGATACGGCCAGACTCAAAGATGGGGTTCCTCAGCCGACTATAACCACACGTGAGATATTTAATGACATCGTCACCAACGGAACGTCCTATCTCATTCTCTACGGCAAAATCACCTACGACGACGCGATGGGGGACCACCACTGGTTGACTTTTTGTGGAATCAGCCAAACTGGGAACAAGGTTGAAACTCTCCCGATTGTCTGCCTTGATTACAACAACTTCGACCACCAATAGCCCTGTCACGGCAAGGGCCAGCATGACGCAAAACAGTATATAAATGCCGATATTCGTTCCGGAAAGAGCGCTTGATTGGTTTCTTGTTCCGGAGCCAACAGCTTCCAGCTTCTGGCTACCAACTTCCAACTCGGCTAACAGCCAGCAGCCTCGGCCATATTATGAAGGCAAATTTGCGCTGTGTGGCTGGATCGGTAATTTCGGTAACATCGTTGAAAAATAAACAGATATTCGTTCCGGAAAGAACGATTGATTGGTTTCTTGTTCCGGAGCCAACAGCTTCCAGCTTCTGGCTACCAACTTCCAACTCAGCTAACAGCCAGCAGCCTCGGCCATATTATGAAGGCAAATTTGCGCGGTGCGGGTGAATCGGTAATTTCGGTAACATTGTTGAAAAATAAACAGATATTCGTTCCGGAAAGAGCGCTTGGTTGGTTTTTTGTTCCGGAATAATCAAACAGGCTTTTAGCTCCCACCTGAACGCCAAAACTCCTGATCGTTGAATTATAAAGGCCGTTCAATCCTGCCTAGTGGGCAGTTGGGCTGCCTTCTTCATTGCGGCACGAGTCTCGGGCCAATCGGACGGGATGGGGGCCAGATAGCGGGTCCAGGAGTCGAGGAAAGTCTCGCGCAGGAAGCCTTTGAAGGAGGGACCAGAACCCTTGTGGAGAGGGCGGCTGGTAATGCCAAAGGGGTGGAGCAGGTTGCCAATGCGGCGCCCAGAGCGGCTAGACCAGGCGGACCAGGGACGTTGGTCGAGGCTCATGAGAGCAGTCATCAGGTCGCGGCTGGAGAGATAGGAAGGATCCTCGTTGATGTAGAAGATGGCGCGAATATCGGCGAGCAGCTCCAACGACACGCTGGCATCTGTCATTTTCAAGGTAGCGATTAGAGCGGCGCGGGCCCTCTCCGGCCAGTTGCCACCAATGCGATCGGCAATATGAAGAAGAGGCTCAGCGCAGTCCTGCTGCCGGGCAGTGATGCCTTCGGGAAGGCGGGCGGGGGTTTGATGAGCGACCTTGGCCAAAGCGCCGGAGTTAGCGGCGGCCCAGGATGCGAGAGATCGAGCAAGACGGGCCGAAGATGCGGCCGCATCAGGGTTGAAGCCCGCGATCACGTCTGAGGGTTTTTTGCGGAAGAGCACGACGGGGATGCAGCGCGAGGCGAGAGAGCGAGGCAGAGGAGCATTGCCGGCGAAGGCTTTAGGACCGAAGACAGAATATCGGGTACGGCCGTCGAGATAGTTGATGCGTGCGCGAGCGCCGGAGTTCAGGAGGGCGAGCAAGGGTTGGCGCTCAGAGCGAGTGAAGGTGTGGTGGCAATCGTCCAGGAGGATGGTTTGAGGCGGCGGAGAATCGAGAGGCTGGCCGGGAAGGACACGGCGGTCAGAGGTGAGCAAGTTGTCCATGATGGAGCGGGGATGGGCGCCGGTTGCGGTCCAAGGTGAATTGCAGAGAGCGGCAAGCAGATCGAGGCAGAGAGTTTTTGCCGACTCCGACGCGGCCGAGCGGATGTGCAGATAGGGAGTGGCAGGAAAGTGCCGGGCACACCAGGTGTGGGCGATCCAGAGAGCGAGGATTGTGTACTGATAGTCGTCGCAAATGAGGTGGCGGCGGAGAAACTTGATGATGGAGTCAAGCATTTCGACAGACTCGGGCGGTGGTTCCAAAGGCGCCGGTTGAACCACGACCAGAGGCGGGTTGGGTTGAGGCGATCGTTCTTTCCTGGGTTGTTGGTTGGAACTTTTACGGAAAACGGGCAGAAGTTTAGAAAGCTTCATAGGTGCTCCTCAAAGATAGGGAATTTCGGCAATTCAGGCCGTTATGCAGGCGATTACGAGAATCCTGTTCTCGTTGCACTACAAGCAGCGTGGTTTTTGCGGACAATTTGGTAATTGGGTAACTTCCACCCCATCACGCACAAAATCAAAAGCGCGCGTGCTGGGGCCCCGCCCTGGTAAGTTGGTAATTGAAAACCAAAAACCAAGACCGTGAGACGCAAGGGATATCAAGGGCGAAGCCCTTGCCTAGATTGAAAAGGCGGAGGGGTCACAGCGACAGTTCGCTACGCTCACTTCTGCTTGATTCGCTCCGCTCACCCAGGACTAAAAGTCCTGGGCTGGGGCCCACCACTCGCAAGCGAGTGGTTAGACGCTGATACGGGGAACCCGTGTACCGCAAAGCGACACACGGGTTCCTCGCATTACGCGAGCTCTTGATCCGGCTCACTGTTGGATGCAGCCTTGTCATTTTTAAGTTTAATTATGTTAGTATAGTTTGTCAATATCAATTATTATGATGTAATATGTTATGAAACAGATTGATCTCGCCTTCGTTTTCAATGCAAAACCATTTGGGCCGCGAATGAACGCGAATTAAAAACCTAAGCCAATGAAGAAAAAAGCGATGAATCTTTGTGGAAAAAAACTAAAGATCAAAATGAAAAGCAAAATCAAAATCAGAAATCTTCTGATGCACCGATGCCCCGTGACTCGATGCCCCGATCAACAAACATTTTCCTTCTGTCTGTAGCCATCGGTTCCAACCCAAACTTGCGCAGCAGATCGGCATCCGCTGCTGGTTCTGGATTTGGGGTTGTGAGCAGCTTCTCCCCGCAAAAGATGGAGTTAGCGCCGGCCATGAAGCACAGCAACACAGTTTCTTCTGTCATCTGGGCGCGGCCGGCAGCCAGCCGGACCATGGACTCCGGCATCAGAATGCGGGCACAGGCAATAGTCCGCACCATGACCATTGGATCGAGATCAGGCTGGCCGGCCAGTGGCGTGCCCTTGGCCCGCACCAGCATATTGACAGGCACGCTCTCCGGATGTGGAGTCAGCGACGCAAGCTGGTGAAGAAGTCCAATGCGATCGGCGTCAGATTCTCCCATCCCCAGAATCCCTCCACAGCAAACCTGAATGCCGGCCTTCCGCACCGCCGCGATGGTGTTAAGCCGCTCGTCATACGTTCGCGTATGGATGATCTGGCCATAGAACTCCGGAGAGGTGTCCAGATTATGGTTGTATGCTGTCAGCCCTGCCGTCTTTAATTGGATGGCCTGCTGTTCGGTCAACATGCCCAGCGTGCAACAGACCTCGATGTCGAGTTGCGCCACAGCTTGAACCGATTCCAGCACCGAATCAAATTCCTGTCCCTGCGGCGCCTGCCTCCAGGCAGCGCCCAGGCAGAACCGCGTAGCACCTTCATTTTTGGCACGCCATGCCGCATCCAGAATTTCATCCTTGTTCATGAGGTGGCGCTTCTCTACCCCAGTCGAGTAGTGCGCGCTCTGTGGACAGTACCCGCAGTCCTCCGGACACCCGCCGGTCTTGATGGACAACAAACGGCACATCTGCACCTGGTTGGTTGGATGAAACTCGCGATGGACTCTCTGCGCTTCAAAAAGAAGGTCCAGCAAAGGCCGGTTATAAAGCGCGGAAATTTCCTCTCGACTCCAGTTGGTTCGCATGGAAGATAGAAATTATATCAGCGGCTTCGCGCCGGCTTTCGGAAGTTTATCCCGCATGGTTGTAATTAAAAGTGCGAGTCAAGCCAGTACCCATGCTGTTTACTTAAGCGGTTTCGGGACCTTTTGAGTTAAACGATGGAACCGCAAGGTCCCTCCGCTTTACCCCCGCTGGCGCGTGGGTAAAGCCTCGGGATGACGAACCATGTTGGGGAGCCCTTCGCAAATAGTGACTCTCACTTTTAATTACACC
>DATDGL010000155.1:0-8257 GCA_036522115.1 Candidatus Angelobacter sp.
AAGGCCAAATCCACAACCACCAAGGAGGAAACCGCGGAAGAATAAACCACTCACTGCTCTCAGCGACCGTGCATTGTTAGCCACAAAGGGGGGGCAATTTTAAGTGATCGCTAGGGGGTCAATTCTAAGTGAGCGTTGACATTTGGCACGCCAATGCATCGCCGCCGTTCAAGACATCATTCTTAGCCCCAATACTGTTCACTTAACCAAGACGCGAAAAAAAGTTCGTCATCCCGAGGGTTTACCCACGCGTTAGCGGGGGTAAATCGGAGGGACCTTGCGTTCAGCCGTTAACTAAAAAGGTTCCGAAATCTCCTAAGTGAACAGTATTGTTCTTAGCCCAGACTGTCTCGCAGGCTGAATGTCGAAGACCCCGGCGTGCCGTGGGCTGAGTGCTGAGTGCTAATTACTTGATTCAAGAAGGAAACCCGACCAATGAAATCAACTCGCGAATACCTCTCCAAACTTCTGCCCAAATTTAACAAGCAAACCAACGCGCCAAAGAGAAAGCTTGATGCAGCTCCGCCGCGTGCCGCCGAGGCCGAGATGCCCTTGCCTGCCGTAAAACAGCCCGCGGCTGCGCTCAATCCTGTCGAACTGCTCGACTCTATCGCCAAATTCCTGCGCCAATACCTGGTTTGCGATGAACACCAATTCACTATCCTTGCCCTCTGGATCGCCCACACCTGGTGCTTCCGTAACTTCTCCACTGCGGCCTACCTGCACATCCGATCAGCCGACTCTCAATCCGCAAAAACCCTCTGCCTCAAGCTTCTTGCCGCCCTCTCTGACTCGCCCTGGCTCGCAACCGGCACCCATTGGCGCTCTATCATGGATAACCTGCTGACCCCTGCTCGCCGTGTCACTCCCGGCAAACCCTTTGCGGGTGCGCCGCCTTACACCATCTTCCTTGATGACTGCCATCACACCTTCGCCTCCACTGAACGACAGCCCGTGCTCGCCTTGCTCAACTCTGGCTCGCAGTCAGATTGCAGCTATGTCGAGGATCTCCACCGTTACAATGTCTTCGGTCCCAAAGCTTTTGCCGGCAATCGTGCTCTTCCCCGCTCGCTTGCTGCCCGCTGCATTCCCATCCTGTTCCGCCGCAAGAAGCCCTCGGATCTCGTCGCCCGCTTTAATCCCCATGCCGCCTCCTCCGCCGCTCATCTCGCCCACGAGCTCGCATCCTGGGCTGCTGCCAACTCCGCTGTCTTCGCCAAAATTGCATTCCAGCCGCCCTCCCGCGTCCCTCCCGGCTTCAGTGCTCGTGAGCTCGACTGTGCCGAGCCTCTCCTCCACATAGCCGATCATGTTGGCGGTCCCTGGCCGGAAAGGGCCCGTGTTGCGCTTGCTGCCGCCTTCAAACTCGCCGATGATAGTCTGGCTTTGGAGTTGCTCAGTGACATCCGCGCCCTCTTCTTCCTCAAGGAGGATCCCGCCTGCCTCGCTACTCGTGACCTGCTCACCATGCTCATCGGCGTGGAACACCGTCCGTGGGGCGCCTGGAAAAATGGTTCGGGTTCCGCCCGCCGCCTCGCCGCCCTCCTCCACCCCTTCGGCATCATCGCCCGCAACTTCAACAAGGGTTCTGGATCCAACTTTAGGGGCTATAAGCGTGAGAGTTTTCTTGATGTCTGGGAACGCTACCTCCCGCCCATACCAGCCGACTGGCCCGAAACTCGAGCTCAGATGAAGAAGGAAGCTGAAGCTGTATCTGCCACAACGAGCTGACCGAGTTTTCAATCACTTGCGCGGATGAGGAAAGGGAAAAGGCCTGCTGAGGACCTCATCTGCCACGAAGATCTCTCAACTTTTCAAGCACTTGCGCAGATGAGGAGAATGCAGAAGAGATGCTGGGGCTTCATCCGCCACGAAGATCTCCCAATTTCTCAATCGTTTGCGCAGATGAGGAGGATGCAACGGCATTTTTCCAAAAATGCGCCCATTTGCTCAGATAGAGTGGTTAGGAAATCTTTAAATCAGCTTGGGACTCTGTGCCACCTCGGCAGGTGCGAAATACAACGCAGACTACGAAGGGCGCAACGTCAGTCCGCTGCGCCCCAACTTAAACTAACTACCGAATATCAACTCTGTCTTTTGACTTTCAATTACCCGATTATCAAATTACCCAATTCTCAGCCAAGATCATACCGTCTGCGCTACAACGAGAACAGCGATCTCGTCACCATTCGCATAAACGGCCTAGCTCCGCGCCGGGAACACTCCCTGCAGCGCGATGATAAAGGTCAGCCCCAGAAAGGGCATTAGGTTATTGTGTGGCAAATTACCTCCTGCGATGGAGGTACCAAAGGCGTTCATCTGCACATTGTTGTTGTCGCTCGCCGAGTACAGAGAAGGACCTGTCTTGGCCCCCGATGCCCAGGCATTGCCCGTCGGATCTGACTTTCCACCACCGCTCGTGGCCTGTGCGCCGTGGGAATGGGCAGGCATTTCAGTCTGCAACAAGGTTACTGTCTGCTCTCCACCGGTCTCACCCAGATCCCGCAAGCTCAAACCCGGCCCCTGGCCTGCTTGCATCGGCGCACACCCTTGCAGGTTGGGCAAGGCAAAGTTGCTCTTGCCATCTCCACCGTAAGTGGTTCCTAAAAGCGAAAACAAAGCAGTGTTCTGGCTGATAGGCATGAGCTGACCATCGCATAACGCCCATCCCTTGGGCGCAAAATTTCCGGTAAAGATCCTGACCTCAGCAACGAATGGATTCGACATTGAATAGCTCCTGGCTTCTAACTCTTTAGCTTTAGCTCTTACTCCTGACTCCTGGCTTCTGCTCGAGTTTATTTTTCAAATCACAAATCAGAAATTACAAATCTTCAGCCGCCGCAACTTTGTCTTGAGCACAAAACGCTGCAAGACACGTCCGCGCTTAGTTTTGGGACGGGAAGATCCCTTGCAGCGCAATAATGAAGTTCAGCACCAGGTACGGTGACATGTTCTCGTGAGGTTGGTTCCCGCCCGTTGCCGTTATGCTTGCAGGATTCATATTTACAGGTGTTGGTGACGCCGCATAGGTGCCGGCGTTAAACCCCCACAAGTGCCCGGTAGCGTTGCTGAAAGTGGCCGGGTTCGTCTGGTTACCGCCAGGCACATGGTTGTGCGCCGGTATCTCAGAAATATTCAGCGTGTGCGCGGTCTCCCCACCCAGTTCGCCCAGGACGATGCCGTTCCCCACATGCATAGGAGTGCGGCCCTGGAGGTTAGGTAGCCCGAAAGTTTGCCTCCCATCCCCGCCATAGGTGGTGCCCAGAATCGAAAAGAGCGCTTGGTTCTGGTTGATGGGCAGCAACTGCCCGTTGCAAAAAGTCCAGCCCTTGGGAGGAAAATTCCAACTGATGATCTTGATTTCGCCTAAGAACGGCTCTGACATGTTTCATCTCCTTGGCAATTGGCAATTGGCAAACGGCCAAATGACTCAGTTTCTTTATTCGCGTTGATTTGCGTTAATTCGCGGCTACGACTGCGATGGAAATACCCCAAACAGCGAAAGGATAAAGTTGACCACCAGAAAGGGGATCATGTTGTCATGGGGCTGCGATCCACCACTTGCATTTATTGCAGCCGGGTCCATGGCAATGCTTGGAGCTGTAGTGTTGTATGGGCTCAGGGTCGCATTCGCCGCCCACACACCCCCTTGTGGATTGGATTGGGTGCCCGGGGCCGAACTGGCCAGGGGCACATGGCTATGTGCCGGTATCTGGCTGGTGGTTAGGGTCACCGTCTCTGCTCCGCCACTCTGACCCAGCGCAAATCCTGGCCCTACATGGATAGGTACACAGCTTTGCAGATTGGGAAGGGCAAACGTCGTCTGCCCATCGCCTCCATAGGTAGTCCCAATCAGGTTGAATAGAGCATCGTTCTGGTCAATAGGTATCACCGCGCCATTGCAAAACGCCCATCCGACCGGGGCAAAATTTCCCGCAAACATCCGGATCTCGCCTATAAACGGACTCGACATGTTGTTCCTCTCCTCAGCAAATTCGGCAAGAATGTTTTAATTTGGGTACGGGTAATTTACCACCAGCAACCATTTTGGCAAATCAAAAAATTCATGCTTTCTAATTTACCTCTGAAGCCACAGCGAAAGGTCCCTGCTGCTTCGTAATCGTATCAGGCCGCAATCTGCTTGGTTTTTGATTTCTTCAAATTTACCCAATTACTCAATCCTCAATGTTAGGGCACCGTCAACGTTATGGTCGCGCTCGCCGAATCGCCCGTCGTCGCGCTGGTGGCCGTCACCGTAATCGTGGAAGTGCCGGCCGGAGTTGGCAGCACCGGACGGCCGCCGCCGCCGCATCCAATCAACACCAGCAGTACCGCCATGCTTGCCATCAGCAGGGCGAAGCGCAAGCGCCTCGCCTTGCCTCTCCTGCGTCCCACCGCAAGTCCCATCAATCCCAGCAGAGGCAACAGCGCTGTGTACAGAGGCGGTGTTCCTCCGGGATCCAGCGGCAGCACCGCAGCCGTTGTGCCTGCGGACGTTGTGATGCCCATGGTCACCGTAGTGCTGAGCTGGTTCGTCGAGGGTGGATTGAAGCTGCAGGTGGCCCCAAAGGGAAGGCCGCTGCAGGCGAAGTTGATCGTGCCCTCGCCGGGAGAAGAATCCACGGTGAAATCTACGAACTGCGTGCCTCCTACATTCACCGTTACATTGTTGATCGCCAATGTGATCGAGATCGGCGGGCCAATGTGCGTTGGATCATTGGCCGTATGACTGTTCGGGTCTCCGCCGCCGGAGACTGTGGCTGAGTTGGTAACGTTGGCTCTGATGTTCTGAGGCACCGTCACCGTCAATGTAATGGGCGGATAGCTTGCGCCAGGCGCCAGCGCATCGCTGCGCGTACAGGTCAGCGTGCCCAGATTGCAAGTCCAGCCGGTGCCGGTAAGACCGGTCGGGACGAGGGTATTGTTCACGTTCGGCAGCGTATCGGTCACGGTCACCGTTCCCACTGTAGGTCCGGCGTTGGCGTTGCTCACCGTAATGGTGTAGTTGTTGCCCGTCGAATTGCGCGGGAAGTTCCCAACGTGCGTCTTGGTGATGGAGAGACTTGCGTTCGCCACGGTCAAAGTGGCAGATGCGGTGTTGCCTGTACCACCGTTGGTGGAACTCACGGCGCCTGTAGTGTTGTTGTAACTGCCAATCACAGAGCTGGTGACATTCACGCTCACCACGCAGGAACTGCCCACCGCAACAGTGCCCCCCGCGAGGCTAATGCTGTTGGATCCCGCAACCGCCGTCAGGGTTCCTCCGTTGCAGTTTCCAGTCGCGCCATTCGGCGTAGCCACAACCACATTGGCCGGCAGCGTGTCTGTAAACGCCACACCGTTTTCCGGCACCGTGTTGGCTGCAGGATTGGTGATGGTGAAGCTGAGCGTGGAAACGCCACCAGGAGCGATCGCCGCCGGTACAAACGCCTTGGCAATCGAGGGTGGCGCTACCACCGCTATGCTGGCCGAAGCGGTCCCGCCGGTAATTACACGGAAAGTACCCGACCCATCATCGAAGGTCGCTGTAATTGGGGCCGTAGTGTTGTTCTTCGTGCCAGCACCTGTGCCTGTCACATTGACGGAGAAGGAGCACGAGCCCGAGGCAGCCAGGTTCAACGAGCTCAGGCTGATGGAGTTGCCGCCGGCAATGGCGCTGATTGTCGACAAGGCAACGCAGCTTCCCGTCAGGCCGTTGGGAGTGGCCACTACCAGTCCGCTGGGCAGCGTATCGCTCAACGCAACGCCAACCAGTGTGTTACCAGGGTTGGGATTGGCAAGGTTAAAGGTGAGTGAAGTAGTTCCATTAAGGGGGATGGTGAGGGCGCCAAAGGACTTGTTAACCGTCGGCGGGAGAACTACGTTCAAAATTGCCTTGTTGCTTGGATTTCCTGGGCCGCTCTCGTTCGCGGAGATAGGTCCAGTCTGGTTGATGATCGTGCCAGTGCCGGTCACGAGCAGATCCAAAGTAATGACGCATTGGCCGATCGCCGGAGGTATTCCGGCCGGGGCCACAGTGCCTCCAGTCAGGCTCATGGCAGACGAACCAGGCACTGCGGTGAAGGTGCCGTCGCAGTTGCTGGCCAGGTTATTGGGATTAGCCACCACCAGGCCGGCCGGCAGAGCGTCAGTAAAGGAAATGCCGGTCAGCGTAGCCGCCGCGTTGGGATTGACGATGGTGAAGCTTACGTTGACCTTGCCATTTTGCGCGACGTTATTAGCGCTGAATGCTTTGGCAATCGTCGGCGGCGCCGTCGGGATCACCGTCAAGCTTGCCGTATTGCTGCTGCCCGAGTGTACCGCATCCGCCGGATACGTCCCGGTGATGGTGTGCGGACTCGTCGCAACCTGGATTGGCGTCACCGTTGAGGTACAAGTGGATGCCGTACTGCTGCTGGGCGTGAGCACGCATGCGGCGCCGAAAACATCGGTTGGTTCAGACGAGCCGAAGCCTACCGTACCCAGCGGATTGAACGACGGGTTATAGAGTTCGGCATCGGATACAAGGGTAGGAGCATTGTCGGTATTAATACCAACTACCAGCACCTGCCCGTTGTTCAACAGGGTGGAGACAAGACCGTTATCAAAGTGCAACAGACTGCCCGTGATGTTGAACTTATCGCTGTCAGCATCGTAGAGGTCCACTGTCTGGCTGGTTGTACCTCCGGGCAGCACCACCATGCCGTTGGGCATTGCAACCGCAGAGCCATTGGCGCGCGCCTCGTTCATCTGATGCGTGCTCGCCGTGAAGCTATCGGCTACTGGATCGTAGATATCGGCGGTGGTCAAAGGTCCGCCGGAACTCTGTCCGCCAGCAACCAGCACCTTGCCGCTTGAGAGCAGCGCGGCCTCCGGCTGCCAACGTCCTGTTGCGAGAGTTGGGGTAGCTCCGGCTACAGAGGTAAAGCTTCCTGCACCGGATGGATCGAACAACTCGGCGCTCGTCAGCGCGCCGTTCGCTGCGCCATTACTGGATCCGCCTGCAACCAGAACTTTGCCGGTTCCAAGCAGCGTAGCCGATGCGCCGGTGCGCGCGGCGTTCAGGTTGCCGGTAGCCGTGAATGTATCGCCAGCAGGATCGTAAAGCTCGGCGCTGTTCACAACACCGCCGGAGTTCGTGCCTCCAGCCAGCAGTACTTCTCCGGTATTCAGTACCGTCGCTGTGGTTCCAAAGCGCGCCACAGTCAGGTTGTGGCTCGTAGGAGTGAATGTCCCCGCCGTCGGATCGAAGAGTTCCGCAGAGTTCAGCGCGCCATTGGCCGTTCCATCGCTGGAGCCACCGGCAATCAGTACCTTGCCGTTGGGCAGCAGCACGGCCACGGCGCCCGTGCGGGCGGTATTCAGATTGCCGGTGCTGCTGAAGGTCGTGCCGGATACGCTGTAGATTTCCGCACTGTTCAGTACGGTTGTTCCGTTCGCGCCTGTGCCGCCGGCCACCAATACCAGGCCGTCAGCAAACAGAGTGGAGGTAAAGCCGGTGCGTCCGGTTGCGGGGGCGCCCGTGGGTGAGAAAACATCAGGCGTGCCCGGGGGTGTTGAGGCCCCTGCATCAGTAACGGTGACGGTTATCGTGCTAGCCTGGCCCGCGCCCACCGTGGTTGGATTCAGCCCAACACTGGTCGTGCTTCCACGCAAGTTCACTGTCTCTGTGCTTGGCGACGAAAGCGGGCTGGCGTTGAAGTTAGCATCTCCGTTATAGATCGCCGTGATGGAATCGCTTCCTACAGCGAGCAATGCAGTCGAGAAGGTAGCCTGACCGGCACTCAGCGCTCCGCTGCCGATCGGGGTGCTTCCATCAAAGAACGCCACCAATCCGGTCGGCGTGCCGCTTCCCGGCGCATTGACAGTTACGGTCGCGGTAAAGGTGACCGTATCACCAAGCGTGATCGTGCCTTGGGATGAAGCTACTGCCGTGGTCGTGTTGGCCTGGTTCACTACCTGGCCGCCGCTCAGCGAGTTGCTGCTGTTGGTGAAGTTGCCGTCGGCATTGACGTAGTTCGCTGTGACCGTATGCGGCGATCCGCCTATCGACAGCGTCGTCGTTGCCTGGCTCGTCGCTGTGCTGCTGTTGCTGCTCGCCCCCGTCAGGGTCACCGGCGAACCAAAGTTGACTCCATCCACCACAAATTGCACCGCGCCGGTAGGTTGAGCAGTGGAACCGGCAGAGAGATCCACTACAGTCGCAGTGAAGGTCACTGACTCGCCAAACACTGACGGATTCGCCGACGAAACCACTGCCGTGTTGGTAGTGGCCAGG
>DATDGL010000156.1:0-56269 GCA_036522115.1 Candidatus Angelobacter sp.
TGGCCCTGCTTGTGCCACCAGTCCGACAATTCCTTTTGGTCATGGTCAGACCCATAGGCCCAATAAACGAGAACTGGATTGTTGCATTGAGCCAGGACTGGCGCAGCAAAGGCGAGAATGAGGGCAAATAGCGCACTCCTCATAGGTTCTTGTTCCCTCCGTTATGTAGGTGATGCCCGATACGCCTAACTTTACAGCGTCCCGGCCTGAGAGGTGAACATTACCCAAGTCACTCCTGTAGGTCATGCCCGATGTGTAGGGCAAAGTCAACAGCCATCATTAAGGCGTGTCCAAAGAACGGATACAGCCGGGAGAAGACATCGCCGTGAGAATGGGACGGCGACTGAGAAGGCTTCGCCAGAAGCGGGGCTGGACTCAGACTTATTTGTCAGTGCATCTCGGCATGGACAGGAGTTTCCTGTCTGACTTGGAGAGGGGCAAGCGAGAGGCTTGTGCCCGGTCGCTTGAAGTGATTGCAATGGGGTTTGGGATGAGCATTTCTCAGTTCATGCGAGGGATTTAGTTTGCGAAGGAATTTCCTCTTTCCATTAGCCGCTTTTGAATACCCTTTCCACTTCAATTTGGGCGACTTCTTTTTCGGTATAAATCTCAGACCCAGCACTGTGACCCCAAGCAACGCCGTTCCCGTCCATTACTTTGAGACAGTATGAGTCGTCCTGCGTCGTGATCGTCCATGTCCCAGGATCAAACTCAACGGGATACTGGTTAGTTGACGATTTCCTCCTAATGAGAACTAGCTGAGGGCCAATACGGTAAGCGGTTATGTGCTCTGGATCGTTCATCTCATTGCTTAACTGTTTAGCCGCCTGATCCATTGCCTTACAGACCGCTTCCCACATTTTCCCTGAATGCGCTTGAAGCATTTTCCGGTCACTCAGGTCTTTTTCTTGCTGCAATTGTCGTGACTCTATCTGCTGCTTCTTATCACTCGCCAACCTTTTCGCCCAGTCTGATGACATATTTTACCCTCATGCGGCTATTACAACACAGATTCGGAGCGAGACAGCAAGGAAAATTTGCTGTTGAAAAGTCTATCTGGTAGTCTCTACCCGATGCCTTATTTCTCCACACAGCAAGCCGCTAAGAGGTTGGGAATCGCGGTTGCATCGCTTGACCGCTACATCGCTGCCGGGAAAGTACCAGCGCCGAAGCCTACGAAAATTGGTAATTGGAACGTGCGGGCGTGGACGGAGAAGGACATAGAACGAGTCCGGGCCTTGCTGCCGAAGATCGCCAACGGCAGAAAGACCCGGTATCAGAAGAAACGTAAGAAACAGACAACCCGAAAGCCTAAACGATAACCAGCGGGCAGCGCCCGATGCCGAAACATCGAACGCAGCCCTAACCGTAACCCCGCCTGCCACTAGGACAGGCAAGAATATGGCTGATACTGAAGTTAATGCCTCTCCATCTTCGGGCGCAACTCAGCCGCCCACGCCTTTACCCTCAGCCGCACCCGCCAGCCCGTTGCCGGATGCGCCTATACGAGTCAACCACGTCCAACCCCTGCCCACGACCTCAAGCGCCTATCGAGCCGTTGCAAACCTAAATCGCGGGTTCGAGCAGGACAGGCGCAATCTTGCAGACCTGCAAGGATTCGGTTTCTTTCCTGAAGAAAACCTGATCGCATGGGGGAATATTCTCGGAAGACTGCAAGCGGAAGCCAGTCTGCGGCTGCTTGATACCATTCACGACCGTCTCATGAACAACGCGCTTTACTATGACCGGCTGTGCTGGACAAGGGAAAAGCAGCTTGAAGACCCGGACGACGTTTTGATTGAAGCGGAACAGCGCAAGCAGGAAATAGCGCAAGAGAAACAGCGCCGGGAGCAAGGGTCAAGAGAGGACTCGAACGAAGCCCCGTAGAATTCAGAATGCTGCCCTAACCCATCCCCCGCCAGAGATGGCGGGTTTTTTGGGTTATTAACTATCTGCAAAGGCACCACAACATATAGACTTTGACTTTACGATCAAGACATGAAATTTATTTTTCATGCTTCTTCAATCACTTACGCCTGTTCCTCAGCTTCAATCGGCTCCACCGCATTCGCGTGGCCTTGTACAACGTGTCCAGCGGCACATTTTGGTTTGGGTACAGAATTGGCTACCCGCGTCCATATCTCGTCGTGTTTTTTCCCTATGTCGTCTGTCGTATGCACTGAAAGCAGAAGGCCGCAGTTTTCTCGGGCGCATACAAATTCTACGCAATACAAAGCATTGGGGGGTAAATCTAGGGCCGGTGCTTGAACAGCACGAAACCCAACTTTTAGTCGAGAATGCTCGGACAGTCGCCCGCAATCACGGCATGCAAAAACTAATTGCTCTGTACCCTTGGGCCAGTAATACGGATGTGGGTATATTCCTTCGGGGGTTCGATATGGGAGAACAATTTGTTCTCCACAAGTTGGACATGTCAGAAAATACACCCGTTGCCACAGATTCATCTAATTCTCCTTCGGCTGACTCAATAAGCGCCGCTGAAGGTTTGCAAGTGCTTGCGCGAGTTGCCGAGAGGCTCCGGTCTTTTTCAGAGAGTCAAGGTATTTTTGATACTCTTTGTAAGCCTCTGGACTGCGAGCTTGAAAAACCTTCTCGGCAGCCGCTATCTTCGCCAGTAGCTCATTCACAGAACTAGCAAGGTCGCCTAGAGAGCGCACCAAAAGTTCCACGGTTTGTTGATCCATAGAAAACCCACCTCTGCTTACCTGAATCCCGGAATTGAGTGTACTCCCTGTACTCTCTCTCTATCTCGCTCAATCTCTTACACTTCACCCTCTCCCATTCCTCTGTACTGGCCCTGTACCACTCTGTACTCTGTCTCCCGGTATGCCCAATCCAGTACAGCCGGGTACATGGCAAGTACACGCTCTCACTAAAACTCAAATGATTGATTAACAGGGACTTGCAAACGGAGTACACCCGGTACACTCGCGCGGCGTCTTACCCGGCTGGCTCAATCACCCGGTAAGGCAGACCCTTGCCAAGCTGGTGAACGATCCCCACGGCCATGCACTTCGCCAGCCAGTTCTTGGTTGCCGGTGCCGCCCGCTGGTAAATCTCTTTGGCTTCCGTGAAGGTAAACTCCCGGTCCCTGGGCAGCTCATACCAAAACTCTTTCATGCGGTCATTGAAAAGCAACTCAGGGCCGGTCATGGCCTGATAGCCCAATGGTTCGCCGTCCGCGTCCATTACCCGGCTGAGATACAGCGGAGCAGACTGCCCGCGTGACCTTTCCGCCCAGCGCATCACAAGGCCCACGGAATCACGGAGCAAGGATTCCGGCGTGTCTTCCTCTTGCCCTTTCTTCTTATTGGTTTTTTGCGTTGGACAGGGGCCGAATGCAATCCGCGTGTCTGTCTGGTTAATCAAGGATCGTGAGCCACAAGCTACGGTCAGCCAGTCCATAACGTTCGTGCTGTCTATGGGAGCTACGTTCTCGTCGTCAACGCTTTTCCTGATGTGGTGTAACAGGAGAATGCTGGTAGCAAATTCCCTTGCGAGTTCCCTCAACATATTGAGCAAGGTCGTTGCCGTTCTACTCTTTTCCTCAGCATCCGGCCTGAATGCGCGGAGTGAGTCAATGATGACCAGCGCCGGTCTCATTTCCGCAATGATGCCGCCTAACCGGGAACAATCGTCTCTGTCCACGAGTAAGTGAAACTCTGGTGGAATCTCCGGCAATTCCAGATGACGTGCAAGGGCCAAGGCTATGTCTGAAAGTTGATCTTCGCCGTTCTCAAGATCCGCATAGATGACGCGCCCTTGCTTCACAGCTCGCCCAAGGAACGGCTTGCCCGATGCGACACAAAGGCCCATCTGGTAGGCCAGAGGGCTTTTCCCAATGCCCGAATCGCCTACCCCGATGTTGACGGACTTCTCCGCAATGATCCCCTCGACAAGGTAAGAGGCCCGCTTTCCTGTCCCGCGTCTCTTAATGATTTCCGCGAGAGGCAAAACGCTGTGCTTTACCTTGTTTTGCGTGTTCTGCACGTCCTGGGCTGTGAGTGCCATCGTGAGCATGATCCGCGCAGTCCTAATTTTGTGCGGGTCGTTTCCCTTTGCTCACAAGTTTGTCAATCTCATCAGCAGGGATGCGAACCAATCGCCCAATTTTCACAATGGTGATTTTTCTCTCGCTAATCCAGCGCCGCACACACGCCTTTGTGACTTGCAAGGCGCTTGCGAAGTCTTGAACGGTCAGAAGGTCGGTTGGCCTTTGCATAAATTCTCCATGACCGCACTGTAGGTTAGGTGTTGTGACTTGGGAAGATGTTGATAAACGGAGAGTGATTTGTTTACGGGTAGGAAATCGTGAACCTAATTGTTTACACCCTCACCCTTCACACAGAGGCCAGGTGAGGCCGTGTCTGGCAAATATTCTCTTCAGTGCAATAATCTGTTGGCGGATGCGTTCCTCACAAGGGAGATCGTGTTTTTCTTTTCTACAAGGGCAGTTTTGTTTTGTAAATGTTGGCAAGTTCAAGGCTGGGGTCTTGAGTTTCTGCTCTATGTATTGGACGGCCAGTCTCCGGCTAACGGCAGGATGACGGCCCGGTCTGCCTTTTAGAGACCTATCGAACGCTTCGCCAACTTGAACGGCTTGGAGCGTTGAACCACCCCAATCCAAACACTGTTTCATCCACTCGCTTTTCTCCTTCTCGCGTTCTGTAGCTGACTTTGGGTGCTCCTGGGCAGGGGCAGGGCCAAGCCAGCTTACTATCTCGCGAATGGATTTTACGACCTTGCCCAATGCGTCCGTGTGATGCTGGGTAACAGGGGGAGCGCCGGAAAAAGCATCCTTCAAGGCTCCCACTTGTAGCGCGAGCAATTGACAGAGCGCCGCTGTAATCGGCTCTTCTTTCTGCAAGCTAAAAAACCACTCAGCTTGCAAAACTGAGGGGATATCCGACATGCCGCCTCCCGCGTGGCATCCCGAATTGAAGCCATCGGCAGGCGGGCCGGGATGCGCCCGCTTTTCGCTGCGTCCAGCTAGCCGATTTCAGCCCTGAGTGTAGCGCGTCCCGTTCCCGCGTTCAAAGTCGGAAAAATCCCTATTGCAAAATACCTAACGTTAGGTTAATATCGAATACATGACAGACATCAACAGCGCCGCGAGTCTCATGGGCAAGCGCAGCGCCGAAGCCCGAATCAAGCAATGGGGCAAGCGGGAGTTTGTCGCCAGGATGCGCGAATGGGGCAAGCTAGGCGGGCGACCCAAGGGCAGCAAGAACAAACCGCAATCGAAACGGAGCAACAAACAATGAGCATTTACAAGCGTGGTGGAATGTACTGGTATCACTTCGAGTTCAATGGAATTCACGTTCAGGAATCCACAAAGCAAGGCAATCCGCGAGTTGCCCGGCAGATTGAAGCTGCACACCGTACCTCTCTTGCCAAGGGTGAAGTGGGCATCAAGGACAAAAAGCCCGTTCCAAGATTCGAGGACTTCGTACCCCGCGTCATGGAAGAAATCAGAAAGAATTGCACTGAGCACCCGCGCACGGCTGAATTCTACGAAGACACTTTTAACCGGGTGCTGAGTTTCAAGCCTCTGGCGAAAGCAGACCTGAGAACGATTACGCCAGAATTGCTTTCCCGGTTTACAGGCGAACAGCTCAAGACCGTTAGGCCCGCAACGGTTAACCGTGCGCTGGCAGCCGTCCGCCGTGCGCTCTATCTCGCCTATGAATGGGAGTTGATAGACCGCGTTCCCAAGTTCGAGATGTTGGAAGGCGAGAGAAGCCGTGAGTTTGTGCTTACCGGGGCCTTGCGGGATGAGTTCATCGGCGGATTGCCGGAACCTTGCAAGACCATAGCCCGCTTTCTGGTGGATACGGGATTGCGAATCAGTGAGGCTTGCGGGTTGACGTGGGATCGCGTCTTCTTGGATGTCGAAACCCCTTACATCTACGTTGACCGGGGCAAGAGCAAGCGGGCCAAGAGGAGCGTCCCGCTCACGGAAGACGCGCGGGCAATCTTGGAGAGCCAGAAGACGGTTTCCCGCTCCAATTACGTCTTTGTGCGCTTTGGTGAACGGGTGAGCAAGACTCTTTGGCATACCGCACCCGTAAGCCGTCACACCGTTTCGAGTCAGTTCAGCGCACGGCGGGATGAAATGGGGCTGCCGTGGGATGCCGTTCTGCATTCCACCCGGCACACGGCCCTTACGGACTTGGGAGCAGCGGGCGCAGATGCATTTACAATACAGGCAGTGGCCGGACACGCCTCTGTAACCACGTCTCAGCGTTACGTGCATCCGGTTCCTGAAACCATGATGAGAGCAATTGAACGGCTGGACGCCTATCGGAAGTTGGACGCGGAGTCTCGGCGGTCTAAGCTGGAAATCGTGGGAAAACGACCGGCAGCCGCTACAATATCCGCTACATCCCTTAGAGCGGAATCTGTAGCAGTCGGTAAGTGATTGATTTGTAATGCGCGAGAGTGGCGGAATTGGCAGACGCACCAGACTTAGGATCTGGCGGGTAAAACCGTGGGGGTTCGAGTCCCCCCTTTCGCACCAGCGTCTCCCAAGGATGAAGTTGCAACGATCACGGTGGCGTTGCTCGCGCCGGTGAAAATCACCGACGGCTGTATGCTTGGCAAAAAAAACCGTGTAGCCCGCTACTACTGCGCGCCGATTCTGTACAAATTGAAAGACGTTGGAGTATAGTCTTCTTTTCAGTGACAGCAGTAGGATCCGTCAAGCACATTCATCTATTTGTGCGCCCAATAAATTCATGTCAGGAAGCCGCATCTCTTGAATCATCCCGTTCTTTTAAATGGCGAAACAGCAAAAGTAGGACCCCCAAGGCTCGGAGCTGTTTTGCTTCTGCTGCTTGGGATGACTGCCAGCGCCTGCGCCCAGCTAGGAATTCTGGATCAGACTCCGCAGAACCAAAACCAACAG
Source organism: Candidatus Angelobacter sp. (assembly GCA_036522115.1). GTDB lineage: Bacteria > Acidobacteriota > Terriglobia > Terriglobales > Acidobacteriaceae > Angelobacter. The sequence goes on from DATDGL010000156.1 coordinate 6,929, forward strand.
AACCAGAGCCAACAGGACCAGCAAAGCCAGGCAAGCTCGCCACGGGCTCCTTATCCAGCGATTACCGAACGCCCGAAGGTCACCATCACCAACAAACCGGGTGACCAGACGCAGTTGCCAACAAGCCTTCCTCAGGGACAACTGCCGCAAGGGCTGGAACTGCCACTGCAGCCGTCTGAACCCGACATTGAATTCCAGCAATTTGTGGCCAATTCCCTGGGATACAGGCTGCCGATATTTGGGCAAAACCTGTTCGAAAATGTGCCCTCGACCTTTGCTCCGCTGGATTACGTTCCCGTCACTCCGGACTATCTGATAGGTCCGGGCGACGAGCTGGTGATACGAGGCTGGGGACAAATTGACATCACGAATTACCATGCCGTAGTTGATCGCACCGGCGCAATTTATTTGCCTACAGTCGGCGCCGTCAGCGTGGCCGGTGTGCGATACGATCGCCTCAATGATTATCTGAAGCAGGCGGTCGGCCGTTATTTCAAAAACTTTGATTTGGACGTGACGCTAGGGCGATTGCGCTCCATTCAAGTTTTTGTGGTGGGGCAGGTCCGGCGTCCCGGCTCCTACACGATCAGTTCCCTCAGCACGCTGGTCAATGCGCTGTTTGCTTCCGGTGGCCCCTCCAAACGGGGATCGATGCGCAACATTCAGTTGAAGCGATCAGGGAGAGTTGTCACAACTTTTGACTTGTACGATCTGATTGCAAAGGGCGACAAATCGAAAGACGCTCAGCTCATGCCGGGAGACGTCATTTATGTACCGGCCATTGGCCCGCTGGTGGCGATGGCTGGAAGCGTGAATGTTCCCGCAGTGTTTGAGCTAAGAGACCACGATACGCTGGCTGATGTGATTGCCTACGCTGGTGGACTTACAAGCACGGCGGCAGGGCAGCAGGCCATCATCGAGAGGATAGACGGGCGTGAATTGCGGCGGGCAGATGAATTTCCGTTGACCGTCGAGGGTTATAAACGCGAATTGCGGGATGGCGATATCGTCCGTTTCCTGCACATCTCAGGAAGGTTTGACAACGCCGTGACGTTGCGCGGTAACGTGGCGGTTCCGGGCCGCTATCCGTGGCATGAGGGCATGCGGGTCAAAGATCTTATCCCCAATCGTGAATCTCTGGTCACTGAAGAGTACTGGAGGCGGCAGAACAATCTCGGGCAGAACCCGGGTGGCGACAGCCTCCAGTTGCAGGAACAGATCATCAATCCTTCAGGGGAAGCTGCGCAGGCAGCCAACCCGAACGGCAGCCCTGGCTTTCCCAGTGGCATCTCCAACAACCCAGCGCTTGCCGGAAGTATGGGAGCAGGGAATGCGCGTACCGGTCAGCCCGGCACTCTTGGAGACCAGGATCTGGCGTCGCGAGTGGGGAGAGTGGAAGCGCAGCGCATGAATCAGGAAGAGCTTAAGAACCAGATAAAACGCTCTGCGGCGGAGATCAATTGGGAATACGCTGTTGTCCAGAGGCTCGACCCCAAAGATCTTACTTCCCATTTGTTGCCATTTAATCTGGGCAAAGCGATTGCCGGGGACGATAGCCAGAACCTGAATCTGCAGCCAGGGGACGTAATCACGATCTTCTCTCAGGCCGATATGCAGGTGCCCATCGCCCAGCAAAGTAAGTTTGTGCGGTTGGAAGGCGAGTTCGGCACCGCCGGAATCTATCAGGTTGAACCGGGTGAGACGCTTCGCCACCTGGTTACGCGAGTGACGAACTTTACTCCCCAGGCATACGCGTTCGGCGCGGAGTTCACACGAGAATCGGTCCGCGAAGACCTGCAGAGGCGGCTGGATGAATATGTAACGGGATTGCAGCGCAGTGTGGAGAGTACCCCGGCGATCTCGCCTGAAGACCAGGTACGGCTGGCAGCACAACGTCAGCTCGCGGAAAGAATGCGACAGTTGCGGTCTACGGGTCGAATTGTCCTGGAACTGAAACCTACGGCCTCCAGCGTTAATGATTTTCCTGACATGGTGTTGGAAGATGGCGACCGCTTGTTTGTGCCTTTCCGTCCGGCAACCGTGAGCGTGGTGGGCGCGGTCTACAACAGCAATGCATTCATCTTTAAGCCTGGCAAGACCGTAGCAGAATACTTGAGGCTCGCCGGCGGACCTACTCGCGACGGCGACCGGCGCCACGCCTTTGTGTTGCGAGCCAACGGCGCAACTATCAGTAACCAGCATGAGGTCAACCTGCTGGTCAACAACTTCAACAACTTGAGGCTCATGCCGGGCGATACCATCGTGGTGCCGCAAAAGCTGGATCGAGGCGCCATCCTGCGAGGATTCAAAGACTGGAGCACGATCTTTGGTCAGTTTGCCCTGGGTGCGGCAGGAATTGCCGCGTTAGGGCTGTGAGCAGGATTTCTGAGTTCCGCTCGGCGGTTCATGCCGGAGCTGGCACTAAGCCACTAACAATGGACGACCTTCTCTGACGCAATTCCCCGCGTGGCGTTGCGGGTATCCACCACCAGTTGCGACTCGCTGACGATGCGCTTGTAGTCGTAGTCCGAATGGTCCGTGACAATCAGCACGCAGTCGTATTGGGCCAGATTCTCCAGCGGAGTGCAAGTCATGTGCAGGTTGTATTTACGTCCGCGGCCTACGGTGGGGAAGTAGGGATCGTTGTAAAAGACCTGGACTCCACGCTGTTGTAATTCCTCGATGATGGTCAAAGCGGGCGACTCGCGGAGATCATCAACATCTTTCTTGTAAGCCAGTCCAAGCACAAGGATCTTAGAGCCATTCAGTGCTTTCCGGTTGGTGTTTAGCGCCGAAGCCACTGAATTCACCACGTGATACGGCATGAACGTATTGATCTCTCCGGCCAACTCTATGAACCTTGCCTGGAAATCAAATTCCTTGGCCTTCCACGAAAGATAATATGGGTCTACCGGAATACAGTGGCCGCCCAAACCAGGTCCGGGGTAAAAGGGGTGGAAGCCAAACGGTTTGGTTGCCGCCGCGTCTATGACCTCCCAGATGTTGATGCCCATGCGCAGGCAAAGCATTTTGAGCTCGTTCACTAACGCGATGTTAATGCAGCGATAGATATTCTCCAGCAACTTGGTCATCTCCGCCGCAGATGGACTGGAAACCGGAACAATGCGATTAAAGATGGAATGGTACAAAGCGCCGGCCAGTTCGCTGCTTGCAGGATTCAATCCGCCGACAACCTTGGGAATATCGCGGCGCGCGACCGTGTCGTTACCCGGATCTTCGCGTTCGGGGGAGAAAGCCACAAAAAAGACATTGCCGGAATCGGTGGTATTACGCGCGGCTGTAAGTCTTAAATCATTACCCTTTTCAAGGAGAGGAATCATCACCTCTTCTGTGGTTCCGGGATAGGTGGTGCTCTCCAGGATAATCAGTTGTCCGGCACGTAGATGAGGGGCGATTGCCTTGGCCGTAGCCTCGATGTAGCTCAGGTCGGGCTCACGATATTCGTCCAGAGGTGTAGGAACGCAGATGATGATGGCATCCATGTCCGCGGCCCGGCTATAGTCAGCAGTGGCAGCGAAATTCTTCTCTCTTGCACCTGCGATCTCAGTTTCTGGAATGCGGTAGATGTATGACTTACCGCTGTTGAGGGCATTTACTTTGTTGGTGTCAATATCGAAGCCAAGGACGGGGAATTCGCGTTCACTGAAAAGCAGGGACAACGGAAGGCCGACATAGCCCATTCCAACGATCCCAACCTTGGCGCTACGCGCTTCAATTCTAGCGCGCAAATCCTTTGCATTGGCTCCTGAAGAAACCCTGGGTGCTGTGGACATTGTCAAAATTATAGCATTCAGCTTACAGTGGCGCCTTCCAGATGAGAGGTAGCACTGAGGTAGCACCTCTTTGAACGGCATTAGTTGTTTGCTGGTGAGTAAAATCTGAACCAGACTAGGAAGTATATCTGCAAGTTCTACGCAACCTGCTGGCAGCTAAGGGCTTAGTCGGTTCTTCGTAACTTCTTCATCCTGTATCACGGGGTGCAAGAGACGGGTTAAAGGAGGTCTTCTCAAAACACAAATCGCCCAGGTGTTAGCAGCCTGCTGATTCTGTGCAACAATGCGGACGTCCCAGGAAAGTGCCTTTGAGTGCCGCACAGCCAACCCCGAACCTGACCAGCGGTCACCTTCTGGCGAGCAATACTGTTTGGAATCTGTTAGGCCAGTTGTTGCCGATGGCAGTCGCTGTGGTTTCCATTCCTCCACTGATCAGGGCCCTGGGAGTGCCTCGTTTTGGCGTGCTATCGCTGGCCTGGATCGTAATCGGCTACTTTAGTCTCTTTGATTTGGGGTTGGGCAGGGCGCTCACCAAACTTGTGGCGGACAGACTGGGGGCAAAACAGGAAAAAGCCATTCCTGGTTTGGCCTGGACGTCACTGTTGCTGATGCTGGTGCTTGGGATTGTTGGTGGGATGGTCATGCTGCTGGTTTCCCCCTGGCTTGTTCACAGGGTCTTGAAGATCCCAGTCGATCTCCAACCGGAAACGTTGTGCAGCTTCTACCTTCTCGCAGTGTCTCTTCCACTGGTAACAGTCACCTCCGGCCTGCGCGGAATTCTGGAGGCCCTGCAACGTTTCCGCTTGATTACCTTCATCCGCCTGCCTATGAGCGTGTTTTCCTTTGCCGGGCCATTGTTGATCCTGCCCTTCTCCCGGAGCCTGGTTTGGGTGATGGCAGTTCTGATCGTAGGCCGGGTGGTCGGGTGCATGGTCCACCTGATTGCCTGTCTGTATGCTCTGCCGGCGCTTCGACACAAGATCGTACTGGAAGGCTCTGCGGTGGCGCCGATATTCAAATTTGGCGGTTGGATGACGGTAAGCAATGTAATTAATCCAATTCTGGTGTACGCAGATCGCCTTGTCATAGGGGCATTGGTTTCAGTCAGCATGCTCGCCTATTACACCGTCCCATTCGATATGGTCATCCGGCTCACGGTTATTCCGGGAGCATTTGCGGGTGTGCTGTTTCCGGCATTTGCGATGAGCATGGTTGACGATCAGGCGCGGACAAGACTGTTGCTCCTGCGAAGCCTGAAGTACATCTTTTTTGCTATGTTTCCCATAACGCTGATAACAGTCACCCTGGCGCCCGAAGGCTTGCACTTTTGGTTAGGAAGCTCTTTTGCGGAAAACGGTAGTGCGGTGCTGCGCTGGCTGGCAGCCGGTGTGCTCGTAAACTCCCTGGCTCATGCGCCGTTTGCTCTGGTGCAGGGCGCGGGAAGGCCGGACCTGACAGCCAAATTGCATCTGATCGAGCTGCCTCTTTATCTCACTACTGTTTGGGTACTGACGAAAAAGATGGGAATTGAAGGCACAGCGATTGCCTGCACGGCACGGCTTGTGCTGGACACGGTCCTCATCTGTTTTCTTCTGGATCGGATGCTTCCTGCAGCGGGGAGAATCATGGTGAAGATTGGGGCGGCCTTGACGGTTGGACTGCTGCTTCTTTGCCTGGGCACTCTACCCATGAGTCCCGCCACGAAGGCGTGTTTTGTGGCCATTGTTTTGGCCGGTTTCGCGCTTGTTGGCTGGTTTCTGCTGCTCAGCCCGGCAGAACGCATATTCCTGCGAAGAGGAAAATCCGAATACACACAGGCTTAAGGTCTGCATGGCCGGCCCCTGGGAATTTGTTATTCTCTAAATATCAGCGGGCCGAAATTACTTGAACTGGCCCAAGCGGTCCATACAAAAACTATGTGCGGCATAGCGGGATTCTGGCAGAGGAAACGTGGGGGTGAACACCCACTGGAAGTGCTGAAGCACATGGGGACTGCGCTGGCCCACCGCGGCCCGGATGATTCCGGATGTTTTTTCGACAGTAGTACCGGCTTGGGTTTGTCATTTCGCCGGCTCTCGATTCTCGACCTTTCTCCGGCAGGACACCAGCCTATGGATTCGGCTTCAGGCCGTTACACAATCATTTTCAACGGAGAAGTCTACAACTTCGAAGAGATACGGCGGGAATTGGGAGACGGTTACTCATGGAGAGGTCACTCCGATACCGAGGTAATGCTGGAAGCAATTGAGCGGTGGGGACTTCCCGCCGCCGTGCGGCGCTTCGTGGGGATGTTCGCTTTCGCTCTCTGGGACCATGCGGAGCACGCACTTTCGTTAGTCCGCGATCGATTGGGAATCAAGCCGGTGTATTACGGCTTTGCGGGCGGCGATTTTGTATTTGCGTCTGAGTTGAAGGCCATCCGCGAATATCCCGGATTCGAAGGCGTCATTGACCGGAGCGCGCTGGCGCTTTACATGCGCCATAACTATGTCCCATCTCCTCACTGTATCTACCAGGGACTCAACAAGCTTCCGCCGGGACACATCCTTACGCTGGAGGCGCCAAGCGAACAACCCAAGATGTCCTGCTACTGGTCTGCTGGCGAAGTTGCCAAAGCAGGGCTTGACTCGCGGGTGAAGGGTGATGACCAGGAAATCGTCGCCCAACTCGATGAGAAGCTGAGGGAAGCCATTCGCTTGCGCATGATCGCAGATGTGCCTTTGGGAGCATTTCTGTCCGGCGGAGTGGACTCCAGCACGGTGGTGGCCTTGATGCAGGCGCAAAGCAACCGTCCAGTGAAAACGTTTACCATCGGCTTCCACGAAGACGCATACAACGAGGCCGCTCATGCCAAGCGGGTGGCCGCTCACCTGGGAACGGAACACACTGAGTTATATGTGACTCCGGAACAGGCACAAAATGTTATTCATTTGCTTCCCCGGATGTACGACGAGCCCTTTGCCGATTCCTCCGAGATCCCCACATACCTGGTGTCCAAACTAGCGCGAGAAAGTGTTACTGTGAGCCTCTCCGGCGACGGCGGCGACGAACTCTTCGCGGGATACAACCGATATTTCCTGACCTCGTCCATATGGAATTCAATGAAGTGGGCTCCCAAGCCGGTTCGAAAGATGGCGGCCAGGCTAATTCATTCCCTGCCGCCTTCCGGAATAGATCGCATGTATGGCTGTGTACGGCCAGTGATTCCGGCCAGGAGACGGTTCTCGGCTGTGGGTGATAAAGCCCACAAACTTGCGGCATTCTGGGACTTGGGGAGCCCTCAGGCAATCTACCTGCAAGCACTCTCCCACTGGACGCCATCGGAGATTGTGCCCGATTCCCGGGAACCGGCAACAGTGATCCAGTTCTTTCGGGAATCAGCGTGGCTGCCTAGACTAGAAGACCAGATGATGCTCACCGATCTGGTGAACTATCTGCCAGACGACATCCTGGCCAAAGTTGACCGGGCGAGCATGGCCGTGAGCCTGGAAGCGAGGGTGCCGGTGCTGGACCACCGAGTCGTGGAGTTTGCCTGGAGGCTTCCGCTGCATTTCAAAATTCGCAACGGAATCAGCAAGTGGGTCCTGCGCCAGGTACTCTACAAATACGTACCCAGGGAACTGATTGAGCGCCCCAAGATGGGGTTTGGCGTTCCCATTGATAGCTGGCTGCGCGGGCCGCTGCGCGAGTGGGCTGAGGAGATGCTCTCACGCCAAAACCTGGGTCGTCATGGTTTATTCAATGTCGAGACCATCCGGGAAAAGTGGGACGAACATCTCTCGGGCGCCCGCAATTGGCAATACCTGCTTTGGGATGTGCTGGTATTTCAGGACTGGCTCTTTCATAACGTGGCAGCCGGTGTAAAAGAACCAGCTGTTTAACGGATGCAGAGGCATGCCGGCCCCGTGGGTCACGGCGGAATCGAATCGATAGCGACGAGGGTTGTTCTTGCAGGCACTCTTCTTACTCCAAAGCTGTGTGCTTGCCTTTACAATAAAGAATCATCGCTTGCGAATATGACACCACAGGAAAAAAGCGAACTTGAGTTACCGGTTCCCGAGGATGTTGCTATACCATCCGTTCTCGACGAGCGTGAAAAGAGGCGCTTCCCTGAGTCGCTGATCATCGTTGCGAAACATAAGTTTTTCATTGTGTGCTTTGTGGCGGGGGTAGCCGTTCTTTCGGCGGTAGTGTCAATGTTCCTGACCAAGATTTACACTGCCAATGCCAGGATTTTACCGCCACAGCAGAGCCAGTCTATTGCTTCGGCGATGTTGAGTCAGCTTGGACCGTTGGCGCCCATGCTGATGGGCGGGGCTGGTGGCGCCCTCGGAATGCACAATCCGAACGATATGTATGTTGCGATGCTACGCAGCCGAACCGTAGCTGACGACCTGATTGACCGGTTTGACCTGATGAATGTGTACCGCCAGAAGCTGCGAGTCGAGGCGCGTAAGCGTCTTGCCGTGGCCACCGAAATTACGGCAGGTCTGAAGGACAACATCATCTCAATCTCAGTGGAGGATCCGGATGCACAGCGCTCATCAAACCTCGCCAACGGCTACGTGGAAGAACTGGAGAAGCTAACCAAGACCCTGTCTGTAACCGACGCGGGCAAACGCAGGCTGTTCTTCGAGCGTGAGGCGAAGAGTGCAAATGACGAACTGGCCAATGCTGAACAGGAGTTAAAACTAACGGAGGAGAAAACCGGCATCATCCAACTGGACAACCAGTCGAGGGTAATGCTGCAGGCCTATGCGGACCTGCGTGCTCAAGTGACGGTGAAAGAAGTGCAAGTACAGGCAATGCGGTCCTTCGCCACCCCCGAAAATCCGGATTTGTTGCGCAGCGAAAGCGAGTTGGCTGCGTTGCGCACACAGTTGGCACGCATGGAACAGGGCGCCCGTTCTGGAGCGGTGGTTCCCCTGGAAAAGGTTCCTGGGGTGGCACTGGAATACGTCCGCAAGTTCCGCGAGGTGAAGTACCGGGAAGCTCTTCTGGAGCTCATGCTCAAGCAGTATGAGATCGCGCGCATCGACGAAAGCAAGGATTCATCGATCATTCAGGTGTTAGACAAAGCGCTGCCACCGGAAAAGCGTTCCTGGCCACCGCGGACTGTACTGGTCATGGTGTGCACGTTTCTAGCGCTCATGGTAGCAATTTCTGCGGTGCTCGTCCGAGAAAAAGCCCAACGGACGATGGAGGAGCCGCAGTTTGCGGCCCAGTTCCAATTGTTTAGGTATTATCTGCGTGGCCGACATAAATCCTGATTCAGCGCACGAATGCTCGGTAATCATTTCAGTCGTTTTATCGCTGGCGCGCGATGGCGCGAAAAGTTGTGACCGGGCCGCCCGGTAGTCAGATACGATGTTTTGCGGCCGGGATTGCGGTCGATTTTAGATTTTTGATTGAAAAGCTTGCCAGCTCCGCTCGAAATTCTTCTCTCATGATCTTTTCCAGAGCGCTTCAGGCCGTCGGCCTTAAACCCGTGTCGCCCGACCGTCCGCTGACAACGAACTGGAAGATTTTCCGGGCAATTGTGGTTGTGGGTTTCTGCACGGCCCTGGCGAAGCTGGCCGCGACAGCCAAGGAACTGGCAGTGGCGGATTGGTTTGGCCGGGGTGACGCCCTGGATGCTTTTTTAATCGCGATGCTGCTGCCCACAACCGTGGTGAGCCTGCTGGCTGGAGCTTTCAGTGGATCTGTCATCCCTTCTTTCATCCGAATTCGTGAAGAGAAAGGGCAGGACGCTGCACAGCAGCTCTTCTCCAGTATCCAGATCGTCGGCCTGGTCCTCCTGCTCGTAGTTTCAATTCTGCTCGCTGTGGTCGCCCCTTTCTATTTACCGTTGCTCGGATCAGGATTCAGTGCCGCGAAGTTGTTATTGACCCGCCAGCTCTTGTATGCATTGTTACCCTTTGTTGTGCTGAACGGCGCTATTGCGATATGGTCTTCCGTACTGAATGCAGGGGAAAGGTTTGCGCTGCCCGCCCTCACGCCCACAGTGACCCCGCTGGTCGCTGTGGTCACCCTTCTTCTGTGTGGCCGCACCTGGGGAATCTTTGCCTTGGCGGCGGGTACGGTGGCTGGAACGGTTTTGGAAGCGTCATTGCTTGGTCGGGCGGTTCGCGTCCACGGATTTAGTCTGAAGTTTCGCTGGTACGGGTTCAGCCCCGAACTGCGTATGGTTATGTGGCAATACCTTCCAATGGTCCTGGCCACGCTGGTGACGGGCATATCTCCCATCATCGATCAATCCATGGCTGCCATGCTCAAAGGGGGCAGCGTCGCAGCGTTGAACTACGGTAACAAGATCATCAATGTTGTAACGTCTCTCAGTTCGGCCGCGCTGTACTCCGCGGTGTTGCCCTACTTTTCTCAAATGGTCGCCAGGAAGGATTGGAGTTCGTGCCGCAGGACGTTAAAGGTATATTCCTTTCTTGTTCTGGCCGCGACTATTCCAATGACGGCCATCTTGATCCTGGTGTCGCGCCCCCTAGTTCAGTTGCTGTATCAACGTGGAGCTTTCACGCCTGCCGATACAGCAGTGGTGAGCGAGGTTCAAGTTTTCTTTTCGCTCATGATTCCCGCTTATACCTGGGCTGTGCTGTTCGTAAGGCTTATTTCGTCACTCCATCGCAACGATGTGCTGGTGTATGCCACGATCATGAGCGCTACTCTGAACGTCGTGTTGAATATAGTCTGCATGAGGAGGTGGGGCGTAGCGGGAATTGCACTCTCCACATCCTTGGTTTACACGATTTCCTGCACATTTCTCGCATTCAGTGCGCTGAGGCTCCTCCATAGAGAAGAATCCGCAGGAAGGGTCTCTTGAGGGAGGGGGAGACTTGCAGGGGTTACCTCGGTGCATGCTTTCTCTGAGACCTACTTTTCAACCCATCGCAAACAGGACTCTGGAGGCGGCTGCATGCAATACAATGGAGAAAAAACATGGCACGTAAACGCGCACTTATCACTGGTGTAACCGGACAGGACGGCGCCTATCTTGCCCAGTTCCTGCTGCAAAAGGGCTACGAGGTTCACGGGATCAAACGTCGAGCGTCTTCGTTCAATACCCAGAGAATTGATCATCTGATTCAAGACCCGCATTCCGAGGGTGCCCATTTTTTTCTGCACTACGGGGATATGACGGATTCCAGCAGTCTGGTTTCCACCATGCAAAAGGTCCAGCCGGAGGAAATCTACAGCCTGGCTGCCCAAAGTCATGTGGCAGTTTCGTTCGAGCAGCCGGAGTACACTGCACAATCGGATGCGTTAGGTCCGCTGCGAATTCTGGAAGCCATTCGCATTCTGGGATTGGAGAAGAAAAGTCGCTTTTACCAGGCCTCGACATCCGAGCTATACGGGTTGGTGCGACAGGTGCCGCAGTGTGAAAGCACGCCTTTTTACCCTCGATCGCCTTACGGTGTCGCCAAGTTGTATGCCCATTGGATTACAGTGAATTACCGGGAAGCTTACGGAATCTTTGCCTGTAACGGTATCCTTTTCAATCACGAAAGCCCGCTCCGCGGCGAGACGTTCGTGACGCGAAAAATCGTCCGCGGCCTCACTCGAATCCATTTAGGGTTGCAGGACTGCCTGTATCTGGGGAATCTGAATGCCAAGCGTGACTGGGGCCATGCCCGCGATTACGTGGAGGCAATGTGGCTGATCCTGCAACAAGACCAACCGGAAGACTTTGTCATCGCTACCGGGGAGCAGCATTCGGTGCGGGAGTTTGTTGAAGCCGCTGCAAAAGAGCTAGGGATCACTCTTCGCTGGGCAGGATCCGGGAGCGATGAGGAAGGCTTTGATTCCAGGACTGCTGCTCGCATTATTGCTGTTGATCCGCGTTATTTTCGGCCCACAGAGGTCGATGCTTTACTGGGTGACGCGCGAAAGGCGAGAGAGAGACTGGGATGGAAGCCACGGACCAGCTTTATCCAACTTGTGGCTGAGATGGTGCGGGAGGAGTTAGCTTTGGCCAGGTATGAGGCCGTATGCAGACATGAGGGCCTGCCTGTACTGAACCGTCATGAATAGACGCGACAAAATCTTTGTTGCCGGCCGCCGCGGGTTGGTCGGCTCAGCGATTGTCCGCCGTCTGCTTTCAGCCGGATTTGACAACCTGGTGACTCCCTCCCGCTCTGACCTGGATCTGACCGACCAGCGGGCCGTGCAGGATTTTTTTGCCCGCATAAGAGCGAAATACGTGGTGCTGGCGGCCGCCCGGGTCGGAGGCATCTTGGCAAATGCGACTTGTCCGGCAGAGTTCATTCGGGAGAATCTACTAATAGAAACCAATGTCATCCATGAAGCTTACATCCATGGAGTCGAGCACTTGTTGTTTCTAGGCTCCTCATGCATCTATCCTCGCGATTGCCCTCAACCGATTCGTGAAGAGTACTTCATGACCGGGCCGCTGGAAAGGACTAACTCTGCTTATGCGGTGGCGAAAATTGCCGGAGTGGAGATGTGCCACGCATATAATCGACAATACGGTACCCGGTATATTTGTGCGATGCCTACGAACCTATACGGCCCAGGGGACAATTTCGACGCTCAGACCTCTCATGTGTTGCCGGCGATGATCCGCAAATTTCACCAGGCAAAACTCTACAAGGGCCCTGTGGTCCTTTGGGGAACAGGGGCCGCCAAACGTGAGTTCCTGCACGTGGACGACTTGGCGGACGCATGCGTGCACATTATGACGATGCCCGAAGATCGTGTGGGAGACGTATTGAAGGAAGATTCTCCTCCACTTATCAATATCGGTTGCGGGCAAGACTTGAGCATTCGAGAGCTGGCACAAGTGGTAGGCGATATCATCGGCTTCAAGGGACAAGTTCAATGGGACCATTCGAAGCCGGATGGAACTCCCCGCAAATTACTGGACATCGCCAAGCTCAGACGCCTGGGATGGGAGCCCAAAACCCCTCTGCAAGACGGAATTCGAGCGGTATATGAATGGTTTCAGGAGAGGGAAGCCATCAGACAATGAAATTACACTTAGGTTGTGGAAGCAAGCATATTCCTGGGTTCGTACATGTAGATCTGGAAGATCATCCGCATATTGATTTCCGGATTCCTGTCAATAAATTGATTTTTGCTCCCGATAATTCAGTGGAATTGATCTATGCCTCGCATGTACTGGAACATTTCGGGCGACATGAAGTGGACCAGGTGCTGAGGGAATGGTTCCGGGTATTGCAAAAAGGAGGGATTCTGCGAATCGCCGTCCCTGATTTCGGAGCAGTATCCGATCGTTACCAGGAGACGGGCGAGCTAAGCGAGTTGATTGGCCTGGTCTGCGGCGGTCAACGGAATCAGTACGACTTTCACAAGATGGTTTTTGATGAGAGGCTGCTGGGACAACGATTGCGCAATGCCGGTTTTATCTCGATTTCGCGATACGACTGGAGAAATACCCAGCATGCCGTGATGGATGACTACTCACAGGCCTATCTACCTCACATGGACAAGGAAGGCGGCCGGCTCATGAGTCTCAATGTTGAGGCGGTGAAATGAGATCGGACGGGTGGGCCGGCGATTATCCGGATCGGAGCATGGTCACCCAATGAAGAAGGTTTGTCTTTTTGATTTTCCGCGGATGGAGGATTTTCATGGCTATTCCCTTGATTGTCTCGATCCCATGCCCTACCTCGCGCGCCGCGATTCTTGGATGGGACGGTCCAGGATGGGCCACCAGTTGGACCAAGCCGACGTAATTGATCGGATGTACCGGGAAAAAGATACCAGGTACATGCATTTCATACGGGATTTCATCGACAAGTTCAGGGACGCCGATCTCGTGGTTTTGGCAACCTACAACCCGGTCCATCCTGAAGTCTTGCAGAACGACTTACCCAAACCCATCAAAGTACTGGGGTTTGTAGATGACCCTATTTCCACTTACGTGCGAGGGATTGCCTATTTGTGGGCTTTTGATGGTGCGGCGTATATCTCTCCCAGCTACAACAATCAATTGCTTTTCAAGGACGCTCTGGAGCGCTGGGGATGCCGCCAGAGTCGCTGGTGGCCGTTGCTCTCTCCCAGAAACCGGCCGGTGAATCCCGGAGGGTACTGGCCCCTTAGTGCTGCTCGCGCTCAAGGCCTCGCGCGGGGCGACACTTTCTTTCGTGATAGAGACCTCGATTTGATTTATGTCGGCTCACAACAAGGCCCTAAAGTAAACCGCTTGATCCAACTACGGAAGCGTTTTGGGTCCCGCTTTAAGATTTATGGAAGGTGGCCCATGGCAGGCTATGGAGGGGCCGCCCGATGGTTCAAGGGAAAGCCTGGCCTGTGGACCCGCGTCAGGCCGATTTCAGACGAAGAAAGGACCAGTTTTTATTACCGCACCAAGATTGGAATCAATATGCATCTGTCTGATACCCCGATGGAAACCGGAAACATGCGTATGTATGAAGTCCCTGCCCACGGGATGATGCTGCTTTGCGACAAGGCGGGAATGAATGCGCACGAGCAGATCTTCGTGCCGGGCAAGGAGGCGGTGTTCTACGATTCGATTGAAGATGCTATCGAGAAGATTGAATATTACCTGCATTACGATGAAGAAAGGATCAGAATTGCGCGAGCCGGGTTCTCGCGGGTGCATCGTGATTACGACGCCGAATCGAATCTCAAGAATTTTCTGGACTGGGCCATTCGGCTGGAAAAGAAAAGCGCCTCAACTGACGGTGAAGCTATGGGTTGCTTGAAGGGAAAATAGTCTTTGTCCATGAAGAGCTGTTGGGCCGCCCGGCGGAAACATCTATGCGTATAACTTTAGTTATTTCATCGCTGGCTCTGGGCGGAGCAGAACGGGTGATGTCTCTGTTGGCCACTCTTTGGATGGAACAGGGCAAAGAGGTCACGCTGCTGACATTGGACCATGGCGAAACTTCCGCATATCCCATTCATCCCGGGGTCAAGCGCCACGGTCTGGGCCTTGATGAGAAATCACGTTATCTGCTCCAAGGGTTGTTTCGAAACTTAAAGAGAATTTCCGTATTGCGCCGGGCCATTCGAGAGTCCCGCCCTGATGTGGTGATCAGCTTCATGGACACGATCAACGTGCTCACGCTGCTTGCCACCCGTGGACTAGGTGTCCCGGTGATTGTTTCAGAACGCATCGATCCAAAGTTTTACAACATCGGGCCGATCTGGAGCGGACTTCGACGAGTCACGTATGGTTTTGCCGCCGCGCTGGTCTGCCAGACGCGCTCGGCCCTCGCGCGCTTTCAGGCTGGAATCCGCGTGAGGGGTTACGTCATACCGAATCCGGTGGCATTGCCTCCCGGGTTTGCACAGTACCAGAAACAGCAGGAACGCAAGACAGGTCACGTTGTGTCCGCAATGGGGCGGCTGGTTCCACAAAAAGGCTTCGATATTCTTTTGCGGGCTTTCGCCCAAATCGCGGATCGTCATCCGGACTGGTCGCTTGTCGTGATGGGCCGCGGTCCGCTTAAGGCTGAACTCGAATTGCAATCCAATGCCCTCAACTTAGGCGATCGGGTCCATTTTCCAGGTGAGGTCTCTGATCCGTTTGCTGCATTGCGCGCTGCCGATCTGTTCGTGCTCTCATCACGGTTTGAAGGCTTTGCCAACGTGCTATGTGAAGCCATGGCTTGTGGATTGCCGGTGGTGAGCTTTGATTGCCCGTCAGGCCCATCCGACATTATTCATGACGGGCTGGACGGCATTCTGGTTCCACCTCAAGACGTGGATGCTCTGGCCGCTGCCATGGACCGGCTGATGGGCGACTACGGCGAGCGGACAAGACTCGCATCGCGGGCTCCAGAAGTACTTAAACATTTTGGTGCTGATAGAATTCTCAACATGTGGCAAGAGCTGTTTGAAGAGCTTTTACTGTGTGGCGCTGTCGAGCGAAAACAAAGTAATGAGTCCTCTGCAATTCAGGCAATGTGTGACGAGGACAGGCATTGTACTGACCCTGAAGCTTAATTCTGAAATTGACCCGAGAGGTGGGTGGTGGTAAGTGAGCCTATAGCGGTTATTGATCAAGAGACAAGAAGGAAGGAATCGGGGCCCAGATTTGCCTTCGGCAAGAACTGGCAGCGCTTCCTGCGATATCTGAATGATGAGCGGATTGCCGAGGCGGAGAAATCGCTGCGCGAGATGCTGGAAGTAGAAGACCTGGCTGGAAAGACATTCCTTGATATTGGCAGCGGGAGCGGACTTTTTTCCCTGGCTGCCATGCGTCTGGGAGCCGGCAAAGTACACTCCTTTGACTACGACACAGAGAGTGTGGCCTGCACCCGGGCGTTGCAACACCGTTATTACGACCAAGTCGGCAATTGGACTGTCGAGCAGGGCAGCGTACTGGATCCGGCCTATCTTTCCCGGTTGGGGCAGTTTGATGTGGTCTATTCCTGGGGTGTCCTTCACCATACAGGCAACATGTGGCAGGCGCTGGAAAATGTTGTCGCCCCTGTGGCCGCCAATGGCAAGCTATTTATTGCGCTCTACAATGATCAGGGGCGCCGCTCCCGCGTATGGAAAGCCATCAAACGGCGTTATGCCAGCCATTTTGCCTGGCGTCCGCCGATCTTTATCGTCATTGGTTCGTATTTTGTCGGAATGGGGCTGCTCGTCGATCTGTTGAGAGGAAGGAATCCGCTGACCCGGTATCGCGAGTACAAGCGCTCACGGGGAATGTCCCAGTTTACCGATTTGCTGGATTGGATGGGGGGATATCCCTTTGAAGTTTCGAAGCCGGGAGATGTCTTCGATTTTTTTCGAAAAAGAGGATTTACACTCGTAAGGCTCAAGACCATTATTGGCCTCGGGTGCAATGAGTATATTTTTCAAAGGCAATCAACTCTGGACTAAATTGCGGTGTGAGTCCCGTCTATCGGCCATCAGCTCCGGCTTCCTGGAGTGCCGCCCTAAATGCCCCGAGGATCTTGCAATCATAATGATGCATCAGGAACCGTTCTTGAGGTTGCATGATGGTTCCCGTGAATCATGGAACGACACCCGCCAAAACCGAGGTCTACAGGAAGGTTTCTACTTCTTGGGTACGCTCTGTTCCCCCTGCTGAAAGTAGGGCGCATAACAAGGCATCGTTCAAACTGGAGGGGCTTCAGCCAGTTGCGCTGGTTGTATCGCAAGATCGTTCCCGAGGAATTCCTGGTTCGCATCAATGACTTCGACGATGACCTTGTTTTTGATGTTAACGTTCGCGGCGATATGGGCTTGAGCCTGTGGCATTTTCCGAAATTGTTCGAGAAAGAGGAACGGGAAATGTTCTGCTCGTTCGTCACTCCGGGCTGCACTGTGCTCGATGTAGGAGCGAATATTGGCTTTTACACCCTGCTTGCGGCAAAGCGAGGAGCGCGCGTCTTTGCCATCGAAGCCGATCCGCTGAATGCCTCCATGCTTCGCCATCACGTTGAGATCAATGGCTTCAGCGATCGCGTGACGATCTTTGAAATGGCAGCCACGGATTGCGACAAAACAGTTCCCTTTTACCGCCATCCTTTTAACCTGGGGGAGTCCAATATCATTGAGCGGGGCCGGCCGTCGGGCACGGTGGAAGGCCGGACGCTGGATTCCCTTAATCTGCCCTCAATTGATATTTGCAAGATGGATATTGAAGGATCGGAACTCATGGGGCTTCGGGGCATGGAGCGAACATTGGCCCGGTCGCCCCAGCTTAGGCTCCTTATAGAGTATAACCAGGCATTTGGTTATGGGGATGCCCTCCTGGCTTATCTGAGGGCCAATTTTTCTTCTCTGCGGGTCTTGGAGGCAACGGCGGCAAACGCGGCCGATGAAATCCCTGCTTTTTGTAATTTGCTCGCGGTTCGTTAATTGCCAGGCACTTGGTTCGATCACGCTGAAGATGTTGATGGGTTTTGGAAGTGGGAATCATCCGTGCCTGGAAGTTTTCTCCTCAAGCGGCGCCGGGCCGCCTCCTGTGAAGCTGTGCTTCTTTGTGAGAGGTTGATTAAGGGTCCCGCGCAAAATGATAGAATCTCGGTGACTCCCTCAATGATTCGCGGCATCTTCAAGGTACTCACTGATTCATCGCTTCGTCCTTCGTGGCGTTTTCTTGTCCTGCGAAGAATCAGCAGGTGGTTGATGCCCGACTACCGCCTTCCATGGCCGGATTTGTCCTGGTGGAACGACGAAGGATTCAACGCCTACCTCAAGCGGTTCGGAGAACGTGACGGCATGAACGCGGACCGGCGCTGGATGCTCTATCAGTTGACCGGGCTGGTTCAATCCGTGCCAGGGGACACCGCCGAATGTGGCGTTTTTCAGGGCATGGGCTCGTATCTGATCTGTTGTTCACTGCCCGATCGCACCCACTTTATTTTTGACTCATTCGAGGGTTTGTCCCAGCCATTGCCGGTTGACGGCGACTATTGGTCCGAGAATACGCTTGCCTGCGATCTGGAAACCGTAAAAAAGAACCTGAGGGAGTGTCGCAACGTCAGCTTTCACCAAGGGTGGATACCCGACCGATTTGTGGATGTGGAATCCAGAAGGTTCTGCTTCGTCCATATCGATGTTGACCTTTACCAGCCGACGGCTGACAGCGTGCAGTTTTTTTACCCACGAATGAACGATGGAGGAATCATCGTTTGTGATGACTATGGCTTTTCCACCTGCCCAGGAGCAACTCTGGCGGTGGACGAGTTCCTCTCTGACAAGCCCGAAAAAATGATTGCCTTATCCTGCGGTAGCGCCTTCCTCATCAAAGGACTTGCCATTCAAGGGCTTCGATTTCAAGATGTTGCAGATACAAAGAAGGTCGCAGCTCTGTAATTCGTCTAGGGAACTGACCTGCCTTCACGTTCTCAAGTTATTAGTGGAAGGAAGGTCGGCTTTTGTGGTACTCTCGCAACGCTTTCCCCCACAAAGATTAGGAAGCCCACATTGCCCAGGTGAATAAGCTGAAATTTTCCGGCAAAACTGGGCATAATTCAAGAAATCAGTGAAGAGGAGAATCTGAATGCGCAAAATCAACCTATTTGCGACTTTTGCAGTTGTTTTATTAGGCGCCACGCTTATGAGCGCCCAAGCGACCCGTACCTGGGTCTCGGGAGTAGGCGATGACGCCAATCCCTGTAGCCGCACCGCGCCGTGTAAGACATTTGCGGGCGCTATTTCCAAGACCGCCCCTGGGGGCGAGATTGATGCGCTTGATCCAGGCGGCTTTGGTGCGCTGACGATTACCAAGTCCATCACTCTTGACGGTGGTGGAGGCCAGGTAGCGTCAGTTCTTGTTGCTGGAACCAATGGAATCGTCGTCGCAGCCGGGGCGACCGACATTGTCATCATTCGCAACCTCAGACTGGATGGACTGTTGGGGAATGGTAGCAACGCCGGCAACTCCGGCATCAACGGCATCAGCTTCATTTCCGGCAAGGACCTGAACATCGAGAACTGCTTTATCTTCGGTTTTAACAATGCTGGAATCAACGTTTCCTTGAGTGCTTCCGCCAGTGTGCATGTCATCAATACGGTGATCAAAAATATCGGCACCTGCACACCCGCAAGTTGCACAACCGGTCAAGGCGATGGAATCTTTGCCGCAACCAGCAGCGGGCTGGTCACAGTTGGAATCGACCGTACGTCAGTGATGGTAACTTCGAATAACGGCATGGAGGGAGGCAACAACAGCCGCGTCGTCGTGACCCGGTCGCTGGTCGAGCATTCTGGTGCAAGTGGTGTGATAGCGAGCGCTGGGACTGCGCAGGCGAGCATTGACTACACTGACATGAGCTACAACGTCAACGGCGCCACGGCAGCAGGTGGGTCGTCCGTGAATGTGTCCAATTCCAAATTTGGGTATAACACCAGTTGCAGCATGAACAATGTCGGATCGACTCTTGGTACCTACCAGAACAATCGTGATGTTGGCGTGTTGAATTGCGGGACCATCTCGCCCCTAGGTCAGCAGTAAGCCTGCCACGTTTCTTCAGGAAACACTTCGGGCTGGGTGCATCATACCCAGCCCAACTTTTACTCCTTATTTCCCGTTCAAGCCGAGAGATTTCGAACTGACCGATGCCTTGTCTTGGCCATCTTCAACCTGTGGCCACTGGTTGTATGATGTAAATCTAGCGGACACGCCTGCAATTCACCGCGCAATGGTTTAGACGGCCGCGTGCATGCACACCTGAGCATGGCTGCGAACCGTTGGCGTTGTGAGGGAGCCTTCCGGGAGAAGCACCGCGCCAAATGATTCGAGGAATCTTCAATCTTCTTAAGGACCGTTCACTGCGGCGGCAGTGGCGCTTTTTGGCCCTGGTGAAAACCAGCAGATGGCTGATGCCGCAGTACCGTCTTCCATGGCCGCAGATTGGCTGGTGGTATGACGAGGCATTCAACGACTATCTCAAGCGATTTGGCGAGTTTTCCGGCTTTAACTCAGACCGGCGCTGGATGATCGGCCAGATGACCAAGCTGGCTCAGAACGTTCCCGGTGATACTGCTGAATGCGGAGTGCTGGCCGGGTCGAGTTCTTACCTGATTTCTCGAGCTTTCCATGACCGCACGCACTTCATGTTCGACTCATTCGAGGGACTGTCTAAGCCAGGCAGCTTTGACGGCGATTGCTGGCAGGAAAGGCATCTCACCTCCGATCTGAAAACCGCGCAGGACAACTTGAGAGATTGTCCTAATGTGAGTTTTCACAAAGGCTGGATACCAGAACGATTCAAGGACGTGGAATCAAGAAAGTTCTGCTTTGTTCACATTGATGTGCAGCTCTATGAGCCCACCCGCGACAGCCTGCAATTCTTCTACCCGCGAATGAGCCATGGCGGCTTGATTGTTTGCGACGACTACGGTTTCACAACTTGTCCGGGAGCTACCCGAGCGGTTGACGAATTTCTGCGCGATAAGCCGGAGCAGGTGATCGGGCTCTCTTGCGGCAGCGCTTTTTTTATCAAGCAGCCGCGTCAGGAGTGACAAAGACCGTCATTGGACAAAATGGCTGACTTCGTGATGCCAGAACGCAGAAAAGTGCTGTTTCTAGTGCCATCGCTTGGTGCAGGCGGGGCCGAGCGCGTTTTCTCAATTCTTTTACGCCACCTGGACCGCAGTCGTTTTGAACTCCACCTGGGAGTCCTGCAGGGCAAGGGTGAATATCTGGAAGACCTCCCCGATGATGTGGTGCTGCATGATTTGAGCGCCGCCAGGGTCCGTTATGCGCTGCCAAGTCTGGTAAAGCTGGCATGGAGAGTGAGGCCTGACACGATACTTTCTACGCTCGGGCATCTGAATTTGGCGCTGATTTTAATCAGGCCTTTTATGCCGCGCGGCATCAAGCTGTTGATTCGCGAGGCTGCCATAGCCAGCGTAGTGCTCCGGGAAGAGGGCCGGTATCCAGGGCTTTACACATGGTTATACCGGCATCTTTACAAGCGAGCGCACAGGATTGTGTGTCTGTCTGATTCCATGGTGAGTGACATGGCGGAGCATTTTAATGTGCCGCGAGAGAAGCTGGTGCGTATTTACAATCCCATCGATATAAAGCGAGTGCGGGCTATGGCCGAAATCGGCGAGAATCCTTACTCGGGCCTTGGTCCTCACTTGGTAGCCGCCGGCCGTCTGACCCGCCAAAAAGGTTTTGATGTTCTTCTAAACGCGATGCCATACGTTTTGGACCGCCTCCCCGATGCGAGGCTGTCAATTCTGGGTCTGGGTGACCTCCGGCAAGAATTGGTGGACCAAGCAATCCGCTTGGGAATAGCCGAGAAGGTATACTTCTTGGGTTTCCAGAAAAATCCCTGGTTATATCTCCGGTATGCAGACTTGTTCGTTCTTTCTTCTCGCTATGAGGGAATGCCCAACATTGTGCTGGAAGCGCTTGCGCTGGGACTTCCCGTTGTTGCGGCCGATTGCCCCGGCGCCCTCCGTGAGATGAAGGATTCCGTGAAGAGAATTGTTTTAGTTCCTGGTGAAAATCCAGGCGCCCTGGCAGAGGCCATTGTTGAAGTGTGCGGGGAGACTCAACGTGGCCGGGAATGGCGGCACTCCCGGCAGGGAATCGGCATGTTCGACTTGCAGCAAGTCGTAGGTGAATACAGTAAACTCTTATCGGGTTGAGCCATAGCGATTCTCATGCTACCCATTTTCTATTTCGTGACCATGGCTGTCCTGGCGGTGTTGGCCCTGACCCGGCAGCGAATCCTGATTCTTTGTGGGTTCTACTGTTTCTATGCTTTATTGACCGTCTTGGATCAAGACAATGTACCTCACCTGGGGCCGGTGACAATCTATCGTGCTCTCTATTTAATTATCCTCGTCTCTCTTGTTGCTCGTCTGGTACAGGATCCCAGCTTCCTGTTGCGGGTTCGCCGCTGGCCGCTGGCTTCCTATTGCTTTCTGCTCATCCTCATTCTGGCTTCGGCTCTCTACACCCGGACCGGGTCCGCTTTTTCTTCTGACGCGAACCCGACGGTATGGGACAACCTTGCCATCATTTCCATGTTCTGGATGGCGGCGTCTCAAGTGCAGAAGGAGAGCGATTTGAAGATCATGGCCGGCACAACGGCGGCGGTCTCCCTGGCGCTCTGTGTGTGGGTGATCTGGAACGCTGCGCAACTGAATTTCGCGGCCCTGCGAGGTGGCATCGAAGCAAATCAGAACTATGTATCCCAATTTGTCGTAGCCGGGGCCATACCGCTGATCGGTATTCTTTTTATGGCGAAACGCCGATGGGTGAAACTCGCATGCCTGCCCATTCTGCTTTGTGTAATGTTAGGGGCCCTGATTTTGGCTTCACGCGGAATGATTGCTGCTCTGGCAGTTGGCGTGGTTTGGATGATGGCTGGCGTTTTTCGAGGGCGCCGGCGGCGGACCATGTTAGGCGCCGGTGTAATTCTAATTCTGATCTTTGGCGTTGCTCTGCTTCTTCCCGGCAGCAGCAGCTTTTTTGAGCGCTTCCAGGAAGGAAATCTAGGTACACTGAGCGAGCGTACCATCATCTGGTCGCTCTCTCTCAAATACTTTACCGGATCCAGTTGGGGCAGGATGGTGTTCGGGCAGGGCCTTTCCTCTCCCGACTTCGTCATAGCACCGAGTTTTGATCTTCTCAATTATCACAATCAATATCTGAAGTACCTGATTGAGCAGGGTGTTTTAGGTGCGGCTGCATTCCTGATTTTTCTATATTCCGTGGCCCGCCGCGTGGTCCAGTGTCGGCATCCGCTGAAACCTTTGCTGGCTGGTTGGCTGGGTTTCCTGATAGTGGCTGGACTCTCCAGCACCATCGCCGATTACCATCAGTTCTGGATTCTCCTCGGGATGACGGCTGGCGTGTGCGCGTTACCGGACACTTTAATGAATGCAACGCAACCGGCGGACGCGCAGGTCAATGTGGGCCCACGCGGCCCTCATTTTCATCGTGTTTTTGGCAGGGTTTAGCGACCTTTGGCTATGGGGAACGATCATCGTCGCATTTCTCGCCAAACCTTCACATCTGGTTCGAGACGCTTTGCTTGCACAACAGGGACCCACGTATAGCGGGCGGTAACAATGACTCGAGGCGGTGATGGCCGCCCAGCAGAAGTCCTGCCATGAAGTCTACGGCTGAGCTCAGGCACTCAGAAGCTCCGAAAATGCGCGTCATGCATGTGATTACCGACCTGACAACCGGTGGCGCCCAGATGATGCTGCTCAAGCTACTCTCCAGCCAGAGCGCGGATTCTCAGCCGGCAGTCGTTTCGTTGGCGGATGAAGGGAGCCTGGGTCCGCAAATTTCCGCTCTAGGGGTTCGCGTCTGTAGCCTGGGCTTGCGTCGGTCAGCGCCAAACCCGTTCCGTGCTCTCGCTCTCCGCGGCATGACCCGGCGCATTCTTCCCGAAATCATCCAGGGATGGATGTACCATGGCAATATGATGGCGAGCCTGGCCGGTTTTTGGTCGAAGAAGAAGGTTCCGGTGCTCTGGAACATTCGCCAGACTCTCTACGATATTCGCAGCGAACGACGTATGACCGCGGCGGTTATCCGGCTAAACGCGCGCAGGTCCCAGACCCCGGCAGCCATCATCTACAACAGCCGAACGAGTGCGGAACAGCACGAGACGTTCGGTTTTCAGGCGGCAAAGCGAGTGCTCATCCCGAACGGGTTCGATTGTGAAATATTTCGCCCTGATCGGGACGCGCATAAACAGGTTCGCGCGGAGTTTGGAGTTAGTCCGGATGCCGTAATGGTGGGGCTGATAGCGCGTTATCATCCCATGAAAGATCATGTGGGCTTCCTGCGGGCAGCAAGCTTAGTGGTAAGTCATAACCCCAATGTGTACTTCTTGTTGGCCGGTAAGGGCGTCAGCCTACGGGAACCGGCGCTGGAAAAAGCCGTTGCTGAACACCGGTTGCGGGACAAGGTCTTTCTGCTTGGCGAACGGTCAGACGTCCCGCGATTGACAGCAGCACTCGATATCGCCTGCTCAGCATCGGCCTGGGGGGAAGGCTTCTCGAATGCGATTGGCGAGGCAATGTCCTGTGGGGTTCCGTGCGTTGTAACGGATATTGGAGACAGCGCGCACATTGTTGGCGACAGCGGCTTGACCGTGGCGCCGCGATCACCCGAAGCCTTGGCGGAAGCGATCGATCGTCTCATAGAGATTGGACAAGACCAACGACAAAAGCTTGGTGAACGAGCCAGAAGACGCATTGAAAGTGAATTCTCTTTGTCAGCGGTAGTCCGACGCTACGAAGACCTGTATCGGACACTTGTCTCTGACCGCCAAAGCTAGAGAGCAACAACCGACTTACGATCAAGTGCTCCCTTTTCTGGCGACTAACATAAAGCTACTGATCATAAGATCCTCGTCGGGCAGGTCCCGAAAAGGCTTGCCTAAACGGCCCCGAACGCTGGAGACAAACGCTCGTGAAGCATCCAAGAGAGGTTTGGAGACAAGCTCAAGAGGCGTTTGAGGGGGTATTTCTTCAGTTACTCCCGCCAGAGAAGTGATGTAAACGCTGTGCTCCACTCGCTGTTCCTTCAGAAGCTTGAGATAGGAGGTCAAGCGAACACGGTTCGGACCTCCTCCCCATCTGAGCGGGGCATACATCCGTTCGGGAATCTCCAGAAATTTCAATTCATGAAAGTGCTCGGAGAACTGCCCGTGGTCACGGCAGTCCACCTGATGCAGCATCATGCCGCCGGGATTCAAGGCGGAAGCCGCCGCTGAAATGGAGCGCAAGGGGTCATACACGTGCTCCATTACCGCGCAGGAAACAATGAAATCATATCCACGATTGGCGTTGAAGAAGGTCTCCGCCGCTGCCGATGGGCCGTAATGCCGAGCGAGATTCTTGAAAGATGTTTCAGAAAAATTCCCGTTTTTCAGGGAATGGATCAACTGAGGCATGCGCTCAACCATGAGCCGGTTGATGGCCTGCTGCTGCTGCTCAACCCTCTTGGAGAAGAAGCGATCCACCAAATCAACCTGCGAGCATCCGTCTGCGAGGAACATCAATCCCACGCCACAACTATCGCCAGGGCCGATCTCGGCGACCCTTCCATAGAAGCGGGTTACTCCCGCAGCAGCCTTGTATTTGCTGAAGACCGAGGTTATGTATTCCAGGGCCTGCTGCTCATTCCGCTCCGCGTGGGCGGCGCCCGACATGGTCCGGCCGGTAACCGCTGATGCGCCGGCGCAAAGGGCGCGGTAGGCGGCAAGAGTTGGGTAGCGAAGCCAAAAATGACCGCCTGTCAGGGATTTAATCCTGCTCTTAAAAGATTTCAAGCCCTGTTCAACGCCAGCGCTCATGAGAGAGAAATTCTACCAAACCCGTGGTGGCCCTTTAAGCCCCAGGCGTGAATGTCTCTTGATTGCATTGACGCTTTGGCTCCAGACGGGTTCAGCGCCCTTGCCATCACGAAATCCATCACCCCCTCGACGGTAGAGGAGGCCAGGGTGCTTCCGTGCTTGTCACAGGTAACAACGGCATCGTCGTCGCAGCCGGATATAATGGCCATGCGGGTTCTGCAATATGCCAGCCCGGATGGGCTGGCGCACATCGAAACAACGGCACTGGAACTCGCGATAAGGCTTATTTCCTGTATGCTGCGAAGAATCCGGCAGAACAGGGCCGATTGCTAAAAAAGGGTACTTTTGAATTGCCGTGTAGATCCGCGCAAGTCTCTATAAATCGTAGCGACGGCGGCACGGCTCGCTAAATGCGCAATGCAAGTCCTTTTTGTAGGTAATTCTTTTGAATATTTTGTGTCCCATCGATTGGCCTTGGCCGAGGCAGCGAAGTCTGAAGGATGGTCTGTGCACGTAGCAACCCCCCCCAGTAAGCAGGGAACCAGTCTACAGTCCCACGGAATTACACATCATCTGCTGGCGATGGATCGTAGCGGAATCAATCCGTTGCGGGAAGTGCGTTCGCTTCTTCGAATCCGCCGGATTTACCACGAAGTAAGACCGGATCTTGTCCATCTGATCGGCCCCAAGTCTGTGATGTACGGCGGGTTGCTGGCCCGTTGGCAATCCATTCCAGCCATGGTCTGTTTGATTCCGGGCATGGGCTACATCTACCTCCTGGGTGGACTTAAAGGCCGCATAGTACGCGCTATGGGGCATGCTGGCTATAGTCTGGGTCTGCGTCATCCGAATAAGCGCGTTATCTTTCAAAACCCTGAGGATCGGCAACTTTTTCTGGATCGTCACTTGTGCAACGCCAGCGAGGCAACGCTGATTCTTGGCTCAGGTGTCGATCCGCAGAATTTCCGTGTCGTCAAGGAACCTGAGGGCAAGCCAATCGCGCTTTTTGCTTCGAGATTTCTAAAGGAAAAGGGAGTAGAAATATTTGCCGAGGTAGGCCGGGAGTTGCTCAGCGAAGGGATCAACGCGCGCTTTGCCCTGGTGGGAGAGGTGGACCCGGGAAACCCAAGTTCGGCGTCCGAGGAGCAAATCAGAACCTGGGAACAGGACGGAATTGAAAACTGGGGCTTCCGGCAGGATATGCCTGAGGTGTTTGCATCCTGCCATCTTGTTTGCTTGCCTAGTTACAGAAGAGAAGGGATACCTAAAGTACTGATAGAAGCCGCGTCTTGCGGGCGGCCAATCATCACGTTTGACATGCCCGGCTGCCGAGAAATCGTCCAAAATGGTGTAAATGGCTTGGTGGTTCCAACCAAAGATGTGAGTGCATACAAATCCGCTTTGAGGCAACTGCTAAAGGACGCCGATTTGCGGCATCAATTGGGACTGGCTGGAAGAAAACGCGTAGAAGAAATGTTTTCACTCGATCAGGTGAATCGGCAGACCTTGGATATTTACAATCAGGTTTGTCCAAAGAGAAATGGCCGATGAGCAAAACTGAGTCTGTAACGACGATGCCACGTCCAGGCAATTGCCTATTCACGGTGGATGTTGAAGATTGGTTTCATATTCCCGGCTCACCCAAGGGGCAGAATGTGGCTGAATGGAGGGCCCTGCCATCGTATGTGAGCAAGAATTTTCGCATCATGCTGGAGATTTTTGCCGCCAAAAAGATTCGCGTAACGTGTTTTTTCCTGGGCTGGGTAGCGGAACATTTTCCTGAGTTGGTCCAGGAGGCATGGAGCCGCGGGCATGAGATTGCATGCCATGGCTACTCGCACGGGTTGGTGTACGAAATGACGCCCGCAGAATTTCTGGACGACATCCGTAAGGCCAAGGACATCATCGAGAACATAACCGGATCGCCAGTGCTGGGGTATCGTGCACCGTGCTTTTCCGTTACCAAAGACACCCCGTGGTTTTTTGATAAGCTTTTGCAAGCGGGTTATCAATTCGATTCCTCTGTATTTCCGGCTGCTCGGCGGTTTGGCGGCCTGGAGACTTCTAATTGGGACCCTAGCCAGATTGAGACGGCATCCGGACGAGTGGCAGAATTCCCTATTACAGTTGCAAGGGCCATGGGCCGTCCGATGTGTTTCTTTGGCGGCGGCTATTTACGGCTGTTTCCCTATCCGCTGATAAAAAAAATGGGCATGCAGGTTCTGCAGGAAGGCCGACCAATCATCTTCTACGTGCACCCAAGGGAGATTGATCCCAGCCATCCGCGATTACCCATGAATCCCGTGGCGCGATTCAAGTCCTATGTAAATCTGAGTACCACCCGTTCGAAGATGGAAATGATTCTGGATGATTTCACGTTCACAACGTTCGGCGAAATGATGGCCGCAGGCAAAGTTTACGGAGAGAATTGATGCCTGAATCCAAGGTTTCACAGTTTTTTGACGGTTACGCGCACGATTTTGACGCCATTTACGGCAACAAGAATGGATGGCTTAACTCGGTCATCAACAAACTCTTTCGTCGAACTATGGAGCGTCGCTACCGGAAGACCCTGGAAGGCTGCTCGCCCATTGAAGGCCGATCCGTGCTCGATGTTGGCTGCGGGCCCGGACATTATTCCGTTGCTCTGGCGAAACGAGGAGCGGGCGAGGTGCTGGGTATCGATTTCGCCGACGGGATGCTTCAGGTGGCGCGGGAACGCGCGGCCAAAGAAGGTGTCACCACGTGCAGGTTCGAGAAGAGAGATTTCCTCAATTTCAACTTTGATCGGAAGTTTGATTACACCATCGTGATGGGTTTTATGGATTATGCTCATCAGCCGGCGGAAGTAGTCAAGAAGGCCCTTTCTCTGACGGCAGTCCGCGCATTTTTTAGCTTTCCTCTGGACAAAGGAATTCTAGCCTGGCAAAGGAAGCTTCGTTATAAATCACGCTGCGAACTATATATGTACACGGAGGAGCAAGCGAAGCAGTTGTTTACGAATCATGATAAAGCGCAGATCAGCGGGGAAAGCCTGGGACGAGATTTGTTTGTGACCCTGGACATGAAATAACACAAACTATGCTTGGATTTCGCTCCGGGTCTGATAGTTAGCGGAGTCGGAGTATTACATGCGCGCCCGTTGTCATGAGTTCTTCCACCGGAAGATTTCTAAACGGTGGGGCCATGCTCTTTTGCGGTGTCGGCAGGCCACCGGGCCAGCGCGTGGAAGAGCGCAATTCAGCCGAAAAACCGCCTTCCTCGAACATTTTGAGCATAGCGGGCCAGCCGATCCGGTTGGTGTAGAAACCTGATCCGGCCATGAATTTGCTTTCCCATAGCCGCTCTGAAAAACGAAGGTTGTTAAGACCATCCTGCAAATGGTCTCTGAAATCGATCTGGTGTGAAGCTATCCCATTCGGCTTGAGCACGCGCCGCATTTCCTGGACGGTTCTGGCGAACTCAGCCAGACGAACATGTTCCAGAACGGCGTTAGAGAATAGGAAATCGATGCTTCCATGGGGAACGGCTTTCAGTGACTCGAGCCCCTTGGTCAGATAAGCCGCATTGAGGAATTCCAGAACTCTACTGACGGAAGGAGACGGGTCAATTTCGGGTGCCTGAAGGCCCAGCGTAGAAAGCATTTGCGCTGCGTGCACGAACAGGGCCGTGTTCTGGGACGCCAACTCTTCACTATCAATCAGCCAAGTCTGGGTAGCGCCAAGAGATTTGGCGAACAAAGCGCTTAAAGCACTGTTGCCAGGCCCTAATTCCAGCATAGTACAGCCAGCAAGGCTCGTGAAACCGGCGGCCTCAAAGTGCTTTTTGAATATGGCAAAGGCCGTCGCCGGTGCATCCATGTTGCCGGCACGGAATAAATTCAAATGTTGCCAGCGGTGCCAGCCGAGCGGAAGGCGCGCCAAAATGACTTTCGCGGAGATCTTAACGAACCAGGGTGTGGCCTTTTTCAGATTCTCGAGTGAAAACATGAAATGCTAAGTGTCAGCAACCGGAAGTGATGTCGCACTGCTTTGTTGATGGAAAGTTTGAATTGTACCATCTGCTTTTGGTTTAACGCCGTGCGCAACAGACTGCTGTATTCTACCTGAATACACATTTTGAAGGCTCCAGTGCAACAGCAGTTCATGGGTCGTTTTTCATAAACTGGTTGGAAAGGTGAAATTTTCGAAATGAAGAAAGTACTAGTTACAGGCTGCGCCGGCTTCATTGGCTTTCACGTCAGCCGTCGACTTTTAGAGATGGGATATGGCGTCGCAGGTCTTGATAACCTGAACTCTTTTTACAATGAAGGGCTGAAAGCGGCCCGCCTGGAGATTTTGCGGGGGCAAAAGTCGTTCGAGTTTGCCCAGGGTGATATTGCCGATCGCCCGTTTGTTGAAGAAATTTTCCGCAAGCATGAATTTGGCCCAATCGTGCATTTGGCCGCGCAGGCTGGGGTCAGATACTCACTGGAAAATCCTCATCTCTATGTGCGAAGCAACCTGGAAGGGTTTGTCAATCTAATCGAGGAGGCGCGCAAGTGCCATGCTCCTCATTTTGTCTATGCCTCTTCCAGTTCGGTCTACGGGGCAAATCAGAAAATCCCCTTTTCAGAGAAGGACAATGTAGACCATCCCGTGAGTCTTTATGCGGCGACCAAGAAGAGCAATGAACTTATGGCCCACGTCTACGCCCACCTTTACAACTTGCCAGTGACCGGCCTGCGTTTTTTTACCGTATATGGACCCTGGGGGCGTCCGGACATGGCCATGTTCAAATTCTGCAAGGCTATTCTCGAAGGTTCTCCCATCGAAGTCTACAACCATGGAAACATGAAACGCGACTTTACCTACATTGACGACGTGGTGGAAGGCGTCATCCGCACCATGGAGAACCCGCCGGTTTCCACGTCGCAGAATGGCGGGGAAAGCATATCCTCTGCCCCTCATCGGATTTACAACATTGGGAACAATCAGCCGGTGGATCTTTCAAGGCTTATTCAGATCTTCGAAGAAAAACTGGGCAAAAAGGCGAACACGCGGTTGCTTCCTATGCAGCCCGGCGACGTGCCTATTACTTATGCAGATGTAGACAGCCTGGCGCAAGCGGTTGATTATCGCCCCAAGACCCCTATTGAGGAAGGCGTCAGCCGTTTTGTGGATTGGTACTGCGAGTACTACAAGGCCTGAAACAAGTTGCGGGCACGCAAGGAACCAGAGTAGTTACGGCCAGCCCGATCGGCGGTCCAATTCTGTACAATGGATCTGGCGGGAACTCACAATCCGGTAAATTTGGGGGATCTTAGGTTTTGGCACAAGGGTTACGAATGCGAATTGCAGTTATCGGTTCAGGTTACGTTGGTTTGGTTGCTGCGGCATGTCTCGCCGAACTTGGGCACAAGGTCATATGCATTGATAAGGACGCGCAGAGAATTGCTGCCCTGAATGAAGGCAAGACCCCCATTTTTGAGGACTACCTGCAAGAACTTCTGGACCGCCATCGCGGCGCCAATTTGCGCTTCTCCACCGAACTGCGTGAAGCAGTTCGAGAATCTCTGATCATTTTGATCGCCGTTGGAACTCCAATCGCAGTTGATGGTGACGCCGATCTTTCCCATGTGGAAGCGGTAAGCCGGGACATTGCCGGCGCCGTAGATGGATACAAGGTAATCCTGGAAAAGAGTACGGTCCCGGTTTATACCAGCGCGTGGATGGAGCGTGCGATGGTCCTGAACGGATGCGACCGGGAAGAGTTTGACGTTGTTTCCAACCCTGAGTTCCTGCGCGAGGGAAGCGCCGTTAAAGATTTTCTTTACCCTGACCGGATTGTGGTGGGCAGCAATTCCGAACGCGCCCTGTCTCATCTGCGCGAGATGTACGGCCCACTGACTGATGGCAGCTATGCGCAGAGAGCCGATGCGGTTCCGAAGCCTGATCGAGCAAGCGTGCCGCCGGCTTACATTGAGACTTCCACCCAGAGCGCTGAACTCATCAAACATGCGTGTAATGCATTCCTGGCGATGAAGATTTCTTTTATTAATGCAGTAGCGAATGTCTGCGAGGCGGTGGGCGCCGATATTGAGGACGTGTGCAAGGGCATCGGCAGCGATACGCGCATTGGGCCGCGCTTCTTGCGGGCGGGCATTGGTTACGGTGGATCGTGCTTTCCCAAGGATGTGGCGGCATTTCGCTCAGCAGCGCGAAAACATGGTTACCGGTTTGAGTTGCTGGATGAGGTGCATCGGATCAATCAACAGCAGCGCCACCGTTTCATGAAGAAGGTGCGGCTGGCCCTATGGACGCTAAAAAATAAACGACTGGCGGTCCTGGGTTTGGCTTTCAAAGACGGCACCGACGACGTTCGTGAGTCGCCTGCCATCGACATCATTAAAGGCTTGATTGAGGAAGGCTGCCAGATTACGGCTTTCGACCCGGCGGCCATGGAGCGGGCCAAAGAACTGCTTGGTAATACCATAGCCTACGCGCCTGATCCATACTCGGCTGCCAAAGATGCGGATGCCCTGCTTATTCTGACGGAATGGAAAGAATTCGCGAATCTGGACCTGTCGCGCATGAAACAACTGTTGAATTATCCTATCGTCCTGGATGGCCGCAATCTCTACACGCCCGCAGACATGGCAAAGGCCGGCTTGAATTACTACAGTATGGGGCGTGCCCCACTGGAAATTTCTCACCCGATGCCCATTCGTCCGATGGCTGAATGAAATCTGGTTCGTTTCACGCTTGATTCAAGATTTCCAGCTATTACGGACAACCCCTGGTTTGCCGGCGATAATCCAAGCGTTGGAATCCTGCCGAATTTTTAGTTATTGCTTTGGTTGCCGAAAGTTGCACAATCAATGACAAAAATGCGAGTGCTGGTTACCGGAGGCGCAGGCTTTCTTGGCTCTCACCTCTGCGATGCTTTGGTGGCAACAGGAAATTCCGTTATTTGCCTGGACAATCTGTCGAGTGGCCGTCTTGCCAACATGGCCCAGCTTGCAAATGAGCCGCGGTTCGAATTCGTCGAGCATGACGTAGCTGAGCCCTTCGATTTTGGTTCAGTGCATTTTGTATTTCATTTTGCGTCACCCGCGAGTCCCGAAGATTACATTCGCAACGGGATTGCTACGCTCCAGGCCGGCAGCAACGGAACTTTTAATTGTTTGGAATTGGCGCGGAAATACAGATGCGGTTTTCTGCTGGCCTCCACCAGTGAGTGCTATGGAGATCCATTGGAGCATCCCCAGCGCGAGACCTACTGGGGACATGTCAACCCTATTGGCCCGCGTTCCGTTTATGATGAAGCCAAACGGTTTGCCGAGGCGGCCACCATGGCGTATCGCCGCAATTGCGGAGTCCTTACCCGGATCGTGAGAATTTTCAACACCTATGGCCCCAGGTTGCGGATGAACGATGGGCGGGTGATCCCGAATTTTCTAAAGCAAGCGTTGCTGGGCGAGAATATTACTGTTTACGGAGATGGTTCCCAGACCCGTAGCTTCTGCTATGTAAGCGATGAAATCGAGGGGATTCTGCGCTTGGCGTCCATTGATGAACCACTGCCGGTGAATATCGGCAATCCGGACGAGTTTACTGTGCTGGAATGTGCCAGGAAAGTGATCGAAGTCACCCGGTCCACCAGCAAGATTTGTTTTCTGGACGCTCTGACCGATGATCCCCGCCAGCGATGCCCCGATATCTCGAGGGCAAGAGCGCTCCTGGGCTGGCAGCCCAAAATCGATCTCGCGACCGGCCTTCAGCGCTCACTCAAATATTTCTCAGAGGGAGTCAGAAGCCGTCAGGTTCCCGAATTCTCGAAGGCGGCTTAAGGGGAGTCTAAGGCTCCAACGGTCCGGTCAGGTGGTTAACACAGTTGATACACTCCACTCGTAATTTGAAATGCCGGGGAATTGGCTTTACGGTTGCGTCTGGAATTTGCTATGGTCTTTTCAGGATGCAAAAAACCAAGGTTTTATCTTCCTTGATGGATATTCTAAAGGCCTGGGACGGCAGTAACATTAAAAGCTTCTAAGGGGGCGGTTCGGGGTGTGCAAACCGGGACCTCGGGAGTGTGTTACTCTAGTTTTTTGCGGGTTGTCGCAACTTAATGGAAATGAACAGGTTTAAGGTTAAGGAAAAGTCTCTCTCGACATTGATGACTGTCATTAAAACGGAGACGAAATGAACGCACTTATTACGGGCGGTGCAGGTTTCATCGGTTCGCATTTGGCGGAGCGGCTGGTAGAGCGTGGAGATCACGTGACCATCATTGATGATCTCTCTACAGGTTCTGTTCATAACATCAAGCACCTGAAAGGCACCCCGAAATTTGATTATTTTCTGGACAGCGTCACCAATCAGCATTTGATGGCCGAACTCATCGATGCGGCCGACGTTGTTTACCATCTAGCGGCGGCAGTCGGCGTCCGTTTGATTGTGGAGAGCCCTACGCACACCATGGAGACCAATATCCGGGGAACGGAAGTGGTCCTGGAGTTGGCGGCAAAAAAGAAAAAACGCGTGCTGATCACCTCGACGTCCGAAGTGTATGGGAAACGCAACCATGTACCCTTCCGTGAGAACGACGATCTCGTCCTCGGACCTCCTGACAAGGGACGCTGGAGCTATGCTTGCTCCAAGGCAATTGATGAATTTCTGGCAGTAGCGTATTGGAAGGAAAAGCGGGTACCCACCGTGGTCGCCCGTCTCTTCAATGTGGTTGGTCCGCGACAGACCGGACGCTATGGCATGGTCATCCCCAGCCTGATCAAGCAGGCGCTGAGCGGCCGCGATATGACGGTTTACGGAGACGGCACTCAGACCCGTTGCTTCACTTATATCAGTGATGCTGTATCAGCGCTGGTGGCCCTCGCAGAACATCCCGAAACCAACGGCGAAGTGTATAACATCGGCTCGGTTGAAGAGGTCTCGATTCTCGCTCTGGCGGAAAAGATCAGGGATCTTACAAGTTCAGAATCGAAGATCGTTTTTGTGCCTTACGATCAGGCTTATGAGCAAGGATTTGAAGACATGATGCGACGCGTTCCTGATCTAACCAAGGTCAATCGCCTCATCGGTTACGCGCCAACCACCAGCCTTGAAGCGATCTTGCTAAACACAATCCGATATCATTCCCAACAGTTGGTCGTCATGCAGAATGGGCACAAGAAGCCCGCCATGGTGGGGCACATGGCAGGCCGCGTTTAATTTTTTTGACCACAAGATTATCCGGGTGTTGCGTTCCGGAAATCTGCAATGGTTTGCGTAAGTTCTTAATTTTGGTTGTTGGGTCTTTTCCTTGGGTGGTACAATTTTTCCAATCAGTAAAGCATGATGTAACTTAGTCGAGGGTGATGGTGTTGAGCGCGCATGGAACGCTTGTTCCCGATTTCCTGCTTGCCTGCCGCGTTGCTCTTCTGCCTGTCCCCCGCCTGTTATGGTTCTAGTGCTGGATCAAATCGGCAGCTTGGTCTCGACTTTTGTCCCGGGCGGATGGGACTGGCGTTTGGTTTATGCAACTCTGGGCGCCGTTGGCCTCTCCTCTGCACTGACAGCGTTGTTGGTGAAGATTGCTCCGCGAAACGGATGGGTCGTTCTTCCCAAACACAACCGTTGGAACAAGCGGGTAGTGGCGCAATTTGGGGGTGTGCCGGTTCTTCTGGCTACCTGGATCGTGCTTCTGTTTCTCCCCTCTGCACGCCAAATCCTGAACCTGCTCCTCCTCACAGTGGGAGTAGCGTTACTGGGATTCATTGATGACATTGTCGGGCTTGGTCCCAAGCCCAAGCTGATCGTCCAAATTCTGCTGGCCAGCCTTGCCGTTCACTTCGGAGTCGTCCATTCACTCACGCACACACCCTCATGGAATGCACTTTTCACAGTGCTTTGGATCGTGGGCATCACCAACGCTTTCAACCTGATAGACAATATTGACGGCTTGGCCGCGGGCATTGGCGTGATAGCTCTCTTACAGATCGTCCTGCTTGCCGGCCTGCAAACGCCAGTGGCCGTGTTTGCGCTGTGTCTGTTGGCGTCTCTCCTGGGCTTCCTGCTGTTTAATTTTCATCCGGCAAAGGTCTTCATGGGAGATGTCGGGTCACTGGCAGTTGGATTTTTCCTGGCCTGCGCTTCCGTAATGACACCTTCCCATCTCTCCAGCCTGGGCTCAGTATTGCTGTTGCCTTGCCTGGTTCTCTTCATCCCTATATTTGACATGTTGTTGGTGAGTGTCACTCGCAGGTTGAACGGACGGGCGATTTCGCGTGGAGCGCGGGACCACGCTTCCCACCGCCTGGTGTTACTCGGGCTATCAGAACCACACGCAGTTGCCATTCTCTACGCAGTGGCCTTTGTGGCCGGTGTTCTGGCATTTTGCTGGGAAAGATTCTGGCCTGCCTGGGGCTCCGGATTCCTTAGCCTCTTTCTCATTGTGGCCACTTTATTTTGGCTTTATCTGGCGAAACTTGAACTTCCCGAAAGCTGGCTTTCCGAGTCGAGCGTCATCATTGTCAACATTCCAGCATTTTTCCTGCGTGTCGTGGCCAAGCTGTCTGTATTGGTGCTGGACGCCGTTATCATCGTTTTAGGATTGTATTTTGCTTGTCTGAGCAACTTGAAGAATGCCGGGCAGCCACTCCTGGCACAATTCTGGGTGGTTGCAGTGTTTTCGCTTGTGATCAAACTGGCGCTTCTCATTGCCTCGGGCGCTTACAACTCCAGGTGGACACTGTCCGGAATCAAGGAGATTTATCCTGTCCTCAAAGGAGTATTTTCGGCGGCGTGCCTGGTTGCCGTGGGTTGGATGATTGTGTCCGGCTCGTTTGCGGTGCCCCTCCCGATGATTCTGATCGATGCCGTATTCACGTCAGTGCTGCTTTTGTTCACTCGCGCTTCCATGGGGTTCTTCGATTACGCCATCGGCAAAGCCCGTCTCCTTTCGGCGACACAAGATTTGTTGTCCGATTTGGGGCCGAAGGCTATTGCGCTGCCCGAAAAGCACCTTCCACGTCCGGAGGCGGCGAAAGCTTCCCCCGACCAATGGGAAATGTAGTTTCTGGACTTCTTTTCGCCTTTGTTTTGAACCGAGTGGATAAGCTTCCCTGGTGGGCTTCCGGCGCCACCCATGGCACGTGCTTACCCGCTGGCAGGCTATCGCTGCTTCGATTATGATTCCTCCATCCATGCGCATTCATCTGGTTTTGCGGATTGCAGTGATAGGGTTTTTTTTCGCAACGGGGACGCTGCCCGGCAATGCTCAGTGCCACAAGCAGACAATGCAGTCCGGTCTTGTCTGCGAAGACCAGAATCCACCATCCTCCTCGCGGGATGTGGCTCCTTCACAGAATTCAGACACCAATGACACTTCTATGTCCATTAAGAAGGTCATCCTGAATCTTCCGGGAGATCAAAAAAGAATCTGGACCAGCCCGTTTCATTTGCACGCGCGGGATTCCGCATGGCTTTTGCCGCTGGCTGCCACAACGGGCGTATTAATTGGCAGTGATCGTCACAGCATGGCGCGGGAGCGCTCCACCACCAACGCCGTCAACCTGAGTACCAACATCTCAAATGGCGGGCTGGCTGCTCTCATTTCTCTGCCTGCGGTCATGTACACCTTCGGCAGCTTGCAAGGATCGCCCAAGGCGCGTGAAACCGGATTGCTTTCCGGCGAGGCCCTGGTCAACAGCCTCATTGTGGACGAAGCCCTGAAAGCGGTATTTGAACGCCAGCGCCCTACTCTCACTGATGGGAGCGGCCATTTCTTCCAGACTTTCAGCAATGCTTCCTTCCCTTCAGGGCATTCGATCCTGAGCTGGACGGTAGCATCCGTGATTTCGCACGAATATCCCGGCGGACTCACGTCAATTCTGGCTTATGGTGTTGCCACGGCTGTGAGCGTGTCCCGGGTCACGGCCCGTCAGCACTTTCCCGCAGACGTGGTTGTAGGGGCGGCGTTAGGGTGGCTCATTGGCCGACAGGTTTATCACGCACATCATGATGAAGAACTCGATGGCGCTTATTATGGCGCTTTCGTCCGACCGCCGGGAGAATTTGATGCCGATAAACTTGGCTCCAGCTTCATGCCCCTGGATAGCTGGGTTTACCCTGCCCTGGAACGTCTCGCCGCGCTTGGTTACATCCAAACTCAGTTCGAAGGATTGAAGCCCTGGACGCGGCGCGAGTGCATTCGCCAGATTGAAGAAGCCGAATATTTCGCCCAGGACCTTCCTCCGGATTCCATCGTTGCTCAGACCATCAATGCGCTGAAGGGAGAATTCAGCCGCGATAACCAGCATTTCCGTTCGGCACAGATCGACAGCATTTATGCACGCTACACGGATATCAGCGGTCCTCCCATCAATAATAGTTACCACTTCGGGCAGACCATCTGGAACGATTTTGGCAGGCCCTTTCAGCAGGGCAACAATGCGTTGGTGGGAGCATCAGCGAGCGGGGTTGCCGGGCGGTTCTTCTTTTATCTTCGGGGAGAATACGAGCATGCGCCCGGAGCTGCAGGTTTGACGCTGGCGCAGCAGAACCTGGTCAACACACTGGACAGCAATACGGGGCCACCAAACCCTATAGGTCCGGCCCCCGCCGCCGTCTCCACCACCGATCGTTTTTATCCTCTGGACATGTATGCCGGCGTCCAAATGGGGCAGTACGCGTTGAGCTTTGGCAAGCAGAGTCTGCAACTCGGGCCCGGCGAGAGCGGGCCGCTCATGCTGAGTGACAACGCCGATCCTATGTACATGCTGCGGTTGTCCCGAACCTCGCCCCTGGTTCTGCCCTCCATCTTTCATTTGCTCGGGCAAGTGCGCGGAGAATTTCTCTTTGCGAAGCTTTCAGGACATCAATTTCCAGCGCGTCCTTTTTTCAATTTGCAGAAGATCAGCTTTCATCCCACCAAGAACCTGGAAATTGGTTTCACCCGAGCGTCATTGTGGGGAGGCGTGGGACATCCATTTACTTTCCACGCATTGGAAAGAAACTTTGTTGCGCTCGGCGATACTCCCGCTGGCCCCTTTAACAACCGAAGCGACATCGGCGACCGGAAAGCCGGGTTCGATTTTTCCTATCGCCTTCCTGGTTTGCGGAATTGGCTGACCCTATACAGTGATTCTTACAGCGACGATGACCCGTCACCTCTGGCCAATCCGCGTCGCGCGGCCATCAATCCAGGGTTGTATTTATCGCATTTCCCCAGGATTCCAAAGCTGGACTTGCGCGTCGAAGCGGTTTCGACCCAGGTGCTGACCTCCATCGATCAGGGCGGACAATTCCTTTACTTTAATTTCCGTTATCACGATTCCAACACCAATAAAGGCGTTTTGTTCGGGAATCCAACAGGGCGAGATGGGCGTTCCTATCAGGCGTGGAGCACCTACCACTTCTCAGCAGCCACCAGCCTGCAATTCAGTTATCGTGACATCAAGACCAGCGCGGTTTTCCTGCCCGGCGGCGGAACACAGAGCGATGCCGGCACTCGCCTGGTGTGGCAGGTGCGGCCGCAATGGGCGATTGACTCATACGTGCAGTACGAGCGTTGGCTGATTCCCGCGCTTCGCCCCGGGCCACAGCATGATGTTACGGGCAGCCTGCAGGTCACTTTTTATCCGAAGCACCAGGTGCATGATTAGCAGCGGCTGGGAGGCGGTCT
This sequence comes from Candidatus Angelobacter sp., assembly GCA_036522115.1. Classification (GTDB taxonomy): domain Bacteria; phylum Acidobacteriota; class Terriglobia; order Terriglobales; family Acidobacteriaceae; genus Angelobacter. The sequence goes on from DATDGL010000156.1 coordinate 46,149, forward strand.
TTTTGATTGTCAAATTACCCAGCGACCAAGCATTTGCAAAATCACGGGCAGCGGCAATTCTGTGAACGATGAAACCAATTGGAGGCGAAGCTTCTGGGCGCTGATTGTCACGCAGTTTCAAGGCGCCTTCAGTCTCAATGCCTTCGAATATCTTCTTCTCTACATGGTGTTGTCCACGGACATGCTGCGCCAGCAGCGCGACCAGTTGGTTTCTGCCATCCCTTTGTTCCTGGCGCTCCCTTTTGTATTGTTTAGCATGGCAGGCGGCTTCCTCGCCGATCGCTACAGCAAGCGGCAGATAACAATCTCAACTAAATTAATCGAGATTGCCGCCATGTCGGTTGCAGTCTTTGCCCTTGCCATCCACTCACGGCCTCTTGAGCTTGCAGTCTTGTTTGTTGTGGCTACACAGGCCGCTCTTTTTGGCCCTTCGAAGTACGGCCTCCTGCCGGAAATCCTGCCGGAGAAATGGCTGTCCTGGGGCAACGGCATTCTGGAACTTGGGACTTTCATGGCCATTATCGGCGGCATGGTGTCTGCCGCTCAATTTACTGATCGCTTTCACGGACGCGAAGCCTATGTCGGCGGCGTGCTGCTGGCGCTGGCGGTGATCGGCTTCGGTTCGAGCCTGGCCATCACGCGATTTCCAGCAGCGGCCCCCGAAAAAAAATTCCGACTGAACTTTCTGGGCGACCTCATCCAGCAGGTGCGCATCATACGCGCTGATCGCCCTCTATTTCTGGCAATTCTCGGCAATACTTATTTCTGGTTCCTGGGCACGCTGTTTTTGCAAACTGTTCTGGTCTACGGCAGCGATGTTTTCCACTTGAAGCCGAGGCAAAACTCAATTCTCCACGCCGGGACGGCCCTGGGGATCGGCGTTGGCAGCGCAATCGCCGGTTATCTTTCCGGTAACAAGATCGAATATGGGCTCATCCCGTTAGGTGCTCTGGGAATGACCATCATGGCAGCCCTGGTGGGGGCCATGTCGCATTCCTTCGCCGTTGCAGGCGTGCTTCTGGCGACGCTGGGCTTTTTTGCCGGCTTCTTTGCCGTTCCTGTAAACGCGTTGATTCAACATCGTCCCGCGCCCGGCCAGAAAGGCGGCATTATCGCGGCAGGGAACCTGTTGTCGTTCCTGGGTGTCCCTGCGGCCTCGGGCGTCTATTACGTTCTGGCCACGAAAGGACATCTGAGCCCTCAGGGAGTGTTTTTGACCGGGGCAGGGATCACGCTCGCCGGCACCATCTACGTGTTGATTCTTCTGCCTGACTGGTTCCTGCGCCTGCTGCTGTGGTTTCTCACGCACACCATCTATCGCATCCGCGTGATGGGAAGAGACAACATCCCGGAAAAAGGCGGTGCTCTCTTAGTCTCCAACCACATGTCTTTTGTGGACGTGTTGTTGCTGCTGGCTTCGACAGACCGGCCGATTCGCTTCCTGATGTTCAAAGGCATCTACGATATGCCGTTCATCAAACCGTTCGCGCGCATGATGGGCGCAATCCCCATCTCCTCGGAGTTTCGTCCACGCGACATGATTCGCTCTCTGCGCACCGCCAGCGAAGCCATCCGCAACGGGGAAATCGTCTGCATTTTTGCCGAAGGACAAATCACACGCACCGGCCAGCTTCTTCCATTCCGTCGCGGGATGGAACGGGTGATGAAAGGCGTGGACGCGCCCATTATCCCGGTGAATCTCCACGGAGTCTGGGGAAGCATCTTCAGCTTTGAACGCAATCGCTTTCTGTGGAAGGCGCCCCACCGCATTCCCTACCCGGTGACGGTAAGCTTTGGCAAGCATTTGCCACCCAGCACCAGCGCTTTTGAGGTGCGCCGCTCCGTAGAAGAACTGCAGGCGGTTGCATTTGAGGCGGACCACGACGTGGACCGCACATTGGACCGGGCATTCGTGCGCAGCGCCCGCAGGCACCCCTTCCGTTTTGCCGCGGCTGACGGCCGAGTCCCGAGAATGAGATTCGGCAGCATGCTGGTCAAAACGATTTTTGTTGCCCGCCGCCTGCGGCCGTTCTGGAAGGGGCAGGAGATGGCAGGTATTCTGCTGCCTCCATCTATCGGCGGCGCCTTGGTCAACTACGCAGCCACTTTGCTGGGACGAGTTCCGGTAAATCTGAATTACACGGCAAATAACGAGGTAGTGGCCTCTTGCGGGGGCCAGTGCAACCTGCAAACCGTGGTGACTTCCAAGGCTTTTCTCGAGCGTTTCCCCAGCATGGAAGTTCCCGGCCAGCGCCTGTTGCTTGAGGAGGCGCTTGATGCGCCCAGGTTTGCAGAAAAAATAACGGCGCTGCTCATGGCCTGGACGCTCCCGTTCCGCATTCTCAAGAAGGCACTGGGGGCACGCATGTGCAACACGGAGGACCTGGCAACCGTCATCTTTTCCAGTGGCAGCACCGGCGACCCGAAAGGCGTGATGCTCACACATCACAACATTCTCGCCAATATCCGCCAGGTCACCCAGGTCTTCATGCTGGGCGGCCGCGACAAAATCCTGGGAATCCTGCCTTTCTTCCACTCTTTTGGTTTCACGGTAACGTTGTGGCTGCCCGCGGTACACAGGATCGGCGTGGTATTTCATCCCAACCCGCTGGACGCAAAATCCATCAGTGAACTGGTTGCGCGTTACCGTGTAACCTTCCTGGTGGCAACGCCTACATTCCTGCAAGCCTATATCCGGCGTTGCTCGCCTGAACATTTTGGCAGCTTGCAGTACGTGCTGGTTGGGGCAGAGAAACTGCCCGACCGCGTCGCCATGGCCTTTGAAGACGTCTTCGGGATTCGTCCCCTGGAAGGCTACGGCTGCACCGAATGCTCGCCGGTGGTGGCGGTAAACGGCCGCGATTTTCGCGCTTCCGGTTTTCGGCAGATCGGGGGCCGCCGCGGCACCATTGGGCAGCCGCTGCCGGGCGTGGTGGCGCGCATTCTGGATCCGGAAACCATGCAATCGCTCCCGGCCAACCAGCCGGGAATGCTGTTGATCAAGGGGCCGAACGTGATGAAAGGCTACCTTGGACGGCCGGAGAAAACCGCGGAGGTGCTGAAGGACGGCTGGTACACCACCGGCGACATCGCCACCATGGAAGAGGACGGCTTTCTTCGCATCACCGACCGGCTTACCCGCTTCAGTAAGATTGGCGGAGAGATGGTGCCGCACATCAAAATCGAGGAGAAGTTGCACGAACTGGCGGAAGCCACCGAGCAGATCTTTGTCGTCTCCGCCGTGCCCGATGAAAAAAAGGGCGAAAGAATCATCGTGTTGCACACTGTTCCCGAAGAGAAGCTCGCGCCGGTCCTGGAAAAGCTGGCGCATAGCGATCTTCCACCGTTGTGGAAACCACGCAGCAGTCAATTTTTTCGCGTGGAAGCGCTGCCTTACCTGGGGACTGGAAAGCTTGATCTGCGCGCCCTCAAAACCAAAGCTGCAGAAATGGCCGCGGCATCAGCCTGAGCGCCAGATGCAAACTGCACAACAGATGGTGCAAAAGGGATCGATTTCGGAAATCACCGATTTTACTGCGCTTGCCGCGAAGGTACTTGAAAACAAAGCACTTTTTCGTTGCGGCTAGGCCTAAAACCATCTTTTTTCATTTCGGCCATCCGCGAAGGTACTTGAAAACAAGCTACTTATTCGTTGCGGATGAGCCTCACGCGGCTTCTACAATCCTAAAGATCCGCAAAGGTCATTGAAAACAAAAGAACTTATTCGTTGCGGATACAAAACCGGTTGCCGGACTTCTCCGCATAGATATTTCGTCGCGGAAATCGCAAAACAGGGGCCGGTTCCGCGATTCCCAGCGGCCAGGAAAACCCTACCACTGATGCAACTGATCTGTTTGATCTTCACTGATCGGTTCGACACACTTTTCCCTCGACGCCCCGCGCGATTTCGTTCAACGCGTGCACACACTTCTCCCGCCACGCTCACTAAATTCGCTTGCGCTCACCCCAGTTCAAGGGCTTCCACCATTATTCAGTTGTCAAAGAACAAGTATTGCGACTGTTAACCCCTTGGGGTACAGCCTGTAAGAATCGGGTGACCTTACGACCTCCACCCCAACGCACCAAAACCGGGTGCGCCGGGGACCCTGATCGGAAAACCAACACCAAACCCTTACATCTTCAGAATTGCACGCTCACCATGGGGAGTCAATCAAGTGCTGTCACAATGCTGTCAGAGTGACAGCACTTTTTTGCGGATTTGGGCGAAAAGAAATGAAACAGAGGTTTCTGACGAGGACAGATTCAAGAAGCTCACAAGGAGATGGTTTGACCCGGCAGGCACATAGTTGCAAAGCAAATTTCGAAAAGCAAAACCTTTACCGCGGATGACACCGAGAGAATCAGAGAACCTAACCACTCAGCACTTTGCTCGTTCGGTAGCGGGCTACTTTGACCGCAAACAAAGATATTTTGTGGGCAAAAGTCAAACCGCATGGACTTTCAGGGAGTGAGATGAATACGTCGAATGCTGCTTGATTCCTGGATGCTGTTGTGGGATTCTTCCCCTTCGCTACGCTTCGGTTCAGAATGACAAGGAGAAGCTGCATGGTCACCATAAAGCCAAAGTAGCCCACTACCGCTCGTTCCAGCCCCCATTGGTTTTTTCCGCGTACCAGCGTTAGAATTTCCAGTCTCTTCAAATGCGAGCGCGGAGGCCATTCTGTGGACGATCTTCCGGAAAAGAAAAAGAAGCGCAAATCCAAGCAGTCCTCCTCTTCATCCAACTCCGGCTTGTCTCGCCGGGACTTCCTGAAAATAACGGGCGTTTCTGCGGCTGCGCCGCTGGTGGCGGGGGCTGCCGCGGTTGCCATTGAGGCGGACACGGCGGCGGCCGTCCAGGGACCGGGCAAGGTCCCGGTCACATTGAACATCAACGGCAAAAACTACAACACCCAACTGGAGCCAAGAGTCACTCTCCTGGATGCCCTGCGCGACCAGTTTGAATTGACCGGGGCCAAGCGGGTGTGCGATCGCGGCACCTGCGGCGCCTGCACGGTATTGATGGGCGGCAAGACGGTTTATGCTTGCTCCATTCTGGCCATTGACGCACAGTCCAAGCCCATCACCACAGTGGAAGGTCTTGGGCGCCCCGGCCAGTTGCATCCCGTGCAGCAGGCGTTTGTTGACAACGACGCCCAGCAGTGCGGCTTTTGCACTCCAGGATTCGTGGTGGCCTGCAAGGCTTTTCTCGATCAGCATCCCGATCCAACGCTGGAGCAGATCAAGCACGGGCTTTCAGGGAATTTCTGCCGTTGCGGCACCTACGCTGGAATTCGCGCTGCCGTAATGCAGGCAGCCAAAGCCGGGAAGGGAGCATAAGCCATGCCAGATGAAAACACCAAGTACTCGTGGCCCGAGGCAGACAAGCGATCCCTCATCGGAAAGCGCATCTCCCGCGTAGACGGTCCGGACAAGGTTTCCGGACGCGCCAAATACACTTATGACCTGCACCAGCCGGGGATGCTCTACGGCAAGGTGGTACGCAGTCCCCATGCACACTGCAAGGTGGTAAGCGTGGACACCTCGGCGGCGGAAAAGATGCCGGGAGTCAAGGCCGTCCACGTGATTCAAGGGCCTGGCAGCGAAATCAGTTGGGCGGGCGATGACATTGTAGTGCTGGCTGCGGTGGACGAGCAGACGGCCAGCGATGCCCTGCGCGCCATCAAGGTGGAGTACCAGCCTCTGCCGCACTATGTTGACGATTTCACGGAGCCCCAGAACGTGGCCGAGGGCAACGGCCCTCTGGAAGTAAGGGACCTGGTGGGAATGTTTACGAACCAAGTTCCGGACCCGCAGATCGTCCAGGCCATTCAGCAGCGCGGCGTCACTTTTAAGGTCACAGAGGAGATGATGGGGAGGATGCGTGAAAACAAGGTCAGCGAAGATGTAATCAAGGCCTTGCAGTCGGCGCAGGTCAAGGAGCCGCAGCCGGCTACATCACCTTTCAAGAAGGAGAGCGAGCAGATCAAAGGCGAACCAGACGACGCTTTCAAGCAATCTGAAGTGGTTTCCGAGGGCGTGTATGGTTGTCCGGTGATCACGCACTGCTGCATGGAGAGCCACGGCTCCATGTCTGAATGGACGGACGACAATCATCTTTTCGCCCGCGTCTCCACGCAAAACCTCTCGGGCCTGGCCGGGCAATTCGCCCAGGCGCTGAAGATTCCGGCCGGCAACGTACACGTTCATCAGGACCACGTTGGCGGCGGATTCGGCAGTAAATTCCAGATCGACCGCTGGGGCATCTATACCGCGGAGGTCTCAAAAAAGGCCGGCGGCAAGCCGGTGCGATACATGCTGGAGCGTGACGCCGAACTGGAAGTTGCAGGCTGCCGTCCATCAGCGTTTGCCCGAGTCAAAGTCGGGGCCAAGAAAGATGGCACGCTGCTGGCATGGGAATCGCACTCCTGGGGAACCGGCGGTCCGGGCGGAGGCGGCGCGCCTCCCATGCCCTATGTGATGAATATTCCCAACCAGCGCAAGCAGCATATCGCGGTCTCCACCAACATTGGTCCGGCGCGCGCATGGCGCGCGCCTAACCATCCGCAGGGATGCCTGATCACGTTTGGCGCCATCGATGACCTTGCCGCCAAGTTGAACATGGACCCACTCGACCTGGTGTTGAAGAACATCCAGCTCGCCGCGCCGCCGAACGACCAGTTTCATCGTGCGGATACATATCGCGAGGAACTGCTGCTGGCGGCGGACCTGATTGATTGGAAAAAGAAGTGGCATCCACGCGGCCAGGGCGCAGGTCCGGTCAAACACGGCGTGGGCCTGGCGATCCACACCTGGGGCGGTCGCGGTCATGAGAGCAACTGCCAACTGACGATACACCCTGACGGATCTGTGGACATCAAGATGGGCAGCCAGGACCTGGGAACCGGGACGCGCACCTGCATCCTGATTGTCGCGGCGGATTCCCTGGGACTTCCCATGGAGCAGGTCCAGCTCAGCATCGGTGACAGTTCTTATCCCATGGACGGCGGCTCGGGCGGCAGCACCACCATTGGCGGGGTCAGCGCATCCACGCGGCGCGCGGCCGTAGATGCGCTGGCTGCGTTGTTCGAGAAAGTGGCGCCCGTCCTCAATGCCCAGCCCGGCGACCTGGAAGCGGCGAACGCAACCATCCGGGTCAAGTCAGATCCCAGCCGCGGCATGAGCTGGAAAAATGCCTGCGCCAAACTGGGAACACAACCCATTCAGGTTCTAGGCAAGAACCCCGGCCCCGGCGACATCATCAGCAGCGGCGTAGGAGGGGCGATCATGGCCGATGTCTCCGTGGACGTGGAGACCGGCGTGGTCAAGATGAACAAGATGGCGTGCGTGCAGGATTGCGGACTCATCATCAACATGAAAACGGCTGAGAGCCAGTGTTACGGCGCGCTGATCATGGGCATCGCCAGCACTCTGTACGAAGAGAAGGTGATGGACTCAAACACCGGCCGGATGTTGAACCCGGCAATGGATTTTTACCGGCTAGCGGGCATCGGCGATATTCCTGAGCTGGTGGTACACATGATGACCGGCAAAGGTTATGACGAACGCGGCCCCATCGGCCTGGGCGAGCCGCCCACGGTTGGGCCGGCCGCAGCCATTTCCAATGCGGTGGCCAATGCCATCGGAGTGCGCGTGCCCTTTCTTCCCATAACGCCGGACCGCGTCCTGGCCGCACTGAATCAGGGAGGCAGCTATGCGAGCGTTTGAGTACACCAGCCCAAAGACTAAAGAACAGGTCATCCCCCTGCTGGGAAGGAATTGGGGCGAGGTTGAAGTCCTGGCCGGCGGCACTGACCTGCTATCCCTCATGAAGGATGAGGTCACCACACCGAAGCGGCTGGTAAACATCAAGCAGATCGCCGATCTCCGGAGTGTCACTCGCGGACCTGGCCAGGGCTTGCGTTTTGGCGCCCTGATCACCCTGGCGGAAATCGGTGCAAATGAGGGTATCCAGAAAGAGCTACCCATGCTGGCCACGGCGGCGGCCGGGGCCGCCAGCCCGCAGATCCGCAACATGGCCACGCTGGGCGGAAATCTTTGCCAACGTCCGCGTTGCTGGTACTTCCGCACCGGACATGGATTGCTGGCACTGGACAAAGACGGAAAGTCGCTGGTGGCGCAGGGCGACAATCGTTATCACGCCATTTTGGGAAACAGCGGACCAGCTTACTTCGTAAGTCCATCCACGGTTGCGACGGTTTTGATTGCTTATAACGCAAGGGTACGGATCCTGGGATTGCAGGGTTCGCGCGAGCTGCCGCTGGAAAAGTTTTTTGTTATCCCCGCCAGCCCACAGGAGCGGGAGCACGATCTGAAGCCCACCGAGTTGGTCACTGAGATCCTGACGCCGCCCGCAGTGCAGGTGCGCGCGGCACAGTATGAAATCCGGCAGAAGGAGGCCTTCGACTGGCCGTATGCAACTGCCGCTGTGGCTCTCACCATGAATGGCAGCACGATTGAAAGCGCCCGCGTGGTCCTGGGGCACGTAGCGCCCATCCCGTGGCTGTCCACGGAGGCGGCTGAGGCGCTGAAGGGCAAGACCATTACCACGGCCACCGCAGACCAGGCCGCGCAGGCCGCTGTGGCCAAAGCCAAAAGCCTCGGCCACAACACACAGAAGATCCAGCTTGCCAGGGTGGCAGTGAAGCGCGCCATTCTCAAGGCAGGAGGTATCGCATGAGCGAACAATCAGAGCGTTTCAACACTGAGCGTCCGGGATTGTGTTCCGCACTCCACTGGAAGCGGCAATACATCTGGTCTGAGCCCGATCCTACGGTGCCTGCCTGCAATGACGGCCTCTTCTGGTGCGGCCTCACACAGGCCGCGACCGGTCCCGACGGTAAAGTAGCCGAACCAGGCAACTGCTGTTCGACGGACCGCGGCTGCCATTGTGGGAAATAGGCCGTTGGCTTTTAGCGCTTGGCTCTTGGCCCGTAGCCATTGGCCTGACTTAGTAGCAATCAAAAGGAAGTCACAGGTCAGCCCCGCCACCGGCTTGCCGGCTTGAACAATCTGTTGCTCTGGGCCGAGATTGGGATCGCGCTAATAATCGGATGACCTCCACTTAAGTGCTAAGGGGTTACTTCCAGATATCGTTGAGGACCAAAGCCAGGCGCGTTCCGGCCTTGGTCAGTTGCTCCTCGATTACCGGTCCGGCAGCGCTCAGGTATCGGTTGCTGACGGATTCGTGCAAGGCCAGCATTCTGTGCACGATGTCGTTGTCATCGGTGCAGCTCTGTACCGGCACCGGAGCTTCCGGAGGAATGTGGCGAGGCAGCCGCCGATATCCTGCATGCACCGCCAGATCGTGGCTTTCCGTGGCCCATTCGACCGGGTCAATGCCGGCCTTGGACCAATCGGCAATTTCCTCCTCGAAGTTGCCCATGAGGGTATCAACAAAATCGGTGATGCATACGCCGAGCGCAGTCGTCTAACAAATAAAATCTATGGTCTATATAGTTCCATTAGGACTCACTAAGAATTAATCTAGAGGCACCCGATGACGGCAGCAGACTTTCGCAGGATTGCGCTGGGCCTGGAGGGGGTGGAAGAGTACTCCCACGCAGGATTGCCGGCTTTTCGTGTGGGAGCCAGGAAATTTGCTTCGCTGACCTCGCAAGCAGAAGGCTACGGAAACCTGATGCTTACTCCGGAGCAGCAGGCGGCGTTTGTGGAGGAGGCTCCGAGATTTTCCTGCCGATCCCTGGCGGTTGGGAAAGATGGGACACACGCATATTCGCCTGGCGGCGGCGAGCAAGGATGTACTGGCGGATGCACTCCAAACTGCGTGGAAACAGCGAATTGACAAGAACGCTAAGACGGGCCGCAAAAAAAAACCATGGGGCGGCGCGCAGCAGAGTAACAGACAAGAAAAGCGGGAAGCGACGACTATGAGAGCAACTAGAGCGCGGAACATGGATCGCAATAAAAAGGACTTGTCACCAGAACAGCGTGAAGAGCTACTCAGAACATTGAAAACCCGTTTTGAGAAAAACACGGGCCGCCATAAAGATCTTGAATGGGCCAACGTACAAGCAAAGCTGGAAGCTAACACTGAAAAACTGTGGTCACTCAATGAAATGGAAAGGACTGGCGGTGAA
>DATDGL010000157.1:0-2168 GCA_036522115.1 Candidatus Angelobacter sp.
CTCGGCGATGCTCGTCAGCCATGTCTGTCCACATTGCTGCTGGATCAACCGCCCCGTTCCCCACGATGCCAGCACGTCATTGAAGCCCTTGTATCCTGAGATCGTCGAATAGGTAGTGGGACGCGACAAAGCTGTCTTGTCGAAAGAGTCCAGGTAGTTCAGTGCCATGGGATCGGTACTGCTTACCGTCTCCGGCGCTACCCAGGAAAAGGCTCCGTTGCTCTGCGCATAGCTAAACCCGCCGGCGTTGCGGAAGATGAACAGCGGATTGCCCGGTACCGACGCCCGCACTCGCGTCCAGTCCAGCGTGGGATAGGCCTCCTGACCGAAGAAATACACTACCGGCTGATTGTTGTAGTGCAGATAGGCGGGTGAGTTCTCATAGGTGTTATAGGCATAGGTCAGGTCATTGATCAGCGTCTGGGTGATATCACACCCGGCAGTATTGGCGCAGGCCTGGAGTGAGCCGGCATCATCCATCACGGCAAAGTTGAAATTGGTGCGCAGCTCGGCTTCGTGCATTATCTCCTGCACTGTCTGACCGTAGAAGGAGAACTTATGGGTCAGAGTGCCCTGTCCGAACCAGTCGACGATTACGCCGTCTATCCCCCGGCTGGCCAGGTCGGCTACTTGTTTTTGCACCTGGGCGGGATCGTTAGAGGTGTATCCCACATTCATGTGATCGCCAAATCCGAACCAAGGCATCAAGTGAACGTAGATTTTGGCGGTAGCGCCGGAATACAGCAGTGTGTGCATGGACACCTTGCTGATGTTGGTGGCCCCCAGGTTGCCATTGCTCTGAGTGGTAAGGGTGTTGGCGGCGCTGGTATTGTTGGAGGTCTGCTCCGTCAAAGTGGTAGTCGCTTTGAATGCTGTTCCAGCGATACCGCTGACAGCAGGTGCAATGATGAATAAAGCAAGACAAACTCGATAGTAACCCCGCATTGGCCCCTCTTTTTCGCGTGAAACGCGAATACTTCAATTGTTTATGGACTGCAACGTCTTACTGGACTCATCGGCGGGCGCAGACCGGAGTCTCTCGAACTAAAGGCTCGGACTTCCAGTAATGACTTTTTGAAAAATTCTGCGAATTCTATGGGCCACTGCTTAGTTCGGTATTACATGAAATACCTCAGCAGGCTCCAGCTTTTTACCTTAGAAAACTAAGGTGCAACTCCGTTAAGAAGCGGAGGCCAGGGTTGCTGCGCGCGTTAGTGCGTGATGGTCAGGCTCAGAGTTGCCGTCGCAGTCTGGTTGCCGCTGGCCCCCATGACAGTAAGCGTTGCGTTCGTGGGCGACCGCGGCGCAGCGGCTGGCGTTGTGCTGGTGCTTGCGCCGCCTCCGCAGGAGATCATGCTCAAAAGCAGCAGGATCGCCAGCATTGCCAGCAACATCTGTCGCGCCCGTTTCGTTGCTCCGCAGAACAATCCTGCAAGTACTGTGGCAAAGAAAAATGGAAGACCTTCGCGTGGTACCGGATTAAAACGTGCCTGCGTGGTGGTTGCTACGGTTATGGTCACGGGAACAGAAGCATTGCTTGCGCTGAAATTCGCTGACGCAGGGTTGGCCGTGCAAGTAGTTCCCGCAGGAGCGCCATCGCAAACTACAGAGACGGCTCCGGTAAAGCCGCTGCCTTTGGTATCCAGCGTCAGATTGTAGGAAGCAGTCTGACCGGCCATCACTGTGGCAGAAGTATCGGAGCTGGTAAATGCAAAAGGCTGGCTTCCCGTAACCGAGACATTGGCAGTTTTATTGGTGCTGGCCCCTAGGTTATCTGTGACGGTGACCGTGACCACGTAATTTCCAGAAGCGCTATAAGTATGGTTGGCGATTGTAGAACTAACGCTGGCGCTGCCGTCACCAAAATTAATCACCGTAGATGCGATATTTCCATCTGGATCGTATGATCCGGTGCTGGAGGCCGTAACCGCCAGGGGCGCTTTGCCCGAACTTGGGGAAAGAGCCAGCATGGCCACCGGCGGCTGATTCTGGATGACCACGGCAGCCCCGGCAGACATTTTGTTGGTCAGAGAAGGCTTGCCCACAGCCTGCACAAATACGCTGTAATTGCCGGCATTGAGCTGAAATGATTTCAGATCCAGAGAACTCGTGCCGGTTGGCTCGTCCGCCAGCCACATCAGGTTCTCCCCGTCCTGCGATACATATAC
>DATDGL010000158.1:0-34984 GCA_036522115.1 Candidatus Angelobacter sp.
CGCCGACTGGAACCAGGTCTTTGCCGGAGATGCCATCATGGCTTCGGCCGCCCTCGACCGGCTGCTGCACCGTTCCACGGTCATCAACATCCGTGGCGACAGCTACCGGCTGAAAGAGAAACGCAAGGCCAAATCCACAACCACCAAGGAGGAAACCGCGGAAGAATAAACCACTCACTGCTCTCAGCGACCGTGCATTGTTAGCCACAAAAGGGGGTCAATTTTAAGTGATCGCTAGGGGGTCAATTCTAAGTGAGCGTTGACACCATTGAGGAGTTCGCCAACTGCGATTGAGCTTGCAGGGCCATTCCTTATAATATACAGCGCTATGATTTACAATCATTACTATGCTATATGATTGAATCGATGAGATTGCCCGCTGCTGCTCACAGTTACTCCACATTGCTGGCGGCGGGCACGACGATCTTCAATTAGAACGATAAACCCGAAGGCAGGTAGTACAATTTACCTTGCCTTTCTGAGGCTCTTCTAAGTTTCGTCGTTCAATACTGTCTAAGGAAATGGGGGACAACGATGGCGTCCAAGGTGCGTCCCAAGATCCTGCGCGCCGCAATCACTCTGTTCTCCGATTTCGGTTATTACGGAGTGACCACCAGGGACCTGGCAAAAGAGGCCCGGACAACAGAAGGCTCGATTTATCGGCTGTTCACCAACAAGGAAAAGCTATTTGGAGAGGCCTTAGCGGGGGTGGTCGAACGATCCCTCGATCCATCTCAGTTCTTGCTCATGCTTTTTGAGAAGGAACAAGCCAGGCAGGACACAGGTTGGGTGATGACGAAGGTCATCAAGCGCTGGTATGAATCGTTACCACAGAATGCGGCGCGGCTTCTGACCCAAGCTTACTTCGTGGCGCCAAGGCTGCGGCATCTTGCAGTCTCGCCCTACGCACCTGTTGACAAGATCATTGAGATTTTGGCGACCACAATTGGGCGTGATCAAAAGATCCAAGCCAGAAAATTGAACCCACGGCATGCCGCGACCGCACTGATTCTGACGCTCCTCCATTTTAAGATTACCTACGCGACGTCCGGCAGCAGCGCGAGTGAAACGGAAGCTGTCGACGCGTTTATCCGTGTTTGGCTGGCAGGTATCTCTCCCGGGTGCGCTTAGGTCAGGTGGCCTTCGAGCTGCCTAGCACACGGTCCAGCAACGCCTCCATCGAGGGAAACAGAATAGCAATCTCGGTTTCAGGAAGGTTCATGGCTTGTGCAACGTCCTTCAGGCTGACTTCCCTGAGGCTTCGTTGCGACAGAAGCTTCCTGGTCACTTCCAGGACCTTCTCGTGAGTGTCACGGAGAACGTATTCATTCAAAACCATCCTGGTCTCAAACAATCGATAAATCGAACCCTCCGTAACACGGGCAAGCTGGGCGATACGCTTCAGCGGCGTATCCGGATAAGCTCGCTTTAGAAACAGCTGCCGCACCGTGTCTGCAATTCTGGTTCTAATTTTCGAGGGCACGCTGTCCCAGACCTCGCGATTCTGGAGCCACTCCCGGACCAAGTGATCACAGCAAACCGTCATCCGCTCAATGAAAGACGGCTTGCTGCTCTTTGCAATCCACCCTGGCGCCGGTTCTACTGCGGCTGGCCGCATTTGCAATATCCTCTCCACCCGCGATGCCTTATTGGTCGCAAATTCGCCGAATCACCCGTAAACCTATATGGCACTGATTACTGATCAGCAATGATTCCCGATGATTCGGCAGGTGAAACCACTAATCGGCTCACCTGCCTCACATCACCTTCTCCGCGGGGAGGGACTCACCAGGTTGCTTGCGAGCATCTACTCGCACAGCTCAGTTAGATATTTATACAACAAATAGCTATTATTAAAAATTAGTAAACAACATTATTTTAGGAGCCGCCACTACCTACGGCACTGTTACACAAATCGGCGGAGACCCGTGTCCAGCAGCCCTGGTCACACAAGCAGTGATTCGCGCTGGAACCACGCCCTCTGTAAGCCCTCTGTACCACCTTCGAGGTTCGACGGCCTCTGTGGGATACAATCATCCCCGATGCGCACCGGCTCAATCATTAAGCCCCAAATCACGAAGACGGCGATTGAAATGTTCGCCGATCGCGGCTACCACGGCGTGAGCACCCGGGACATTGCCGCGGCTGCAAAGGTGACCGAGGCCTCGATTTATCGGCTGTTCGAAACCAAAGATGGTCTGTTCAAAGAGGCGATCTCAGCGGCGCTGAGGAGGGCCCTCGATCCGGCACAATTCCTGCTGATGATTTACGAGAATGAGCGCAAACAGGAGGCTACAGCGCTTCTCACCTCGGCGGTCCTTCGCTGGTATTCCACGCTGAGCCGCCCATCGGCGCGGCTATTGGCGCAGGCATACTTTTTGACGGAGTGGCGAGGACAGGCCTATGGGCCAATCGAAAAAATCATCGATATCCTGGCCACTCACCTGGGCAATATCGAAAAGCCCAGGACCAACAAGGCCAAGGAAGCGAAAGTCGCTGCACGGGCTTCAGTCCTGGCTCTGCTGCAATTCAAGATGACCTACGCGGGATCGTGTTCTCCAAAGGAGGAGACTGAGGCCGTTACGGCTATGGTCCAACAGTGGTTTAGAGGCCTCCGGCTGACATAGCTGCTTATGCTGTGCTGGCTCGAACCACAAAGTGCTCGGGCTCATGTCTTGGGTACAACAGACAGCTCGCCACCTATCAGAAATGTATGTGGCCTTCATGGATGAGAGTTCATAATAGTACACAATAATCTCTTTACATCGTAGCTGCCTGTGATATACAAATATTATCAACACGGTAGCGACAAAGTACGTTATCGAATCGACTCTCCTTATCTTTACTCTCATTCAGGGAGCGCGGATGCGCTCCCGCTTGGGAGTCAATTGGGAGTGTCACGGTTCTTGCATTGAGTCTCCCACCCGCTCTCGATTGGCAAACCATCGGAAAAGGCCTCTTTGGGCCGGTCCACGAAGACTTGTCTTGCTCCTGATCTGTTTCCGGAGAATTAAGGACGCGTTCCTTGGCATTCGAACCGGTGAAACAGCACCAAAGACACTTTAAGCATTATGAATCACGAATTCGCCATCGGAAGCAAGGCGGCTGAACGTTATGTGCTCGGGGAGATGAATGAAGCCGAGCGGGACGCCTACGAAGAGCACTTCTTTAGCTGTGCCGTGTGCGCGGAGGAAGTGAAGGCCACAGATGAGTTGCTGTGTACTATTCGGCAGGCCATCCCGGGACCATCCATGCCGCCGGCCCGTCGTCCCCGATTGCCAGGGCCTTTGCAAGGCTTATTATCTCGACTCATGTTCTGGTGGTCCAGCCGAATAAGGCGCCGCAACGTTTAGTAAGTAGGTCTGGAAACACAAGGACCCTCTTTCGAATAAGTGGCCACTTCCTCGGTGGCATCGCGCCAACTTTCACTGCCCCCGCCTCTTACTTCGTGCGGTGCCGCGCCCCCAGGAATATCCTTACTCATGACTCTTCCAACTTGTTGTTTGGGTCGGAGGAGTCCCCAAAAGCAACCGAAAAGGAGATCGATTCATGAAAGGGAT
This sequence comes from Candidatus Angelobacter sp., assembly GCA_036522115.1. Classification (GTDB taxonomy): domain Bacteria; phylum Acidobacteriota; class Terriglobia; order Terriglobales; family Acidobacteriaceae; genus Angelobacter. Next base: position 3,561 of record DATDGL010000158.1, read on the forward strand.
TCTGCTTCGCCCTGTGCTTGCTGTTCTGTTCTTGCTCGCTTTCAGCTCCACAACCGTGTTGGCGGACGGCGGAGGACCGGCACCGTCGTGCATTCCGCCCTTGAATTGTTCGTCAGAGTAGTTTGTTCTTCGTGAGCGGTTGGTTTAAGCTGACCGCTCACATAAATGCAAGCATTCGTATTCGGTTGGTTCCTACTTCCGACGGCAATCCAGCTAACGCTGTTGGCCATCCTCCTTCGGCGTCGGCTTTACCGACGAGGGATGCATCCGTTTTTCTTTAGCTACACTCTTTATTCAGTAGTGGTCACGATTCCGCGCCTCGCGTTTGTGCAGCGTCCGGTGCAATACCCGATATTTTACTGGAGCACTGAAATCATTTATGGTGTCCTCGCAATTTTGGCCTTGAACGAAGTGTTTAGCCGCATCTTCTTCCTGGACTATCAGGAGCATGAGTGGCTCCGCTTCATGCTCCCAGTAACCGTGCTTCTGATCATTGTTGTCTTGACTGTTTGGTGGAGGTTTGGTTATCACCTACCAAAAGGTGGCCACTTTAGCGTTGCCTGGTCTATATTTCTCGCATTCAACCTTGGAGTCCATTCCGTCGAGGGGACGCTAATGTTGCTTTTCGTGGCGCTTCGATGGGTATTCGCTGCAGGATGGAACCGGTATGACTACGGCATTCTTATGGGTTTCGGCGTTTCCGCCCTGATTACTATGTCAGCCGATATGGCACGTCTCAGGCTTGGTGCAAATTATGAATTCTGGTACCGGTATGCTCCCGGAATAGGATACGTTCTGGCTACGATCATCTGGTTGCAGGCTCTCTGGAGAGTGCGCCAACCTCAACCGGTCTCGATGACGCGACTCCGCTCAATGATCGAACTGGCGCAGCGGAATAACGAGGTCATCAGGACTATACATGAATGGTTGCATAAACGGGATCGACAATAATGCTGTGAATGCTGTGAGTCACAGCTTTTGCTGTTTTATTACGACCGAACCATCCATTAACAGTTTCTAATGTTTCATTTTCAGGAACATAACAGCCTTAAAGGTCAAAAGTAGTTCTTCTTGTTAATTCTCGCCTTGGCTTTTCGATTGCGGCTCTCGCCCCCACCCGCATGCACTATTTTCCGAAATCAGAACATTAACCCGCCTGCGTCCTGTTAACACCAGTGTTATGAAACTATTGTATGCCGCACACAACAAAGGACATGGCCACTAACATCGTATTGTATTGCTTCCTGACCGCAGTTGCGCTTGCAACCTTAACTGTTTCCCTATTCAACTGGTCCCGCCAAAAGAGGCGGACCTGGGATGAGGTGGCGCCGCATTTACGGGAATTTGACTGGCCAGAGGCGCGCATAACATTCGATCATGAGCAGGAAGAGCGAAGCAGAGTGTTGTCACCAACCTATCGAAGGGACCAACGCTCGCGATTGGAGTGCGCAAAGGAGTATGTCAGTCGGGCTTATCACAACTGCCGCATTGTACTTGAGTGGGGCACCACCGAATGGCGGGACATGATTGATCTGCATCTCGAATATGAGCCACTGGTAGTCGAGGCAATCAAAGCGCTTCGTAAAGAGGCTGCGGCTTTCCGGTGGATTGCTCTGATGGCTCTGAGTTACATGTGGCTGCTGAGCCTGTTGCACTTTGACCAGTGGCGGTTCATGCCCGTCCCGGGCATTGCTGCCAGGCGCAAAGTGTTCAGCGCGGATATTCTCCAGTCCTATGAGAGGGTCAAACAAGCCGCCGCCACGCTGGCAAGAGTGGCATACGCGGAGGAGCAAACAGATCTGATTCTGGCTAAGATGTAAGGATCACCACTCATCGGGACCCCGACAATGGAATGCCATGCGTGCCGATCGACAGATTTGCAAAAACTGTCAGTGATTTATAACTCAGGACTGTTTGATGTAAAGAGGACGTCCACTGGCATTATCGGCGGTGGTTTCTATCTGCACCGAGGAACCAGCCAGAGCCGCCTTTCTCAAATGGCAGCGCCCCCAAGGAAAAGGTCGTATCTCAAAGTCACACTGCTCTGGCTTGTTGGCTTCTTTCTGGCCGGAGGAGCGATTTCGCTGATCAGACCGCAACTGCTCGGCGAGAAGCACCAGAAGATCTATGGTTCAGCTCCGGTCGAGCGGGGGGCTGTTGTTGCTCGCCAAGTTCCCCCTGATATCGACACTACCATCGGGAACGTTCTTCTCGTCGGCCTCTTTGTATTGCTTGCGATTCTGCTCTGGCGAGTTCATCGATACAATCGGAAAAGGTATCCGGCAGTCCTTCAGAGGTGGAACTCATCTTTCATGTGCCGACGATGCGGCGCAGTAACTGAAATGCAGTTCCAGCCCAGCGCGTAGCATAATGAGGGTGCAGACTGTGCATTAGACCGTCGGTGGTCAGGAGAACCAAAAACACAATCGACAGCAACACGTGCCATCAAGGTAATTCTCAACACAAGTCGAAGCACTACTGCACGTGCGATTTGTCGAGTTGCTTTCAGTGGCGTGAAGTAACGCGTTGGATCCCGATCGGAACCTCTGCCGCATGGCTTCGCTCACGCCGTCGTTTGACCTCAATAAGGAATTTCCAACTCTGAGAACTTTAAGGCTTTTCTTAAGCCTGGTGGAGCTTGCTCCAAGCTCGTACCTCGACACCGTCCGATTGTGGCTTCACGACCAAGTTTCGACCGCACCGAGCTTTTTGGAGAAACGGTGATGGGAAACACCGCGAAATCACCGATAGCGTCTGCCCAAGCCACAATTGTTGACGCCGCCATCACCTGGAGTTCCCGCACGGGGCGTTTCAAAAACCTGAAATCTAGGGGAATTGTTCGTGCATATGCCACCCAACGTCATACTTTTTGCCATGGCAGTAACAAATTGTTTGAGCGCAAATTGCCCAGCGCGTCGCCCATTCCATTCTGAAAAAATGGTTGCAAATCGCATAGGCTCCGAGTAATACTCTCGCACAACATTTCGTTGCTCCCCTACAGACAAGAACTGGTACAGCACCTGTTTTACGTCGCAATATGATCCCAGGGTCAAATTCCAATAGGACTTACCAGCAGTCTCAGCAGTCTCCCCCGCTGACCAGTGATGTTGAAGATCTTGATCTGGCCCGGCAACTTCAGAACGGCAATCACAACGCATTGACGTCACTATTCGAAAAGTACAGCGACATGGTTTTTGGGATTGCCCGCAGGATGTTGGGTGATGACGGCGAGGCCGAAGAGGTGGTTCAACAAGTGTTTCTGGATTCATATCGGGCGATTGATCAATTCGATCCAGCAAAGGGTTCGTATAAAACCTGGCTCTTTCAATATGCATACCACCGCACGATCCATCGGAAAAAGCACCTGAAAGCGAAGGGATTTTACTCATCCGAAGAACTCGATTTGCAGGATCTGGGGGTTGAGACGTATGACGGCGCTCTCCGCAGTCTCCGGTTATGCTCCCAGGAGGTAGTTCAGCTTGTTCACCAGCTTCTGAATTCGATCCAGCCACGGCAACGAGTGGCGATTGAATTAACGTTTTTCGAGGGACTGACAGCCGAAGAAATTGCGCGTCAGACTGGCGAAACCGCCTCCACGGTGCGGCACAACTTATATAGGGGCCTGAGTAAATTGCGGGCGACTCTTTTGGAAAGTGAACGATGCCAAAAGTCGTCGGCTAAAGGCGAAATAGAGAGAATTTTCCTTGCTGACCCAGCACAATGATTATGAGGCGCTGTGTGCGCTGGCGGTAAGCGGCCAGCTCGCACCGGACGAATTGAAAAAGCTGAAGGAGCACACGCAGACGTGTGTCGAGTGCCGGCGTGTGCTAAGCGATTTCGGTCACATTGCCATGCAAGTGCTTCCTGAGTTTGCATCGGAGACGATGCCGCTGAAATCCCCTCCCGGCATGACTGCCCGATTCATTGCACGAATGCACTCGGAAGGAGTTCCACTTGCCCAAAGAAAAGCTGCCCACTGCGCGAGCCACAGCAACTGGCCGCGACATTCCTCTGTCTACGCGGTTACCACCTTTGCAGCCGCGACCCTGGTTTTGATCCTTGGTTTGAAGGTCTTGACGCCGTACCGGCGGTCCGGGGGAACATCAGGAATTGAGGTTGCGGCTGCTCGCGCTGGAGCAACGAGCATTGATGTGGTGAAGGCCGACCTACTTCGCGCGAACCTGGCACAGCAGGTGGAAGGCTTGCGCAAGCAAGTGAACCAGCTGACGGCCAACATCATGTCCGAGCGGCGTGCCCTCGAATCTGCCCAAGCCGAGAAGCTTCAGTCCAACGCACGTTTGGGCGATCTCGAGAAATCGAACACGGAGTTGCGACACAACCTGGCGGATCGTGATATGCAGCTGGCGCAGCTCAGTGCCGAGGCCGCCCACGTCAAGGCAGACCTGGACGTGCTGGCATCAGCCAAGTCAGTTGACGAATTCCTCATCCAAACAAATCAATCGGAACTGAATAACCTTCAGGTAAAGGTCGAGTCCCTGACGGAAGAGCTGAACGAAAGCCAGCAGCTGTCCGCAGCAGCGAGCCAAGCGAAGGAACTGATTGTCGCGCGAAACCTACACATCGTGGATGTGGATGACACGGATGGGGAGGGGAAACGCCAACGGCCGTTTGGAAGAATCTTTTACAGCGAGGGCAAGAACCTGGTTTTCTTTGCTTACGACCTGAGCGATCCACGCAAGCTGAATACCAAGATCAATTTCTACGTGTGGGGTAGCCAGGAAGGAATTAACAAACCGGTTCGGAGCCTTGGAATATTTCACACGGACGATGCAAAGGCAGCACGCTGGGTATTGAAGTTCGATGACCCCAGTATTCTCGCTGAGATCAACTGCGTTTTTGTTACAGCTGAATCGGGCAAAAATGCTGTGACACAACCCACCGGAAAACAGATTCTCTTCGCATCACTCGGAAGCAAAGCAAATCACCCGTAGCCGAGCAGCACTGTACCCTACACTTTCCAGACGCCTGCCGCCGCTCAATTCTACCGAAACGAAAAACCGAGTGAAGACCTGGAAATTCGCCACATGTGTGGCCAAATAGATTCATTTCTAGGGCATAGAGGAGCAGGGAGAATTGGAAATGGCTGCGTACGTACGCACTCTGCTGGCTTTGGTTTTAGCGGCGCTTGTATTTTCCACGTCGGTTGTGCTCTCGCAAACTGAGAGCGCCACCGTATCAGGAAGGATCACGGACTCGTCTGGCGCGGTCGTCGCCGGCACACAGGTACAGATCCAAAGCATTGAGCGCGGAACGGTCTGGGAGGCAACATCGAACGGCGCGGGAATTTACTCCTTTCCGAGTGTTCAACCGGGGCAATATCACATGACCGTTCGGAAGGTGGGCTTTCGACAGGTGGAATTTGTAGGTCTTGTACTGAATGTTCAAGATCACGTCGAAAAGAATTTCCAGCTACAGATAGGATCCATCTCCGAAAGCATCACCGTTTCTGGTGGGGCGCCTTTGGTGAACACCGAGGATGCTACTGTCAGCACAGTCGTCAACCGGAACTTCGCGGAAAATCTGCCCATGAATGGCCGAAGCTTCCAGACGCTGATTCAGCTTACGCCTGGCGTGGTTGCCGCGGCAAGCAATCTCGGAGATGGCGGACAATTTAATGTGAATGGACAGCGCGCAAACGCCAACTACTGGATGGTAGACGGCGTGGGTGCGAATATCGGCATCGCGTCATACGTCATTCCCGGGAATGGCTTGGGGGGCTCGCTGGGCTCTTTCAGCGTCTTGGGCGGGACAAACAGCCTAGTGTCAGTGGACGCCTTGCAGGAGTTCCGGATCCAGACCTCAAGTTATGCGCCAGAATTCGGCCGCACACCTGGTGGGCAAATCTCAATTGTCACACGCTCTGGGACAAACCAGTTTCACGGCACTATTTTCGAATACTTGCGGAATGATTTATTCGACGCGAATGATTGGTTTGCCGATAGTGCTGACTTGCCGAAAGCAAGGGAGAGGCAGAATGATTTCGGAGGAACGGTTGGCGGGCCAATTCGCAAGGATAAGTCATTCTTCTTCTTTTCCTACGAGGGCCTCAGGCTTCGCCTCCCGAAAACGCTGCTCACCACAGTCCCGGATACCACCGCAAGGCAGGCCGCCCTGCCTGCGCTTCAGCCCTTCTTCAATGCATTCCCGCTACCTAATGGACCGGACGATCCGACTACCAGTACCGCCCAGTTCAACGCGAGCTTTTCTAGCCCCGCCACTCTGGATGCGTACAGCCTGAGGCTTGACCATCGACTTAGAGAAAACCTATCTCTCTTCGGACGATACGATTACTCTCCCTCGGAGCTGGTTGAGCGCGGTGGTGGTGGCGGGCAGGCGTTAAGCCAGCTATTTGCATCACGTATCACAACGCAAACAGCGACGGTCGGAGCAACCGCGCTCATTTCATCGCGAGGTTCGGCCGACCTGCGATTCAATTACAGCCAGGTGTACTCCTCTGGCTACTGGAAGCTGGACAACTTCGGTGGGGCCGTCCCATTGACGACGCTTCCATTCCCTGGCTCTTATAGCACCCAGAATGCAGAGTTCAGTTTTACGATTCTGTCGCTAACAAACAATCAGTACCTTGTGGGAAGAAGCGCACGCAACGGCCAGCGACAATTCAACACCGTTGGCAGTCTGACCTTCACAAAGGGCACGCATAGCTTTAGAGTGGGCATCGATTATCGGCGCCTGTCTCCCCCCTACGCCCCGTTCCTTTATGCGCAAATCCCGCTTTTCAGCAATGTGTCTACTGCCGAAAGTGGCAACGTCGACGTTCTCGGAATCGTAGGAGCGAACGTGGGCGCCACCTTTTTGTTTCAGAACCTGGGCACCTTTGCTCAAGATACTTGGAGGGCGACTCCGCGACTGACCCTCACGTATGGTGCTCGTTGGGAGTTGGATTTCGCACCCTCAACCACTGAAGGTCCCCGACCTGCCGCAGTAACAGGTTTTAACCTAAACGATCTCTCGAAACTCGCATTAGCACCGGCGGGGACATCTCCTTTTAAGACCTCATATGGCAATGTGGCACCTCGACTCGGCATTGCTTATGAACTCTTCCAGAGCCAGAGATGGAAGAGCGTGGTTCGGGGAGGGTTTGGAACCTTTTACGACCTTGCAGATGGAGAGATCGGAAATATCCTCGGTTTGACAACCTACCCCTATGGTGCATTCAAGTTCCTCTTTGGTTCTACCTTTCCTTTTGATGTTGCTTCGGCTGCTCCGCCGCCGATCACGGTCGCAGGACTCAGCGATCCAACTTCAGGTCCGCTGGCCGCATTCGATCCTCATCTTCGGTTGCCATACACCCTTCAGTGGAACGTCGCTTTTGAACAGGCCTTGGGAACTCAGCAGACGATTTCATTGTCGTATGTGGGCTCGACCGGGCGACGGCTCATCCAGACGGCAGCGGTCTCTGCACCCAACCCAAGTTTCGCCTCGGCATACTTGATATCCAACTTGGCCGCATCCGATTATGAGGCGCTGCAGAGTCAATTCCGACGTCAAGTCACTCACGGTTTGCAGGCGATCGCCTCGTACACGTGGGCACACTCGATTGACACGGCTTCGGCCGGCTCAAATTCGGTGGGCTCCAATACCTTTGTACCTTCGGCAGCGACTAGCGCGAACCGCGGCTCATCAGACTTCGATGTCCGCCACGCGTTCTCGGCTGGCTTGACATACGACATTCCAGTTCGAAAGCTCAATTCTGTAGCCAATGCGGTCCTTCGTGGCTGGTCCCTTCAGAATGTCTTCCAGGCGCATTCCGCAACTCCTGTTAACGTCTTTGAAGCGAGCTTTACCCAGCTGGGACCCTTTTCCGCACAGGTGCGGCCGGACGTGGTCGTTGGACCACCTTTTTATCTCTTCGGGTCGCAATACCCTGGGGGCAAGGCGATCAATCCCGCGGCATTCACGCCGCCTCCGCTTACCCCGGCGGCCTGTATTCCGGGAATCGATTTCCCGTGCTCTCCCACCCGCCAGGGAGACTTAGGTCGCAACGCGCTACGCGGTTTCGGTCTCTTTCAATGGGACTTTGCAGTTCATCGCGACTTCCCGATCTATGAGTCCTTAAAGCTCCAGTTCCGAGCCGAAATGTTCAATATCTTGAACCACCCGAATTTTGGACCGCCGCAGGCTGGTATCGGGGATGGGAGTTTCGGCTTGGCCACGCAAATGCTGGGGCAAAGCCTCGGAAGCAACGTTGGCAGCGGGGGCTTCGACGCCCTTTATCAGATCGGGGGACCACGCTCAATCCAACTTGCATTAAAGCTTCAATTCTAGGGAACCTCACTGGGATACGGCTAAGGGCAACATGCTATTTTCCCGTGTCCTGAGAGCCAATGGATGAATAGATCTCTGAAATGGCTACTTCTCTTGACCCTGGCGCATGGCACCGGCCTTTGCCGTGCGTCGTCGGAGAAACGTGGTATGAGGCCAGACGATCTGTTTAGGTTAGAGACGGTAGAAGAGGTCACGACGTCTCCTGATGCTGCCTGCGCTGCTTATGTGCTGAAACGTCCGAAAGCGGCTGCGGTCCGCTTTGGATGGATTGAGCTGAACGGTAATGATCACGCCGACATCTGGGTTATTTGTGCAAATGACAATCGCCCCAAAAACATCACTGTCGGAGAAGGGGACGGCTCTGGATTCTGGGCACCAAAATGGTCTCCAGACGGGCAGCGGATCGCAATGGCTTCTACCAGAGGCGGGAATGTTCGGCTTTGGACTTGGACGCGAGCAAGCCATCATCTCCAGATGATCTCAGACCGGGCGGTTGTCGTGAATCTGCCCGACAGCTTTGGCTGGGCCTCGAATCATCAAATACTATTATGGGTTCTTTCCGCTGGGCTGCGGCCAGAGCAATTGACCCGGGATTTGCGCACTCCGGAAATTGCGGAGCGAGAGTGGGCAGAAGCCTGGAAAGGCGAAAGGCCGACAGCAAGTGTCCTGGAGAGCGGCGTCCCATTCTCTATTGACCGTTTGCCCCAATCGCAACTTCTACTCGCGGACGTTCTCACTGGAAATGCACAAGTGATTGCCACCGCGCCAAGCTTTAGCACGCTCCGAGTTTCGCCTGACGGGCAGCTCGCAGCATTTCTGAAACAGGTGGACGTCGTTCAGCCGGACGCGAATCATTCCCTGAAGGACTTTCATAACCAAGTTTACGAACTGGATGTTGCAAGTCTCCAGGGCTCGCCAAACGTGCGCACACTCAAGGGTCTGCGGCAACCGTTCGAGAATTCGGTTTTTTGGTCTCCCGATAGCAGTGAACTCGCTGTCATCGGGTACGATGATTCGAATAATTCTCGTGATCTGGTTTCACGCTGCAAAGTGGTAGAACAATTATGTCGCCCTGCTAGTACGTCGCTGGAAATCGATCTGCACGGACTAAACTACCTGCTTCAATCGCCGCCATATCTGTGGTACGCGAGCCACAATCTATTAATTCGCGCAAGGCGAGCACAGATTCAGGGGCTATCAAGCACGCCGCTGAAATGGTGGGCCGCCGATCAGAACGCAACTTTACACGAGTTTTTTGGCGATTCAGGAGAGGATCCTGGCCAGTTGATCCGTGCCCCTCAAGGTAACAGCCTGGTAGGGCTTATTTCAGGAAAGGTCTGGAGCATAAGCAACGAGGGCAAAACAGTTCGGAACATATCGCGTGGATTCGATCAAGAAATTACATCATTCGACTGGCCTCAGTCCTCGGACTGGCCTCAATCGCCCATGGTGGATCGGGATGGCGCAGTTGTCGTAAGTGTGCGGCTGGGAGGACAGGAAACTCTCTATACCCTGAACGTGTCTTCAGGTGAGTTCCGGCCAATATTGAAGCCGTCAGCTGACGCGCACATTGCGACATATGGAGTCGACGGGAAGCTGATCGTTTTTTCTGCCAACAACAACACTGGAACTTATTTGTGGATGGCACAACAGAGTGCCCCAGGATTTAGGAGTGTCCTTGAGACCAATCAATTTCTTAGGGAGATTGAAGAAGCAAGTGTTGAGGAGTTTAAATATCGCGATTTAGAAGGTCACAACTTGAACGGCTGGGTGATGTTGCCGCTGCACTATGAAGTGGGGAAACACTATCCCGTCGTAGCCTGGGTATATGCTGGTGCCGTCTACGATACCGCTCCTCCAGCCAGTGAAGTGCAACTCAACAGCCCGCTTTTATTTAACTTTCAGTTGTTGGCTGCGCATGGCTATGCCGTCTTATGGCCCAGTATGCCGCTCACGCGCGACCCGGAACGTCAGGATCCATACACGGAACTGAGCAATGGAGTCCTTCCGGCAGTGGATAAATTGATAGATATCGGGATCGCCGACCCGGATGGGCTTGCAGTCATGGGCCATAGCAATGGAGGATACAGCACTGTCGGTCTCATTACGCAAACAAACCGGTTTAGGGCCGCCATATCGCTGGACGGAGTCTATGATCTTGTAAGTTCCTATACGTTGAATGGGAATCAGCGATATACGCCGAATGCGCACCAGGACACTAGGTTGATGTGGAGCGTCGAAGAACAAGAAGGAAATCCACCATGGAGGGACTCAGGGCGAATCTTCAGAAACAACCCGATCAACTATGTGGGACGCGTCCAGACTCCGCTGCTGCTCATCCATGGAGATCTGGACTGGGTACCGATTGAGCAAAGTGAAGAGTTGTTTATTGCGCTATATAGGCAAGGCAAACGGGCTGAATTTGTTCGTTATTGGGGCGAAGATCATGTCCCCGAGTCGCCCGCCAATATAAAAGATATGTGGCAACGGATCTATGATTGGCTGGATTCGTGCATTGGCCCTGAACCTGTCAAAATACGCCTACGATAATTCCAAATAGCAGCACGTGCAGACGGGCCTCTTCTGGGCGGTTTCGCCCGCCCAAAAGAGGAGTTACCACCAAGTACGCCAAAGAGCATACCCGGATGTTTCTCAGTTGGTTCAGTCCTGGGCTTCGGCGATTGGTTGCTCCGAAAGCGGATGGCCAACTTCGCCGGTTCCTTGCTTTGAGCCCTGGATTACAAGGGCTGCATCACCGAGGACCTCAATCTCTGGCTTTGCGTATTTCATCTCTGTTCACCTCCTTCCTCGTCTATATGACCAACTGCCTCAGGCAGCGCTAATACGACTGACGTCTTGTTGTTACGCAAGACTGCTTGAGCTTGACTCCCTCATATATTTCTCCGAGGCTATGCGTACCGGGGAAGCAATTCTGAGCACACCCCGAGTGGCTGCTGCCCGTAACCAGGCTTCCAAAGACAATGCCCTTAGAGGTCGTAGGAAATAAAGTGGGAAAGTACCCGCTTTCATCGAGCGCAAGGTAGCTCGCAAAACGTCATCGTGTACATAACCAAGACGAGCGCTCAGAGAAGAGCGCAGAATGCTGTCGATGTTCGCCCAGTACTTTTCTAGGCTAATGGCATAGCAGCGGCTCGCCCCTGCTTTCGTCGAACGAGCGGCTATCTCTGGGGGGAGTATTTCAGAGAGCGCTCTACGCATCAGCGAGCGGCGCTCACCCGGGCGGAGTAACTGTTCATTTGGAATTGAAGTGAGAAACTCGACTAGCGTTCGGTCGAGGTATGGATATCGTATTTCGTAAGTGGTCGGTCGGGTTTGTGTCATTTGGCGTGCCAGACTGGCAATGGTCTGCAAAGAATCCCGTACGCCAGGGGACCAAATCCACATGCCTTTTATCGCTTCCAACCGCCGCGCAGGTATACGATAATGTTTTGCAAACGTGCGATTTAACCATGGTTCCACCTTCGCCACCGCAGAGATACGTGTTCTGACCCAGTAAGGAAGCGCGTGCGAGAGAGTCTGGAAAAACAGCTGGATCCATGGCTGCCTCGTAATGATGCTCCACGCGATCAACAGCTTGGCTAGTTTGGTGAAATCACCCGCTAAAAGGAGATCCGCCATCTGCACACGTGGATCCAGCGCTTGACCGAGCAATTCATCGCCGCCCGTGCCGGCTAGCAAAACGCGGTGCTCCTGTTGTCGCCTTAAATCGAGTCGAGCTTTTGTCAGTTCTTCCCGTTCTGCGAAGCCTGGAGTTGCAATAAAAGTTGGATACTCGAGCGAAAATGATGCGGCCGATTCACTTAGGTCGGCATGAAAACCTATTCTTCTCCGCGTCTCCTCAACCTTGGTAATGTACGGCAAATCGTCCCCGTCTGGATCCTTCGAGTCGTAATAAGAAAACGTATCAATCCGAGGAGTCGTAGCGCCTTCCTTAGCCAGGATGTCGTCGGCCGTACAAACGATAGAGGACGAGTCGAGTCCGCCGCTGAGTTCCGCCAGAATCGGTGAAGTAGAGGCAATGCGTCGGCGAACTGCCAGACGAAACAGATGTCGGAAATGTTCTTCATATTCTGCGTCGTTCTTGTACCTAGTCTTGCGTCTCAGATCAAGCGCCCAGTGAGTCTGAACGGCGATCCTGCCATGTCGAACCCAAACCCACATTCCTGGGGGAACAGATCGAATTTCTGCGTAGGGAGTGAGATTTGCATCTGGTCGGAAAGCCAGAAAGCCGGCGATGTATTCATGGCAGAGAGAGAACCGACCTCCCTCTAGTGCCAAAGGATCCAGATGCGAGCACCAGATAACGCCATTCGGTTTCGCATAGTAGAAAAGCTGTCTGATTCCGATGTAGTCTCGCGCCAGCAGAAGCTCTTGTTCTTTCGCATCCCAAATCGTGAGGGCCCAGTCCCCGACTAGCTTCCCAAAACATTCGGCACCCCATTGACCATAAGCCGCAGCCACAATGGTGACATCGCTTGAATCCGCGCTCAGACGTTCGCCGAGTTGAGAAATCAGCTCATCTCGATTGTCCAGGCGACCATCCCATGTGATTACCTTTCCGTTCGCAAAAGAATGGGGCTGGTGTTCCAGGCGTGACTCGGGCGTAGTGTGGAACGGCCGGTAAAGCATTCCGATGCCCCCGTCGATGTGGATCGCTTCACCGTCAGGCCCGTACTCGGCAGTCTGGAGGCTCATCCTGGCCAAGGTGTCACGTTCAACTTCCTCCCCGTCGAAGTTCCAAATGCCGGCCTGCACGCTCATCGCTTGATCCCTTCAGCACCGTTCCCACACCATGTAAATACTTTGGACATCCCTGCGCTCGTTGATCGCGTGACCCTCCACCTCTGTCCAAGCGTGTGCTTTGAACGGAAACTTTTGAGCACCCATAACCATTTGGGCCTGAATGCCACAGCTACGGAGCAAGCAAGTTGTTACGACCGATCGTTGCAAGCATAAAACGCGCTTTGGATACCAAACGCACGCGTAGTTCACTGCCCTACAGACGAGCTCGACAGTGTTTGCGGGCGTAGAAATCGGAGCGATTCTCCACGACTGGACGAGGCCGTGGGTCTTCGTGAAATTACGGCCAAAGCGAAAGAGATCAAAGAAGAGCAGCCCAAGTAACGCCTTGAGCACTAAGAAGTGCGGTGTCTTGGCCTTGCGCCGGGTACTTTCCTGGTAGCCGCCATTGCGGCCTTGTAAAACCACGAGCAGCTTCTGCGCCAACCCGCAACGCGGACTTGGCTGAGCATTCACCAACAGCCCTTTCTGCTCGAGGTCAGCAACAAACTCGACTACATCGCCGCTAATGCGTTGCTTCGGAACCTCCCCGAAATCCGCCGCCAGACAATCCGTGATTTGGTCAAGTGAGAGATTTCGTTTGAGCATGTGCCAGATCTGGATCGCCACAGGAGTCATGCTCAAGCAAACACCCTGGCGAATATCGAGCAACACTGCGCCATCCTGCGTCTCGGCTAGCCTGACGGAAGCTGACACGCGTAAGCCTCGGGTTTCACAAGTCTCTTCCATGCGACCCTTGCTCGTGCGGACACCGCTGTTGCGGCGAGAGATGCACGCATTCCACTAGCCATTCGCGATTATTGAAACGATGAGGCGCAACAACAAAACAACTGAGTTCACCTACTCACACCGGGCTACCTGGCCAAGTCGGAGGGGCATGATTTTTAATTGCGTTTTCGACAAAACATTTCTGTCTATTTATATATGCAGGATTGTGGAACTGTTTCCTTCACCGCTGAAGAGAAAAAGTTGCGAAGCGTGGTTTTGACAAGCCAGGCTTTATCCAAACTTAGAAAATCCTAATCGAAGCGTCAGCGGACACTGAGTGTTTCATCACTCTTGCCCACGGGCCATCGGTACACATCTCGGCAGTGTCCTTATTCCATGTTTCGAGCAAGCGACATAGTTCTATGATTGCAGCAAGCATCTGCGCCAGTGCTGTTTTGAAAATCCTTCACACCCGCCATATATGTTGCCCTCTTCTCCACGGCCCCATCAGAAAGACGCAGACCAAGAAACTGAGTCGGCAACTGACTTGACTAGCATTGCCGCAACGTCCATCACAGCTGACTCCGGAAAGAACGGCAACGCGGGGAGCGCACCACAGAAGCGCGCTCGGCATTCGCTACTTGACTCCGAGTTGATGACTCAGTTGGCTGCTGGCAATGAAGAGGCAACTGTGGTCCTCTTCGAGCGATACCGTCTGTACGTGTTTAACACAGCCCTAGCGATCCTCAAAGACAGAGGCGAGGCACAGGATATTGTTCAGCAGACATTCTTTGAGCTGTACCGGACAGCAGAGCGTTTTGATTCTCTGAAGGGGAGCTTTCCTGCTTGGCTGTTTCGTATCGCCTCGCACGCAGCTCTAAATCGAAAAGACTACCTCCAAGCTCGTCAGTTTTACAAAGCTCGAGAGATTGAAGATGCGGAAGAGGTATTGCTGGGCCGGGCCAAAGACTCGCTTCATCTGGCGCCCCAGGAACAGGTTCATCTGATTCATGAATTGCTGGCAAGGCTGAAGCCTGCACAGCGCCGGGCGATAGAGCTGAAGTTTTTCGAGGGACTGACTGCCGACCAGGCGGCGCTACGAACCGGTGAATCGCCCTCGACATTTGAAAATAACCTCTACCGAGGCTTGAAGAAATTGAGAAGTCTCATTTTGAAGCCACGTCCGAAGACAGGATGAAGGAGGACACCATGCCGCACAAAGGATTGTTCCAAGTACGCAGCCACAGAGCCTACGAAGGGCTGTGCGCCAAAGCAGCATATGGCGGCGCATCAGATGATGAATTTGATCAGCTGATGGAACACGCACAGAGTTGTGCCGACTGCCGGGCCTTGCTCCGCGATTTTATGCGCATTATCGCAAACGTAGTGCCGCAAGTCGCCGAGGCGTACAGCCGGACCGGTCTGACGCCAGTAAACTCTATAGATGGGGCACGCGCCACTGCGGCCGTACCACGCATCGGCGGGAGACTGAAGCCGCCGCGAATGCGTCGCCGCTGGCTCGTACTCGTCGCTTCATGCGCTGCAGTAATCCTCTGCGCGGTTCTGCTCACGACCTATGTTCGACTGAAAGGACTTGACCGAGAGCGCTCAACTGCTGCTCCCGCGATTCCATCGCACAATAACACTGGAACGGACAACGCTCGAGAGCGAGAAATCTCCACCGCCATTGCTGGACTTAAGGGACAACTGCAGGTCGCGGAGCACCGGATCGGTGAATTTCAGTCTGAACTGAGAAATACCAGGGAGGCGACGAGCGCAGCCGAATCTGACAAGGCCCAATTGTTAGCTCGTATTGAAAGTTATGAGAAGACAATTGCCGAGAATCAGCGCATTGCTCAGGAACAGGCTTCCGCGGTCGAGAACCTTGAACAGCAGATAGCCGACAAGGAAACGATTCTGAAATCCAGGGATGTTGCCCTCGCAACTCTGGCTGGCAGGGTCACCGAAACTACTGAGCAGCTGAACCATCAGCGGGAAATTAACGCTGCACTCAGCAAAGCGCAGGAATTGATTGCAGCCCGTGATCTCCACCTTATTTCAGTACCCCCAATGGAGCCTCATACGGAGGGTTCGCGGCCGTTCGGAAGGATTCTGTATGCGGAGGGCAAAGAGCTGATGTTCTATGGCTACGATCTGGCTGGGTCCAGCGAGCTTGCAAATGCAACTTTTCACGTTTGGGGTGAAAAGATTGGGTCCGGCGGCCCTGTTAGCAACCTGGGTGTGTTCAAGAACGATGACAAGGCCGACAGCCGTTGGCGTTTGACGTTTGGCGACGCGAACGTATTGGCGAAGATTGACAGGATATTCGTGACAATTGAGCCTGGAAGCGAAGCAGTAACAAAACCCGGAGGTAAGAAAATATTGATTGCCTACCTGGGAGACAAACCGAACCACCCGTAGCTCGCTGACATGATGCCTCCGCGGGGCGTCCCTCCAATAGCCCGTCCGTGCGGACGGCCCATCGTCGAGATTTACAACCACAGGTCACACGTCGGGTTAGGGAACAGCAATGCTTGGCGATTACATTCCCCTCACAAGAGCCTTTCTCCTGGTTGCAATTGTGATCGGTACGTTTGGGGGATTAGGAAATGCTCAAACGGACACCGCGAAGATATTTGGATTCGTTGTAGACCGCTCCGGGCACTACATGCCGAACGTAACCATCGAGCTAGTGGATCTTGACCGGGGTTTGCGCTGGAGGACGAAGACAAACTCTGCGGGGTTTTATGTCTTTTCAAATGTCAGGCCCGCTGCGTACCGCATGCAGGCCTCAGCTATCGGCTTCAAGACTGTGAATGTGCCAGACGTAACGGTTGTGGTACAGGACAACATTGATCAGACTTTTTTGCTTTCTCCTGGAGATCCGTCCGAAACTACAACTCAAAGCAGTGATGCGAATCTCAACATCACCGGTGCCGTCAGCACCGTGGTGGATGCGGATCTCGTTGCAAACTTGCCCTTGAATGGCCGTTCTTTCCAAACGCTCTTCCAATTGGTACCGGGTGTTGTGATCACGCACACGAGTTTTACCAGTCAGGGGCAATTCAGCGTCAATGGCGAACGAACAGACACGAACTACTTTGTTGTAGATGGAGTCAGTGCAAATCTCTCGATCACTGCCGGCGTACCTCCTGGGCAGACGGCAGGGGGATCGCTCCCCGCACTCAGCGTTTTGGGCAGCACAAACAGCTTGGTATCAACGGGTGATGTTCAGGAATTTGGTGTGCTAACGTCCAGCTACTCCTCGGAATTCGGTCGCATGCCGGGAGCTCAGATCTCGATTGTGACTCGGTCCGGCACGGCCCAATTTCATGGAACGGCATTCGACTACCTCCGGAATGACATCCTGGATGCAAATGACTGGTTCGCTAACAGTGAGAATCTAAAGCGTGCGGCCCTTCGGCAAAATGACTATGGAGGTACCCTGGGAGGCCCAATCATTAAGGGCAGGACATTCTTCTTCTTGTCGCTTGAAGGCGTCGAGCTCCGTCAACCGACTTCAATCGTGACCGACGTTCCATCGATAGCAGTGAGGAATTCCGCGCCCGCCGCAATCAAACCATTTCTCAATGCTTATCCTTTGCCGAATGGTCCTGAGACGGGCAATGGACTGGCGCGCGCTACTTATGGTTTTTCGAACCCGTCGAGCCTTCAAGCGCTGAGTGTGCGAATCGATCACAACTTCCGGGAACCTCTCCGCTCGTTTGCGCGCTATGGTTATTCGACATCGGAAGGCCAGCAGCGGGGAGGGAACAGCAATAGCCTGAGTACGGTTACAAATACGCAATTTGCGCTGCAGACGTTGACAGCCGGATTGGAGTACTCTGTCAATCCGCGTGTCATCGATGACGTGCGTTTCAATTGGAGCGAGTCTTCTGCTGCCGGAAAGAATCACCTGGACGATTTCGGTGGAGCAATACCTCTATCCGCGCAGGTTGCGTTCCCCTCAGGTTTCACAGAGGCCGCCAGTCTCTTTCAATTCTTGCCGGTCGTGGGTCCTCAAAACATTGGGCTGGCAGTGGGTAGGAATGTCAGTAATAGGCAGTCTCAGATCAACCTGGTCGACGACGTGTCGGTACAGGTCCACCGTCACCTCCTCAAAGCAGGAATTGACTTCAGAACTCTATCGCCCCAGATTGCGCCAGCACTCTACATGCAAGAGGCGGCCTTCCCCGACATCCAGTCGACTCTCAGAGGTGTGCCTTTGTTCGTGGCAATAGTTGCAAGCACCCCCGTACATGCTCTTTTCAAGAACTGCTCCGCTTATGCGCAGGATACATGGAGGCCTTATGCCCGACTGAGTGCCACGTTTGGCGCACGGTGGGATTACGCACCGGTACCAGCCTCCCATGGGCTAAATGGCTTACAACCATTTGCGGTAACAGGCTTCAATAATTTGCCCACATTGTCGCTCGCATCAGCCGGGACGCCACTCTATCGCGCAACGATAGACAACTTCGCACCACGGGTGGGTCTTGCGTATGAATTGCGACATTCGTCGATGACTGAGTCTGTAATCAGGTCTGGAGTTGGTGTCTACTACGACACCGGAAGTGGAGCTGCCGGAAATGCCCTCAACGGGACTTCCTTCCCGTTCTCGGCCGAAAAGCTCCTCTTTGGTTCGTCATTTCCGCTGAGCCCGAGCAATGCCAGTCCCCCATCCATTACGACCAATCCGCCATTCCGTCTGATCCAGGCTTTCCCGCCGGTACTCAGAACGTCCTACGTGTACCACTGGAATCTCTCTTTCGACCAAGCGTTAGGAACTCTTCAGAGGCTCAATATCGGTTACGTCGGTGCCGTAGGACATAGCTTGCTGCGCACAGAGGAATACCTCGGAGGCGAGGCTGGTGTGCCATCTACCTTTACACAACTGCTCTTCACCGGAAACGGAGGGTATTCTAACTACCACGCTCTGCAGATAAAGTTTGAGCGTCGGGCTAAACGAGCTCAGGTCGTTGGGTCATATTCTTTTGCCCATTCGCTGGACAATGTCTCGACCGACGCGATCTTTACCGCAATTCCTGCTCGGTTTCTTAACGCTCATGCTGACTATGGACCATCGGATTTCGATATTCGGCATATTGCCACGGCAGGAATGGATTACGAATTGCCGTATGTTTCTGGAAGCCCTCATTTTGTGAAAGCGCTTCTCGCGGATTGGTCCATCGATCCGATCGTGATGATCCGCTCGTCTCCTCCTGTTGATGTTTTTGTTTCTAACGACGCTTATGATGTTCGTCCTGATCTGATACCGGGTGTGCCGCTCTACGTTCAAGACGCGAGAGTCCCCGGAGGCCGTCGAATTAATCCGGCGTCACTCTCAGTGCCGATCGCACAACTGCAAGGTGACCTCGGAAGAAACCTCTTTCGGGGTTTTCCATTGTTTCAGACCGATCTTGCCCTCCGACGGCGTTTCCGCATCAATGACCGCGTTGGCCTTCAGGCGCGGATTGAGGCGTTCAATGCGTTCAACCATCCGAACTTCTCCCCTCCCTTGGCGCAACTGGGCACTGTAGATCGGCACGGCAATTTCTTTTTGCAGAACGGATTCGGAATATCTCAGGCAATGCTGGCCCAGGGGCTTCAGAGTGGTTCATTTGGCAGCGGCTTCAGCCCGCTCTATCAAATCGGCGGGCCCCGATCACTCCAGCTAGCAATCAAGCTGGAGTTCTAATCGAAATCGGGGGGAGGAGTCTTCAGAAATGGCGACGGATGAGTGAAGCGGAGTCATTGTTACGACCCCGCCCCTCTGGGTCAATCGTCTTCGATAGAGCTGCAGACCAATCCCAGGCTGAGCGCGTATCCGTCGCCATCGGTATACGGCCCGAAGTAATTCTGGATCAACTCGCTAGCGGGACCCATTACCTCCACTACTGGCGCTTCGTAGCCCATGGTTTCTCCTTTCTCCACCGTTTAAGCCTTGCTGTTCTGGAGTTCGGTGGGTAACTCCAGCACCACTCCTCCGAGCAGAGAATTCTCGGATCTCGGCGAAGTTGTCGACCGAGACATTGCAGGGACTCTTCACTGCTACCCGGCTCAACGATCGCAGCCACCGCTCCAAAGAGAAGAGGCGGATCAAAGGCCCGCTCAAGTGCATGCCGAGTTGGGCTTGCCTGACCGTTTCTGCCAAACGCGGATACACTACATATCCGCGCTGGCAGACTTGCCAGTTGTGAAGATCTGAAAGATTAGCCTGCTCCCGTTGCAGAGCTCTGATGATCGTTTCGTCCACCAGGCCTTTGCTCACGCGCTTTGCTGTTTTACGTGGCAACAGTTCACGCAAGGCCCGACGCATCAGTGACCGGGTCTGGCCATCTCGCAGGAATTGGGATACGGGCACGCTGAGACAAAAGTCGATGAGCGGCCGGTGAGAATACGGATGGGATGCGTATATTTGCGGATGTTCCTGTCCAAAGCCGCTACCCAGCATGCGAAACATGCGATCGACCATAAACATCTGCACACGCCGGCTTGGGACAGAATGCCAGCTGGTGTATCCCTCAAAGTCCGCGGTCAGAGCCCGCATTGTCGATCGATGTTTGGGGTGTACCCACGTCGGTAGTTCGGGCCGCTCATAGAAATACCTGCTGGGAAAAACGCTTCCAAGCGCCAGCGGGAGAGCCTTGTTGGCCAGCAGTTTGTAGTAAGGAACAGCAGCAGCACAACTCCAGGTGCGACATTCGCGATGAGCGCGCCGAAGGTTCATCTGGCATAGCTCGTCAGCGACCAACGGGGCGCCATCCGGTGCACTCCAAAAGAGGTGATCGCCCCCACGACCCGTCAACAGAACACGCGCCTTGTGTTGCCGCATCAGCGTTGAAATCCGCTCGTATCTTCCAGGAAAACAGTTGAGCGTGTGCGGAAGGCCTGTAAATGGCGTATCGCCCAACCCGAGAGTGATTTGCTGATCTTCCTCGTGTATCAGATGGGTCTCGACTCCCCGTTTCTCCTCGACTGCCCGAATGAAGGGTCGCTCGTCTGCGGACTTGGACTCCTCGTAGACGCATGACGCCGTTTGCAGGTTCTGAGGCGATTGACCTCGGCTTCGGAGAATGTGGTCGGCGGTCAGAACAATGGTCGACGAATCGAGGCCGCCACTGAGCTCCGCAAACACCGGATGCCTGCTGCGCAATCTGACTCGAACGGCTTGTGTGATCTTTTCGCGGCATTCCTCTTCGTACTCTTCTTCACTACGCTGACGCACAGCAGACGTGTGAATGGGGTTCCACAGTTCGCTTCCGTACCTCATTTGGCCGTTCTCGAAACGTACAACGCGATTCGGCGGAATCGCTTCAACGTTCGCAAGCGGAGTATGTGTGACGTCCGGTGTCGTAACGAGATACTGGAGCACATAATGGTCGTTCACTGCGAGATTGACGCCAGAGATTCGAACCAGGTGGGAGAAATTACTGCACCAGATCAGGTAATTGTTAGTGAGGACATAATACAAAGGGCGTGCGCCACAGGTGGACCGAGCGAACGACAAAGACCGTGTCGCGCGACACCACAGAACAAGCGCAAACTCGCCGATCAGGTCAGCGATTACTCGTTCACCCAAATCTGCATAGGCTTTCAACACAATCACCGGGTCGGGAACGCTCCGAAGATGCCCTAACCCGATGCGATCTGCGATCTCTTCGCGGTTGTCGAGGCGACCATCCCAAGTCAAAGTGTATGGGCCGTCACGAAGTGGCTGGGTTTCCGATTCGTCCTCTGGCGTGATACGGTCCCCACGATACGCCATTAGCAGAGAGCCGTCTGCCACTTCACCGGCAGTTTCCGCTGGATAACTTCCCAATTCTCCCAAGATTCTGGCAAGATCGGCGCCGGTAGTCGGTTGCCCTCCGAAGTGAAGCAGTCCAAGTTGCAGTTTCATGAGTATCGAGTTTTACCCTCAGCACGAGACTGTGGCGCGGTAAAACTTCGCAACGGGGCGCCAATCGTTTACCACCGAGCCATCTACCTCGACCCAGGCGTGGGCAAGGAACGGAGTCGGACGTATACCGATCATCATGCGAGCCGCTATGCCGTGACTCCGCAGAATGCATGTCGTGACAGCTGATCGCTGCAGACACAGAGCTTGCTTGGGATACCAGACAGATGCCTGCTCGACTGCGCTGCATAATTTGCCAGAGATATTTGGATCAGGTTTCCGCGCTCGTACAGGCCAGGATTTCACGCATGAGCATAGAAATTTGAGCGAAAACAGCCAGAGAATGAGGTCAAACACTGCCAAGCCGATGAAGGCGGCAAGTACAGCCAGCGAGCTTGCCGTCGGCTTTTGGTTGCCGCCTTGGCCATACCACGGATACGACGGTTGCCCGCTGTCTTGACCTGTCGGCGATACGCAGTCGGCTGACGTTGAGTTGGTTGGCGAAACTCGGAGCTCGTTTATCCTTTTGAGTAGCGCCCGTACGTCTTCCGCTACGCGGGCTTCGTTGACTTGATATTGTCGCGAGATCCTCTGGACAATCTCCGACTCCGCGGCGCCGGCACTGAGTAGTTTCCACATCTCAGTCCCAACAAAGTTCAGCCTCAAGATTCGGTCGTGTTCAATGTCCAGAAGAACACTCCCACCCTCTGAAGTGACTAGCTGGAGTTTGCCGTCCGCAAACATTGGAGTCGCGAGGGGAGATCGAGAGGCTGGCGCCGTTACTGGGGAAGGACCTTGCACCGCATTTCACCCCCTCATACGCCAATGCCTCCGGGAGATGTGGTTTTTCCCGGAGGAGGTGGGCTTTTTTTAGCAGGCGGGTCCTTCGGAACTCACGCGCATGGTGAGCGGATAGGCGCTCCGGGCTACTGCGAAACAGCCCCTGAGTGATGGCGCTGGACCATTCCAAGGATATGGGATGATCACGCGGCGGTAAACTGTTGCTGTGGCAATCCCAAGAGGTGGAGGATCGGAGGAATATGGCTGCAACGCTCGGCGCAGCTTCGGCGCCCATGAATGACGACGCTCTGACGGTCTGCGCGATAAGCCTGCTCTCGGCGACGCTTGCGAACGTTCTTCACGAAGGGCTGGGACACGCCGCGCTAGCCTTGTTGACCGTCGCGCAATCTGGCGCGCTGACGACCGTCGCCTGGTCCAGCGCGTACGATTCACGGCTCGTCGCAGCGGGCGGAACGCTGGCGAACTTGGGTGCAGGCCTGGCCTCTTGGATTGTACTGCGCAGCGCGAAACACGCATCGGTTCAGCTCCGTCTTTTTCTGGTCACAAGTGTGGCCTTCAATCTGTTTGCCGGGACCGGGTATTTCTTTTTTTCCGGTGTCACGAATTTCGGAGACTGGGCGGTCGTAATTGACGGCTTGCGCGCGCATTGGCTCTGGCGAACGCTGCTCATCGTCACCGGAATAGCGGCATACTACGCCGCCCTATTGGTCGTTGGCACCGGACTCGTTCGGTACGTGGGAGTTCCCCGGAATGAGCCGCGTCGGCTGCGGAAACTCACCTTCATTCCTTACATCTCGGCGGCGCTCATTCTATGTGCAGGAGGACTCTTGAATCCGATTGGCATTCAGCTGGTTTGGCAATCTGCTCTGCCGGGAGCGGCCGGCGCAGACTCCGGCCTGCTGTGGTTGAGGTATTACATTCCGAGGAAAACCATCCCCGAACGACCGTCGGAAGCCATCGGCCGGAGCTACGTCTGGATCACAGTTGCAGCGATCCTGTCGCTCGTCTTCATCTTCGTGTTGGGACGCGGCATCACTCTGCACCGCTAGCTGTATCGGGGGCCAAATCAACTCACTTTGAACGACAGAGAAGGAACAGAACAATGTCGTATCAGCCTATCGAAAATTACGGAATCATTGGCAACATGCGCACCGTTGCTCTGGTGGGTATGAACGGTTCGATCGACTGGTACTGCTACCCACAGTTTGACTCGCCGAGCATTTTCGGAGCGATCTTGGACGACAAAAAAGGGGGCCGATTCCAAATCTCCGCCGACACTGACGGTGTCCGACACAAGCAGTTCTATTGGCCTTCCACCAATGTCTTAGTGACACGCTTTTTGCTCAAAGACGGAATCCTTGAGCTGGAAGACTTCATGCCAGCGGGGTTACCCTCCGACTCGCCTGGATACCATCACCTTTATCGCCGTGTACGCTGCGTTAGGGGGGCGGTACGCATTTCGGTCTCCTGCCGCCCGGCATTTGATTATGGGCGACAGCTCCACGACACTCAGATACAAGCTAACGGCGCAATATTCAAGTCGAGTAGCTTAAGCCTGGCGCTCTCAACTGCCGTGCCCCTCAGGGATGACGAGCACGGTGGTGTTTCTGCCGAGTTTGTGCTCCCGGAAGGAAAATCACAGGTCTTCATTCTAAGGGGCGACTGTGAGGAGGGCGTGCCCTGTCCACCGTCCGAAAAAGACGCTGAGGAGTTGCTTCAGAGCACCATGAAATTCTGGCACGACTGGCTCTCCTCCTGCACTTACCACGGGCGCTGGCGGGAACAGGTGCAAAGATCAGCCTTGGCGCTCAAGCTTCTTACCTTTGAACCTACGGGAGCGATTATTGCCGCGCCTACAACTAGTTTGCCAGAAGTCATTAGCGGCGCTCGCAATTGGGACTATCGCTACACATGGATCCGCGATGCCGCCTTTACAGTTTATGCGTTTCTGCGCATCGGCTTCAGAGACGAGGCTGCGGCTTTCATGCGCTGGCTCGAGGAGCGCGCGTCCAAGCACCTCCGTCCGAAAGCCGCAGGCGCAGTCCTCTTCACAATCGCGGGTGACGACAAACTTCACGAGCAGACATTGGATCACTGGGAAGGGTATCGAGGATCCGGCCCGGTGCGTATCGGCAATGAAGCCGTTTCGCAGTACCAGGCAGACATCTACGGCGAGCTTATGGATGCGTTTTATCTGTCCAACAAGTACGTCAGCCCGACCTCCTACGACGTTTGGGTAAAGATCCGCACTCGTCTTGACTGGATCTGCGAGAACTGGCAGCTTCCCGACGCTGGCATTTGGGAGATGCGCAATCGCCGGGAACATTTTGTCTACTCAAAAGTGATGAATTGGGTAGCTCTGGATCGCGGTCTGCGGTTGGCCGACAAGCGTGCCCTTCCAGCCGACCAGGCAAAGTGGATGCGCGAGCGAGATCGCATCTACGAAGAAGTGATGACCCGAGGGTGGAACGAAAAACGTCGTGCGTTTACTCAGTTTTACGGGAGTGAGGACCTGGACGCGTCCCTCTTGATCATGCCGTTGGTGTTCTTCATGGCTCCAAACGATCCGCGGATGCTCAGCACCATAGATGCGATCCTTGAAAATCCACGAACTGGGGGCCTCGTGAGCGACGGCCTGGTATATCGCTATCCGCCGCAACCACGCATTGACGGACTCCCGGGCGAGGAAGGCACTTTCAACATGTGCTCCTTTTGGCTCGTAGAGGCGCTGACTCGCGCAGGTCTGGTATTTCCCGAAAAGCTGGATCAAGCCAGGCTGCTGTTTGAACGTGTGCTGGGCTATGCCAATCATCTTGGACTTTACTCAGAACAAACAGGGCCGCAAGGCGAGGCGCTCGGCAATTTCCCGCAGGCCTTTACACATCTCGCGTTGATCAGCGCAGCATTCAATTTGGACCGAATGTTAGGAAGCCAGGTTTGAACCACGCGGATCATTTCATAAGAACACCAGGAGAAGTTCATGCCGGATCTCAGACAAGGATGCGCGACAGGCAAGCCCACGGAGGACACTGCCCCAGCCGATGCTTTGGTTCTATTCGGAGCCATGGGAGACCTCGCTCATAAAAAGATCTTCCCCGCTCTTTATCATATGGTCCGGCGCGGTCACTTAGACATGCCCGTGATTGGCGTCGCCAGGGCCGGGCGGACGAACGAGCATCTCAAAGAGCGCGTGCGCGACAGCGTCCAGCAGCAAGGCGACGACATCGCTCAAGCAGCCTTGGCCAAGCTTGTGAAGTTGCTTCGCTACGTCGGCGGTGACTATGAGGACCCTACGACCTTTGACCTATTGAAGAAAGCGCTTGGCTCAGCGGACCGACCTGCGCACTATCTGGCGATTCCACCGAATCTTTTTACAAGTGTTGTCGAGTCTCTCGCAAAGTCGAATTGCATGAAAAATGCACGAGTCATTGTCGAGAAGCCATTTGGGCATAATCTTGTCTCGGCCCAACAGTTGAATGCCGCTCTTCATGCCGTGCTTCCGGAATCAAGGATCTTTCGTATCGATCACTACCTTGGTAAAGAGGCGGTCCTCAATCTCCTGTTCTTTCGCTTCGCCAATAGTTTTGTGGAGCCGATCTGGAACCGAAATTACATCGAGAGTGTGCAGATCACCATGGCAGAAAAGTTTGGGGTCGAGGGGCGGGGTCAGTTCTACGATGCCACCGGGGCGGTCCGCGACGTAGTGGAGAACCATATGCTTCAGGTCGTGGCTTTCCTGGCCATGGAGGCCCCCACCGGGTTACATTGCGACGCTATCCGCGATGAGCAAGTCAAGGTATTCCGCACAATTCCGCCCCTAGACCCAAAACATCTGGTTCGAGGGCAGTTCAAGGGCTACAAAAACGAAAAGGGAGTCGCCCCTGATTCCAGGGTCGAGACGTTTGCTGCCGTGCGACTGGAAATTCAGTCGTGGCGGTGGTCGGGTGTACCATTCCTGATTCGTGCCGGAAAGTGCCTCCCAATTACCGCTACCGAAGTCCTGGTTAAACTCCGAAGGCCACCACTCAACACTTTGGCCGGTAATAGAAGTAATTATTTCCGCTTCCGCTTAGGCCCGGGTGATGTCTCGTTGAGTCTGTCTGCTCAAATAAAACGGCCGGGCGAAGAACTGGTGTCAATGCCGACACAACTTACAGCGGTGGAGAGACAAGCATCTGATGAGGTGGATGCCTACGAGCGCCTTCTGGGAGATGCCATGCACGGGGATGGCATGTTGTTCGTACGAGAGGACGCAGTAGAGGCGGCTTGGGCTATCGTTGAGCCAATCTTGGATAGCGCCAGTGCTCTACATTCATATGAGCCTGGGTCGTGGGGACCTCATGACGCGGATCGCCTAACCACAGATGTAGGCGAGTGGCACAACCCGGAATAGGCATAGAGTCGGTGGGGCGGAGATCGATGTTCAGAGCCCATAGTGGATGCGCACACACGCATTCCGCACAAATCAGGAAACACGCCTGAGCGATGGCACAATAGACCATTCCAAGGAGGATGCTCACGTGGCGGTAAACTGTTTGTGTGGCAATCTCCATAGAAATTCACAATGCCGGGGGCTCGGCGGAACATGCGGAAATCACCGCGGCTATCGAACACGTGCTGAGCGATAGGGCAGGTGATTGGCGAGCTTCAATTCTCGGCTCACAGGCCAACGACCAGTGGGAAATGAAGGTTCATGGTCCGAATGGCTTTGAGCGCTCTTACACGCTCGATGGTTCTGCGGGGCAACATCAACCCTCAATGATTCGGGGATTACTGGAGCGGATTCTACCGCCCAAAGCCCATTGCTCCGGCTGAACGACGCAGCGCGCACGCAAAAGGAGCAGTTATTTCTTTTTCGAAGGCCTTTGGATTTCACCGGTGCCGTTACACGCAAGGCACTTCCCCCCGGTAGCATTCTTTCCGGTACTGCGACAGGCGGGACACGGCCCAGTCTGATTCTTGGTTAGGAGGGTCACTGGGAATGATCGTAGTCCCCACGGAAGCATTGTCAAGGGATCGTTTCTACGTTGGATGACTGACATTATGGAGCGCGCGGAAAACGAAAAATGCCCACCACCTTACTCGCCGCAGTGGGTGGACAACGTTCGTGTTCTATTCACCTACAATATAGGGCGCTATATGGTAGGAGCGTTCGCCACCTTACCGGAAGCCTCGGCTTTACTAAGAGTCGCGCACATCGCAAACAACATCACTTCCGCAACAGGGCAGCATGGATATTCGCTGGTGATAGTTGGCGCAAAACCATTCGACGTCATAAAGTAATAGCATGGCCGTCTTGCCTGATATTCGCAAACGTGTGCTCTACGCGAAATACCTGCTTTTCCGCGCAAAAAAAGACCAGAACGATAGGAACGAACTTGCAGTCGCGGCGTGTCTGCTGCTGCTGCACGACACGGCGGAATTGCTGATGCTGGCCGCAACAGACCATCTCGGCATCGGCTCAAAGTGGGGCTTCATGGAATTCTGGGAGAAGGTGAAGCAGAGCGGTCACAACGAGCCGGGCCACAAGGTTCCAATGAGTCAGTTAAACGATATGCGGGTGAGCCTCAAGCACAAAGGTATTCTTCCGCGTCCGCAATCAGTGCGCGATCTGTTCCCGAGAGTTGAGATTTTCTGCGAAGACGTCACGAAAGACCTGCTTAATCTGGACTTTGCCGCCTTGAGTTTAGCCGATCTCGTTGCCGATGATGAGGTACGAAATACCTTACGAGATGCAACGCAAGCATTGAATAGTGATGACAAGAATCAAGCATTCATAAACGTGAGGATCGCTTTCGACAAGTTACACCGGCTGATTTCCAAAGATGTGCCTCTCATCGATGAGCCGAGCCGGCTCCGCTCATCACGAAATGAAATCCCAAATCATGCGATGGATGATCTGAACACCGTGTATGAGGCCGTCAAAGAATGCGTTGAAACTCTGAACGTGTCAATGCTAGGAATTGATCCAATCAGATATACGTTTTTCGTCAGCAATACTCCACACATCTCTTGGACTGTTTCAGGACTTCATCAAACAATGCTCAGCCGTGATTACAACAATATGCCCGATGAAGTGTTCTACGCCTGCTTTGAATTTGTCGTTGACGTTGCCCTGAACGCTTCCCGCTAATCCGGCTAATCCGCTAGGCGAATATCTCTCTGGGTATTACCAGCGGCAGGTTCCCTCCTGGTACCGAGTCTCGTCGAGAAATGAACCTTGCCCCGGTAAAACGGATTAACGAATTCTCAATGGTGTTGAAGCGATTGAACTCGCCGGCATCTCTGTTCTTGATCTCCCGGCAGCCGAACCCTATGCAATCCTGGGGGTAATACGACGTGCAAATCTAGGCAATCCATACCATAATATTAAGGTCTTGGATTCAACGCGTGAGGCCGCACGCGGCAGCAAAGATGTGCGGCCATGTGGTTCAAAAAACTCTTCGATGTACTGACCTTCCTCACCGCTTTGGTTCTGTTCACAGTTTCCAGCGTTGTGGCCCCCGTTGTGCCGAAATCAGAAAATCGCTCGCCGCCGCCTGCGGATGTTCGGTCACTCTTGGCCGAAGCTAACCGACTCTCCTGGTTGGAGAATTGGACTGCGGCCGGACCTCTCTATGCGCGTGCTGAACTTCTTTTCAGGGCCGCCGGCGACAAGCGGAATGAGATCTACGCACGTATTGGCCACATTCGCGCCATGGGAGAGGCAAGCGCTTGGGAGGATGTATCCCGGGCTCTACAGAAACAACGGGAAAATCCAGTGGTCAAAGCCGACAGCCGACTACGTCTGTGGTGCCTGGCATTAAAAGGCTACACGGACCTGGACCTCGATACGAAATCTGCAAAGCGCTCGTGGACGGAGGCCTTGGGTATTGCCGAGGGGCTTGGGGAGGCCCAATGGGCTTCCCGCGCCAAAGGAGAATTAGGCGTCATTGCGTTCCTGGAAGGAAATCCAACGCGTGCAGTCAGCCTGGTTGGCCAAGCTCTCCTGTCACTCGTCGCGAGCAAAGACGCTGC
The DNA here is from genome assembly GCA_036522115.1 of Candidatus Angelobacter sp. GTDB lineage: Bacteria > Acidobacteriota > Terriglobia > Terriglobales > Acidobacteriaceae > Angelobacter. The sequence goes on from DATDGL010000158.1 coordinate 33,112, forward strand.
TGGAGAAGCACGTTTACTCACAATGCTTGGAGACGGTTACAACGAGGTGCATCGCTTCGCGGAGGCTGATTGGTTCTTTCAACGAGCTATTTCAATTATGGAAAGCACACCGGATGCGGCGTTCCCATTCAATGCCGAAGTCGGCGACGCGCAGGCTCTGGCCGGTGAGGGCCACCAGGCACAAGCCGAAGAGCTGCTGGCAAAGCTGTTATCCAGGGCAAAACGTGAGAAGAAATCTTGGCACGAAACCGACGCGCTGATCGCGTTAGGCGAACTTGCGATCAAAGCGCAAGACATGGAACGCGCCAGGGGTTTCCTCGAAAGAGCAGGCGAATTGTCCAAGATATTCCATTTATATCGAGATCAGGCTATGGTCATGATCGATCTGGCCGGAGTTTATCGAATTCAAGGCAATCTCAAGAGCGCAGATGCTGCCGTCAAAGTCGGCTTAGCAGCCAGCCGTCATGTAGGAGATCGGTACTACCTGCCACGAAATCTCACCGCTGCCGCCGAACTGAAGGTTGCCGAAAACGAACCCAAGCAAGCAGATCTCTTATTTGAGGAAGCTGAAGATGTCATAGACGGGATGCTCCTAAACCAGCACACAGACTACGGCAAAGCAGCATTGGCCGGTTCGATGAGCGAGACTTATCTCAAGCACTTTCATTTGGTTCAGGAGCAGGGGAATGTTGCCCGCGCACTGCACTTGTTGGAACGCGTCCGGGGCCGAGCATCTGCAAGTCGTCTTTACGAGCCGAGAGACAGCACCAGTGATTCCCCGGCACGGGCAGCCCTAGAAGCAAATATTGCTGCCGTCCAGGTTTCACTCTTAGCAACCGAGGATCAGAAGGCTCGTCTGGCACTTCAGGACCAACTGCTCCAAAACGAAAGAACCCTGGCCTTTGAAGATAACGAATTGCCGCGAACACAGTGGTCGTGGCTCGCTCCCGCGTCCTTGGTCTCCGTGCAAAAGGTGCTGAGGAAAGATGAATTGCTGTTGGAATATGTGCTGGATGATCCGCACGCCTTTTGCATCGCCGTTACCGCAAATGATGCCCGCATAATCCAATTGCCGGCCGGCAGCAGGCAAATTCAGGATCTAACAGCTTCCTACTTACGCGAACTGAAAGCGCGTAGTTCCAGCCAGCGACTGGCTAGTGATCTCTACACCGTTCTTTTGAAGGATGCGACACAAGCGTTTCACCAGGCGCGCTTGATTGTCGTGCCGGACGGCATTCTGAACTTTCTGCCATTCGAGGCATTGACAGGTGCCGATGGCAAATTCATCGTGAGCTCCACAGTAGTGAGCTATGTGCCATCAGCAACTGCTCTGTGGGTGCTGCGCACAGCCAAGACTGGGCCTGCAAGCCGGCCCCTGCTTGCCATCGGAGATGTTGATTATGCAGATCGGCGCGTTTCACGGGAGCCACGTCCGAGCCCGAGTTGGGCTCCAGCGGTTCTCAGGGACTTGGCGGAACTTTCCAGCTCACATCTGCAGAACCTGCCCGAGAGTAGGCAAGAAGTGCTTTCCATTGCCCGGATTGCTGGATCGGACTCCCAAGTTCTGTTGGGGCGAGATGCCACGGAGACAGCGTTCAAAGCCCAACCGATCTCGCAGTATCGCGTTGTTCACCTGGCGGTACACGCGATTGCCGACTCTCAATATCCCGATCGCTCCGCGTTAGTGCTTGCGGCCGACAATCCGCCGGAAGACGGGTTGTTACAAGTACGCGAAATCACTCGATTGCACTTGAACGCGGATCTTGTGACGCTCTCTGCCTGCCAGACAGGGGTTGGTCCAACAGAAGGGGAAGCCGGTGCAATCAGCCTGGAGCAGGCTTTCTTGATGGCAGGAGCCAAAGCTGTAGTGGCT
>DATDGL010000159.1:0-22761 GCA_036522115.1 Candidatus Angelobacter sp.
ATCTTGGAGTCCACAAACTCGGCCAGTTTCAGGATGTAATCCGCATCGGTTCCGCGAAGATTGTAGGGCTGATCGTAAATTTCCACGCGCACCGGGGGAGCTGCTGCATGTGTGGTGGCCAAATCTGTACTCCTTCGAGCACGCAAGAATAAAATTGCTACTAAACTGATTATCGTGCGCCGGGCGCACAGGTCAAGGGAATTCTTGAGGGTTTACCGGGAAGTCACTAATCGTGCTTCTGCTCCACCACTACCGCCGTGCCGTAGCACAGGACTTCAGTGACTCCCTGCATGATCTCCGTGGCATCATAACGGACGCCCACCACGGCATTGGCCCCGATCTGAGCGGCGTGTTGCAGCATCAGCTCGAAAGAGTCGTTGCGAGTCTTTTCGCACAACTCTGTCAGCAGGGTGATATTGCCGCCCACCAGAGTTTGCAGGCTGGCTCCGATGGTTCCCAGCACGGAACGCGACCGCACGATAATGCCGCGCACAAGGCCCAGGCTGCGCTTGACCTGGTATCCGTCCAGTTCGAATTGGGTGGTCACCATGGTGTGAGGAATCATGTGTTTCTCAAGCCTCCGTCACTAACTGGTCCATCTGCTTCAGCATCTTCTCCACCCGCCCGCGTACCTCTTCACGCTCTTTGCGCAGTGCAATCACCTCGGACCGCAACACCTCCAGGTCTTCCTCGCGCTGCTCCAGTTGCTCGCGCAGCCGATTGGCGTCACGCTCAGCCGCTGCCTTGGCCTCGCGGGCTGACTTGAGCATCTCGATGGCCTTATAGATTTTTTCTTCCAGCGCAGGAAAGTCTTCGCCCGCTGCCGGCCTCTCCATCCCAGTTTCCAGTGTTTTTACAGACATGAGTGCAATCTTCCTTGTATGAATTCAGTTGAGCGCAGTATAGCGCATGCGCTTGTGGAAATGGAGAACAGAAAATCGGACCGGGAGGCCAAAATCCGCCACGGAGACCTCTTCCGGCTTGCACCTCCAGGGGGACAAAGCTCCGGCGGAGACACTGAGAAAAAGACTTGACATGGGCCGGTATGAGGCATAGCTTTATACATAGTAATACAATGTATATGGCTTTAATAGGCAAAAACAAGAAGGGCCCGGCGGATGAGAACTGGGAAGCGCAACTGCGCAAGGGATGCCTGGAACTCGCCATCCTGGCCAGCTTGTGGGAGAAGCGATTGTACGGGCTGGAGATCCTGCGGGTCCTGGAAGACGACTCCAGGCTGGTCCTGGCGGAAGGAACGGTTTATCCGATTCTGAACCGCCTGAAGGAGGAAGGCCTTCTGCAATCGGCGTGGGTGGAATCCGATGCCGGCCATCCCCGCAAATACTACTGGCTCACGGCGGCGGGCAAGCAGAAAGTGAGTGCGATGGCAGATTTCTGGAACAGCTTTGCCGCCAATATGCATTCTCTGCTCAAACCCGTGGTGAACGGGAAGGGGAGGACATAATGCAAGCCGCAATCTGTAATACGAGCATCGAGCGCTATTTTTCGGAACTGAACGCCAGAATGGCTGACCTCTCTGCCGGGGAGCGGGAAGAATTTGTTCGCGAGCTGCGTGCCCACGTTCTCGACCGCCTTCAGCAGGTGGCTGAGCCTACTGACGGCCAATGCCAGGCCGTCCTCGCGGCCCTGGGAACGCCCGAAGAGATTGCCCGGCAGTACCGTCTGGAGATGATCCTGAACCGGGCGGCAAAAAGCAGATCGCCCCTGGTCCTGCTGCGTGGCACTTTGCGCTGGGCGCTCACCGGAGTGCAGGGCTTCATGGTCTTTATCGTTGCCATCGTCGGCTACATGACATCGGTGAGCTTCTACGCATGTGCGCTGATGAAGTCTTTTTTTCCGGACAACGTGGGCTTCTATGTGAGCAAACATGGCTTGAATCTTGCTCAATTTCCCCATCAGTACGGACATGAAGTCCTGCAAACCTGGTTCATTCCTATTACCCTGGTTCTCGGATTATTGCTGATGCAGGGCACGACCATGCTGCTGAAGTTCCTGATCTGGCATTTCAGGAAGCTGAAGCAGAGAATTTGAAAATGGTTTAAAGCGGAAGCTCAAGCCTGCAAATCCCAGACTCTCCAGAACTCTTTCATCTCCTCCGGTTTGCCCAAAGAGATGCGCGCATATGTGTCCATGGGAGGAAAGGGGCGGCCGATGAGAACGCTGTTTCGCTCAAAATGATCAATCAGGATGTGAACGGGCCGGTTGGTGCTCATCATGACAAAGTTGGTGGAAGAAGGAATCGCCATGAGTTTGCGGGCCGCTGCCTGGCGGAAAAACTCTTCGCGGTCGGCTGTGTTGCGTTGCTGTGCCACCTGATGGGCGCGCGAGTCGTCCAGGGAAGTCAGTGCGCATCGTGCCACCAAAATGTTGAGGCTGTCTTGCAAGCGATGCTGCCGCATCTGGCTGATGGTCTCTTTCGCCCCGATAGCATATCCGCATCGCATCCCCGCCAGGCCGTAAATCTTGGAGAAAGTTCGGGCAACGATCACGCGGCTATCATTCACCGGCCGTTCCAGAAATGAAACGTAGTCTGGATTGGCCCCGACAAAATCGTGGTAGGCCTCGTCCATCAATACATAGATGTGTTTGGGCAGCTTGGCAAGGAAGTCTTCCAGGTCGCGGCGCGGCGTCAGGTTACCGGTAGGGTTGTTGGGATTGCAGATGTAGACCAGGCCTGTATCCGGACCAGCGGCCCTGAGCATGGCGCCAAGGTCATGCGCAAAATTAGCGGCCAACGGGACCTGGATGACATCGGCGTGGACGGCACTGCAATAAGCGCCGATGGCCTCAAATGTCGGCGCTGCCATAATGACTTTTTTCCCTGGCCCGGTAAACGCATTGGCGCAAATTCGCAGGACTTCAGTGGATCCGCAGCCGGTCACAACCTGTTCGATTCCCACCTTGTGCAGCGCAGCCAGGCGCTCAGAGAGCAGGTCGCTGTGATGGTCAGGATACCGGTTTGCATCCTGAAAGGGATTGCCCAGGGCAAGTACGCTGGGGAATGGCCCATAAGCGTTCTCATTGCTGTTCAGCAAGATCGGGCCGCCCGGCTGTGGCAGGCGCGACGGCTCGCTCCAGGCCAGTAATTCTTTGGGAAAACTCGCGGATGCAGCGACGGCAGCACCCAGTCCGGCAGCCTTGAAGAAACCACGGCGGGTCAGCATGGCGGAATTCTAGCTCAACTTCTCAGCTTCCCGCCAATACTTTCCAGCACCTTGATGATCTGCGTGGCCCAGTTCGCCACTTCATCATCGCGCAGGGTTCGCTCTTCCGATTGAAACCGGGCACGGAGCAGCACGGAATATTTTCCCTGGGGGACAGCCCCGCCCCGGAAGATCTCCACCGGTTGAAACGATCTTAGCTCGTGAATTCTGAGCGCAAGTACGGCGTCCTCAATCTGCCCAAAAGTGACCGGATCGTTGAACGTGAATGAAAAATCGCGGTCCACGCCGGGAAAGCGCGAGAGCGGCTCATACCAGGGTGGCAGCAGCGGAAGTTGAAGCAGCCATTCCAGGTCGATTTCTGCCAGGTAAACTTCCTGTTTGATCTTGAAGGCATTCGCCATGTCAGGGTGAACCTGTCCAAAGCGTGCCACCGGCATGCCATCCGCAATCGCATTGGCCGAGCGGCTGGGATGATAGTAGTGGGAAGCAGGTGGCCAGGCCCTTCGGACGGGATGGTTCTGTTCGAAACGCAGTTCTTCGGAGTGCAGATCGTCAATTTCGAAAGCGCTGAGCACATTTTCGATATCGCCTTTGAGATCAAAGAACCCATACCGCCTGGTCAGCGCGTGAATATCAGCTCTGACGGCATCGCCGGTGGCTCCAATGCAGACGACCTTGTGTTCCTCGACCCGCTCTTCAGCGGGCGCTGAAAATGTGCGGCCCATTTCAAACAGTCGCGCATCGGAAGTCCCGTGATTCAGGTTCCAGGCCAGCATGCGCAGCATGCCGGGAACAAGAGAGGACCGCATCACAGACTGTTCTTCGCTCAGTGGATTGGCCAGGGGAACAGGAACGAACACGGAGAAGGCGCCGGCATCGGCGGCAGAAATGAAGCTGGCCGAGATAGCTTCGTTGTAGCCCAGGGCCAACAAGGTTGAACGCACCTTGGTTTCTTTTGCGGCATCGGGTTGTTCCACCACGCTCCCGCTGAATGCAGGCAGCGTATTGGCAAACTTGTTGTAGCCATAGATGCGGGCGATCTCCTCCATGAGGTCGATCTCTCGTTCCACGTCCAGCCGCCACATCGGTGGATCGACGATCCATGCTTGCTTGTTGACGTTAGCCAGCATCGCCTCGCGGAGCTCTTGCAGAACTTCGGTTGCCTTGGCAATCAAAGCTTTAAGCTCCTCGCTATCACGCGATGCGACGGAAAAGCCCAGGCGGGAAAGAATGCGGACGATCTCCTCATCCGCAATTTCCTGGCCGAGAATGCGCAGCACCTCGTCACGGCGCAAAAGAAGGGCATGGCGAGGAATGCGGCGGGCGACTGCATCCACCACCTCGCCTTCCAATTCGCCTCCAGCACTCGCCAGCACAAGCTCAGCGACGCGATTGCAGGCCAGCGCCGTAGCGCCCCAGTCGGCGCCGCGCTCGAAAATATGTGAGGCATCGGTGTGCATCCCCAGCCGTCGCGCCGTTTTCCGGACTGTGGCAGGATCGAACCACGCAGACTCGATCAGAATATTGGTTGTGGTCCCGGAAATCGCGGAGTCCAGGCCGCCCATGACGCCGGCCAGGGCAACAGGTTTTACGGCATCGGCGATAATCAGGTCCTCGGGTTCGAGTTTGCGCTCCACTCCGTCCAGGGTCTTCAACGTTTCTCCCAGGCGGGCGCGCCGGATGATGATCTTGCCGCCATCCAGCTTGTCCATGTCAAACGCGTGAGTGGGTTGGCCCATCTCCATGAGCGTGTAGTTGCTGGCGTCAACCACATTGCTGACTCCGCCATGGTCGTCGATTCGCAGGCGTTCGAGAATCTTTGCCGGTGAAGGAGCAATTTTCACATTGCGCACCACGCGGGCCGTGTACCGTCCGCAGCCGCTGGCATCCTGGATTTCAATGGGAAATGGCTTGTCGGCAGGACGAGCTTTGGGCAGATGAGGCTGGACCGCCTTCAGCGTGAGGTTGTAAATGGCTGAAACCTCGCGGGCCACGCCAAAGTGGCACATGGCATCCGGCCGGTTGGTGCCGATCTCCATGGCAAACAGAGTTTGCCCGTCTACTTGCTGGATGGATTCAACAGCAATGCCGGCCAGCGTGAGATCGTCGGCGAACTGGCGGTCGTCAACCTTGATGTCAACGAACTCGCGCAGCCATGTTGGAGAGATTCTCATGTGATTGCGTGAAACAGATCGCTAAAATGCAGAGAAACAGGGTAGGGAGATATCAGAAGGTGGCCTTTCAATTACCAGATTTACCAACTTGCCCAATTACCAGATTCTCCGCTCGCCAACGTTCTCTTTGAGGTCAAACTGCTGAATCTCTAAATGAATTGTTCTAGGAACCTTACGTCTCCCTGGAAAAACAACTGAATATCATCAATCCCGTACTTCAGCATCGCGATGCGCTCCACTCCCATGCCAAACGCAAAACCGCTCACCTTGCTGGACTTGTAGCCGCTGCCCTCTACGCACTTGAACACTGCCGGGTCCACCATCCCGCACCCCAGCAGCTCAATCCAGCCGCTGCTCTTGCACAGGCGGCAGCCTTTGCCTCCGCATTTGAAACAAGTAATCGAGACATCTGCGCTGGGCTCCGTAAATGGGAAAAATGACGGGAAGAAGCGCGTCTTCACATTGGACCCAAACAGCGCTTTCATCGCGTGGTCCAGTGTGCCTTTCAGATCGCAGAATGTGATGTTCGTGTCCACCGCCAGGCCTTCCACCTGGTGAAAGATGGGCGAGTGCGTTGCATCGGCGGTATCCGCGCGATGCACCTTGCCCGGCACTACAACCCGAATAGGCGGCGGCTGCTGCTCCATGACATGAATCTGTACCGGCGAAGTATGGGTGCGCAACAGCAGGCGGTCGCGCTGCGGTTTTCTTTCCTGTCCCGCGACGAATAATGTGTCCTGCGTATCTCGCGCCGGATGGTTCGGGGGGAAATTCAGCGCCTCAAAATTGAAGTAGTCGGTCTCAATCTCCGGCCCTTCAGCCACGGAGTATCCCATGGCGCCAAAGACGCGCACGAGATCATTCATGGTCCTGATGACCGGGTGCTCCGCGCCCAGCGACCGGGAAATGCCCGGCAGAGTGATGTCAATCCGTTCCGACTCCAGCCGCGCCTTGGAAACACCGCCGCTCATCCGCTGCTGAGCGGCATCAACAGCTTGTTCGACTTCCACCTTTAGTTGATTGACGCGCGAGCCAACATCACGCTTGGCTGCCCCAGGGGCCGCCTTGAGCCACGCATCATTAATCTGGGTCAGGATGCCGTTTTTGCGTGCCATCCAGCGGTCGCGAAAGGCCTTCCACTCGCCTTCACCGCCGGCCGCATTCGCCTCCTCACGGACAGCCCTCAGCAACTCCCGGACAGCCGTATCCAACGAGGCTGGTGAATAATCTTCGAGTTTGGGAACGGTGTACGCCATTCAGTTTGAAATGCAGATCGGATCTGCGGCATCCGCGCAAATCTGAGGCAAATACCAAAATGTTTCTTTGGCTGAATGCTGGGTGCTGCCTGCTAATTGCTTCTTGGTCCCGCGTGCGCCCGCTTGGCTGTCTCTGCCAAAGCGCCAAAACCAGCAGGATCATTGACCGCGATGTCAGCCAGGACCTTGCGGTCCAGTTCGACCCCGGCCTTCTTCAGGCCGCTGATAAATTGGCTATAGCTGATGCCGTGTGGTTTGGCGGCGGCCCCAATGCGCACAATCCATATGGAGCGATACTGGCGCTTTTTCAGGCGTCTTCCCGAGTAGGCAAACTTGAGACCGCGCTCCACCGACTCCTTGGCGGCGCGATAGAGTTTTGATTTTGTTAGGAAGTATCCGCTCGCCCGCTCTAGTATTTTCTTGCGGCGCTGGCGGCGCTTGGTACCACGTTTTACGCGAGGCATGAAATGCTCCTTTTGTGCCCGCCGTGGCGGGCAATGGTTTGCGGCTGGAGGGAAGGATTTTCCTGGCCCTCTGCGCACGCTTTATGTTTCCGGTCCGGCCTCAGCGCTGATTCTCATCAGGCGGGCCAAACTCGGTCCCCGATTCCAGCGGATGAACTAGTAGGGGATCATCCTGGCCACCTTGGCGTGATCGGCGTCACTCACCAATGTGTCTCGATCCAGATGGCGCTTCCGCTTAGTGCCCTTGGAGGTAAGAATATGGCGTTTAAAAGCCTTGCCGCGCTTGATCTTGCCTGTGGCCGTCTTCTTGAAGCGCTTGGCTGCGCCTTTGTGTGTTTTTAGTTTAGGCATAAATTTCCTTTTCAGGCAATAAAGCCTGGCTTTACCTGTGCTGGAGCCACCAACTCCAGAGCACATGGTCTGAAACGATCTCTGGATTATGTTCCGGTTTGCTTCCCCGCAGCAGACTGCGCTGTCTGCTGCTGTTGTGGCTGCGGCGGCTTGTCCGGTTTATTCCCACCGGGTGCTTGCGGCTGCACTGGCTTGTCCGGCTTCTTCCCGCCGGGCGTCTGCTTGGGCGGGGCCAGGATCACGTGCATGGTATTACCTTCCATGCGCGGCCGAAACTCCACGATTCCCTTGTCGCCTACCTCGCTCACCAGGCGCTCCAGCACGTTTCGCCCCAGGTTCTGGTGGGCCATTTCTCGTCCACGGAAGCGTAGGCTGGCTTTGACCTTGTCCCCTTCAACCAGAAAACGGATCACGTGATTTCGCTTGGTAACGTAATCGTGCTCGTCCACGTTCACGCTGAACTTAACTTCTTTCAGCACGATCTGCTTCTGGTTCTTCTTGGCCGCCCGTTCTTTCTTTTCCTGTTCGTAAAGATATTTGCCGTAATCCATGATCCGGCAAACCGGGGGAACTGCATTGGGGGATATTTCTACCAGGTCCAGGTTGACCTCGCGGGCCTTCCTGAGCGCGTCATAGGGTGCCAGAATCCCGAGCTGATTGCCTTCCGCGTCAATCACGCGTATCTCTCGCGCGCGGATGCGCTCATTCATGCGAACAAAGCGTTTATCTATGCGATCCTCCTGGAACTGCCGCTGAACGCGGTCAAGACTTTGAAATTATAGCATGGCTACCCCAGGCCATTAATCCCTCCCAGAATGGTAGCGCAGTTCGTAAGATGGCAGGCAGGTGGCTTACGCGGCATCGCTCACGGCAACCAGATCGTCCACGCCAACCTCAACGATCCCTGCCCTCATCCATAAGTTGGCAGGATGTTGACCGGCAAGCTTTACTTTTAGATAGTTATCGCTCAGGGCTTCGGTGAAATGTTCATCGCCGGCCTGTAAGGTAATCACATTCAGGCTTCTGCCGCGGAATCTGCGGCGAAATTCCAGGTTCTTTCGACTCCCAATTTCACGCAGCACGCGATTTCGTTCCCGTGCCACGGCAACCGGAACCTGCTCCGGCATCATGGCCGAAGCCGTACCCGGTCGCGAGGAATAGGTAAAGACGTGCAGGTAAGTAAACGGAAGGTGCTCAATGAAACTGAGGCTCTCTTCAAAAAGCTCATCCGTTTCACCCGGAAATCCCGCCATCACATCAGCGCCAATGGCGGCTTCCGGCATGGCTTCGTGGATCTTTCTGATCTTTTCCGCGTAGTGCCAGGGACGGTACTTGCGATGCATCCGCCGCAGAATCCGGTCGCTGCCGGATTGCAAGGGCACATGGGCATGCTTCGCGATTCGCGGAGATCCGGCTACAAGCCGGATCAGCTCGTCGCTCCAATCCATGGGCTCCACCGAGCTGATGCGGATCTTCTGAGCGTCAGTGTGCTCAAGCAGAGAGCGCAGGAGATCTTCAAAGCTTTGCTGGGGAACAAAATCGCGTCCCCACCGGCCAAGATTGATGCCGCTGAGAACAATTTCTCGATAACCGGAAGCTGCCAGCGCCTGCGCTTCCACCAGCACGCGTTCCAGATGCATGGAACGGCTCTGCCCGCGAACGCTGGGAATGACGCAGAATGAGCAGCGGTTATTGCAGCCGTCCTGCACTTTCAGGTTGGGTCGGGTGCGGGAAGCTGGGTCGTCCGCGGCAAAAACCGGGGCCGCAACCAATTCCGTATGGGCGAAAATATCTCCCACCACCGTAAAGGCAGGCGCTGAAAGGGATACGCTCTCCAGAGAAACAAAGTCCCTGGAAATCCCGGAAGCAATCTCCGCCACGCGATGCTTGTGGGAGTTGCCTACCACCCAGCTTACGCCCGGCAAAGCCGCAACCTCCTGCGGCGCCCGTTGCGCATAGCAGCCGGTTACCAGTATCTTTGCTGCGGGATTCTCGCGATGCACGCGGCGAATGGCGGCGCGCGCGTCCTGGTCCGCGGCTGCGGTCACAGTGCAGGTGTTCAGGACCACCAGGTCGGCCTGGCCGGAGGAATTCGCGCGCGTCAGCCCTTTCTGTGCGAGCTGCCGTTCGATTGCCGCTCCATCCGCCTGCGTGGCGCGGCAGCCAAAGTTCTGCACAAAAAAAACGGACACTGCGGTATTATAGCAATCAGTCTCGCAGTCACGGATGAAAGCTGAAGCATCCAGGCAGCAGCTCCGGGCGGGAATCATTTCGGCTACTCGCAACCCTGAACTGGCTGCTCGCATCAGATTAACCCTGACATACTAGTTCCCGGAGCTCTCATGAAACGTCGCATTCTCCTCGTTGACGATGAACTAGCCATTCTGCTTACCCTGAAGACCATTCTTGAAATCCATGGCTTCGATGTGGAAACCGCCGCCTCTGCCAAAGAAGCAGTGTCCAAGCTCAAGGCCAACAGTTACCACATGGTCATCACTGACATGAAGATGGAGCATGACAAAGCTGGCTATGAGGTCATCCGCTCCGCCAAAAAGACGGACTACGACCCGGCTGTGGCCATTTTGACCGCTTACCCGCTGCTGGGCGGCGACTGGAAGTCTGAGGGCGCTCAATCCATGCTGGTAAAACCCATGAATACAGATGACCTGCTGCGTCAGATTGAAGTGCTGCTGATCCAGCACGAGGACCTCAGACAACAGCGGGCGCGTCGCACTGCCAACCGGACTGGCAACGGCAAGAACGGAAAGTCCCAGGCCGCCAGAAGGCCCGCCTGAGCCTCGCCCGCCAGGCATGCAAGCATTCGCTTCGGAAGGTAATCCTTCAGGCTACTCCATCTTGAAGTCACACTTCTACCTCGATGGGCCTGTGGAGAGGTCCAACTCCAATAGAAAAGATCAGTTATGCAGAAGCAACGGCAGACTTCCGCGACTGGAAGCACTCGCGACAGTACACGGGCCGCCCCTGAGTCGGTTTGAAAGGAACCGTGGTCTCGCGCTGGCAAGCTGAACACACGGCCTTGGTCTCTATCCGCTGGTAGTTGCCTCCGCCTTGTGGCAGGCCAAGCGCGTTGGCCCGCTTTGACTTGCAGTTTTTGCAGCGCTTGGGTTCGTTCTTGAACTGCTTATCGTGGAAGAAAAGCTGTTCTCCTGCGGTAAAAACAAAATCGGCCCCGCAATCAACACACTTTAGAACCTTGTCCTGGAACTCCATTGAGATGTCCCCCCTTTATTGCTCACTCTGAAATCACGGCCCGAAGGCCGCCTCCCGTTGAATCGATTGCAGAGTGCATTCCCAACTACTGGTTCGGCCCGCCACGATTGCTTTCCGTGGTTACATCCAGAATTCCCGATAACAATTGTTAAGACAGCTCTTTATGAGTTCCGTATTGATTGCTTCTTTGCGCCATGCCGTCCATCGGAGCGACCCGGCACACTGCTGAACTAATCCTGCTCTTTGCGAACTTTTTTGCGATTGCGCCACCGCGCAAGCGCTTCTTTCATCCGGCGCTTTTCTCCGGGTTTTAGATAGAAGGAATGCCGTTTGACTTCCTTGATGACGTCGTCTTGCTGGACTTTACGCTTGAAACGACGCAAGGCATTCTCAAGAGGTTCACCCTCTTGTAAGCGAACTGCTGCCAAACTGAATACACCTCCCAACTAAGCCTGATGGACAAATGTGAGTTTTGCAGTCCTTTAGGGGCAAGTCAAGCGTTAAGTTATGTGATTCCGTATTTAGTCTTTCCTGCGAGGGGGGTTTCTTTTGCGCCAAAATAGGTCGGAAACAGGCTTTTTGACTGCCAATTGTCGGGGATTCCCAGCCCCTCGAGTATGGCCACTAAGCTCTTCCGGACCGTAGCTGTTTGTGGACACTAAGTCTTTTAATTTCATAGACTTTAATCTGACTATAGAATCGGGGTAGCGCACTTCCTCGAAAGTTGCCTTAGCTTCTTCCACATGACTCCATGCGCCGATTGGTTACAACAATGGAAATGCTGGATCACTGTGAATGGTTCCACGAACTACACTCCTGGCCTTTCTGCCTACTTCAGTCCATATAGTTTTGCCGCATTGTCATGTAGCACCATATGCGCGAGATTCAGGGCCTGCGCGTGGGTAATCTCCCCATCCTGAATCATCCCTGTAAGAGCGATCGCCAGTGCCTGCCGGCCAGATTGCGTAGTCTGGTATCCAATCTCCTCCCAATCGATTTCCGGAGTATTGGGATAGAGGTCAGTTCCAAAAAGAATCTTCTCCGGATACCACTCCAGAAAGTCACGGATCACCTCACTCAACTTTCGCGTAGAGATAAGCCAGGTCTGCTCGGAGAAGTCCGCATAGACATTAGGTTTCATGAGAAGGTAGGCGGTGTACTTGGTGAATGGTCCGGCGCCGCCATGGAGCAACACAAACGTGGTTTTGCGCAGAGAGGCGTCGCTCAATAGCGAATCGAGCAGTGCAGGGTTAGCGCCATTGAGCAGAAAGTAGGTCCCGCATCCGCCGCCAGTATGGAAGTGGACAGGCAAGCCTAAGCGTCCGGCCTCCCGCGCAATGTAACGCATGAGGTAATCCTGAAGTTCGATGTATTCAGAAGCTGGTGGTGCGCCGCCGCCTGCATAGCGGGAATAGGCTTGTTTTGCCGTATTGATCTCCTGTGCGGGATCGAGCGGAATCGGACCAAAATCAAGCGAGCGTAGATAAGCGGCCTCAAATTTGATGGCCACTGCGCCTGTGCGCTTCTGCATCTCAAGCGTCGGAGTAATTACTTTCGCGGTGTACTCCTCCAAAGTCGCGGGCACGGAATTCAGGTTCTGGTCTTTGAGATACCTCTTGAGCAACATTTCTTCACGTGAGTAGAAGAACTTGCGGTCGGGAGTTATGTTGGCGACATTGCTGTTGTTCAGCGGCAACAACAAAGCATCGTCAAAGGGCACCAGCCGAAAGTGCGGGGGCTTCAGGCCGCGTCCCAAAGCTATACGGTTGGCAAACTCAGTCTCAATGCCCAGATGGTCCAGAACCCAGTTGGGATAGTTATCTCCCTCGCGCCGCTTTACTTCGTTCTTTGCCTGGAGCAGTTCGCGGACATGGTTGGCATCCGCATCGTTATATTTGTATCCATACAAGGCCTTCCAGGCAGCCAGATATTGCGGGTTGGTTGGCCGCGAAATCATGGTGGGATCGCTGGGTTCCAGGGGATCGCACGGCAGTGCGTCGAACTCGTCATCCTTCTCGCCCGGCCCCACCAGTTTCGGTGGATGGGAATGATTATCAATGGCTTTGATCTGGTTGATTTGCGCCAGCAGTTGCGGATCGGCGGTTTGGGCGGCAATGTGAACCCCCACGATCAGAAGGATCTGGATTACGGCAATTCTTTGTAGGAATCTCATGGCCCAAGCAGGTTAAGACTCGAACCGTAAAGAAGGCAAATTCCTGAGATATCAGTACCCCCACAAAGCGATCCTTGACTGTCAGCCGTTATTTTATATTTTACTTGCAATTTAAGTAATTTTTATTGATACTGTACATATGGAATTTCCTAAAAAGCAAGTAATTACAATCACTTTGGCTCAGCGGGAGGTCTGTCTTCTGGACCAACTGGCAAAAGCCAGAGGCATGACTAAAGGCAGTCTCATTGGCCACGCCTTGCGCGTGCTGGCTACTGTGGATGAAAGGCTCGCTTCGGGAGCAAAAGTGTACTTTGAAGACGAAAGCAAGAACAAAGCGGAGCTGTTGCTGCTGTAATCTGCGAGACGGGATATTACGGTATGGAGCCGATTGATGTTCAATTGTCCGGCGCTTCAGGCAAGGTCTCCGCAGTCATGCGCGAGTTTGACCCAGGCATTGATCTTGAAAGCTGGAAAAATCATTGGAGACCGCTTCTGCAAAGTTCATCTGCTGAAGACAGGCATTGGGGTTGGGGTCCGAAAGTACCTTAATCTTTCCAGCACAAACTTTGAATATTATGCGGTGGAGTGCGAAGAGATGACTCAGGGGATGATTTTCCTCGAGACCGATTTTCACAAATCGAGGAACGGCAAAAATCTGGCTTACGTTGATTTTTTAGCGATAGCTCCCTGGAACCGGCAAGAGATAGCAAGAAACCCGAAGTACCGCGGAACAGGCTCTTTGCTGATGTACTTGGCAGTTAGTCGGAGTGAACAACTGGGTTATAAATATCGAACTGGGCTGCATTCACTGCCGGCTGCCCGCACGTTCTACGGGAAGCTTGGAATGCGCGACTTGGGTCCTGATCCCAACTATCAGAACCTGCATTATTTTGAATTTGATGAAGGGACAGGTAAGGCATTTATCCGCAGGTAGTCAGGAGGAGATATGTTCAGAGGCACACAAAAAGGACAGATGAAGCCGCCTTCAGAAGAGTGGTATCGATTCGCCGAACGCATTGAGCTGGAAACTCGGGGCGACGCTGGGGCCGGCCATGCCGCGGAAGAATTCTTACCATCATTTTGGTCAGAAGAACCAGAGACGGAGTCCAGCGTAAGTTCCCGGCATTCATGGTTCTGGCCAGGCATTCTTATTGGTGCAATTGTGGGAAGCTTGTTTGCAGTTGAGTTCCGGCGGAGGTCACGCGACCAAGAGGAGAAGCCCAATAGAAATCGAGAGTTCGGAACTTCAGGCACCTATGATAAAGTTGCAAATCGCCGCGATAGCCAAAGTGAATTTCTCAAAAAGTTATGACGTATTAGGGTTGTCGTATTCACGGTGCTGGAACTGTTGACCTCCTGGCTGCGCTGAGACTATGGGTGCGTCAAAAGCTTCCGTGCCCTGGACGGCCATTTATGATGCGTACTATGTCTGCCAGTAGCCTGTCCTTCGCCTGCATTTATTACTAGACATCAATAGCGCCGGCCGCTAACGTATGAAAATCCATCATGAACACAGACGCCATCATTGCCGTTCAGGCCCTACGCAAGTCTTATGCTCAACTCGAAGCCGTGAAAGGAATTGATTTCCAGGTCCAATCAGGCGAGGTCTTCGGCATCCTTGGCCCAAATGGAGCAGGCAAAACCACCACCGTTGAAATTCTCGAAGGCCTGCGTCCTAGAACGGGCGGCGAGACCCTGGTTCTGGGCTACGATCCGGAACGCCAGAAACAGCAATTAAAGGACCGCATCGGCGTCTGCCTCCAGGCAACGAATCTCCCCGCTAAAATCCGCGCCCAGGAGGCCCTCGATCTGTTTGCCTCGTTCTACACACGCAGCATCAGCTCAGAAAAGCTGCTCAAGCGCCTGCAACTGTGGGACAAGCGGAACGCTTTTTATGAAACGCTCTCCGGCGGCCAGAAGCAGCGGCTGGCCCTGGCTCTGGCCCTGGTCAATGATCCCCAGTTATTGTTCCTGGATGAGCCCACCACAGGACTCGACCCGCAGATTCGCCTGGAGATTCATTCCCTGATTGAGGAAATGAAGGCGGAAAAACGCACCGTGGTCCTGACCACTCACTACATTGAAGAAGCCGAACGGCTTTGTGACCGCGTGGCCATCATGAACGAAGGCAAGATTGTGGCCATGGGATCGCCTCGTGAGTTGCAACAGAAAAGCCGCGAGCAATCACGCATTCAAATCGTGACCACACAGCCTCTGCAACAGTCGCAATTGCCGCAATGGCCGGACGCGGTGCAAAGCAGCCTGGATGGCGACGGACGCAGCCTCACGGTTTATTCCACACGTCCTGCCCGTACGTTGTTTGAAATGATGCGCTGGCTCGACCAGCAGGGTTTTCAACTGGAAGATGTTCACTTGAAGCGGCCTACCCTGGAAGACGTATTCGTAGAGCTGACGGGAAAGAAGTTGCGCGAATGAAAACCTATTTGTCCCTGATCGCAATCGACCTGAAGCTGGCCGGACGCCAACGCGCTGTCCTCTTTTTTAACTATCTGTTTCCGCTGATCTTCTTCTTTATCTTTGCCACGGTATTTCCGGCGGGACAAAACCCGAAGTTGATCACCTATGTGCTCACCATGTCTATCTCAGTCGGAGTGCTGGGAAATGGCCTGTTTGGCGCGGGTATTCGCGCCCTCCAGGAGCGGGAGATGAACATTCTGAGGCGATACAAGGTCACGCCCATTACTCCAACGCCTCTGCTGGTCGCCTCCATGGTGACCGGATTATTCGTCTTTATGCCGTACATCATTTTGGTCATTTCTCTGGCGCACTTCATCTATCACATGCCGTGGCCTGTGCACCTTGTCTCTTTGCTTCTTTTTATTGCTGTTGCTCTCATAGCTTTCCGCTCCATTGGGCTGGTCATTGCCTCGGTTGCCAACACCATGCAGGAGGGCACCATCCTGGTGCAGCTTTGCTACTTCCCCATGCTGTTCCTAAGCGGAGCGACCGTGCCGCTCTTTTCTCACTTTCTGCAGGTGCTTTCCAACTTCATACCGGCAACATATCTGGTCTCAGGAATGCAGGGGATCATTTTGAATGGCAATGACCTGTTGGAGGTCGGGAAATGGGTAGTCGCCCTCGTCGTTACATCCGGAGTCGGCCTTGCAGTCGGAAGTAAGCTCTTCCGGTGGGAGAAAGAAGAGAAGATACGCGGATCGGCCAAACTGTGGGTCTTGGTGGCGCTGCTCCCGTTTTTGGCGCTCGGCGTTTGGCAGTCCTACATAGGGCACAACGTGGTTAGAATGGACATCTTCGGACGTTAGACCGCTCTCAACCGCTGCCAACTGGCCACGTGACCATGCTCAAGGTACTATATCCCTTCAGCCCAAAATGATCGCGGGCTGAATGTCGAAGACCCCGGCGTGCCGCTGGCTGATTGCTCTCCACTGATTGGCTTGGCCGAACTGTTTGGAATCCGTGGGCGCTTAACGCATCGAAAGTGTTGGGTTGCTTCTTATGGCAAATGTTCTGGCAGAACTTGTATCCCAGCTCAACAGTGGGACAATCCGCGTGGTAGACCTTACCCAGCCGCTCAGCGCCCAGACTCCGCTGTTGCCGCTGCCTCCGCAGTGGCCCAATACTCCCGCGTTCCGCATGTGGGAGATTTCCCGCTATGACGATCGCGGACCCGCCTGGTACTGGAATGGATTTGAAACCGGTGAACACACCGGCACCCATTTCGACGCCCCCATCCATTGGGTGAGCGGTAAAGATTTGCCGGAGAACAGCGTGGACCAAATCAGCCCGAAAAAGTTCATCGGCCCGGCCTGCGTGGTTGACGTCAGCTCGGATGTTCAAAGCAATCCTGATTTTCTGTTGACCGTGGAGCGCGTGCGGCAATGGGAGTCGCAGCACGGACGCATTCCGGTGGACGCGTGGTTCCTGCTGCGCACCGGTTGGTCTAAGCGTAGCGGTCCCCAGCAATACATCAATTTACAGAAGGACGGGCCGCACACCCCCGGCTTCGTCAAGGAGTGCTCTGAATTCCTGGCCAGGGAGCGCGACGTTCTCGGCGTCGGAGTGGAAACGGTAGGAACGGACGCAGGCCGCGCCGCCACCTTTGATCCTCCTTTTCCCAATCACTACATCATGCATGGCAGCGGAAAATTCGGGCTGGCCGGACTCTGCAATCTCGATCAGCTTCCGCCCACGGGATCGGTCGTCATAGCAGCTCCACTGAAAATTGTGAATGGCTCAGGAAGCCCGCTGCGAGTAATCGCCATCACAGCTTAAAAAAACCTCAAGAACTTGTCCTTCGCAGGTCGCGCCTCGGTCGTGCCGCGCAGCCTTCAGCTTGCGTCATAAGCCAAAAATCACAGATCTTCCTCGCTGCCGCGATCTGGCGCGCAGCGCCGGCATTCCCCAATATCGTCAAGTTGCCAAGAGGATCATTGGGTAAACACCGCTATTCGTGTCCTTGCGCCTCGCATATGAACCAACAAGATTCAATTGCTCGTTAACCGAACGGGGAAGAAAGAGAAGCGCCCCAGCTAAACGATTTTGACTCTTCTGCAACTGTTGAGTCGGGGCTAGCAAAGCACAACCCGCCCGCTTCCGCTCTGCCGAAACCAGCCAACGATGACCCGACGATCCGATGACTCGATCCAGCCTCACCCGCACAGGTGGTATTATTTCCGCCGTCATGAAAAAGCGCTGTCGTTTTTGCTCATCTCTTTTCGTTCTTGTTACAGCTTTGATTTCCGCTCAGTCTCAGACCGCTCCGCCGCATCCGATTGTTCTTCATGCAGCCCGGCTGCTGGACATTGAAAACGGCAAAATCATTGGGCCCGCTGAAATCCTTGTGCAGGGCGAACGGATCGTCGAGGTGGGAACATCGGTCACGCATCCTGCGGGGGCCGAAATGATTGATTTAGGCGATCACACGTTGATGCCCGGCCTGATTGATGCGCACGTCCATCTCTTCCTGCATCCCGGAGCGGAAGATTTACAGACGGTCGAGGAGTCAGTACCCCAGCGCACCATTCTCGCCACTTTGGCCGCAAGAGACGACCTCATGGCCGGGTTCACCGCCGAACGCGATATGGGAACTGAGGGAGCAGGATCCGCCGACACCGCTGTGCGCAACGCCATCAATCACGGGCTCATTCCCGGGCCGCGCCTGCGCATCAGTGGAAATGCCATCGACATCCTGGGAGGCCACGAGGACGCCAATAACTTCAACCCCGAACAACATGTGCTGTCCAACGCCGCGCGGGCCAACAGCGCAGAGGAATTGGTCAGCGTGATCCGGGAGCAATTCAAACAAGGCGCTGACTTCATCAAGATGTACGAAACCGGACGGGACGCCCTGCGTGATGGAAAGTTTTCCACGCCGTATCAATTTACTGAAGCAGAACTCAGTGCCGCTGTCCAAGAGACTGCGCGCGTAGGCAGGCGGGTCGCCGTGCATGCGACCGGCGAACCGGGCACCCTGTATGCCGCGCGAGCGGGAGTCGCCTCCGTAGACCACGCATTTCAACTCAGCGATGAGACCATGCGCCTGATGCGCGAAAAGCAGATCTTTGCCGTGCCGACTTTCACCATCTCTGAGTATTTTGCTGATCACGCCGCTTCGCCGGCGGAATCTGAACGCCGCCGCCAGATGCTCGATTTTCATGCCCGTGAATTTCGCAAGCAACTGGCCGCAGGTGTGCCCATGGCGCTGGGCTCCGATGTAGGCCCGTTCCCTCACGGCACTCAAGCTCGGGAGTTTCTGCTCATGGTGAAGTACGGCATGAGTCCATTGACAGCCCTCCAGGCAAGCATTCTCAACGGCGCAAAACTCCTGGGATGGGAGGGAAAGATCGGTGTCTTAAAAGCAGGCTACTTCGCTGACGTCATCGCCGTTCCCGGCAATCCCTTGCAGGACATCAGCGTGGTGCAGAAGGTCGCATTCGTAATGAAAGGTGGAATTGTATATAAACAATAAGGTAATGTCAGGACAGATGCCTGGCACTGCTGTTAGCTTTGTCCTGCCATGGGTTTTGACAATCTCTCTGATTTCCCTCTGCGTCTTCTGCGGTAGAAAGCTTCTGCTGTTGAAATTCGCGTACTTCGCGTGCATTCGCGGCAGAATGGTTTTGCTGTTTTCTTGGTCAAGGCATTCCTCCCTGTCCTCTTTATTCTCTCCGTGTTTTCTGCGGTAAAGGTTTTGCTTTTGATTTTGCTTTTCTCCAATACTTAATTTTGATCTTTAGTTTTTCTCCGTGTGTCTCCGTGGTTCCGCATCTCCGTGGGTGAGTGTTGGTTTTTGGCTGTGGCTTCGCGAGGCCGTGTCTCTGTGGTGATC
Source organism: Candidatus Angelobacter sp. (assembly GCA_036522115.1). Classification (GTDB taxonomy): domain Bacteria; phylum Acidobacteriota; class Terriglobia; order Terriglobales; family Acidobacteriaceae; genus Angelobacter. The sequence goes on from DATDGL010000159.1 coordinate 19,145, forward strand.
TTTTGATCTTTGGTTGCGGCTCCGGTCAAAAAACTGAACCCCATCGAGTATCTGTGACATCGAAGTGTCTTATGGAGGTAGTTCATGTACGTAATTACAGGAGCAACCGGGAATACGGGAAAGCCGGCGGCCGAGCGCCTGCTGGCGCAAGGGAAGAAGGTAAGAGTCATTGGCAGGAGCGCAGATCGTTTACAGTCTTTGGTGGCGCAGGGCGCCGAACCATTTTTGGCCGAAATCACGGATGCCGCTGCGCTGGCCCAGGCCTTCACTGGAGCGGAAGGCGTCTATGCCATGATTCCGCCCGACCTGGCCAGCCAGGACTTTCACGCACAACAGAACCGCGTCAGCGACGCGCTCGTTCAGTCGCTGAACCAGGCGGGAGTCAAGCATGTGGTCTCGCTCAGCAGTGTCGGCGCAGACAAAACCGAGAAGACCGGCCCGGTAGTCGGGCTGCATGAATTCGAAGAAAAGCTCAATCAAATTGCCGGACTGAACGTCGTGCATCTGCGTGCCGGGTACTTCATGTCCAACACCCTGGCCCAGGCCGGCGCCATTCACGCCTTCGGCAAGTGCGCTGGCCCGGTCAAAGCTCAAGTGAAGCTTCCCCTGATTGCTCCGTCTGACATCGGAGTGGCGGCCGCTGATCTGCTGCTGAGAAAGAATTTTTCCGGCAAGCAAACGCGTGAACTGCTGGGACAGCGAGACTTGGATTACAACGAAATCACCACGATCATGGGCAAGACCATCAACCAACCCGAGCTTCAATATGTGCGCCTGCCCGATGAGCAAATCCGTCCGGGGCTGATGCAACTGGGGATGTCAGGCAACGTCGCGGATTTGCTTCTGGCATTGAGTGCGGCCCTGAATTCCGGACACATCCGCGCCCTGGAGCATCGCTCCGCGCAAAACACCACCCCAACGACGTTTGAGTCTTTTGTCACCCAGGAATTCGTGCCGCTGTACCAGGGAAAAACCAAGGCAGCGTAAGAAGAAGATGTTGGCTCTTAAACCCTCTTAAACCCAATACGGTTCACTTAACGAGGACGCGAAAAAAAGTTCGTCATCCCGAGGGTTTACCCACGCGTTAGCGGGGGTAAATCGGAGGGACCTTGCGTTCAGCCGTTAACTCAAAAGGTTCCGAAATCTCCTAAGTAAACAGTATTGCTCTTAAACCACAAAGGACACGAAGGTAAACAAGCAAATAGAGACGGTTTTCTATATGCTCCTTCGTGTCCTTCGTGGTTAAATTCTTGCAATTGTGCCGTCTCCTTCCACAATGCGCGCCGTACAGCTCCGCGACTACGACGGCAAGCCGGAGAGCATCTCGATCGCTGAAATTCCTGTGCCCCATCCTGGGCCGGGCGAGGTGCTGGTCAAAGTCTTTGCCTCGCCCATCAATCCCTCTGACCTCATGTTTATTCAGGGGCTGTATGGCTTCAAAAAATCTCTTCCAGCGGTCCCCGGTTTCGAAGGCAGCGGCACGGTCGTAGAGACCGGTTCGGGAATGCTGGCGCGATTTCTCAAAGGCAAACGGGTCACCTGTGCGGTTGCTGATGCCAGGTCCTCCGGCGGAATGTGGGCCGAGTATGTGGTGGCTTCAGCCAAACTCTGCATCCCGCTGCAGAAGAACGTTGAGCTGGAACAGGGCGCAGTCATGCTCGTGAATCCTTTCACCGCCTGGGCCCTGATGAACATTGCGCGGCGCGGCGGTCATCGCGCTGTGGTTCAGACTGCCGCCGCAAGCGCTCTGGGCCGCATGATCATCCGGCTGGGTCAGCGGTTCTTCCTGCCTGTCATCAATATCGTGCGCCGCCCGGAACAGGCACAGCTTCTGCGCAGCCTGGGCGCGGAGCACATTGTAAACAGCAGCGGTCCCGCCTTTGAAGACGCGTTACGCGATCTCTGCCGCAAGCTGGGGGCCACCATCGGTTTCGACGCGGTGGCTGGCGAAATGTCGGCCATGGTTTTGCGGGCACAGCCGCCCGGCGCCCGCCTGCTCGTCTATGGTGGGTTGTCGCTGGCTGCAGCCCAGGCAGACCCTTCCTCTCTGATATTTGAAAGCAAGCACCTGGATGGCTTCTGGCTAAGTTCATGGGTGCAGTCCAGGAGCATGCTGGGCCAACTGCGTCTTGCCCGCCAGGTGCAGTCGCTGCTCGGCAGCGATCTCAAAACCGATTTCCAGTCCAAGGTGCCTCTAAACGATGCTGCTCTCGCACTGCAGCGTTACGCCTCCAACATGACCGCCGGCAAAGTCCTCATCATGCCATAACGGTGAAGTCCCTGGACTTTAGTCCGCGTCTGGAGTTCTACATTCCGGGACATGAACAGTTCGGCGAAGCGATAAACTTACAACTCTGTCATTCTGGAAGAGGACGAATCAGCCTCATGTTAGGATTCCGGTTCATTTTCGGGCGGATTGCGTCCTCAGCGTCCTTTGCAGTAGAGAGTTTTTGCCGTTTAAGGTTACTTGCGGTTCTTAATCTCGCGGTTTTTCAGCGGTTGAATGTCCCGTGCATTGGGCGATGGATAGCGGCGCTCGAATTGTGCAATTTGCTCCGCGGACAATCGGAGCCGGGGCTTCAACAGGTAAAACGTAATGTCCCCGGTGCACGGAGGCGTGGTGAGCGAGCCGTCGTAGCGATAGTAACCTGAGTCTCTGAAGCGGTCAGGTAGCAGGCCTGCAACGCTGATTGATACACCCCGCTTGCCCTCGGGAGGAGGAAAATTCTTAAACAATACGTCCAGCAGAGCGGTAGTGTCCTGTCTTGGCGGCTGCTCTGGGGGAGTCTCTTCGATCAAAATAGCCACGACTGCCGCACACCCTGGACCACCGAGCGGGCACACAGACCTCTCATGTACCAGGTGCAGGACCATGGGATATCGACGATTATTGATGGCTTCCTCGCTGGGCCGGTGGAAATGAAACTCCTTGAGCTTAAAGGTGTCGTTTCCAATCTTGATCGCGCTTACTCCTGCGCTGTAGTCAATCTTGAGGTTGTACGGATTGTTTGGGTAAATATTCAATTCTGTAGGAGTGTCATAGTTCAAAAACTCAATGGGCGGTTGAGCCGATGCGGGAACATCGGAAGAGATATTGATGGGTGCCTGTAGCTCGACGGAACCGTCATTGCAAGGGCCGCACCAGGTCCCTTGTCCCGCAGGACCGTTGTCGTAAGCAAAAGGCTGGCTGCCCGAGCACGTTTTTGACGACCGCCTGCTTTTTCCTGCTTTTTGGGAGGTCGCGGGAGAAACCGGGAGGGCTGAAAGCAACAGCAGCGCCACGGGGAGTATTCGGAGACAGTGCATTTGCGCCTTCCTCCATCTTTTTGCCGTCCTGCCCAATCACTGCCGACGGTGAGGCAGGGCAGACGAAGATGTTCTGCTTCAGTGTGGAATCAAGCTTGGCGAATTGTAGGCGCTTTCAGCAGCGTTGCAACAACTTTTTGGAAAATGCAATGCTCGGAGTGCCAAAATGGTACTCTTCTACCTGACGTGGCGCTGGGTCATCGTCATTGCGCTCGGCTGACCGTAATTGGCTGGTTCAGAGTAAATTCCAGCACGGTTTCACTGGGGATATGCACCTGATCGCCATGCGTCACAATCTGCACGGCAGTTCC
>DATDGL010000160.1:0-17060 GCA_036522115.1 Candidatus Angelobacter sp.
ACACCTCCCCCTCCATCCACTTCCGCTGCCACACCGCATAATCCGCATACTGCACTCCCAACTCCGGCAACCGATCTTCTTCCCCACGCACATACGCCCCATACAACTCACTCATCTCCTTGAACAACACTCCCAGCGACCATCCGTCCGAGACGATGTGATGCATGCTGATCAGCAGCGCATGCTCCTCCTCCCCCAACCGGATCAGCCGCCCACGGATCAGCGGCCCCCTTTCCAGATCAAAACCTGCTCCCGCTTCCTCTGCTATCACACGCTCTAACTCGCCGTTCGCATCCGGGTGCTGCCGCAAATCGTGTTCCAGCAGATGAAAGCGACTCTCCTCCACCGGCGCAATCCTCTGCTCCGGCTCTTCATTCACCATGAGGAAGGTGGTGCGCAGGGCTTCATGCCGGGCCACGATTCGATCCAGCGTCCGCTTTAGCGCCGCTCGATTCAATCTGCCATTTAGGCGGAGGTCGAACGGCATGTGATACGCTTTGCTTCCCCCCTCCATCTGCGCTAAAAACCACAACCGCTGCTGCGCAAACGACAGCGGCACTCGTCCTCCACGCTCTGCACGCGTGATCGCCGGCAGCCGGGATTGCCGCGCGCTCTCCACCACCCGGGCAAAATCACTCAGCACCGGGCATGCAAACACATCGCTGATCCTCACTTCTACTCCCAGCGCTTGCTGGATCCGCGAAGTCGCACGCACCACCAGCAGCGAGTGCCCGCCCAGTGCAAAAAAGTTGTCCCGCCGCCCGACTGGCTCTACTTTCAGCACATCCTCCCAGATCCCCGCTACAATTGTTTCGATCTCCCCCTCCGGCGCTTCATACCGCTCCACCGCATAGGCATCTCCCTCCGGCGCCGGCAATCCCTTCCGGTCCAGCTTTCCATTGGGCGTGAGTGGCAAACTCTCCAGCCGTACATACGCCGCCGGCACCATGTACTCCGGCAGCTTCCCAGACAGATACCCTCTCAGCTCTTCCGCTCCCACTTCCTCCTGGCCGGCTCCCTCCTTCACCGTGTAATAGGCCACCAGCCGTTTCTCCCCACCAGACTCTTCCCGCGCCACCACCACCGCTTCCCGTATGCATCGATGGTGCAACAGACACACCTCGATCTCTCCTAACTCGATCCGGAAACCACGCACCTTCACTTGAAAATCGTTCCGCCCCACAAATTGAATGGCCCCATCCGCCTGCCATCTGCCCAGATCTCCCGTCCGGTACATCCGTCCGTTCGCATCATCCGTGAATGGATCCTTGAGGAACTTCTCCGCCGTCAGCTCGGGACGGTTCAAGTAACCGCGCGCTACCCCACTTCCGCCGATATACAGTTCCCCCGTCACTCCCACCGGTACCGGCTCCCCATGTGCATCCAGGATGTAGATCCGCGTGTTCGCAATCGGTCGGCCGATGGGAACCGTGCTTCTCTCCCGCACTGTTTCAATGGGAAAGTGGGACGCAAAGGTGGTGGTTTCCGTTGGGCCATAAACATGGAACAGTCCGCGCTGCGGAGACTTCTGCAAGGCCTGCCGAACGCTCTGGGGATCGCATAGCTCGCCACCAAAGAGAATCTGGTCCATGCGATGAAAGATATTGGGCTGCTGGCGTATGCATTCGTTAAAGAGCGCCGTTGTCAAGAAAAGGGTAGAGACCTGCAGATTCTGTAATTGCACTGCCAGGTTTTCCGGCACCAGCACATCGAATCTCGGGATCACGGCAAGCCGGCAGCCATTTAAAAGCGCACCCCAGACTTCAAATGTTGCTGCATCAAAGGCCACGTTGGACAAATGCCCGATCGTGAGTGGTGGGGTGAAATCAACATAATTGGTGTTCTGCACCAGACGAACCACGTTCAAGTGAGTAACCAGGACGCCCTTGGCCGTTCCTGTCGATCCCGAAGTGTAGATGACATAGGCAAGGTGCTGTGGGCCCAGTCCGATGGCATCCGGGGCTGGGTTGGTCTCAGGATGCTCCTGCCATGGCGGAGTTGCCGATGCCAGATCCAGCACCGGCAGACTGTCGTCGCTGCCGACAAACAACTTTTCGAGATGGCTTTGCGTGAGCAGCGCGGCGGGCGCGGAGTCTTCGATCATGAAGCGCAGCCGTTCAACCGGATACGCGGGATCCAGCGGCACATACGCGCCTCCCGCTTTCAGCACTCCCAGCAGGGCCAACACCATTTCGAGCGAGCGCTCGAGACAGACCCCTACGAGCACATCCGGCCCCACTCCCAGCCCTTGAAGGTAGTGTGCCAACTGGTTGGCACGCCGGTTCAGCTCCGCGTAAGTCAGCTGCTGGCCTTCATACTCCAGCGCCACTGCCTCCGGCATCTTCTCCACCTGCTCTTCAAACAATTCATGCACACAACCGCCGGGAATCTCCGCCTCCGTCCGGTTCCACTTTTCGATCTGGCTTCGCTCTCCCTCCGGCCGCACATCACCAATTCGATCCTCCGTCATCCCTTCCAGTACATTCTGGTAATAGTTGGCTACACGCTCCAGTGCTGCTGCGCCCATAATGCCGGTGTGACAGTGCACCGTCCCCTGTAGTTTCCCTGTATCTGGTGCTACCTCAAAGTTCACTAGAAAATCGAGGCTCGTCCGGGCATATCCACTTCGCCCTCCAATCAACCTTCGTCCCTGCTGCCCGTCTCGTTCCAGTTCCCTATAGACGTGGAAATGCACATAATTGAATGTCGTCTGAAACAACGCTTCACCACCCATCTGCTCTCGCAGATCCACCATGGGAAAACGCCGATGCGGCAGAATCTGTTGCTCGGCCGCAAATGTCTCCCGGATCAGAGATCTCCAGGAACTGCACTCCATTCGCAGCCGAAAAGGAACTGTATTCAGGAAGAGACCAAGAACCTGCTCCCCTCCATTTACTTCCGGCCGTCCGTTGAGCACTACTCCGGTGGTTACATCCGACTGCCCGGTCAGCACTTGCAACGCCTTCATGTGCGCCGCCAGCAGAACTGTCTTCAGGGGTGTCTCATTCTCTCGCGCCAGATGCCGCAACCGGTCCTGAGTGTCTTCGCCCATTTCAATCACCCGGACTAGCATCTCTGCTGAACTTGCCGGCGTTTCCTCTCCAAGCCAATCTCTCAATGGCACCGGCGTCACCATATGGCCTTGCAGCATCTGCTTCCAGAATGTGATGCTTTCTTCCGCTGCCATCGCTCGCCGCTCTAGCGCGATATAGTCTCGATAGCTTACCCCCAATGGCCTGATGTCCAAGCTTCCCCCCGCTAGCCGACATTCATAATCCTGCACTAGCTCTGTGATCAGGCTCGCCTCGCTCCATCCATCCATAATCGCGTGATTGAAACTGAAGCTGCATTGAAATTCATCCGCACTCAGGCGATGCACAAACATCCGCATCAGCGGCCCGTGGTTCCACTCAAATCCCGTCCTACACTCCCGCTCCATGAAGTCCGCCAGCCCCGCTTCCTGCTCCCCCGCACTCTTCCCCCGCCAGTCCTGTTCCAATACCCGCAAATCTACCCGCCGGTGTACTAACTGTATCGGTTCACTGAAGCTCGCCATGTCGATCGAGGTGCGCAGCATCTCGTGCTGCTGCGTCAGTCTGTCCAGCGCCCTCTGGAACATCTTTGCCTCGTAGGGCAGACACAAACGATAAGTAATAACGTCGTGATATACACTGCTCTCCGGCACATAGCCACTGTGAAACAACATCCCAGCCTGCAACTGGCTCAAGGGATACGCATCCTCTACATCCTCCGGCAAACAGCTACGTACCTCTTCCCCCACCAACTCATACGGCGCTGTCACTATCCGCTCTTCACCGTTCTCCCGCCGCACCACCCCTGCCAGGGCGGCAATTGTCTGATACTCAAATAGATCCTGCACCGAAAACTCCAGCCCGCGCTCCCGCGCCCACCCGATAATCCGCACGCTCAGTATCGAATCCCCCCCTAACTCGAAGAAATTTTCTTCTACCCCCACCCGCTCCAGCCCCAGCGCCTGCTCCCACACCTCCGCCAAGATCGCTTCCGTCCTGTTCCGCGGTCTTACATACTCTCCTGTTCTCTCCTCCAGCATCTCCTCCGGCTTCGGCAGATGCCGCCGATCCACCTTCCCGTTCGCAGTCAGCGGTAACTCCTCCATCACCACCACCATCGGCACCATGTATTCCGGCAGCTTCTTCCCCACTCCTTCCCGGACTCCAGCCGCCGTCAGCATCGCACCCTTCTCCCCCACTACATACCCCACCAATTGCTTGTCTCCGCTATCCTTCACCCACGCTATCGCTACCGCCTCCTTCACTCCCGCCTGCTCTCGCAATGCCCCTTCCACCTCCCCTAACTCGATCCGGAATCCCCGAACCTTCACCTGCTCGTCCCTCCGCCCCACAAACTCGATCGTCCCCTCCACATGCCACCGCCCCAAGTCCCCCGTCCGATACAACCGCTCTCCTCGTCTATCGCTGAATGGATTCGGCACAAACCGTTCGGCTGTCATCTCCGGTCGATTGGCATAGCATCGAGCTACACCCAACCCTCCCACATATATTTCTCCCGGTATCCCCACTCCCACGGTCTCCAACTCTCTGTCCAAGATGTATATCTTTGTATTCCCAATCGGCTGCCCGATTGGCACTGCCTTACCCTGCTCCACTCGCTTCAGAGCAAGGTATGAAGCAAATGTCGTGGTCTCCGTCGGACCATACACATGCACCACTTCCCGCGGCCCTTCCTGCTCCACGCTTTGGCGCACGCATTCCGCATCGCATACCTCCCCCCCGAACAGAATCTGATCCATACCAGCAAAAATTCCTCGATAACTGCGCACGCACTCCTGGAACAGCGCTGTCGTCAGAAACAGCGTCGTCACCCCCAGTTCCTTCAACTGCCCTCCCAACACCTCCGGCGCAGCCAGCACATCCGTTTTCGCTATCACCGCCAGCCGCCCCCCGTTCAACAGCGCTCCCCAGATCTCGAACGTGCTGGCATCGAACACCACATTCGAGACGTGTCCGATCACCACTCCCGAACCAAACTCCACATAGTTCGTGCTGCGCACCAGGCGCACCACATTCTCCTGCGTCACCATCACTCCCTTCGGCCGCCCCGTCGATCCCGACGTATACATCACGTACGCCAGACGACTACTGTCCGTCTCCAATCCCACAACATTTTCCCAACTCTCCTCGGCGATCGCCTCTCCCTCCGCATCCAGGCACACCACCAGCACAAACCGCGTCGCTTCCGCCGACAGCCGATCCCGCAATCCCGTCTTCGTCAGCACCAGTCCCACTTCCGCATCCTCGAGCATGAACACCAACCGCTCCGCCGGATACTCCCCATCCAGCGGCACGTACGCCCCTCCGGCCTTCAGGATGCCCAAGATGGCCACGATCATCTCCACCGACCGCTCCAGGCACACGCCCACTCGCGTCTCCACACCCACTCCCAATCTCTGCAAATAGTGCGCAAGCCGATTCGCTCGCGCATTCAACTCCCCATAACTCAGCTGCTGGTCTTCAGACGACACCGCCACCGCTTCCGGCCTTTTCTCCACCTGCTCCTCAAACAACTCGTGTATGCAAGCAGTCGGAATCTTGGCCTCCGTCTGGTTCCACTGCTCCACCACCTGCCGCCGTTCTGCCTCCCCCAGCAACGGCAAGTGATCCACCGTTTCCCTCTCCTCACTCATCATCCCTTTCAGCAGCCGGGTAAAGTAGCCCAGATATCGCTCCACCGTCTCCGCCTCAAACAGCGCCGTCGCATATTCCGCTACGCCTTCAATGCGCCCCTCCGATTCCCGAATTAACAGAGCCAAATCGAACTTCGACACCCGATGCGGCGACAACTGCAACGACCCTGCCATCAACCCCGGCAATTGCGGACGATCTTCCAACCCCTCCAGCCAAGTAAAGGTCACTTGGAACAACGGGCTGTGCGCCAAGCTCCGTACTGGCTGCACCAACTCCACCACCTGCTCAAACGGGATGTCCTGATGCTGCTGCGCCGCCACCGCCTGCCTCTTTACCCGACCCAGCATCTCTCCCACCGTCGGTCTCCCCGATACGTCCACTCGCAACACCAGCATGTTCACGAAATCCCCGATCAGATTCTCTATCTCCACTCGCCCGCGATTCGCCACCGGCGTCCCAATCACTACGTCCTGCTGCCCAGACAACCGACTCAGCAACACCGCCCACCCCGCCAACAACGTCATATATAACGTTGTCCCTTGTCGCCCGCTCAGCTCTTTCAGTCCTGCCGTCAGCTTCTCGTTCATCCTCACCGGCACCACCGCTCCGGCATAGTCCTGCCGCGCCGGTCGCACATGATCTGCCGGCAACTCCAACACCTCCGGCGCTCCTGCCAGATTCCTTTTCCAGTACTCCGCCTGCTCCCCCAACACCTCCCCCTCCATCCACTTCCGCTGCCACACCGCATAATCCGCGTACTGCACCCCCAACTCCGGCAACGGATCTGCTTCCCCCTCTACATACGCCCCGTACAACTCACTCATCTCCTTGAACAGCACCCCCAGCGACCACCCGTCCGAGACGATGTGGTGCATGCTGATCAGCAGCGCGTGCTCCTCCTCCCCCAACCGGATCAGCCGCCCCCGGATCAGCGGCCCTCGTTCCAGATCAAAACCTGCCCCAGCTTCCTCGGCTATCACTCGCTCCAACTCACCCCCAGCATCCTCGTGCTCCCGCAAGTCCTGTTCCTGCAATTGAAAACGGCTCTCCTCCACCGGCACGATCCTCTGCTCCGGCTCTCCGTCCACCATCGCAAAGGTCGTGCGCAACGCCTCATGCCGCGCCACGATTCGATCCAGCGCCTGTTTCAGCGCCGCCACATTCAACTCCCCTCGTAACCGCACCCCAAAGGAAATGTGATAGGCTTCGCTTCCTCCTTCCATCTGCGCCAAAAACCACAGCCCTCGCTGCGCAAATGACAACGGCAATCGTTGCCCACGCTCGGCGTGCGTAATTGCCGGCAGCCAGGACTGCCGCGCACTCTCCACTACCCGCGCAAAATCACTCAGCACCGGCATGGCGAACAGGCTGATATCTATATCCACACCCAGCGCCTGTCGCACGCGCGCAGCCACCTGCAGCGCCAGCAGCGAACGGCCGCCCAGTACAAAAAAGTTGTCCCGCCGCCCTACCCGCTTCACCTGCAGCACCTCTGCCCAGATTCCCGCCAGCGCTGTCTCTATCTCTCCCTCCGGCGCTTCGTACTCGCGCAGCACAAATACTTCTGTTCCCGACTTCGGCAGCACCTTCTGATACAACTTCTCGTTGTCTGTCAACTGCGTCATGTCAATGTTCTCCACTCCTGGTTCTTGGTCGGACTTTTCACCCGAGACGAGGATTTACTGCAAGGCGTGAAAATTCGTTGTTAGATTCACCGGATCGATCGCGGGTTAAGACGTGCCGTTTCCCGGATCGCCTGCTCCGTAATGCTCATTGACGTGTGCGAAGATCGCTAGATCACCGAAATCGTGGATGTGGTGTTGGTTCGGCATCGTGGTGCATGACGTGGACGCGCATTTTCTCTTCGTTGTGGTCGATATAGATGTGGGGCGGAGGATGACTTGCCGTCTGTTCGCTCTTGGAACGATAACTGAACGTACCCATCAACTTGGCACTGCGATTCATACTGCGGATGACAGCGCCGCATCCCAACTCGTAATTGTGGAGTCTGTACACACGTATTATTTTGTGTTGATTAACTGCTGAGGAAGCTGTATCTGGTTCTTAGGATACGGACAAGGTTTGAAGCAAGTCCTGGCGAAGAATCCCGACAAACTCCACCTTCAGGCTTTGAATGAAGAAGTGGTCCCCGGAAAAAAATCGAGTTGTACATTCTGCCGTTGTCTGTAACTCCCAGGGCGCCAAACTCTTCACGGGGGCGAGTTCGTCCTGCTCGCCTCCGTATATGGTAATGGGACAGCCAAGGGGCGATTCGGCAAGATATTCGTAAGTGTCGGTGATCTCCAAGTCCGCTCGCAGCAAAGGCAGGAGCGCATTTTGGATTTCTAGCGACTCAAAGAATTCCTTCGGTGTTCCTTTGAGTTTCTGGATCTCAGCCATGAATTCCTGAACGGGAAGGTTGAAAGTCGGGGGCACAGATCTCACCACATTAGGAGCGCGGCAAGCGGAAAGAAACAGACGAACGGGCGTGCTGCAGTTTCTACGACGTAGCTCACGCGCCAGTTCAAAGCTGATGAGCGCTCCCATACTATGGCCATAAAAAGCAAACCGGCCGCGAAGCTCTGTACGGATCGCATCTGCTATTTCTTCGACCAGTGGCTGCAGCCGCGTATGAGGTCGCTCGCCGGTACGCCGTGCCCGACCAGGCAAGTGCACCAGACAAACATCGATCTCCGGAGTGAAATGTCGCTGCCATTCGCGAAACATGTATGCATTTCCTCCAGCGTGTGGAAAGCAGAAGAGGCGGAGCCGCGGGGCACGAGCGATCGAAAGACTTTCGAACCAGCTGTTACTCGAATTGCGGCGCGGCGTCGCCAATTTGGATCCCCAAGAACCCAGGCAATCAGCATACAGCCTCAGGGACTTCAAACAAGACTGATTGCATTATTTTTTCTTCACGACTTAGGAAACCCTGGTGGCGGCTTCAACCGCTGGGGTTAACTCGCACGTTATGTCAGCCGCGGCCAGCGCCGACTCTTCGATCAGGATTTCTCTTTCCCCAAATAGTCTTTCAGCCGTGATTCCCCGTTCACGGCTCCACTTTAGCAGCTTGTCCGATTCCACAATGGGACGAGATTCAGGCGTGTATTTGATGCTCGTGATGTAGTTCAGCCACGGCTCCTGGCCCATCGCGTACACGTATACCTCTTTACAGTTGAACAACTCGACGATGCTTCTGCCTTGCTCGAAATTGGAGCCCGAAAGACGCCGCGAATCATCCATGGCCCTCTCGGTGGGTATCGTGAGCAGCGGACCGTAGAGCCAGGTGAGCGGGGCACCATCGCATTCCATGCCCAGAAATAGGGCATCCACATCCCCTACACTCCGATGAATATGCTCATATAGACGCGGCTCGATGTTACAGGAATCGGCGGCAAATATCATGGCCTGCCGGCCGATTTTCACCAGCCATGCCGTCTTGCTCCTTATGTCCAGGTCGGCATGTTCCCCGAAGAAGGGCAATGCAGTAATCCGGACTTTTCCAATTTTGACGTCTTCCATTTCCGTTACTTCGATCACATTCCGGAAGCCACATTGCTCCAGCAGCAGCTTGAGCGAGGGATCCTGCAACTGGCCACCTCCGCTGCGTGGAACGACGACGTTCTTGACCTTATGCCGGATCTGCAGAAGCGTTTCGAAGAGCACATGGTCCTGGTGATTGTGGGTGATCAGCACGTAATCGATGGAGTCCGGCAAATCAAGATAGGTGTAGCGCGAGATGCCGCTCTCATAGGTATAGCTGAGCACCGGATCAAACAACATGCTCACCCCTTGCGACTCAATCAAAATGCAGGCATGTCCAAAATAGCGCCAGCGAACTCCCGCCCCTTGATATGGCGCATAGCGGGGAGGAAGCTCCGGCGTGAGGAAGGAGCTGAGCAAGTCCTGCTGGCTCCCATTTACCCCCAGCATCTCCTGAATTTCTTCCCTCCGCCGGGGTGACGATTTGAGGCGAAAGATTTCATCTACGACCGGGCTGTTGAACGGAATTTGCAGGTGCACGCTGGAGTCATCTCCCAGGCGCGGCGTGCTCAGCACGAACGGGCGGTCATCGCTCTGAATCGCTGACAGCATCAGACTTTGCATGGATGGGTCATAGTAGCGGCTCTGATACAACAGCGGCTCAATCAGCCGGAAAGATGGCTGATGATTCAAATCGTAGACCAATTCCACGTATCCACGCAGAATGTCGGGAACTTCGGAGTAGAGCGGGTGCAGGCTGAAGCCTTTGGCTTTGGTGCGAAGCATGTTATCCAATTCGCCAATCGCGGCCGAAAGCTCAAAAAGATGAGCCCGCTCCGTCTTGGTGCGGTCGCGCAAGGCCCGCACCTCATCTACCCTCCCCCCGCTCAACGCAATGAACGGTCCTCCCTGCATCTTGGGATTCTTCACCGCGTTAATGTGAATCTGCGGAGAACTCACGTAGGAGTTCATGATCTTCGTGTGCCGTTCGGTAATATTGCGCGCGGCAGTTGCAGGCGGAATGAGATGTGGCCAGGCATACCAATGGTCGACAAGGGGTTCCACCTGAATATTCTGCCGAAGATAAAGGCTCTCATTCTTCATCGCCACTGTCTCCTTAGCCGCTGCATCGAAATTCGCCGAGATCGTGGCCCATAAGGTCGCCTCGTTAAGCCTTCAATCTCGATGAACTTCCCGGAGGTTACTGTCGTTTTGGAGAGTCCTAGCCTTATTCCACCACCGCTTCGCACCAGATCATTGCGCCGACGCCAAAAGGTTCGCACTGCCGGAATTTTGGCGTTTCGGTCTGTTGCATGAAGAACTGCCCAAAGTCTCGGCCGAGATTCGTGCAGTTCTCAAAGGTGATCGATGCTTCTCAAGGAACTCGGTCAACAGCCAGCGGAAATAATGGTACTGTAGGTCCTGGATATAGTGACCGCTGCCCTTGACAACAACCTTCAAGATAGTATTTTGGGACAACTGTTTCATGGCCGATGAGACCAGTTCGTTGCTCACAATGTTGTCATCAGCGCCCATGATCACCATGGTCCGCACCTGGAGCTTTCCAAGAGCGTGATCCATTGGATAGCTTTCGTCGGATGCCACACGACGAGCTATGTTGATGAATGACTGAGGGTCCGTAAGCATCGCCATCATGGCGTCGGCATGCTCTTTCGCGGGCAAGGCAAATAAAGCCTGGGCACGGCTGGCGGGAGCATTAACCCACCGGCTCCAGTTCGGCGATGTAGGTTGCTTTAAGATTTCTTTTGAAAAAAATGGAGCCATCGACGGTTCTTTGCACACAGAATCAAGCAGAGGTTGCAAGTCCCGCTCAAAGTGGCTTGGGCTGGGAGTGACCCCCTGTATGCCTTTGAGCATCGGTCCCAATAGAACCATCGACGATATCTGGTGAGGCCGGCGGTTCCCCAGATCGATGGCGACTCGGGCGCCATTGCACCATGCCAGGATATCGGCTCGATCAAGCGATTCAGCATCAAGAATCGAAGCTAAGTCACTCGAGTCTGTCTCTATACTAACGTGCTGCTGCAATCCACCTCTAAACAGGTCGCTGCCCCGCCGCCGGGGCAGGATAATTTTGAAATCGTGAGTCGAGTCCGCGAGGAATTGCTTCCAGATTGCTATGGAGGCGCCGGTTGCATTAATCAGTAGCAGTGGATGCGTACCCTGATTTCGAACGTAGTAGCACATATCTCCCAGAGTTCGCCGCTCGCTGAAGTCCCGCGCAAGCACCTCGACAATTGACTCGCTGTAGCGGTTGTGGGGCTGTAATGCTAGCAGCCCCTGGTCAGCACAAAACGCGTCAGTAATACAGTCGCATAGAAACTGAGCAATGGGGTCCGCTCCGGTACTTGCTTGCTTCGCCTTTGTCCACCCCCTGGCAACATAGGCGAGACCTTCAATGAGGGCTTGTTCCACCACTCCAGGAGGAAGTTTATTACATAGCGGATGCTGAGCATACGCCGATACCATTCCCTCATAAGAAACAGTGATCGGAAAAGAAGAAGGGTAAGTGGGTTCACGGCGGTAGACCTCCGCCATCGTATTATCCAACAGCTTATAAAAGATGGAGTTCATGGACATCTAACGCCAGTTACCGTGGATTACAATTCACAAACTTGAACCCTCTGGTTGTCTCCGTTCGTATAAGGTTATGTGGATAGTCGTTGCGCCCTGAAACCAATACGGCGCCATAGTTATCCAGCGAGTAGCTTCCGCCCAACTCGTACACGATGTTGGTCTCCTTCATGTTGCCGTAGAGCTCAACTGAGGTTGGAACGTAGCGAGCAGCAACCGCCAGCCGCATCTCCTTCGTCTTCCCAGCATGAGGAGTGGAAGCATGCATCAAGGTCGTTGGGAAAATAAGGAACTGGCCTGCGCGACAGGGCAACGTTACTGCTTGTGATTCATCGGGTGCCCAATTTGGGTCCTTCTGGAGTTCCCGCCAGTCATATCCAAAAAATCCACGCAGAACGCCATTGATTTCATGCTTGTTGGCTTTCTTGGGGTCATAATGCATCCCCTTGCTTTCGTCAAAGTACATCGTGCGCTGCGTGCCGGGCATGAACTGCATGCAAGACCTATCCTCGCCGGCCTCCGTGAATGCGATCCAGGCTGTCATGGCGCCGCCGAAATCGGATCCGTTGGGCCATTTTATGTGGGGAATTCCGTCCGCGCCGCCAAAGGTGTCCACTTGATGCCAGTCGGTTCCCTCGTCACCCGGATACTTGGGAAAGAATTCGGTGCGCCAGCACAAGACGTCGGGGCCAAGAATGCTGGCCATCCGGTGCACGATCTGCGGCCGGCCAATAATATCGGCCAAGATGGAATTATCCAGATGGCGATCGTAATCATAAATGCCGGTACCCGGCTGAGCGTCCGGATAAACCGCTTTGGTTCGATCAAACAGTTCGAGCCGCATCCGTTTCCAGAATGCCTTTATTTCATCGGGCGGCATCAGATCATAAGGCCCGAGGAACCCTCTGGTATGGAACTCAGCCAATTCTTCTCGAGTTAGAAAGAACGTCTTTGAAGTCTCTGACGGCAATTGCTGCGCTTCTACATTGACGCCTACCTGTGTTGCCATAATCTGCCTCCATGTTGTGTCATTGATTTGATTGATTGGTCGTTTGCGTTATTACGCAACGAGGCATTCCAACGAAGATGGATCGGAGATACTGGCCCGCTCCTTGACTGCCTCTGCCAGAGCGCTTACCGTCGCGCCCCGGGCCACGATGCTGGTATCCAACGGAATCGCAAAGCGCTTGCTCATTTCTGCAACCACATTGATCAAGGCCAGAGATGTCCCGCCCAGGTCAAAGAAATCATCGTTCACTCCAACCTCACTTACTCCCAAGGTCGAAGCCCAGATATCAGCTACGGTCTGCTCGACCGATGGCCCCGGCTGATTCATGGCAACCATCTTTTCCTTGACTGCCTCCGCCAGAGCGCTTACCGTCGCGCCCCGGGCCACGATGCTGGTATCCAACGGAATCGCAAAGCGCTTGCTCATTTCTGCAACCACATTGATCAAGGCCAGAGATGTCCCGCCCAAGTCAAAGAAATCATCGCTAACCCCCACCTCACTTACTCCCAAGGTCGAAGCCCAGATATCAGCTACCGCCTGCTCGACCGATGGCCCCGGCTGGTTCATGGCAGCCATCTTTTCCTTCACTGCCTCCGACAGAGCGCTTACCGTCGCGCCCCGGGCCACGATGCTGGTATCCAACGGAATCGCAAAGCGCTTGCTCATTTCCGCAACCACATTGATCAAGGCCAGAGACGTCCCGCCCAGATCAAAGAAATCATCGTTCACTCCAACCTCACTTACTCCCAATGTCGCAGCCCAGATATCAGCTACGGTCTGCTCCAGACCTGAATGGGAAGGCGCATGATTCACACGCTTTTCTGGAGATGGCAATGCTCTTCGATCAACCTTTCCATTCACGGTCAGCGGCAGCGCATCCAAGACGATCAAGAGCGACGGAACCATGTACTCAGGCAAACGCTGGCTCAAACTTTCACGGACACCCTTCAAATTCTGTTCCAAATCGCCCGCACCCACTACATACGCCACCAGTCGTTTATCTCCACGCGGATCCGGCTGGGCCACCGCGGCTGTTTGACGAATCCTGGGATCCGATAAAAGAACTGCTTCTACCTCCTCCAGTTCAATGCGATAACCACGCACTTTGACCTGGGAATCCATCCGCCCGATAAACTCCAGCACTCCATCCCCGGAATAGCGAACCATATCGCCGGTTCGATACAAGCGGCTGCCAACATCGCTAAAAGGGTTGGGAATAAATGACTCGGCCGTCAGATCCGCACGATGGAAATATCCCCGGGCCAGCCCCATGCCACCAATGTATAGCTCGCCGGTTGCCCCGATCGGCGCCAACTTATAATCGGAATCAAGAACATAAGCAGTACTATTCGAGATGGGCCGACCGATCGGCACGGTCTTTTCAATCGCAGATATATCGGGTATGGGGAAACAGACGCTAAACGTGGTTCCTTCCGTCGGACCATAACCATTGATCACTTTGCAAGTGCTGATCCCTTCCAGTAAACGGCGAACGTGAATCGCAGAAACCGCGTCGCCCCCAACCAATAGCTGTTTAATCCCAGCAAGGACATGCAAATCAGCATCCACAATGCTGTTGAACAACCCTACGGTCAGCCACAACACGCTGACTCCAGTTTGATCAATGACATTCTTCAGCTTCGAAAGGTCGAGCATGGAATCGGGGGGATACAACACCAGCCTGGCTCCGTTTAGTAACGCTCCCCATATTTCGAATGTCGCCGCATCGAAGGTCACCGGGGCAAGTTCTAAGAACACGTCATTGGAAGTTATCTGGACATAGTTAGTGTTTCTGACTAATCGGGTGATGTTGTAGTGCACAACACCAACACCTTTTGGTTGGCCGGAAGAACCCGAGGTGTACATTACATACGCAAGGTTCTGGGACGTGGCCCCACTTACAGGCGCGCTCTTCGGCTGATCCGCAATTCCTGAATCGAGATCCAATCTGACCGTTCGCACTCCATGAGATGCCAGCACAGCATCTGTTTCCGCGGAAGTCAGAACCGCAGAAGCGCCCGCATCCGCCAGCAGGTAGGCGATGCGTTCCTGGGGGTCGTTCTTGTCCAGAGGCAGATAGGCGCCATCGGCTTTGAGAATGCCCAGTAACCCTATAATCATTTCGAACGAGCGTTCGACACACAGGCCCACTACACTCTCAGGGCCGACCCCAATAGTTCGCAGATAGTGCGCCACCTGATTGGCGCGGCTATCTACGTCCGCATAAGTGAGGCATTTGTTGCCCACAACTAGCGCCGTCGCCGTCGGTCTCTTCGATGCCTGCTCAGCAAAAAGCTCATGAACACAGTGGGCTTTAGGAAAATTAGATGTGGTGTCGTTCCACTCGACCAGAAGCCGATGACGCTGCTGTTCATCGAGTTGCGGCAAACCCTCGTGGTTCCGTTCCGGGAACCTCGTTTCCACCGCATCCTCAACGCCGGCAGATGTGCTGAATGTTTTTATAGTCATGTGCCTCCATCGCTTAAGAAAGATAAGCCAGCTAGATAGTCAAAATGTTTGGACATGAGAACAGATTGAAGGGCTTCCCTGCAGGCTGTTCAGTAGTGCCGCAAAGTCTGGCCAGATCAACAGCCACTCTAGCCGCGCTGGTAGGCTTTCGCCTCCCCACTGAGTTTCTCGGCAGTCTGCTAAAAAGACACTTTAGTGTTTACGTAAGTTGTTCAGGTTTCCAGATATAGGACGGACCCCTTGCGACTAAGTGCGATAACACCTTCTGTTACGCATCGTGGGCGCCATCCAGCGGGACTACGTCAGCCTGGTCAATGGCGATCGAAAAAGACCGCTCAATTGCGTCGACGGACACGATCAATCTTCGCTGGTTTTCCACTCGGACAACCGCGCCTACCACACCCGCAAATAGCCCGTTTGCGACCTGAACTTTTTGATTCACAACGAAATAAGGATGGGGAAGCGCGGGCAGTCCAGACCTGCTCACACGCGCCAGTGAGCATATTTCATCATCTGAAATAGGGCAGGGTGTTCCACCAACAGTAACAAACCGTCCAACGCCCGGGGTCGTAAGAACCAAGCCGAAGGCCGCTTCTTGAATCCGGCAAAAGACATATCCTGGGAATAGTGGCCGTTCCAATACTTTGACACGATCTGACCAGGTGTGCCGCACTCTGTAGGTAGGCAAGAACGATTCATACCCTTTAGAGTCAAGAAGCAATAGAGCTTTGTTTTCGCGGCGGGGAATAACCTGAATTGCGAACCAATAGCATTTCGGGGAGGAATGCACAGCGAACATCTCAACCTCAAGTAGATGGGAGCCATCAATTATAGGCTAACTTGTGAGTTATGAGCTAACTTGTGAGAAAAGAGTATAGGCTACGCATTTCAAATCACATAACGGATGCGACTCAAAACATTCACAAAGAGGTTTTCTGAAAAAACAGGCAGCATTAATATCAACCCACATTGGCATTAGCAAAGAAAATTTTATTTTGTTACAAAATACGAACAAGCAAGAGACTCTTCGCGTTCTGCCTGTGGCTTGTTTCTACATGGGAATCAGATATTTACGAGCAGACGAGCTGAAATATTCATGAGAGCCGGTTCGACAGACATTGCAATCTGCAAGGTTACTCAAAATTTCCGAAATCCGAACAAGCAAGAACTCATTGTGCGTCATAAACTGTCCACCCGATTTGTCCGGCCTTAATCAAAAGGCTCACGGCTCGCTGCTTCGCTGCTTCAATAATAGTTTTCCACAAGCAAATATCCCCTGGCAGAGCCGGGGGCTTTAGAGTGAGCCGCTCGAAGCGGCTAGTCGGGGTCGCTGAGACGGCCGGGTTTCGTTGGCCACCTCAGGGTGGCCGGTTAAATTATCGCCACAGGTTTCATCTGATCCAGGCGCCTATTTCTCTTGTCCTTGGTTCTGAATGTACGTGCGGATGGCGGCCTCGTCCCGTCCCACCGTCGATACCCAGTACCCTCGCGCCCAAAAGTGCTGTTCCCCACAACGTTTCTCTTCTTTTCGCCGTACACACGCGCCAAGTGAATGGCGCTTTTGGCCTTGGATAAACCCAATCATCTGCGACACTCACTTGGGAAGTCTCCGCGATGGACTCCCGCATTTGTCAAACTTCTACTGCCTCCCCGCCAGGGCCAGGGGCTCCCTTCGTACTAGTAGATTGATTCCTAAATAATATTGCAATTGCCAATCTCGTTGTGTAAGCTTATCGACATCCTAATCTGCAAGAGGAGTGCCGATGCCTTTTGTAAGCACACGCGCCAAACTGAGCCTGTCCGACGAAGATCAGACT
>DATDGL010000161.1:0-11498 GCA_036522115.1 Candidatus Angelobacter sp.
CCGCAGAGGACACGGAGAAATACTAAAAATCAAAGAAGGTGAAGAAAAAGCAATCAAAGCGCTATGATCCAGCAAAACACAGAAGACACGATGATTAGCCGCAGCCTCAAAAAAAATTTTCGCAAAAAGGAAGAAATATAAGATAGCGTACTGAGCGGAACGTCGTGTAATGGGATTCTGCTAGTGATTTTTCCTTTTTAATTCTTCTCCGTAATACTATTTGCTGAACTCTTTGTGTTTCGCAGCGATTTTCGAGGGCTACTAAGTGAAAGACGCAGCCGGGGGCGGCTGCGCTCCCAATTTGTTTGGTTGCGGCTTGCCGCGCCGTAATACTATTCGCTGAATTTTTTGTGTTTCGCAACGATTTTCGAGGGCTACCAAGTGAAAGACGCAGCCGGGGGCGGCTGCGCTCCCGATTTGTTTGGTTGCGGCTTGCCGCGCCGTGGCTCCGTGATGGGCGTGTGTCACCCGCTATGGCGGACGTGCATCACGTCGCCGTCCTGAACGATGTATTCCTTGCCTTCCAGGCGAAGAGCGCCTTTGGCGCGGGCGTTGGCCTCTGATCCTGCTTCCAGCAGTTTGTCCCAGTGAATGGTCTCGGCGCGGATGAAGTGTTTTTCCAGGTCAGAGTGAATGGCGCCTGCGGCGGACTGGGCGCGGGAGTTCCTAGGAACGGTCCAGGCCCGGCACTCGTCTTCTCCCACGGTAAAGAAAGAAATCAGGCCCAGCAGTTCATAGCTCTTGCGGATCAAGCGCGTGAGGCCGCTCTCGGTTAGTCCGTAACTGGAGAGAAATTCCCGGGACTCCTCGTCACTCATCTCCGCCAACTCGGCTTCTACTTTCCCGCAAATGGCCGTCGCGCCGGCATTGCGGCGAGAAGCAACTTCCGCCAGTCCATATTTCGCGACGGCATTTTCCAGGTCCTGGCCCAGGGTGGTGGACTCATTCACATTCAAGACGTAGAGAATAGGCTTCTGGCTCAGGAACATGAAGCCGCGCACGCGTTTTTCGTCGTCACCGGAGAGATCCATCTCCCGCAGCGGCAGTTCGCTCTCCAGATGTACTTTGGCCCGCTTGAGCAGATCAAGCTCGCGCTCCAGTTCGGCGGTCTTCATCTTCTTGAGATCTTTTTCCACGCGTTCCTGGCGCTTTTCCACCTGTCCCAGATCGCTCACGATCAGATCGAAGTCCACGGTCTTGACATCACGCAAAGGGTCGACCTCGCCCACGTGAGGAATGGAGGGATCGTCGAAGGCGCGGACCACGTGGGCCAGCGCATCCACGCCACGCAGATTGGCGGCAAAGGCCGTTTCTTTCAACGCTTCCTGTCCGATGGCGGCCACGTCCACGTACTCGACGCTGG
Source organism: Candidatus Angelobacter sp. (assembly GCA_036522115.1). Taxonomy (GTDB): domain Bacteria; phylum Acidobacteriota; class Terriglobia; order Terriglobales; family Acidobacteriaceae; genus Angelobacter. Next base: position 1,364 of record DATDGL010000161.1, read on the forward strand.
CATGAATGAGTTTTTTGGGATTGTAGAGCTGCGCCAGCCGGTCCAGGCGGTCGTCAGGAACTTTGGCTACGCCAAGGTGGGCCTCGCGCGGATTGGCAAAGCTGGGAGCGGAGATGTCAGCCTTGGTCAGGATTTTGAAGAGAGATGTTTTGCCCACCTGCGGCAGGCCAATGATTCCTGTTTTCATGAATTAGCTCTTGGCTCTTGGCTTTTGCTGCCAATGATGGATACGGAGCACTGATCTTCCAGTCTTTCACGAAGGTCAAAGTGCGGTCAAAAGATGGCGTCTAAAGCGTTTCGCGAGTTGCCGTACGCGGCGCCGGCGCCGGGGCCAAAGCCCGCAATCAATACAAGCAACATTTTCGAGGGTCCTAAAGAACCCACTCCCTGGCCTGAAAGCCAGGGCTTCCACCCTGCTGCGGCCCAAAGTGATCTACACAATGAGCGCCCCCGACCGGACTAACACCGCGAGCTTGACGAAATCACCAGCCAGCGAGCGGTCCTGTTCGACTCTAGCGCTGACTTGGCGAATGCGCGCGTGTGCCTCCTGCAACGGCGTACTGGTCTTGAGCGGCGCCAGGAAATCCAGCGCCTGGGCGGCGGCGCAGGCTTCAATGGCCAGCACATGGGCGGTATTGTCCACAACTTTTTTCAGTTTGATGGCCGCGGCCATGCCCATGGAGACATAGTCCTCTTTGTTGCCCGAGGTAGTGATGGAATCCACAGAAGCCGGATGCGCCAGAACTTTATTCTCGCTGACCAGTGCGGCGGCGGTAACCTGAGGCATCATGAAGCCGGAATTCAATCCGGCATCGGCAGCCAGAAATGGCGGCAAACCTTCATTCAGCATGGGATTGACCAGGCGCTCGATCCGCCGTTCAGAGATGCCGGCCAGCGCGGTGAGCGCAATGGCCAGAAAATCCAGGGCAAAGGCCAGGGGTTCGCCGTGAAAGTTTCCACCGGAGATCACATCGGCTTCGCCATTGCTGCCGGTGAATACCAGCGGGTTGTCCACGGCAGAGTTCATCTCAATGTTGAAGGTGCGGCGGCAGAAGGCGAGCGTATCACGCACGGCCCCGTGGACCTGGGGAATACAGCGCAGGGAGTAGGCATCCTGAACGCGTCCGCAATCTCTGTGCGACTGGCGGATGGCGCTGCCGCCGATGAGCCAGCGTAGATAGCCTGCAACTTCAATCTGCCCGGAATGCGGCCGCGCCGCATGAATACGCTCGTCAAAGGCGACGTCCGTGCCGCGCAGGGCGTCGAGTGACATCGCGCTGACGACGTCCGCGGTCACAGACAGCGCTTCCGCGGCCATCAACGCTACCGTCCCAACGGCCAGCATGGCTTGCGTTCCGTTGATCAATGAGATGGCTTCTTTCGCTTCCAACGCCATCGGCGAAATCCCTGCCCGCTTCAGGGCATCCGCGCTGTTCAGGCGTTCACCCTGGAATACAGCTTCGCCTTCGCCGATTATGGCCAGGGCCAGATGAGCCAGCGGCGCCAGGTCGCCACTAGCGCCCACGCTGCCTTGCGACGGGATCACAGGATGTACGCGGTGATTCAACATGGCGCACAACATGGCGATCAATTCTGCGCGTACTCCGGAATAGCCTTTGGCCAGCGAGTTGGCGCGAAGGAGCATCATGGCCCGCGTTTCTTCCTGAGAAAGGGGCTCGCCTACGCCTACGGAGTGCGAGCGCACAAGATTGATCTGGAGTTGGCGATTCTGCGCCCGATCAATGCGGACGTCGCTCAGCTTGCCAACGCCGGTGGTGATGGCGTAGGCCAGGCGATCTTCCTGCACCAGCTTGTCCACGGCAGCGCGCGCCTTTCCTACTCTGGCAAGCGCGTCAGCGGAAATCTCAACTGGGCGTTGCTGAGCAATAACATGGCGCACATCATCGAATGTGAGGTCATTGCCGTTGATCAGGAGAGGAGCCATATTATTCTTGCGATGCTCTGCGGAAGGCATCCACATATTTTTCCGGTAAGGAGCGGCGTTTCAACTTGTCATCCACGATCAGATGCGTAGTCTGCCCTTCGGCGAGCAATACCTGGTCTCCGGCGCGGAACACCTGGTAGTTGAAGCGCAGCAGCGATCGGTGAACATGCTTGAGCCGGGTGCGGACCACGATCTCATCATCATAATAGGCCGGCCCTTTAAAACGCACGCGCATGTCCGCCACCGGGATGTGACAGTTCTCCTGCTGCTCCATATCGCGATAGCAGAAACCGAGTTGCCGCATCAGTTCCACCCGCCCGATCTCAAACCAGATGACGAAATTGGAGTGATAGACCACGCCCATCTGGTCCGTTTCAGCATAGCGCACGCGCAATTTAACTTCACCCACTGTTGGATTGCTCATGGTGTGCGGGGAATTCACTCGCCTTTCCAGACTGGTTTGCGCTTTTCCAGGAAGGAAGAAACTCCTTCTTTGAAATCGGCGGTCTGGCGAATGGCGGCATTTTCCTGCACAGCCTGCGCAATCTGGCGGTCCAATTGCTCCCGTGTATAGCCGGAAAGAAGGCCTTTGGTTACGCGCAGCGAAGCCGGACTGTTCTCCGCCAGTTGGCCTGCCAGTTCAAGCGTGCGCTTCATCAGGTTGTCCGCGGCCACGATTTCATTCACCAAGCCAAGCTCGCGGGCTTCCTGTGCCGCGAAAATGCGGCCGGTGAGCAGCAGATCGCGGGCGCGCTTTTCTCCAATGGCGGCAACCAGGAAGCTGGAGACAATGGCCGGCACAAACCCGATCCGCACCTCGGTGTAGCCGAATTTTGCCTCGGGCACGGCCAGGGTGAAGTCGCAAACGGTGGCCAGGCCTGTCCCTCCGGCGATGGCCGCGCCGTTCACGGCAGCGATGGTGGGCTTGGGAAAATCATAGAGCGTACGAAACATGCGTGCTGCAGTTTGGGAGTCCTGGATGGTCTGCTCACGTGTGCGTCCGGTGAGCAGCTTCAGGTTTTCCAGGTCCATGCCCGCGCAAAATGCCTTCCCCGCGCCGGTGAGTATGAGGACGCGGGCCGTTGAATGCGCTGCCGTTTCCATGGCCTTCAGCAGGTCTTCCACAAGCTGGCTGTTCATTGCGTTGCGCTTGTCCGGACGATTGAGCGTGATGGTGGCGATGTTTTGTGATTCAGCGTATTGGATGGTGTTGAAGGGCATAAGCAAAACCAAATCTCACCACGGAGGCGCGGAGGCACGGAGACACTGAGAAAAGCAAAATCAAAAAGTAATACAAAAGTCCTGCAAAAACAAAAATCAAAAGAAAGAACGAGAATACCCCGAGAACACAGCGACAATTTTGACCGCGCAATCATTCAGTCCGCAAAGCATTTCAGGCTGAAGAGATATAGTACCGTGCTCATGGGTAGAACCGTTAGAACCTAAACAACAAGCGTAAATTTCTTGGCGATGTCTGCCGACATATTTATGACCGAATCCAGGGGTTTGCGTAAACCAAGATTCGCGCCTTGAGCTGCCAGCGCCTTTACGGCAATCTCTGTAGGAATATTTCCCACGAGTTCATTTTGCGCGAAAGGGCATCCGCCCAGACCGCCGATGGATGAATCAAACCGCCGGCACCCGGCAGTATATGCAGCAATTACCTTCTCCTCTGCGGCGGCCTGGGTGCTGTGCAGGTGCGCGCCAATTTCCAGGTAGGCATACGCTTCGATCACGGCGGACAAAAGATCTTGCACCTGCACCGGCGTGGCCAGGCCAACTGTATCTGCCAGCGAAATCTGCCGGATGTCCATGTCAGCAACCAGGCCGACAGCCTCCACCACTTCCTGGGCATTCCACAAATCTCCGTAAGGATTGCCAAAGGCCATGGAGATATACGCCACAACTTCCAGTCCTGCCTGATTGGCTTTCAGCTTGATTTTTTCCAGTTCATCCAACGCATCTTCCGGCGTCTGATGCTGGTTGCGCTCCAGAAAAGCAGGCGACACCGAGTAAGGGAATCCCAACGTCTGCACAGCTTCCGTGGCGATGGCGCGATCCGCTCCTTTTTCATTGACCACGATGCCGATGATTTCCACGTCGTCCGGTGGATCAAGCTCCTTGAGGACCTCTTCCGAGTCGGCCATCTGCGGGATGGCCTTAGGCGAGACAAAAGAGACCGCATCAATATGCTTGAATCCAGCGCCAATCAGCGCGCTCAGATACTGGACCTTGACGCCGGCAGGGACCGGAACGGTAAGCCCTTGCCAGGCGTCGCGCGGGCACTCAATGATTTTTATTTCATTCGACATAGAAAACAACACCCACCAAGGAGACATGGCGCAGCGGAGACACGGCCAAAATCAAAAGATCACCACGGAGGCACAGCGTAGCAGAGCCACAACCAAAAACCAAAACCTCACCACAGAGGACACAAAGGAAAAACGGAGGACACGGAGAAGAAAACCAAGTTAAAAAGCGTTCCTGATCCTGGTTGTGGCTCTGCTACGCTGTGTCTCCGTGGCAGGCGTTACGTTTGCAGCACGCCAACTTTAAATTCCTTCACCTCCGGATTGAGGCTGGCTGCTTCCAAGGCCGTAGTCAGGGCCTTTCGGGTTTCTACGGGATCGATGATTTTGTCCAGCCAGAGGCGGGCTGCGCCATAGCGCGGGTCGGCCTGGTGATCGTAGGTTTGTTTTACCGAGTTGAAGAGCTGGCGCTTTTCCTCCTCACTCAATTTTTGGCCGCCGCGCTCCAGTTGCTTGACCTTGATCTCAACCAGTGTCCCGGCCGCAGAGGCGCCACTCATGACGGCATAACGGGCGGAGGGCCAGGCAAAGATAAAGCGCGGGTCGTAGGCCTTTCCGCACATGGCATAGTGCCCTGCACCAAAGGAGCCACCAAGGATGACCGTGATCTTGGGCGTCACGCAATTGGAAACGGCATTCACCATTTTGGCGCCGGCCTTGATGATGCCGCTCCACTCCGCATCGCGGCCTACCATGAAGCCGTTCACGTCATGCAGGAAAATCAAGGGAAGAAGGTTCTGGCTGCAATCCATGATGAAGCGCGCGGCCTTCTCTGCGGTCTCCGTATAGATGACGCGGCCAAACTCGACGCGCTTTTCTCCGGAATGAGGGTCGGTCTGGTGCACGTGCTGCGCCTGGTTGGCTACGATGCCGACAGAAAATCCGCCGATGCGAGCGTACCCGCAGGTTATAGTCTTGCCGTATTCCGCTTTGTATTCATCGAAGCGGCTGCCATCCACGATACGAGCAATGATTTCCTTGACGTCATAGGGCCGCCCGGGATCGGATTCGAAAATGCCGTAAATCTCTTCCGCGGCATAGGCCGGCTCCTCGCTCTTGCGGCGATCGAAAGGCGCGGTGGGTTTGTGCCCCATCCGGTCCACCAGCGAGCGGAGGCGTTCGAGGCAAAGATGGTCGTTGGGTTCGCGGTAATCAATGGTGCCGGAAATTTGCGAGTGCATGGCGGCCCCGCCCAGTTCATCCGCCGAATATTTTGCTCCAATCGCAGCCTGCACCAGCGCCGGCCCGGCCAGAAAGAGTCCGCTGCCGTCCGTCATGAGAACGGTGTCGCACATGACCGGCAGGTAGGCGCCTCCGGCGACGCACATGCCCATGATGGCTGCAACCTGGGGAATGCCCATGGCGGACATGACGGCATTGTTGCGAAAGACGCGGCCAAAATCGTCGGTATCAGGGAATACATCTTCCTGCAAGGGAAGAAAGACGCCGGCGGAATCCACCAGGTAGATGGTGGGTATGTGATTGTCGATGGCGATGTTCTGGGCGCGGATGACCTTCTTGGCCGTCATGGGGAAGAAGGCCCCGGCTTTGACGGTGGCGTCATTGACGATCAGCATGCACAGCCGGCCATGGATTCGCCCTAAGCCGGTGACGACTCCGGCTGCCGGCGCGCCGCCCCATTCCTCATACATCTCAAAAGCGGTGTAGATGCCAAGCTCAAAAAAATCAGTCTGGGGATCAATCAGAAGATCAATGCGCTCGCGTGCCGTAAGACGCCCTTTGCCATGCTGCGATTCAATCGCCCTGGCGCCGCCACCCTGGCGGATTTGCTCTTCTTCATTGCGGACGCCGGAAACCAGCTCCGCCATGCTGCGCATGTTCTTTTCAAAGCGCGCAGAGGTAGGGTCAACTTTGGTCGGGAGTTTATTGAGTTCAGCCATGAGAGTGGGCAAACCAGTTAGAGTAATGACTCCCAAAAAAATGTGCAACGGAGCTGACTTCACAGAGTGGCGGCTCTAAGCAGTCACCGACATCAATAAAAATCACTGCAACTCAGGAAGAACCCGCACGTGGCGCACACCATCTTGCAATGCGATTGCTGCATCTGCGTCCCGCAGTTGGGGCAGACCGTGGAAACTTCCGGGGATGTTTTTGGGGAAGTGTCTTGCGCTTTGGCAGGCGGGTGAGGTTCAGCCATTAGCGACTCTCAACATTCATTTTAGCTGCTACGCCCCAAACGCTCTCGACCAAAAAACAATAGACATCGTGCAGGTTTTGGCTAACGCGAGGGGGCTTGAACGTTTATAGGGACCCCTCGCTGCGCTTCGGGATAAACTCAATGAGTTCCCCCGGCAACCAGCGCTGGTTGGCCTTTCATCTCACCAAGGGAGCTACGGCGCCGGCGCCGATTTCCGCGTGAAGATCACAATTTTTGGCCTGACAATCTCTTCTTCCTGGGGCAATGGGCATGCCACCCCTTTCCGCGCGCTGGTGCGCGCGTTGCACAACCTGGGCCATGAGGCGCATTTTTTTGAAAGGGACGTTCCCTATTACCGTTCACACCGCGACTTTGAAGGTGATGATACCTGCCAACTGACTCTGTATTCAGAGTGGCCGCAGGTGAGGCAAGTTGCGCTGCAAGCTGCAAACGAATCTGACGTGGTGATGACCGCGAGCTATCTTCCCGACGGGCAGCGGATTTCCGACGAGGCATTGTCGCTCAGCCGTCCCCTGCGCGTCTTTTATGATCTGGATACGCCTGTTACCCTCAAGAACCTGGAGGCCCAGGACGTGGAGTATTTGCGGGCCGACCAGATTCCCGGCTTCGATCTGCTGCTTTCGTTTGCAGGTGGAGATGTCATGTACGAGTTGGAGCACAGGTACGGCGCCCGCATGGTGCGTCCTCTTTATGGGTGCGTTGATCCGGATACTTACTTTCGCGTGAAATCAGGTACTGAGTTCGCCTGTGATCTGAGTTACCTGGGCACGTTTGCCCAGAATCGCCAGGCGAGGCTGGACCGGCTCTTCCTGGGGCCAGCGCGGCGGCATCCAGAGAAGCATTTTGTACTGGCCGGTTCTTTGTATCCGTGGGACTGGCAATGGCCGATCAACATGCGCAAGATCGAGCACCTGGCTCCGCATGCACATGCTGAGTTTTATTCTTCCTCGCGCACTACTTTGAACATCACGCGCGAGGAGATGGCGCGTAACGGCTGGTGTCCTTCAGGGCGTTTCTTTGAAGCTGCTGCCTGTGGCACTCCGGTAGTTACCGACTGGTGGACCGGACTGGATTTTTTCTTTGACCCGGAGCGCGAAATTCGAGTGGTAACCACGGCGGAGGAAGTAGAAGAGGTCCTCCAGATGCCCGACGAAGAACTGCGTGCTATGGCCGAGCGGGCGCGCCAACGCACTCTGGAGGAGCATACCGGCGAGGTCCGGGCAAAAGAGTTACTGCGATATCTGGAGGAAGCGCAATCAGCTTCGGCTTCAGTTTCTTCCTGCGCTGCCACTGCAACCAGCGAGGCGGCCCAATGATTGGAATCATTCCCGCGGCCGGAGCAGGAGAGCGCATTCAGCCTTTGGGTTGCTCAAAAGAGCTTTTGCCGGTTGGATCCCAACTGGTAAACGGCCTGGAGCGGCCTAAGGCTGCCTCTGAATACCTGGTGGAAAGAATGATCGCCGCGGGCGCCCAGCAGATCTGCATGGTCATCTCTGCCGAAAAAACCGACATCGTCAGATACTACGCGGAACGCAACTATGCCGCGGAAATCTTCTATGTGGTGCAGCAGAAGCCGCGAGGACTATGCGACGCCCTGTTTCGCGCGGAGCCTTTTGCCCGGTTGCACGATCAGGTATTGATCGGCCTTCCTGACACCATCTGGTTTCCGGAAAATGCGTATCTGCCGGCACTGGAACTGGAAGAATCTGAATGCAATCTGGTGCTCTTCCCGGTCGCAAATCCAGCGAACTTCGATGCTGTAAGCTGCGATGAACAGGGATACGTGCGGGAAGTTGAGGTCAAGAAAACGGACGCTCGTTCTCACTGGATCTGGGGCGCCGTGACCGCACGGGGAGAATCTTTTCATCGGCTCAAATTGTTATGGGAGGCGCGCCATCGCGGGGACGAATACCTTGGCGACCTGCTCAACGCCTTCCTTGCCGCAGGCAACACCGTTCGCGGCCGGTACTCCGGGGAAGTCTATATGGATGTAGGCACGCTGGAGGGATATCGGACGGCCCAGGACTATCTCAGGGCGCACGGCAGCAAACTCCGGGCAGCGTAACAGCTAACGGAGAAGCCTGTGAATCACATATTGGCTCGCAAGACTTCGCGAATTTCGCGATTGATGCGGGCGGCGTCGCGGCTGCCCTGGTCGATCAAGTCCGACCAACGCTTGCTGGTCTCATCGAGCTTGCCCTGATTGAGCAGATAAGAAGCCTGCATGATAGTTTCAATGGAATTGCTGAGGTCATGGGCCAGCGCCCGAAGCTTCTTGTTTATGTCCGCGGGGATCCTTGCCGGAGTTTCCATTTTAGGTTGCGCACTCATTGTGCTTCCCCCTGGTTCATGATAAAGACAATGAGGCTTTTGAGCCAGATTGCCATCTTTTTTGGAAGCAAATAGCCGGCCATAAGTTGTTTCTATTCTCAAGATTCTATCGGCACTCCATGGTCGCTGGCCGGACACTCAAACCGTCGCTGTCCTTAAGAAATCTAGCCAGTTTTCCCATTCCCGCTTAATCTTACGTCGTTTCCAAGAAGCAAAACCTGGGCCGAAGTAATGCCGGTTTTCGCCTGAAACGGGTTTCAAGCCAGCCCGCAGGCAAGCCGTAAGTAGGGCGAAACCCTGGCCGCAAGCAGGTTGTTTGCCTCAGCAAGTCAAGGCGCCGCTTGACGATGATTCAAGCGGACCTGGGCAAAGTCATCGCCAATCACTTCATCGGTCTCCCCCGGGACTCGAGCTGGGGAGACGTAAATGCGGGTTAACCGTCGGATTTTATTTCTTGTATTTGTCATTGCACCTGCGGTCACTGGGGTTGCTGGAACGGCATTCAAAGCCACCACGACCTTGACGGCCCAGACCTCCAACAACACCAGCGCGGCCAATACCTTTACCACACAGACCAATAACAACCTGGGCGCTGGCAACATCAGCAAGGTGTCCATGCACACACTGCTGTATTCCGGCGCTACCGCCAAAATCTACGTTCACTTGATGCCCTGGTTCGGATTTGGCGATCACATGAATGTGGGATACACCTCTAACGATCCCGCCCAGGTGCAAAGACAAGTAGCCGACCTGGCCAGCCGGGGGATAGACGGCGTAATCGTCGACTGGTTCGGACAGGGCGCTCTGACCCATAAGTTCTCCTTCTACGATCAGACAGTGCAGGAGATAATGCACGAAGCCGAGATGCGCTCTAACTTCAACTTTGCCGTGATGGATGATGCCGGCTCACTCCAGGCCTGCGCCAATACTGCCGGGTGTGATATCACCCAGACGCTGATCAATGACCTGACCTATACCTATAACACCTATGAGAACTCACCCGCCTATCTGCACTACAACAATCAGCCGGTAGTGTACTTCTTCGGTCAGGAGGCCTATCCCACGCTGGACTGGACGCGAGTGCGGGCGTCGGTACCGGGCAATCCACTGTTCATCTTCCGCAACACCGGCGGGTTCAGCTATGCGCAGAGCAACGGAGCTTTTTCCTGGGTAGCGCCGGAAACGGTGAGCAGCACCGATCCCATGGCCTTGAACTACCTGGACTCCTTTGACAAGACAGCTTTGTCGCGTCCCACTACCTATTCGACGATCTCAGGATACAAGGGCTTCAATGACGTGCTGGCATCGTGGGGAACGGGGCGGTTGATCCAGCAGCAATGTGGACAGACATGGCTGACGAGCATCGCCGAG
>DATDGL010000162.1:0-66152 GCA_036522115.1 Candidatus Angelobacter sp.
AAACAACTGTAACAGTTGACTGAAAATGCTGCATACTCTTGACACGGGTGGTAGTCCTCCCTATGGGTTTACGTTCTCTCAAACGCAACCTTAGCAGAGTTCTGCCGCCCTTTTCGCAGAACCTAATTTGGACAAGAGTGATGTTGAATGAACGAGCGATTGGTAGTGTTCGGAAGCCAAGACTGCCAAGAATAAAAGACAATGCGCTTCATTTGCCTGAAGGCTGCACTAATGAAAGCGTAATTGAGGGTGTTTGCCACTCGCAAGCGCGGTACACAATCAGGTACACATTTTTTGCGAACCTGCCCGAAACCGCCCAAAATTGCCGACTGTGACCGCGCTAACCTATTGAAACCGTTGTAAGCCTCTGATTCTAGGCCATTTATGAGACCGTCGCTCTAACCACCTGAGCTACACCGCCAGCGTGTCTCTGAACAGCTTACATTCATTTTAACATTACGAATTCCCTCAGTCCTCATGACCCGCGATTTCAGCCAAGAGCAGTGGCGCACATGGAGGAAGGCTTTCTACAGCGGACGGCAGAGCGCTTGCACCATCACCACTGAAGCCACTCGCGGCAGTTATGCTGTCCGCTCAGGCGCTGCTTCAGCACAAGTCCATGAAGACAATTCCGGATGACCTTTGTATCATAATTTCAGAATCAGCCAATTCATCATTGCCCAACAGACAAACGAAGAGGTTCACAATTGGTTCCCATTTTGGTATCATTGGTGTGCCTGGTCATTCTATTTTTGACCGGGGCCATTCTGGATTTCAAGGAGCCGAAAATGAGAGACGATCAAACGATCAGGGTGCTCGGTCGCACAGGCGCTCGCGAGCTAACACAAAAAGAAATTTCCTACATTGGCGGGGCCGTCTGCTCATTCGTTGGAGACGTTCCCAACTGCACCTTCATTGTTACAAACCACCTGGGCGTGCATGATCTCAAGGCAGACTAGAGCTGATAGCACAAGATCCACAAGTGATTCGCCAACTGGGCGATTCGACCAGCCGCCGTTAGGAGCTAATCGGACGGTTTCAGCTTTCTTTTCCACGGGAGAGCAGAGTTGTCCCTGATGACGACGTATTTTTGAGGAATCGGGCGAGGTCCGCCACATGCTCGATCAACCCAAAGTGGACGGAATGGACGTAGTGGACAGAGTGGACGAAGATAGCAGTAACCATATCACTTACTTTGCATCCCGGCGCGTTAGCCGGGCCCGGTGAAAGCAAAAAATGTGCCGCCCTACGGGGCTCGGGTTCGATTTTTATACCGTTTCCCAGGGTTCTGCTACGCTTCACCCTGGGCTAAATTGGTTTCGCCCCTCCGGGGCTTGGCTTGGTCGTCCTGCAAGCGGTCCGACAAGACCCTAAAGTAAGTGACATTGGCTGAAGCCTGCTCAGCCCGATGAATTCGTGCCCTGATGCAAATCTATTTATGAGATGACCTGTAGGTCCTATCCCACCACCCAACCATCTTCTGTTTTTCATGAAAACATTTTAGGGAAGTAACAACGCCCTGCGTTCTTAGAAGAAAGAACGGGAATTTACGCGCCACGGCCCGTTCTTACGGACGGAGTTGTGCGGCAGTCCAGGTTGCTCGTCAGCCATATTCGCCGCACAACTCTTGCATTCCTAAAGTGCCAAAGGACGTTTGGGGAGTTGGCGGTACATCGCCTGCTCCTGTTCGGAGACCATGTTGAACGCACATGGTCTCCTTTTTTCTTTGCATAGGCGCACTCCTAAGGTTGCCAATCATTCCCACGAAAAAATCCGGCGGCAGCTCTCGAATCCTACCCAGCCAGCTCTGAATTACTGGCAAAATCGAATTCAAGAGGAGGAAATAATGGCCAATCCTAATAAGCCGGATCAACCGAAGGGTGTGCAATCATCCCAATCCCACAGTGGCGAAGCCTACAGGTTCCGTTGTGCTGACGCCGGACATAAAGAGTGTCCGTGGGAGACTCGGGGCTCAAGTCCAGACGAGGTGCTGCGCGATGTTGAGCAACATGGGCGCGAGCAGCACCACCTCACCATGGATGACAGCACGCGTAATCAAGTCCGCAGCAAGATCCAACGGGCGGCCTGAGCGGGAGGCTAAAAAACAGGTATTCATTCGATCCTCAATCAATCCATTCCAGGCGAGCCGCGGGCTCGCCTTTTTTCTGCGCGCGGGGGCTTCAGATACAATCATTTGTTTTCACAACATCCATCTTATGCTGCGCTACTTCACTGCCGGAGAATCCCATGGAGAGGCCCTGGTCGCTTTTCTCTCCGGCTTGCCGGCAGGTTTAGGCGTTGATCAATCGTTCATTGATCGCGAGTTGTGGCGCAGGCAGCAGGGATTTGGCCGTGGTGGCCGGATGAAAATTGAGAAAGATACTGCCCACATCCTATCCGGTGTCCGCCATGGCAAGACCATCGGCTCGCCTATCACCATCTTGCTGGAAAACAAAGACTGGAATAATTGGCAGGAATCTCTCCCGGTAGAAACAGGCGATCCAGACAAGCATAAGAGGGTGGCTTCGCCACGGCCCGGTCATGCTGATCTGGCTGGCGCGCTTAAGTACAACTTCCCTGAAGCCCGCTACGTGCTCGAAAGAGCGTCAGCCAGAGAATCTGCCGGGCGTGTAGCCATGGGCGCTCTGGCCAAATTGTTTCTGCGCGAGTTTGGAATTGAAGTTCTGAGCCACGTGATTGCCGTAGGCAAGGCAGGCCTGGGAGATGCAGAGATAGCCTGGGAAACACTCCAGCAACTCCACGCCAGGAATGAAGTCATGTTGAACTGTGCCAATCCCCAGGCAGAGGAACGCATGAAAGCTGAAGTGGACCAGGCTTTGCGGACAGGCGATTCGGTCGGTGGAGTTTTCGAGGTCGTGGCTCATGGCGTTCCCCCGGGATTAGGAACCTATGCACAATGGGACGAACGACTGGACGGCATGCTGGCCCAGGCGGTGATGTCTTTGCAAGCGGTGAAGGCGGTGGAAATAGGGACTGGGGTTGAGTCGGCAGTATCGTTCGGCTCCAGCGTGCACGATGAGATCGCCTATGCCAAAGAAGGCCCGGCTGCGGCATTTACAGGTTTTACGCGCAAGTCAAATCATGCCGGCGGCATTGAAGGAGGCATTTCCAACGGGCAGGAGATTCTGGTGCGAGGTTATCTGAAGCCCATTTCAACCCTGCGCCGCCCGCTTGGTTCGGTGAGTTTTGAAACCAGAGAGCCGGTCAAGGCTGCCTACGAGCGTTCAGATGTGTGCGTGGTGCCGGCAGCCGGAGTAGCGGCAGAGGCCATGGTGGCTCTTACTCTGGCAAAATGCGCTCTGGAGAAGTTTGGCGGGGACTCAATCGCGGAGACGCTGCGCAATTTTGAAGGATATAAACAACAGCTGCGGGAGTTCTAGAACACAATGATCTATCCCATTGTGAGGTATGGCGACCCGGTTCTGGAGAAGCCGTCGGAGCCAATTATCGAATTCAATGGTAATCTGCGCAAGCTGGCTGATGACATGTTTGAGTCTATGTACGCGGCCCATGGTGTGGGACTGGCGGCGCCGCAGATCGGCATTAGCAAGCGTATTGTGGTGATTGATGTCACCTTCAAGGAAGATCCGGACGCCAAGATGGTCTTGATCAACCCGGAAATTGTCAAAATGGAAGGCCGCCAGAGAGGAAGCGAGGGCTGCCTGAGCTTGCCCGATTTCCGCGAGGATGTTACCCGCGCCAATAAAGTCACGGTGCGAGCGCAGGACCTGGAAGGCAAGTGGTTCGAGAAAACCGGAGAAGAGATGCTGGCCCGCGCATTTCTCCACGAAACCGACCACTTGAATGGCAAGCTCTACATCAGCCACATCAGCGCCTTAAAGCGCGATTTGATCAAGCGCAAGGTGAAGAAGCTCATGCGCGCCGGCGAGTGGTAATGAAGCTGGTTTTTTGCGGCACTCCACAATTTGCCGTGCCATCGCTGGAGAAGCTGGCGGCAGCCGGCTTCGATTTGCGTCTGGTTGTCTCCCAGCCGGACCGTCCCCAGGGCCGGGGTATGCAACTCGCCGCCCCGCCGGTCAAGCAATCGGCCCTCAAACTCGGGGTGCCGGTCATCCAGCCGGACAAGATCAAAAAGAACGAAGAATTCCAGAAACAGCTAAGTGAAATTGCTCCCGGTGCAATCATCGTAGTCGGCTATGGACGCATTGTCCCGCCCTGGATGCTGCAACTGCCGCGCTTCGGCAACATCAATGTTCATGCTTCCTTGCTCCCCAAATACCGTGGCGCCGCCCCTATTCAATGGTCCATTGCCTGTGGCGAAACTGTGACCGGAGTAACTACGATGCGCCTGGATGAAAGCCTGGATACCGGCGATATCCTGCTGCAGCGTGAGATGCAAATCCTGCCGCGAGATACGGCAATCACGCTGGCGCTCCGCCTGGCCGCTACTGGAGCAGACCTGCTGCTGGAAACTCTGCGCGGCCTTGAGCAGGGAAGCATTGCTCGCATCCCTCAGGACCACTCGCAGGCAACACTGGCTCCGATTCTGAAGAAAGAAGATGGCTTGATTGACTTCGACCGCACCGCGATTGAAATTCACAATCGCCTGCGCGGCTTTCAACCCTGGCCGGGCGCTTATACATTGTTCAGAAGCAAGAACCTGAAAATCATTGAGGCTCGCCCATCGCCGGAAATGCTTTCTGTGCCGAAAGGCGAATTGCACGCCCAGAACGAAAAGCTGTTTGTTGGCTGCGGCAAAGGGACTGCTCTGGAATTGGTCCAGATGCAGCCGGAAGGCAAGAAAGCGATTACGGCACGCGAGTTCATGAGTGGGTACCGGCCCAAAGAGAAAGAATCTCTCACTCCTGGTCTCTGATTTCAAGAGTTGCGAAAGGACGATCTTCCGGTTCCACGATTATGGCAATTTCGCAATTCTGGCGGTCCAAGGCGACACCTTCCCGTAAGGCCGCCATTTTGCAGCGAGCATAGCTATTTCCTCACCACCAGGCTGATCGTCCCGCCAGCAGCAATTTTCTGTCCCGCGGCTGGGAACTGTCTCAAGACAATCTCTGACGGTCCGTCAGCATTTTGAACAAAATCCACCTTGCCCAGCGTGAATCCTGCCTGCTTGATCGCGTCGTTCGCTTCCGTCAGGGACTGGCCAACGAAATTCGGCATGATGTATGACTGAGTGTTGTCCGCAGCGGAGAGCACAAGGCCGATTTTCGGAGAGACGGCATTCCTGGCGTCGGCAGGCGGGCTTTGCGCAATCACTGTCGCAGGCTGTGCTCCGGGAAAATGAATTGTCGCCACCGTGCCAATCTCCAGTCCGCGGCGGCTGATGTTGAGTTCGGCGACCCGCTCACTCTCTCCAACCACATTGGGAATGGACGCACGCTGCGGCCCAAGGCTCTCTGCCACCCTCACCTTCCATCCACGCCGCACTTTGGTGTTGGGAGCGGGCAATTGGGAAACAATATAGCCTTCGGGGACGTCGGCACTGTAAAAGCGGTTCTCAATGGAGAGCACCAGGCCTTCCGAGTTTGCCACGCGTTCCGCCTCCGTCGGCGCCATCCCAAGGAACTTGGGAACGCGGACTTCGCGACCGTGAATCGCGAAGCGCATCGCCAACAGAGCTGAGGCAAAACAGACAAGTAGCAGCACCAGGCCGAGCAAGAAGTATTTGATCAGCCGCAACACGTCTTAATGCGCCTCAGCGTCAATGGGGTGCGCAGGAAAAGCCACGCTGGCTTTTTTCACCGTTGTGGGCTGCGCCTCTGCGATTGGCGGCAGAAAGGATTCCTGCTGGTGCGCAGGATCGGTTATGGCTACGCGCATGAAATCCATCCAGATGGGCAAGGCAGCCTGGCCACCGGTTTCCTTGTCACCCAAGGTTTTCTTCTCATCAAAGCCCATCCACACGCCGCAAGTGATGCTGGGCGAGAAGCCGACAAACCATGCATCAGTGAATTCATTGGTAGTGCCGGTTTTTCCTGCCAGCGGATGCTTGAGTTTGGAAGCGGCAAATCCGGTGCCGTGCTGCACGACATCCTCCAACAGTGAAACCATGATGCGGGCAGTACGCGAGGAAGTTACATCCTTGGCCTCTGGAAAGTTTTCCTCCAGCACGTGACCGTCATAATCAGTTACTTTGCGGATATATCGCGGTTCAATGCGGAGCCCATCATTGGGAAAAACAGAATAAGCGGAGGTCTGCTCGTACAGCGTGAGGTCAGCCGCTCCCAGCACAACGGGAAGGAATGGAGGAATCGGTGAATTGATGCCGAAGCGTCGGGCGTACTCGATCAGCGCCGGCATGCCGATTCTTTCCGCCAGCTTGACGGCTGGTACGTTCCGGGAATCGGCCAGCGCGCGGCGAAGCGTGATGTTGCCTTCAAATTTGTAATCGAAGTTGTGCGGCGTATAAGGCACGCCGCCACTGTTGAAAATAGTGGGGGCATCCAGGATTCTGTCATCCGGCTCCGCTCCGCGCTCCACCGCAGCACTGTAGACAAATGGCTTGAAGGAGGAGCCCACCTGCCGTTGCGCCTGGGTTGAGCGATTGAACTTCGATTCCTGAAAATCGCGTCCACCGACCATGGCCTTGATGTCGCCGGTGGCGTTGTCAATGGCCAGCAATGCTGCTTCTGCCCCCGAATCCTGCTCCAGCGAGGTCTTGGCAACGTGGATGTAGCTCATTGTCAGCACTTTCACGTAGACGATGTCGCCGACGGTCAGGAAGTCCAGTGGAGACTTGTGGCCTGTCCAGGCAATGTCAGCGGGGTACAGCACGGAAATGTCGCTGCCGAATTTTATAGTTGCCGTCTGCGCGTTCACGCTGGTGACCAGGGCGTGGACGTACCCGCCGACGGTCAGGGGTTCGTCCCAGTCAGGATCGCGGTAATCTGCCAGCGAGCCACCTGATGCCAACACGTTGCGTAAATGGCCCTTCCATCCGTGACGGCGCTCGTATGTCGCCAGCCCGTCCCAAACCGCCTGGTTCGCGGCCTTCTGCAAATCCAGGTTGAGTGAGGTATAGACGCGCATGCCGGACTCATGCACCTCATTGGCGCCGTACTTCTTTTCCAGGTAGCGTCGAACCTCCTCCACAAAGTGCGGCGCCAGGGAGTTTTCCGGAGGCTGAAGATTCAAGCCCAAAGGAGTGCTCTTGGCCCGATTTGCCTCTTCCGCAGTGATCTTCCCATCCTCCAGCAGGTTGTTGATGACCAGGTTGCGCCGCTTCAACGCGTGTTCTGGACTAACCAGTGGGGAGTAATAGCTTGGCGCTTTGGGCAATCCCGCCAGCAACGCCGCTTCTTCCAGCTTGAGATCTTTGGCGTGCTTGTTGAAATAGAATTGCGCGCCGGCCTCAAAGCCATACACGCTGTGTCCCAGAAAAATCTGGTTGCAGTACATGGTGAAGATCTGCTGTTTGGTGAAGTGGCGCTCAATCTGGATGGCCAGCATGGCCTCCTGGATCTTGCGGCTGAAATGGCGTTCAGAAGAGAGGAACAGGTTACGTGAGAGCTGCATGGTCAGAGTGGAAGCGCCCTGCGATTTCGAACCAGAAACTATGTCGCGATAAGTGGCCCCCAATACACGCCAGAAGTTGATGCCCCAGTGCTGTTCAAAGCTCTTGTCCTCAGTGGAGATGATTGCATCCCGCAGTACCTTAGGGAAGTCATCATAAGAAGCCAAAACTCTCCGCTGAAGAGCGAAAGAGCCGATAATCCGTCCGTGGTCATCATAGATTTCCGTGATAGTGCTGGGACGGTACCGTTCCAACTCGCTGATCTCAGGCAAATCTGTGGAATAGACAATCAGAAGACCGGCCAGGGTGCCTATCATTGCAGAGGCGAGCAATAACAGCGTGAATACGACCCGGCGCACCAGTTTCTTCCCGCCAACATGGACCTCGGGAAGATCTGAGTATAGGAACTTCATGGGAAGGCGGAGAAGTCCAGCTCAGAATAGCATAGGATTCCGGTCATCGGCTTTTGTAGTTCAAGGACACAGATGTCAAGAATGGGAACTTCGAAGCTTGGAACACCCTGCCAAAAGATAAAGCGCACCTGTGATTCAGGTGCGCCTTATCGGTTGAACTCTAAGTATTAATACCTAAGTGCTGCTCTTCTTATTCTTCAGCACTTCAAGGGCGCGCTGTAACTGCTCATCTTCTTTCGGGCCAGTCTTCTGCGGCTCTTCCGTGTTGGCGGAGGAGTCGTCGTCGTCGGGCAGGACAGCCAGGTCATCCGTGGAGGCCACTTCAATATTGGGGGTGATCCCGTTTTCCTGGATCGCCTTGCCTTTGGGGGTGTAGTACTTGGCAATAGAAAGAATGAGCGCGGAGCCGTCCGGGACCTCGATGAGCTTCTGTACCGAACCATCACCAAAAGTCTTGTCGCCCAGGACATCGCCGCGAGCGTTCTCCAGGATCGAGGCAGCCACAATCTCGGCTGCGCCCGCTGTTCCGCGATTGACCAGCACCACCAGCGGCAGGTCAGTCATCTTCTTTTGTGGATCAGCGTTGTAGGTGGCCCGGGGATATTTCTGGCCCTCAAGATAGGCGATCAGGCCGTGATTCAGGAACAGGTTCGCGGTAGCCACACCCTCGTCTTCATCGCCCTCAGAGTCATCGCGCAAATCGAGGACCAGCTTCCTGGCGCCCTGCTTCTGCAATGATTTGATCTTGCCGGCAATCTCTTGTGCTTTGCCTTTGTTTAGCTCCAGAGCCTTGATGTAGCCCACGTTGTCGGGCATCAACTGCTCGGTAGCCGCAGGAGGATTGACCGCGTCGCGGGTAATGGTAACTTTCTGGGGCTCGATCTTGCGGATGCGGATGATGGTGCAATCCAGGCGAGAGCCGGTGTCACCCGCCGTGGCGCTCCTGATCTCAGCCAGCGACATGTCATGAGTGCTCTTGCCATCAATGGTTTCAATAATGTCTCCGCTGCCGATCCCTGCTTTGTCCGCAGGGCCGCCCGGAATCACGGAAACGACGGCCGCATATCCAAACCTCTTGGAGATGGTGGCCCCGATGTTGGCTTTGCCGCCCGTCTTCTTCTGTTTGAAGATTTTGTATTCCGCCGGGCTGAGATAGCTGGAATTGGCATCCAGCGATTCCAGCAGGCCATGGAGCGCGCCGTTGGTCACCTGCGGCATATTCGGTTCCTCCACATACTCAGCGCGGATGTGGTAGAGCACTTCACTGTAGACCTGAATATGGCTGTAAGCGCCGGCGTTGTTATTGCTGCTGGTGGAGGAGTAGGCGTGAACCCCCAAACCGCCAACCAAGGCAAAAGCAAGAATGAGGATGGAACTTGTGAGAAGCAGGACTTGAAGCTTTTTCGACATGAAAGACCTTTACTTAGAGACGGTTCGAACAACTAAAAGTGAGCTACGGTAATTATATCGCCCCTTGGTTTGGATGCGGGTTCTATTTGTCAGGAGCCCCTTATTTCCTGCCGGAGAGCATGCCCAGGATCTCCTTCAGCCCCTGGCGCACCTGCTTGATCTGGCTCATGCTGGCCCCGGGTTGGGCAAAGGGAAGCCCGGGCTGTTTCTTTCTGCCCTCAGATCGCAGGCATTGGCGCGCCCCGGCTATGGTGAAACCCTCTTGGTAGAGCAATTGCTTGATGCGCAAGACGTTTTCCACGTCCGGCTTGCGGTACATGCGCTGGCCGGTGCTGCTCTTGGACGGCTTCAACTGCGGGAACTCGGTCTCCCAGAAACGCAGCACGTAACTGGGCAGGCGGCAGAGGCGGCTGACCTCGCCTATGCGGAAATACAGCTTGTCCGGAATCACGACTTCGGAGGGAGAGTCCTTGCGGGAATTACTTTTGGAGTTTTTAGGCATACTTTTCCGGACGAAAGCGGCTTGAGCGGATATTATGTCGCAGCGCTGAAAGCGTCAACTACTAAACGCAGGATCGAGGCAAGAAAAAAGGGTGTTCGACTTGAACACCCGTCACAACTATTTCCCTTGATGTACGGAGACTTGGCTCCGCGCTGAACTTACTTTTTCTTTTTCTTGGCTTTCTTCTTTGCTGCCATGGTGAGTTTCCTCCTTGACCAAGATTTAACTCCTGGGCCGAGAACCAATAGCGTCCCGAAATTCCGGAGCCGCTATCTACTACCAGTCAAAATATTGAGCGACAACATTTCTATTGTCAACACAAATCTTTGCACAGTGGCTCAAGTAGCAATTGCCAAATGAATCAGATTTTGGCGGAAATGAGTTCCAGAACCTGGTGTTGCACCTGATGATCGTCGCCAAATCCGGTGAACCAATGAACTTCCGGTTCACTCCGAAACCAGGTCATCTGCCGTTTAGCATAGTTGCGATGCGCTTGCTGCGCCATGGCCACTGCCTGATCCAGATCCAGTTGGCCGCGCAGGTGCTGGGCCGCCTGTTTGTATCCCAAGGATTCCAGGGGCCGCGCTGACTCGCCGTAGCGGCTCATCAGTTCCCCGGTCTCCTGGATCAATCCTTGTGCGAACATCTGCTGCGCCCGCAGATTAATTCGCTGGTACAGCGCATCGCGCTCAGGATTCAAGCCTACACGTAAAATACGAAAACCTTCCAGAGGATCGCGTCCCTTTTGCCACAAATCCGTCATGCGAGCGCGGGAGGCGATGCAGATCTCCACGGCGCGGACCAATTTGGATACATCATTGGGATGGATGGCTTCAGCGGCGGCGGGATCCAGCCGCCGCAGCAACTTGTGTAAATATTCAGGGCCCTTCTCACTGGCCCGCTCACGCAGCCTGCACCGCATCTCCTCGGAACGCGGCGGTCCGGCGAACAGGCCTTCCAGCAATGCGCGCAAATAAAGTCCTGTTCCTCCCACCACGATTGGAAGGTGATTGCGCGAGTGGATGGCGTTCAGTGCCTGGCGGGCAAACCGGGCGTAATCGCCGGCGGTGAAGAACTCCGTCGGTGAAACCACGTCAATCAGATGATGGGGAACCAGGGCCCTTTCTTCCCGCGTCGGCTTCGCCGTCCCAACTTCAAATTCGCGGTAGACTGCCACCGAGTCGCAACTGACAATTTCTCCTTGAAACGATTGGGCAAGGGGAAGCGAGAGAGCGGTTTTTCCGCTCGCGGTAGGCCCCAGCACCACCAGCAACAACGGCAGCTTCAAGCCCGGCTCCAGAGATGACGTAGAATCACAAAAAGCAGGATAAGAAGGGCGACGATAGCGAGACCGAGCACCTGCTGGCGCTGTCCGTCCATAGGAAGCAATTGTAACGGGTCAGGGCACAGGCGACAGGCCATTAGGTTACAGGCAGGTTTTTTAGCTTTCAATTTGGCAACCTGCTCCGACTTCTGTGGAGGTGGTTGAATTGAGAATGCTTCCTGTAACCTGTAACCTGTCCTCTGTAACCTGCGCTCATGAAATACAAGTTTGACGACTTCGAAGCTGACCTCAAGGCGGCAGAATTGCGCAAGAACGGCAATCGCCTGAAACTGCAGCTTCAGCCATTTCAGGTACTGGTGGCGCTGCTGGAGCGTCCGCGCGAAGTGTTGAGCCGCGAGGAGTTGCGCCTGCTCCTCTGGCCGGAAGATACATTTGTGGATTTTGATCACGGCCTGAACACCGCCATGGCCAAGCTGCGCGACGTGTTGGGAGATTCGGCAACAAATCCGCGGTACATTGAGACCATCGCCAAACGCGGCTACCGTTTTCTTGGGGAAGTAAGCGCCATTCAGGAGCAGGCACGGGCCCTCGCCGGCCCACCCGGGCCTGTTGTCAAACCCGCAGAAACCCCGCAGATCGAATCCGCCACTCACGAAACTACGACGACAACACGGGATGAGGAATTACCGCGCGCCAGCCGCCGGACGGTGCGTTTTTTGTTTACGCTGTCACAAGTCATGTACCTGATTTTCTATTTGTCGGCGCTGTTCCGGCTTGATCGGCTGGAGCAATCAACTGATCTTGTGTGGCAGGGCGCGGGACACGTGATGTTTGTGATCTATCTGACGACCGCGCTGGTCGGCCTTGTCATGCGGCTGTACCTGATTACCGCTACTGCTTTCGATTATCACTTGCTGGGAGAGAAGTACAGAATCCTCTTTCCCATTCTCCTGCTGCTGGACATGCTTTGGGCGCTTTCACCTTTCCTGATATTCAATCGCATCGGGTTAGGCCTGGCGCTCGGCGCCTCTGCAACTCTGATCTATATGCCCTTTGCCCAGCGAGTGCTGATGAAGATGATGGCGAAGAGCAATTAGCAGATAGATAGCAATTGGAGAGCAGAAGCTTGATGGAGCCGCTGCACTCGAGGTTGGCTCATCGCTTAGTTCAGATCGTCCGTGCGCGGATCCGGGTTGTAGTAGAACCGGATGCGCAAAGCAATGTAGTTTCCCCTGAATTCACCGGGCAGGCGGGGAAACGGATCGGATGCCGTGATGCTTCCATAAGCCGGCCGGTCAAGCGCAATGTCGCCGGAAGTTCTAACGTAACGCAGCCCGGCAACGCTGCCGTCTTTGTTGATTGCGAATTCAACCGTCAGATTTCCTCTCTTCATGATCGGTGGACGGGCCACTTCCGGAATCAGGTCGTACCAGTGTCTCTTGATCTCGAACAGGATTTTTTGCAGATAAGGGCCAAAATCCACGCCCATGGTATCGCTCAGGATATCTACGTCCCCACGGACATTGGTGTTTGGCTGGAGGCGGGTTGGACCATAGTCTCCGCCACCGAATGTGTAACGAGTTGTACCGTGACTGGCGGCATTTTGAATCGCTTGCTCAATTCCGGGACCACCGGTATGGAAGTTCACAGGGCCTTTGGGCTGCTGCTGTGGCGTTTGTAGCTGCGCCTGCTGCGAAGGCTGAGGCGGTGGTTGCACCGGGTTCTGCGATCCGGTCTGCTGCTCCGGATTGGCTTGCTGTGGACTCTGCTGCATGGCCTGCTGGCTGGGAGCCGGCCTGGGCGCCGGAGGTCCGGGCCGCTGCATGTCCCTCAATTTGCGCAGAAGATTTTTGTCCACCACGGGATTACGCGACTGCGCTATGCGATTCTGGTCCGACATGATGTCTGTGTTAGGCGGCTTGACCTGCCGGTGATCATTGGGACCCGGCATAAATGTAATCTCTTTGTTATCAGTGAGGGGAATGATGATTGCACTCTTGGGAAGCCATTTGGGCACAAAGATGATGCCCAGAAAAATAAGCACGTGGAAGACAATGGAAATCCACACTGCTTCCCGCCAGCGGTATGCCGAGAGCTCGTCCCCCATCTCGCTGATGAGCAGATGCAGCTCGGCTACATCTTTGGAGACGACAACTTCCGGGTCACGAGCGGGAGCTTCCATTACGGGAGGCACAATTCACCTTGCTTGAAATTTAGACTCAATCGGGCTGTCCTGAGTTTCTATTTTCTCATTAGAACGCTGATTCCAAGCGGTCATGCACCATAGATGACAAAGAATTTACACGCTTACTTCCACCCTTAACTCACATAAGGGAAATCAGTTAGAGGCTCTTTACATTCCTTCACAATCGGTATTGTTTTTCCAATGACCCGATTACTTAATTGCCAAATTCTTCATGTGCCCGGCGATGGCGGAAAGGATGGAGAATGCCGTGGCCAAAGCCAGGCGGCCATCTTCCAGGGAGACTTCGGGCTGGCTGCGGTGGCGAACGGCGGCAATAAAAGATTTTAATTCGGCGTGCAGCGGCTCTTCCGGCTCTAGGGTTGGCTTATTGACAGTAACTCCAGGAATCGGCACTCCGGTAGGCAGTTCTGTCATCTCCAGCAGTTGCTCGACGGAAAACTTCTTGCTTTCGGCAACGCGGAACTGAAGCACATCCTGGCGGGTGTAATCCACAGAGATGTATTCGTGAGGCTGGAAAAAACGCAGCTTGCGAACGCGCTCCGTGCTGATGCGGCTGGCGGTCAGGTTGGCAACGCAGCCGGACTCAAACTCCATGCGCACGTTGGCAATGTCCACCTTACCGGTGACCACCGGCAGCCCCACGGCGCGAATCTCTTTTACCGGAGATTTCACGAAAGACAGGACCACGTCAATATCGTGAATCATCAAGTCCAGCACCACATCCACATCCAGGCTGCGCGGAGTGAACACACTGAGGCGGTGCACCTCAAAGAACATAGGTTTGGTGAGGAGAGGCAACGTGGCCCGGACCGCCGGATTAAAACGCTCCAGATGACCGGCCTGCGCGATCCGTTTATTGGCATGGGCCAGGGAGATGAGTTCAGCAGCCTCGTCCAGAGAAGCGGCCAGGGGTTTTTCGATAAGAACATCGATGCCGGCAGCCATGAGCGCGGCGGCAACGCTGAGATGGTGCATGGTGGTAACAGCTACGGACGCGGCATCCACGCGGCCCCGCAACTCTTCCAGGCTGGTCAGGGCCTTGCAGCCGAACTCGCGGGCGATGGCCTGGGCCTGGGAGAGGTTTTCGTCCACCACGGCCACCAGTTCTACTCCCAGCCCTTGCCGCTGAAGCTCGTGATAGACGCGGGCATGGTTCTTGCCGAAAGAGCCTACACCAATGACCGCTACGCGAATTGGACTTCCGTCACCCAAGCACTGATTCTCTCAGACTCAAATGGGCGCCGCAAAGACTATCATTTCAACAGGGGACAGACGATGGGTCAATTCTTCAGATTCGCAATGCTATTGATCGTCCTGGGCGCCGGGGCCTACATCTTTATGCGGCAGGCGCAGAGCGCAACCGCAGCCGGAGCAGACAGCCCACAGGGCACCGTGGACATCGTGGGTGTAAAGCATGACCTGGTGGCCATCGTGAGAGCAGAGCGCGTTCATAGCGCACTGCACGGCAGCTTTGGCTCCATCGATGAGCTGCGTTCTTCGGGCGATCTCGCCATGGAGAGGAACGGCCGCGGATCCTATAGCTATTCCGTCGATCTCAACGGTTCGAATTTTCGCGTGAGCGCCACCAACTCTGGAACAGCCAACATCATGGCCCCGCGCGTGATCAGTGTGGACCAGGAAATGCAATTCAGCGAACAGTGATCATGTTTCAGACACAATCGTGGTCCCTGCCTCATCTGCAGCCTGAATGGTCCCGTCGCCGTCCAGCAGGAGACACCTTCCGGCGTCGATTGCCAGGCAAGTTGCGCCCGCTTGCTTCATCGTCTCAATAGTCTTGATTCCGATGACGGGCACGTCAAAGCGCATGTCCTGTTCCGGCTTGGCCACTTTTACTACTGTGAGCGCCCGGCTCAATACAGGTCCAATGGCGTCGGATTCGTGCGCCAGGCTCTTCATGATTTCTCCGGCACGCAAAATCGTGGCGTCGGTGCCCTCCATGGCCTCCAGGGCAACGCAGGCGGACTCGGCAATCACCACGGTCTGTCCAATGTCATATTGGGCCAGATGACGCGCGACCTGCCGCCCGTATTCGATGTTCTTCTGCTCCGCCTCAGTGGGTTGCCGGCGAGTCAGCACGCCCGCTTTGGCCAACAACGGATCCAGGTAGCTGGTGGAACTGACCAGGTGGATTCCCTCCTCTTCCAGGACTTTGGCCACTGCTCCGATCAGCGAGTCTGTGTTACGGGTAGCAAGAGAGAACAAGATCTTGGCCAGCCGCCAATCAGGACGAATGCTGGAGAAAATTTGCTTGTGTTTGACCTGGCCGGCCATGATCGCGGTCTGCACGCCTTCTTTTTTGAAGGTGTCAATGAGCTTGCCCAACTCACCCAGGGACATCCAGTAGACCGCGGCTGCGCCACGCTTCTCAATCAGGGGCGAGGTCTCTTCTTTGATGGCAGCCACAATCACCTCAGCACCCTGAGCGAGCGCAGCATCCAGCAGCAGCAGAGGAAAAGTCCCATTTCCCGCAATCAAGCCAAGTCTCTGATGGGCAGACACCCGGAAAGTTTACCTGATTCAACTGCGGGCATCTTAATCAATCCTGCCAGGACTCTAAACCTGATAAGGGAGCTATGTGGGGAGACAAAACAGGGCGCATTAAGGCTTTCGATATCCGCCAACTGAGGCCGTTCCACCGCGAGAACGCGCATCTTCCAGCGCCTACCACTGAGGAAGAGGACAAGATCGCTGAACTGGATCCGAATCTCAAACCGGAGGAGCATTCCTACGTGAACCATTACATCCATTACGCCGATGTCCTCCTGAACCAGGATGAGGACAAAGAGCGGGAGCCGGTCCAGGAACCGCCAGGCACAGATAAAGACGCGGAAGCGATGCGGGAGCCTCCACCACCCAGAAAAGTGCTGGAGATGCCACAAAAGGTTGAGGACCGGCAATCCGGCAAGCCCAAAAAAAAGGACGGCGAAGGAACCCCTCGCTGCGCGTCGGGATAAATTCTCGGAATAAATTCAAAGAGAAGTCACAGAACAGAAAACTGTCAACTGGCAAGGGGGAAATGCCAGCTGACCAAATTGCCCATGTTGCAGTGTGCGCAACAGACCTTAGGGCCGCGGCGGATGGACTTCAAGGACTCCACCGGTCCTGGCGGGGGTCTCAGAATCCGCTCCCAGAGGAGTGAAGTAGCACAGGAAGTGATAGACACCGCCGATGAGCATGGTGCATGAGTCGGAATCACAGACTATATCGCTCGGGTTTCCTTCAGGGGAGAGGAACACGATTCTGACTTTGCCGCCTGCAGGGTCCTTGAAGCGAACAGTTGTGCCTTTGTCCACCAGGCCGGGGTTAACACTGACCCCGCCACTGGTTGGGTCATACCCGACCTGAATCTCGTGAATATCTGCAACGTTTCCATTGGCCAGAATAGCGCCATTCGGGTTTACCTGGTAGGTTGCGGTTGACATAAACTCAGCCTCCTTGAATGGTTTTAGCCATCAATAGTTTAAAGCGAGAATCGTGCTGCAAATCCGCCAGATCTGGATGATGGTCCAGATGGGTAAGGGTTTGGGGTTTGGCCAAAGCTGCCGCGGCAAGCGCCAGGTCGCGGTCACCTAAGGCTTCATAGGTCTGAACCGCGCAAAGCACTACCTGGTCATCCCTGGCCGGAGAATTAAGGGCCGCAGCGATTTCCGATCTGGCCTGGTCCTTCGAGGCCAGGCGGGCATGGAAATATGCGAGGTAGGCGCGGGCTGAGGCACTGGCTGCATTTGTGGTCACTTGACCCAAAACCAGCCGCAACCCACGCTGATAAGAATCTTTGGCGTTGGCCAGATCATTGAGCCGTCGCTGGGCGTCGCCCAAGTTGAGCCAGTAGATGGGGTCGTTTGGATTTTTTTCGAGAGCCCGTCGATAATAATCCTCAGCCTCTTTTTGGCGTCCCTGGAAAGCGAGCATGGCGCCTATGTTATTGAGCGTGTATGGCGTTTCCTTCTTCTGCAGTGATGTCTGGTAGGCCCCTTCCGCTTCGGCATACTTAAATTGAGCGGTGTAAACAGCGGCCAGACTTTCATATGCGTCCACCCGGTCTGGAGCGGCCTCAATGTCCTTCTTATACGGCTCTTCCGCCTGATCGTACCGGCCATGGTAGAAGTAAAGAGCTCCCAGGTATTCATATGGTTTGTAGTACTTGGGATCCTTGGAGATTGCCAGGCGATACTCTGCCATCGCTTTATCCAGCATTCCCTGCGACTCGTGAACCCAGCCCGAACCAAGTAAGGCTTCCACGTTAGCGGGTTCAATCTCTTCCACTCGCTGGTAATCTTCCAATGCCCTGGGATAGTCCCCTTGGAGGGAGTGCAGCAACCCCGAGGCCATTCTTACAGTGAGAGAATCGGCATTCAGGACCTCGGCCCGGGCCAGCCAGAGCTGCGCGTCCTTCACAGTTTTGTCATCCCTCTGGGCCTGGTACTTCCTGGTGAATGCCTCTGCGAGTCCCGCCGGCGGCAGAGGTGAATGCGGATCCAGGCGGGCGGCCTGCTGGAATTGGCTGATGGCGTCCACAAAGTCAGGGGGCTCACGCTGCAGATACTGGCGGCCGTTTTTGTATGCGACGGCTGCGTCCGGGGCAACGGTCTCCGGCTGTGATCTGCGGTGAAGGTGAAGGGCCCAACTCGTCAATCCCGTCAGCCCGGTCGGCAGGTCGGCGAGGTCGGCTTCGGCAAAGTGCACGGAATAGTCGCGAACATGGGCCATGGTAGCCAAATCAATGACCGCTCCTTCAACCGTCAGACCATCAGCGTCAGGGCGGAGTTTCACTTGCAAAGCATGGGTCGCGCCAAGGACGTGTTCCGCCTCTTGCGGCGTATTAACGCCTTTACTCACGGCCTGGGAAAGCGGGATCACCGATACCGTAGCTTTCCCATCCTGCATTTGCTGCACCCGCCCAGCCACGTCATCCAGGATTCGCCGGCCGCGCTGCGCCAGGTCACCGGGACCTTGTACCGGCAGCATTGCCAGGCGGATGGGAGACGGTTTGAAGTAGTCAAGGATTTTTGGGGCAACCAGTGCGGCTGCGGCCACGACAAGACAAGCCGCTATGGTTCCCGCAAAGACCGGCCGGCGATAAAACGGCTTGCGCTCCAAGGCACTGAGTATCTGCTCCGCAGAGCAACGTTCTTGTGGTTCAGGCCGAAGGCAGGAAAGGATGGCCGCATCCCATCGGCGAGGCAGGTTATGGACCAACTTGCTGGGCGCAACGGGAGGATGAGCAATGCCATTGCCCTCGACAGTTGCGGGAAAGGGTTTCTGGCCGGTGATCATCTCATAAAGAATTACGCCCAGCGAGAAGACGTCAGAGGCTTGCGATGCTTGTGCTTCTTTTCCATCGCGCCAAAGCTCCGGAGCCATGTAGCTTGGTGTACCGCCTTCGCTGGCGCCGGCGCCTTCTGTGGACAAGCCAAAATCGGTGATGACGGCACGGATACGGCCGTGCTGGTTGCGACAAAGGATGACGTTGCCGGGTTTGAGGTCGCGGTGGAGGATACCGCTGCGATGGGCTTCCGCTACACCGCTGCAAAGCTGGCGGGCGATTTCCAATGCTTCTGCTTCCTCCAGCTTGCCTTGCGCCAGCCTGCGGGAGAGTGTCTCGCCATCCAGAAACTCCATGGTGAGGAAGTCCAGGTCGCCGAATTCCGTGGATGTAGTATGGATCTCATTGACTGCACAGATGTTCGGGTGCCGGACTTTGAGAGCACCTTCCAGTTCCGGTGACAGCAGGCGGCCAAATCCGGGCTTGGCGCACTTGATGGCGATGCGTTTTTTGCGTTTGTTGTCAAAGGCTTCATAGACCACGCCCATGCCGCCATCGCCCACGCATCGGAGAATTTCAAACCGGCCGGCAATGGTTTGGCCGGGCTCGAATACTTTCTCCAGAGATTCGAGATCAATGAATTCAATCAAGGGGCGATGGAGGAAGCCGCTCATGCGCTCTTCCCAGGCCACCACGTCGCAGACCTCGCGGTAGAGTTCCGGATCATTCTGGCATGCACGTTGCAGGAAGCCGGTCCGCTCGCTGATGGGGGTTTTCAGCGCTTCAGCAGCAAGGGTCATGATGCCCTCGTCGCGCTCTGCTGGATCGATCATCATACTTTGCTCAATCTCTCGAACAGCCATTTCCGGCCATCGTGCAAGTGGCGTTCCACCGTGCGCTGGGCCAAGCCGAAATTTTCCATGATTTCGCTGACCTCATACCCAAAATAGAGTTTGGCCACGAGAATACCGCACGTCGTGGGCGATTCTTTCTCCAACTCATCCAGCAGCCGATCAACTGCCAAACGGACATCGAGGCGGGTGCGTCCGGCCATGATGCCTTCGGGCAAGTCTTCAATCGACAACAATTCCGGCGTTGGCTTCCTCCGCGCACGGTCGATCAGGAAACGGCGCAGCTTTATAGTGTAGATAGCGAAAAAATGTCCACGGTCCCGCCAATCAATCGCTTGATTTGCATCCAGCAGCTTGGAGTAGAGTTCGTTTACTAACTCTGTGCGCTGCAAAGAATAGTTGCGGCCTTCACGGCTGCGGAGACGCGCTGCAATCCTGAGCAGATCCGGCATCAAGCAGCGGAAGATCTCATCTCCCGCGGCGTGGTCGCCCGCATGCCAGCGGTGCAGCAGAATGGTAATGTCCTGGGGGTTTTCTGACACGCGTAGCCCTGCTTAATTCAGGGTGGACTTAGCGGGGTAATTATAAAGTCCAACCCTGATTCAGTAAGAGATTTGTGCAGGTGTTGGCAGCCATCCAGACGGGGAACGGCGCAGGTTGGAATTTTCTAATCTTTGTAATGCTTGGGCTCCGCTTCGATCTCTTCCGATCATTTTTTTCGTCACCGGAGTGGCGGAGATGCTCAATCTCTGACGCTACTTCCAGTGCAAGCAAATTCCGTCCAGAACCTAACGGATCAGTGCCAGCCAGGTGTTGGTTCCGCTGTATTTCCTGGGAGGGGCGAGTGAAGAGGACGCGATCTGCCCATGTCGTCAGTTGCACGAACATTTGATTCTGATTACCTGAACGCGCTACGCCAGGGAGATCCGGCGATCGAAGCGCATTTCGTTGACCACTTCAGTCCCATGCTGTTGCGGACGCTGCGCCGCAAGGTGCGTTCGGTTGACCAGGCCAGGGACCTCCGCCAAGAAACTTTTTTGCGGGTGCTAGCGGCCGTCCGTTCCGGCCGTGGTGTACACAAGCCGGAGCGGTTTGAGGTATTTGTGATCAGCGTATGCAATAACATCGTGCGCGAGACATATCGTGCCCAAAGCCGCTCGGTGGCGCTGTCTGAACTTGAAACCGAGCCGGTGGCGGATTTTCCCAGCGCATATGCCAGGGTGCTGGCTGAAGAAACTCGCGGCAAAGTCCGCCGAATGCTCTCCCGGCTGGACGTGAATGAGCAGAGCATTCTGGAAGCACTGTTCCTGGACGAGCAAGACAAAGATGAGATTTGCCGCCGCCTGAGGGTTAGCCGGGGCTACTTACGGGTCCTTCTGCATCGGGCAAAAAAGCAGTTCGGCATTCGAGTAGGAAAGGACGCGCTCTTCAACCTTAGTGATTTCTCTTCTTCTAATTAGTTTGGCAAAAGCTTCCTTTGGTGAACCTGCCCAGGGAGATGTTTCGAGCGGGCCCCGGTTTCCCTTTTCCGGTCCGGCAACCGGAATGAGTGGGAACTTGGCCCGCCGAGACAGCCAGGTTCGTTATGCGAGCTACCGTCTAACCACGCCGCGCTCTGATTTTTCGATGAACCGGATGAGCATGGCCACGTCTTCTCCCTGATCGCCTTCTGCCCGAAGTGCTTCCAGGGCCTGGGTGGTGTTGAGCTTGGAATTCAGCAGCAGGTGAAAGGCGTGGTGGATCTTGCGGATTCGTTCCTTGCTGAACCCTCGCCGTTCCAGGCCCACGGCATTGATTCCATACGTGCGCACGTCCCGCGGACTCACCGCTTTGGCAAACGGCAGGACGTCTTTGGTCACCATGGTGCCGCCGCCAATATAGGCATGCGCGCCGACTCGCGTGAACTGATGCACGGCCGAAAAAGCGCCGATCACCGCCCATTCTTCCACCGTCACATGGCCGGCCAGGGTGGCGGCATTGACCAGCATCACGTGGTCGCCCACGAGGCAATCGTGACCTACATGGGAGTAAGCCAGCAACAGGATGTGGCTTCCTATTGTGGTTACTCCGCCGCCTTTGCTGGTGCCGCGATTGATGGTGACATATTCGCGAACCACGTTGTGGTCGCCCACCTGCAGGCGCGTCTTTTCGCCGGCATAGGTTACGTCCTGGGGCTCTGTGCCGATAGCGCAAAAAGGAAAGAAGCGGTTGTGAGAGCCGATTTTCGCCGGACCGTCGATGATGACATGGGAGACCAGTTCGCAATGCTCGCCCAGTTCGACGTCCGGGCCGATCACGCAGTAGGGGCCCAAGATGCAGGAAGACGGCAGTTTCGCGCTGGGATCTATGATTGAAGAAGGGTGGATCATTCTGCCGGCTCAGCGTCCGCTGCTGAGTTTTGCGAACCTGGCTTATTGCGGTCACGGTCAACCACCGCGCAACTAAGAACAGCCTCGCACACCAGCTTTCCGTCGACAAAAACTTTTCCCTCCATGCGCCCGGCAATGCGCCGCCATGCCAACACCTCAACCTCAATGCGGAGCTGGTCGCCGGGAACCACAGGACGGCGAAAACGGGCGCGCTCAATGCCGGTAAAGAAGATGAGCTTCTGGTCGCGGTCTTCAATTTCCGTGAGCAGCAGCACCGCGCCGGCCTGGGCCATGGCTTCCACCACCAGCACGCCGGGCATAATGGGCGCGCCGGGAAAATGGCCGGCGAAGAACGGTTCATTGATGGTGACATTTTTGCGGGCAACGATCTTTTTCTTGCGCTCAATTTCGAGAATGCGGTCCAGCAGCAGAAAGGGAAAGCGATGAGGCAGGATGGCCTGAATCTGGTTGATGTCCATTGCGCCGCTGGCGGGCGCGGAAGCAGTCTCTGCCGCGTTCACGGTTTCACTCATGGGCTGAACGCGAATTATAAATGATCGGTGCATCGGTATATCGGTGCACCACCACCCCGCCACGCAAACAGCGGGCGCGTCGGGGGACCGCCGGCATCGGAACGGCGAATGCGTTTAGCCGCGAATCCGCCGCTGGTGGACCGGTCAACGCGAATTTGCCTTGTGGCGTTATCATTGCACTGCATGGCCCATTCCACCGTCGTTCAAAACATCTCGCGTCACCTGCAATTCTGCCGGCAGCATCAGCCGGAAATGCTGCAACTGCTGCAACGCACGGTTGAGGTCGAATCCCCCAGCGATAGCAAATCTGCCGTGGACAAGATGGGCCAGTTCCTGGCGCAGGAATTTCAGAAGCAGGGTGGGCGCGTCAAAGTTCATCCCGCAAACGGCTACGGCGACCATCTGCAGATTGATTTCAACGGCACACAGGGCAAGAAGCCAGTCATGCTGCTGGGGCACTTTGATACTGTCTGGCCTCTCGGAACGCTGGCGGGCATGCCGTTTCGCGTGGAGGCGGGACGCGTCTTCGGGCCCGGCGTGCTGGACATGAAGGCCGGAATCGTGATGATGATGTTTGCCCTTCGCGCTCTGCGCGAGACTCAGGCAAAGCATCGGCCGGTAACTGTTTTTCTGGATACAGACGAAGAGGTTGGCAGCGAAAGTTCGCGCCCAATCACGGAAGCTATTGCCCGCGAGTGCGAGGCAGTGCTGGTGCTGGAGCCGGCGCAGGGGCCGCAGGGGTTTCTCAAGACCTCGCGCAAGGGCGTGGGAGATTTCACCATTCGCGTTCACGGCCGGGCATCGCATTCCGGAGTGGATTTTGAAAAAGGGCAGAGCGCCATCATCGAGCTGGCGCGGCAGGTCCTTGAAGTAACCAAGTTCATCGATCTCTCTCGCGGCATTACCGTGAACCCTGGAGTGATCCAGGGAGGTACGCGCCGCAACGTGATTGCGGCTGAAGCCTGGGCGGAGGTGGACATCCGAATCTCCCGCCTGGCGGACGAAGCCGGCCTGGAACAGAAATTCGCCAACCTGCAACCATTCAATCCGCAATGCAAGTTGGAAATTACCGGCGGTTTGAACCGGCCACCGATGGAGCGCACGGCGGGCACGGTACGGCTGCTGGAAATTGCCCAGGGGCTGGCGCGTGATCTGGGCATGGAGTTGGGCGAATCCAGCACGGGTGGCGGCTCAGACGGTAACTTTACCTCAGCCCTGGGTATTCCCACCCTGGATGGTTTGGGTGCGTTGGGCGAGGGCGCTCATGCCGTCAACGAATCGATCCAGCTCGAAGAATTCCCCAGACGCGCCGCCATTCTGGCCGGACTCATTGAGAGCCTTTAGGCGGTTGTGCCGGCGCACGGGTCTTGTCATATGAGAAACAGTTTAGTGTCCCCGAGAATTGGGTAATTTCGTAATTTGATAGTGGAGTAAGTCGAGTAATGGAAAATCAAAGCCAGACATCTGCGGAGAGAACACAATGGTGGGCAAATGCCCCGGAAAGATAAAAAATCTCTTAGCTTTTTCGCACTTTGGTCACGGAGAAATCTCGCATACGACGTGAATTGTCTGATAACAAAAGACTTAAGCTGATACCATGGGTGCCCGATCATCCCGTGACTCGACCACCCGACGGCCTCGATTGCTTTGACTCGCCTATTTGTTTGGCCTACAATTCAGTTGCAAAGGTTTACTCCCCTATAAACTTGCGGAACTCCAAATATTGCAGTTCCGAACTGGAGCCTAAAAAAATGTTTGGCGGAAAACTTGGATTACCGGAACTGTTAATACTGTTCGCGATCGCATTGTTGTTCTTTGGTCCTGGCAAGCTGGCCGATTTTGGCAAGGGGCTGGGCGAAGGCATCAAGAACTTCAAAGGCGCGTTGAAGGACCCCCAACCTGGACCCACCCCGAGCGGCGGCGGTGATCAGGGCAGCTCAGAGAAGAAGTAATCCAGCGGTACCCCCTTTCAGGATTACAAGAACCCAGAAGTGTGGAGCATCTCTGTCACCAGCGGCAGAGGGAGTCCAACCACATTTGAGTAGTCTCCTTCCAGGCGGACCACCCAGGGCGCAGCACCTCCTTGAATAGCATAGGCGCCGGCCTTGTCCATGGGTTCGCCACTGCCGACGTATTGCTGAATCTCATCTTCCCTGAGCGCGCGGAAATGCACCTGCGTAGTCAGCGCCCGCGTGTCTGGTGGATGTCCCGGAGCAATCACGCTCACTGCAGTGGTTACCTGGTGCTGACGAT
Organism: Candidatus Angelobacter sp.; assembly: GCA_036522115.1. Lineage (GTDB taxonomy): Bacteria > Acidobacteriota > Terriglobia > Terriglobales > Acidobacteriaceae > Angelobacter. The sequence goes on from DATDGL010000162.1 coordinate 24,623, forward strand.
CGGAGAGCAGGCGCAGCATGCGTGCCGCGTCCTCTGCATCCTGCGGCTTGCCCAGGATTTCTTCATCCACAACCACGATGGTGTCAGCGCCCAGGACAAAGTCCTGAGAAAATTGCCGGGCCACTGTTTCAGCTTTCTCGCGAGCCAGCCGCAGGGCATAGTTGATGGGCGTCTCGCCGGGATTGCGGTCTTCAGAAATGTGCGGCGGACGGACCTCGAATTCAATCCCAGCTTCGCGCAGCAGATCCTGGCGGCGGGGCGACGCAGACGCAAGCACGAGCTTTCGCATTTGTGATTTTTGATTTGCGATTGAATTGCTACCTGGTTCCCACTTGCCCCTTGACCGAGTCAAACAATTTTTTGGAGTCGTAGCCTACGCCGTCCTTGAACACCACCTCGACATTCTCAATGTCCTGGATCTTGGTTGAAGGGTCGCCCTTCACCATCACGATGTCAGCCTGCTTGCCGGGAGCGAGTGATCCGATGTGGTCCTCTTCCTCCAGAAACTGGGCGCCGTTGAGGCTGGCGATCTTAATGGCTTCCAGCGGGGTGAACCCCGACTCCACCAGCAGCTCAACTTCGCGCCAGTCACCAAATCCGGCGACAGTGCCGCCAATGCCCGTAGGATCGAGTCCGGCAAGCAGCAGTCCGCCGGCTTTGGCAAATGCGCGCTCAAATTGCATTTCTTTCTGGAACATCACCGGCCAGGGGCTGCCCGGCGTCTGAGCGATGCGAGCACGGGTGGCCTGGTAGGCTTTTCGCGCATCCTCAGAGAGCACTTCCAGAACTCGCGCCGGTTCATCCGGCCGGGAAGCAGCAAATTGCTCGAACACCGGCAGAGTGGAAGTGAGGGCCACGTGGTGCGCCACCAGAGCGCGAATGGTTGTCTGGATGGCATCGCTTTCCGTTTCTAGTTTTGCCGCTGCCGCTACCGCCTGGCCCGGATTGGGGCACACGTCCGGCTGTTTATCCGGCAAGAATTCCGTGTCCACGGTGATGCCGTGCTCAAGGTTGTCAATGCCCAGTTCCGCCGCTTCGCGGAAGCCAATGGAGCAAAGGTGGCCGGTAACTTTGATGTGGTGACGGTGGGCAGCGTCAATGGCGGCTTTCAACTCTACGCGGGTGATGAAATTGTAGGCTTTGAACGAGCCTACGCCCTCCGCTGCCCAATAATCGACGGTGCGGACAGCGTCGTCAGGCCCGCTCAGGGCATGAATCTGAAGCAGGGGCAGCCCCTGGCCTTCAAGATAAGGCCCGGTGGCATTGATCTTGGGCCCCACAGCTTTCCCGGCATCAATCATTTTCTTGATCTCAAGATCGGTGTATGGCTCAATGCTCCCGGTGGTGCGAATGGTAGTCACGCCCGCGGCCAGATAAAGCCGGGGGAAAGTGAACGGCATATCGTGATACAGCCCGCCGCCCGCCGGATAAAAGAGATGATCGTGCATGCCCACGAGTCCGGGAATGGCGGAATATCCGGTGAAGTCGAGGTGGTTGGCGCCAGCTGGAACTTTCACGGCGGAGCCGTCACCCATGGCCGCGATCTTGCCGCCGGAGATCACAATCGTCTGGTTCGGTTTGGCGGGCGCTCCGGTACCATCAATCACGCGGACGTGCTCCAGCGCGATAACAGGAGAGTCAACGCGAACGAACTCCTTCACTCCCTGTGAGGGTTGCGACTGCGCCGCACAGGCGATTGCGCAGCAAACGAGAGCAAGCAAGAGAATGACGCGGTGCATGGTTTCTCCTTTTAGGACAGTGCATGGTAGCAGAGAAGGCCCTCAGCAATCGAATCTCGCCACCGCAGTACTCACTGATGGTAGACGGCTTGAAAGCAGTCACTCGAGGGTGCAGTTTTTGGGTTAGGACAAAAAAAGCGGTGCTTGCGCACCGCTTTAGGAGCTCTCTCAGGCAATATTCGTCCCTGAGAGTCAGTTTATGGGAACGAAGGCAAACGTACCGAACAGGTTGTCCTGATAAGCAACAAACTCAGTCGGTCCAGTATAGGTTGGGGGCGGATCGGGCGGCCCCTTGACTGACAATTGGTTGGTTAAGGTTGTGGTTGTGGTAAGCGTGTCGAGCCATGAATAGGTCCAAGTGAGAGTCAGGGACTCAGTCATGGTGGTCGTGCTCGAGAAGAGATTGAAGAAGTTGGTTCCAAACTGCTCCGACACCCCAAACGCTTGTTTGACGGTATGCGAGGCGCCTGAGGCAACGCTCTGAGTGTTTGTTTGTACGGTGCTATATGATTCGGTGGCCGCGCCCACGGGATATTGGATATCGTTGGGAGGGAAAGGTTCTTTCGTGAACCTCCCGTCGGATGTCGTGGAAGGGAACGAACTCAGTAAGGTGTAGTTGTTGCTCGGCACCAGAGAATCGAAAGTGAGTATGTTGGCTATATCTGTAGTAGTGAGGCCCGGCCCCTCTCCTGAAGCCCATGTATACTCGCCATTTGCCCAACTGCGCGCGAGCGTACCTGAGGTCACGACACCGTTGCTGATGGTCAAAGTGCTGGGGCAGGAAAAGTGACCGTCAAGACAGCCCACTTGGACTTCGACGATATCCGGCCCGGCAATATAGGGTCCGCTTGCCGGCGGCTCTCCCGATGCCGGATCAGTCGGATCAAAAGCATACCCTGTGACTACAACTTGAGCAGGTGTGCTTCCATTCGCGGGGGTGGAGGAAACAAGGATCTCTGGATTTAGCCACAGCCAGATAAAGTCGTAGTCGCTATTCACCGGGGAGAAAGTGGGTGTTCCCGGGGTGGTGTATGAAATCGTGGTCGCTTTGCTAATCGTGTTGGTGGTGGAACTGTTTGATCCCTGAGTGTAATCTGTCGACTGAGTGAAAGTCAGCTTTACTCCCGCGCCTCCATCGACGATACCACCCGCTGGAATCCCAATTCCTTTTGATACTGAAAGGCTGTATCCGACATCACTTGTGAATGAGTTGGAGATTGTCGTGGTGTTGCCGACGGAAGTTGTGTTCGAGTATTGCACAGAGCTGCTGCTGCCTGGTGGCGCGTAGGTAACGCCCACAACCATGTACTTGGGGTTGATGAATCCCGTGATGGGAGCCGCTGTCCACGTACCGGTGGAATAGACATCTGCTTCGTAAGTCCCGGATTGACCGGTCCAGGTTGTATGGACCCAACCAGAGTAAGTTCCGGGGCTGGAAGCGCTGAACTGGACGCATATCGTCGGTTTTCCATCGAAGCCAAGGTCGCCCGGTTCGACTTCGAGTGCGGTGAAGGGCGGCGACGATGTCGTCGAACTTTGAGTTACGAAGCCGTTGCCAAAATATCCCTGGAAGGCGCTCGTGCACTTGTAGGTTGATGCGGATACCGAGCCAAACTGCAAAGTGGTAGTATCTGCTTTCGCCAGAACCGTGAATACAAAAAATAGAAAGAACAATCCTGATAACATCCTGCTCTTCATAGCAATACCTTTTTCAGAACTATAAGAATCGAATTCCCACCCTGGGAAATTCATGAGCCTGGGCGCGGTGGAATGCACTTGTATATCGCTGCTGCTCCCCATTCAATCCAGTCTTTACCTCAATTGTCCAAGATAAAGGCTGGCTTGCCAGTGCCTCAAACCATTTAGAACTCACTAAGCGTTTACCAGGTTGAGGCATTGAGGTCTATTCCCGATGCACCGATTGCGTACACGACCAAAATGCCGGGTGTCAGTTAGTGGTCTTTAGGGACTGCACTCGCGGCGTAGCGACCCGGCTGAGTGCTGACCGCTGAATGCCTCTGCGCTCCCGATCTCAGGGATTTTGGGCAATTTCGGCAATCTTCCATGCTGTCCCAGTCACGGCGATCACCCGATCTGGCGAATGCTAAAATAAAGACTAAAGCCCTTCCTGCATGGACCGCGCACACATCCGCAACTTTGCGATTATCGCTCACATTGACCACGGCAAATCTACGCTGTCCGACCGCCTTTTGGAGTTGACCGGAGCGCTCTCCCTGCGCGAGATGCATGAGCAGGTGCTGGATGCCATGGACCTGGAAAGAGAGCGCGGCATCACCATCAAGGCCCACGCCGTACGCATGAAATACGTGGATGCAGGCGGCCAGGAGTACCAACTCAACCTGATTGATACGCCCGGCCACGTCGATTTTTCTTATGAAGTCTCGCGCTCTCTGGCTTCGTGCGAAGGGGCGTTGCTGGTGGTGGACGCCTCTCAGGGAGTAGAGGCGCAAACGCTGGCCAATGCCTATCTTGCCATCAATAACGGGTTGGAGATCATCCCTGTCATCAACAAGATTGATTTGCCCAGCGCTGACATTCCCCGGGCCAAGGAGATGATCGAGCAGACAGTTGGCCTGGACACCAAAGACGCTCTTCTGGTCAGCGCCAAGACCGGCCAGGGGGTGCCGGAGGTTCTGGAGGCCATCGTCAAACGCCTGCCTCCTCCCAAGGGCGATCCCGATTCGCGTCTTCAGGCCCTGGTTTTCGATTCCTGGTTCGATGCTTATCGCGGCGTGATCGTCCTCACACGAGTTTTTCATGGCACGCTGCGCAAGGGAATGAAGGTTCGCCTGTGGTGGAACGGGAAAACCTTTGATGTGGAGACCCTGGGCGTCCTCACCCCCAAGCCGGTGGAGATTGATGAGCTGGTGGCGGGAGAGGTCGGCTTCATGATTGCCAATATCAAGAACGTTGCTGATACCAAGATCGGCGACACCATCACCGAAGATGGCCGTCCTTCCCTTGAGCCGCTGCCGGGCTTTGAGGAGATCAAGCCCATGGTGTTCGCCGGTCTCTATACCGTGGATGCCCACCAGCACACTGCATTGCGCGAGGCGCTGGAAAAACTTCGGCTCAATGATTCTTCTTTCTTTTTTGAGCCGGAAAGTTCAGTCGCGCTCGGCTTTGGGTTTCGCTGCGGCTTTTTAGGGCTTCTGCACATGGAGATCATTCAGGAACGGCTGGAGCGTGAATTTAGCCTTGAGTTGATCACCACAGCTCCCAGCGTGCGCTTTCGGGTCACCCGGACGGATGGAACGGTCACAGATGTGGACAATCCTTCACGCTGGCCCGCTCAAAATGAAATCACTAAAGTCGAAGAGCCGGTCATTCTGGCTACCATCCTTACCAGTGAAGAATATGTGGGAGGAATCCTGAAGCTGGTGGAAGAAAAACGCGGCAAGCAGAAGGGATTTGAGTATGTGAGCGCCAACCGCGTGATGCTGACGTATGAACTGCCTTTGAATGAAATTGTGCTGGATTTTTATGACCGCCTGAAGTCCATCTCCCGAGGTTATGCCTCGCTGGATTACCACTTGGCTGGGTACTGGGAGTCGCCCATGGTTAAGCTGGATATTCTTGTGGCCGGCGATCCGGTAGACGCGCTCTCCATCATTGTCCATCGCGATTTTGCTTACGACCGCGGTCGCGCACTGGCCGCCAAAATGAGACAGTTGATCCCACGGCAGATGTTTGAGGTTGCCATTCAGGCCTCGATTGGGGCCAAGATCATTGCCCGCGAGACAGTGGCTGCCATGCGCAAGAACGTCCTGGCCAAATGCTATGGCGGTGACATCTCCCGCAAACGTAAGCTCCTGGAAAAGCAGAAGGAAGGCAAGAAACGCATGAAGCGGATTGGGAAAGTCGATATTCCCCAGGAAGCATTCCTCGCCGTCCTTAAGGTCGGCGAGGATGCCTGAAGACCTGGGGAACAGGTCGTTAGCTTAGTACCTGAATGTGTAAATCCGCTTTTTACACGGTGGCCTTTTGGTTAATCCCTGCAAGTCTTTTGGTACAAAATCGCCCATAACTAAACAGCTTTAAATCAGTGACTTACAGAGTTGCAGCAACACTGGGGCAAACTCGTTGATGATCCGTAAATTCATAGCCAACCGCTTGCTTGTCTAGAAATTGCACAGAAATTTCCACAGCTTTGGTGCAAGTTCCCGGTCTGGATCAGTTCGACTTTTTGAACGTAACTGTAATAAAAGTCTCTATTTCCACGGGTTCGCCATTCAGGGTATAGGGACGATACTTCCACTTTCGCACCGCGTCCAAAGCTGCCTGGGTAAGCACCGGCGGTGGATTACCAAGCACGGTCAAGCTCTGGATGGTTCCATCTTTGGCGACAAAGGCGTGCAGCTTCACGTCCCCCTGGATGCCGGAAATCTTGGCAATGAGCGGATATTCAGGGACCACTTTATTCAGGAGCATGGCTTCCGTGGTATGGGAGATGACTACCGGCGGTCTGGGAGGGGGCGGCACGATCGTCGGCCCCTTCAGATTGAGATCCGGGCCGGTTGGATTTCCATTTCCACCCGGGTTCAATGGGGGCGGACCCGGCGAATCCCGAGTGAATTCAGTGGTCGGATCGATGAAGGTCACTCCGATGGTCGATACCGGCACCACCCGCGCAACCGAAGCGGAAACACCCCTACGGTTCCCGGAATGTTGAATAGGCTCTTGCGTCTCCACCCGCGTGTACTTCGGTGGCGTCGGCACAATGACGGTAGCCCTCAAGGGTAAGATGCCGGTGGATATCAGCGGCAGCAGCACCAGCACGCTGGCTACGATCAACTCGACGGCAAAAGCGGCGGCCATGGGCCAGTGGTTGCGGCGGCGCAAAGTGGGTGCGGATTCAAGTAGAGCTTCTCCAAACATATTTCCCTCCCAATGCATAAACAGACACCGCAGGGTGCAGGGAAAGTTCCTTGTTCAGAAAAGAAAAATGGCCGCCATGCAGGCGGCCATTTGTAATTTGCTGGAAACCTTTACGGCTTCTTCGGTGTCGCTGCGCCGCCAGCGGGGGGGCGGCTTGCTGCTGCTCCAGCGGGTTTGTTGGACGGAGCTGAAGGCGCCACCGGCGCCGCCGCATTGTATGCGTCCACCAATTCCTTGGTGATGTTGGTTCCCTGGCTCGCCCACAAAACCGGGGTCTGCGGGTTGGAAACATCCAGAATCACGGAATAGCTGTTGGCCTTGGCGTAGCTCTCCAGGACGGTGAGCATCTTGCCGCCGATGCGGTTCACCACTTCCTGCTCGGCCTGCTGGAACTCGTTCTGCGCATCCTCATAATTGCGCTGCAAGGTCTTCTGCTTGGTTTCAAGATTCTTGAGTTGCTTGGTGCGCTCTTCTTCATTCAGCTTGTCCTGCTTCGCCTGGAGGTCTTTCTTCAGGTTCTCCACTTCATCATTCAGGCTCTTCAAATCGTTCTGCTTGGGCGCAAAGCGCTGCTGCAAAGCGTCGAACTCTTTTTTGCCTTCATTGGTGGCGATAATCGCGTCCTGAATGTTGACGATGCCAATCTTCGCAGGGCCGTTTGCGGCAGCGCCGGCGGAGGCCGCTGTGCCTGGATTGGCGGCGCCGGGGGTCTGCGCCAGCGCGACCACGGAAAAAATGATGCTCAGCCCCAGGCTGAGGGCGAAAATATGCGACTTTGACTTGCCTGACATTGGAATAGTGGACTCCTTCAATCCTTTGCTAATTCATTCGTCGCGACGTATTTGGTCAACTGCTCACAGGATGCGGCAAATTGGTAGAGAGGACGAATGGTTCGATTATAGGTTGTGGTTTCCAGTACCGTCAAACGCATCTCCTTAGAACGTAGTACTGATGGTAAAGCGGAAAGTTTTCTTGGGCTCTTTCAGCAGGATGTTGGGTGCAAACTGAGCCAGGGCCTGTTGGAACGTGAAATCACCCGCTCCGCCCTGGGGAAACATGCTCCGGGTAATCAGGTTCGGGGAGGCAACGTTGGTGTTGAGGATCAGCGGATTGTAAGCGTAATAGATCCGGAACGGGGCCTGCACGATAGGCAGGAGCACCTGAAGCTCCAGGCCGGTGGACATGCGTGGCACAAAGTTGGTTCCGGCGATGGTCTTCAGGTCTCCACTGAAAGGAAGATTGTTGCCGCCCGTGCACAGGAAGCTGGCCAGCGCAGGGCACCCAAAGATCGTGGAATTCAGTTGGGTCAGCGACTGGGAACTGATTTTCAACTGCGATTGCCGCAACGCCATGTTCATTCCCACGTCGGCAAACGGCGCCAGCGCAACCGGACCAATGATCTTGATGCGATACTCCATGTTGGCCACGATGCTGGTATCGCCTCCAGGGAACGTCACGTTCGTTACCGGCACCGGGACACTCACGTTTCCGCGCCGCGGATTGGTGGGATCGACGAGAACAAAACTGCCGTCCGGGTTTTGCAGGCTGATGTTCTGCACGCTGGTTACAAACACATAGGGGGAGACAGTGCGGATATCAAAACCGCGAAGATCATTCTCGCCGCCCATGTAAAAGCGTTCGTAAGGGGGCGCCACAGTGTTGCCGTAGCCGCTGATAAAGCTGGCCTGCACACGGACTCCCAGGGTGTTCTGGTGGTAGAGCGGCTTCCACTGCGTAAAGCTCATCACCGGCCGATAAAAGTTCACGTTCCCGCCCGTACCCGCAATGTCACTGGAGATAAAAAAGCTACGGCCTTTGTAAGGACGGATGGGGCTGTCAATGGTGCTAAAGCCGAACACCGGAACGAGTTTGCTGGTAATGATGCCGGTCAGCGCATTGGGACCGGAAATGCTGCGGAAATTAATGGTCTGGAAGAAGATGCTGGATGCATCGCTGAAAGTCTTAATGGTGGAATCGTCCCAGGAGTAAGTCAGGCCCACGCGCTTGAAGGTCTTGAGCACGTAGTTGACTGAGCCGGTAAATCCAGTGCTGGACTGGCTGAAATTCTGCAACTGGTTCAGGATGTTCTGGGGCAGATTCAGTTTCTGGCCGCTAATCAATTGTTGCTGCTGCGCCTGGTTGAAATCGAACCTGCGGTTGTACACCGTGAATCCCAACTGGATGGGACGATCAAATACATAAGGCTCGGTAAAACCAAACAGGACGTCGCGCGAGAGGTCGCCTATGTTGCCAGAGATCGTAAGCGTCTCGCCCAGGCCGAGAAAGTTGTTGGTCTGATAATTCAATCCGATGAATGAGCCGGAGAGGCCGCTCACGCCGCCGGTCAGGCCAATGCTGTTTTTGCCCTTTTCCCTGACCTTGACGTTGAGGTCCACTGTTCCGTTCTTTTCGTCGATCTTTCTTTCCGTATCGTCTTCGGGTTTCAGGGCCTCAAAATAGTTGAGCTGGTTCAGGCGAAGAATGCTCAGGTCCCAAAGCTGGCTATTGAAGGTCTGGCCTTCCTGCACCAGGAGCTCGCGCCGGATCACGCGATCACGCGTGGTGGTATTCCCCTGAAACTCAATGCGCCGCACGAAGAACGGTTTGCCTTCATCCACGTCCACATTCAGAGTGAGCAACCGGTGTTGATCGTCAATTTCCGTCTCCGGAACTGCCGTGAAATTAATGTAGCCGATCTGGCCATAGGCCTTGCGCAGGTTCTCCAGGCCCTTGCCGACCTTACGGGTGTCGAACACATCGCCGTCTTTGAGGGGGAACTGAGCGCGCAGCAGTTTGGTGTTGAGGATGGCCTTATTGTTTTTGAAGTTGATGGCCTTTAGCCTGTACTTTTCACCCTCTTCCACCTGCATGGTGATGTCCATGGCCTTTCCTCCTGTACGGTGGAAGGGAGGAAGGGGCTTGAAGCCACCGGGTTTATCGCGCAGGGCGGTCTTGGGATCTTCGACCACAGCCTTGAAGTAGCCATGCTCCTGATAGGCGCCGCGGACTCGTTCAGCGTCTTCCTCAAGCTTGGAGGCGTCGAAAGTCCGGGCAAACAGATTCTCCAGGAAGATGGACCGCGGAATTCCGATGGGGTGAAGGTTCTTCATGGCCCGGCGCAACTCGAGGGCGGAGACGTGCTTGTTGCCCTGGAAGCGAATCCGGCCCACCTTGATCTTGGGCCCTTCTTTGACATTGAAGGTCACACCCACGGCAGCCGGAGGAATCTCCTGCACCTGCACGTTGATGACGGCAAACTGGCGTCCGTGTTCCGCCAGGAGTTCCTGCAGGGCCGCCTTGGCCTTCATCACCTTGGCCGGATCGTATGGGCTCTCCAGGGAAAGACCCAGCTTGACCTTCTTAAAGCGCTCCAGTACGTCACTCTGGGAGACCGAATTCAAGCCTTTGTAATCAATGGTGCGGATGGTGGGTTTTTCCCGGACGTAGAAATAAACATGCCAGCCCTTGGGCGACTCTTCCCGCTCAACGCGGACGTCCTCGAAATAACCGGTGTTCCATATCGAACGCATATCGCGCTCCAGCGATATGGAATCATAGATATCTCCCGGACGCGTATAGACGTGGGCCATGATGGTCTCGCGGGGGATTCTGCGGTTCCCCTTAATCTCAATGGTTTCGATGACTTGTCCAGCCTGCGGGGCGGGAAAAGCAGGCAGCGCGAGGGACCAGAAAAGAAAACCAAGAATCAGGGCCACGCGGAACCTGGAAGCGTGCTTTTGGGTACATTCCTTAAAAAACCGCAATATCCCTACCTCAGTACGTTTTCTGGGAAAGCATGATTATACGGAAGTCACTGCTGAAGCGCCACTTACCGGCCCAACGATGACTCCAATGTAGCACATCTGAGCTGCTGGACAGAACCCAAAAGCTGGATGTGGCAGGCACCATTTCATGTCCAAGTAACCCATGCTCCGTGGAAACAGGACGCACTTCTCCCCCGGAAGAAAGCTGTCAGCGTTAGAACGAACTCCGTCCGCAAACTTGCACACATTTTTCGGTAGAGGGTCATTATTTTCTCCGAAAAATGAACCCTTTACCGCGCATCAGAATGGGCACAATAATCCGCCAGCCGGCGGCGTTTACTGCGCGGCTTTGTTGGCAGCTACCCGGCTGCTCAAAGTCATGATGGGTGGCACATCGACGCGCCACCCGGCTCCTGTTGTACTTGGGTCCTTTCGAGAACTAAGGAATGGAGACATCGTCTCGAAAAAAGTGTGGCGGAACACCACACAAAGTATGCAAAAACCCGCCAACAATCTGGTCCATTTCTTCAGGCGTCAACTCGCGAGCGCCGCGACGATTCAGTACTCGGTTCGACATGGATAAGGCTCCCTTAATAGTAAATTCCCCTCAGTCTCTATAAGCTGGGCAATTAACAATACACCTTTTTCGGAACCCGTAAGGAAAACTTATTATGGCGCCGCTATGTTCGACTATCAACGTGGAGGCCCGGTGGTGGGTTCAATATCCACCAGGCAGGAGTAGAAGGTGGCGCCGGCGCCAATGTCTGTAAGCGTCTCTGAAGTCAATGCATTGATGCTCTTGCCGTCCGGAGCAAACCTGGCCCAGGTCAGCCGGGCCGCTACCACTCCGGGTTGTACAGCCCCATTCACATGCGCGCGCAGCCGGACCTCGCCCCGGTCATTAAAAACCCGCACCCACTCGCCGTCGTGAATGCCCCGAGACTGAGCATCCGCGGTGTTGATCTCAACCAGCTCCGGCTGCTCCATCTTCTGGATGGATTCCAGGTTGGCAAAACTGGTATTCAGGAAGTTGTCGGCTTTGCGAGACAGCAGCTCCAGCGGAAATTTCCTGGCTTTTTCTGCATGCCTCGATTCTGACGGAGGAATAAAGCTGGCTACCGGATCTAAGCCCTTGCGAAGGAGCGCCTCGTTGTAAAGCTCGGCTTTCCCGCTGGGGGTGGCAAAGCTTCCCTCGGCAAAGGGTAAAAACACCTCTGGAAGATTCAGGCGGGTGTGACCTTCCTTCTCTAATCGCTCCCGAGTCAGCCCCTGGAGGCGCGCCGGACGCCGATCATCTTCAGTCCACAGCGCCTCATCAATCATCTGTTCCACCGTCTGCCCGAAGCACTCCTCGGAGAAACCCATGTGCCCGGCCAGCTCGCGGAACAGATCGGTGTTGGATTTGCACTCGCCCAGCGGCGCAATCGCCTGATTCGAGATTTGCAAATAATAATGTCCGTAGGACTTCTGTAGCTCCTTGTGCTCAAAGAATGTGGTGGCCGGCAGGACGAGATCGGCGTAACTGGTAGTGTCTGTAAAGAACTGCTCGTGGACTACCGTGAACAGATCAGGCCGCAGGAAGCCGCGTATCACCCGGTTGTGGTCAGGAGCAACCACTGCGGGGTTGGAGTTGTAAACAAAGATCGCCTTGACCGGCGGCCCATTCAAATCATTCAGAGCTGTGGCCAACTCACTCATGTTGACCATCCTGGCCTCGCGCCCCAGGGGACCCTTCAGCATCAGGTCCGGACGCTCGATGGCTTTTTCGTTGAGGCCAAATGAGCCGCTGGTGGAGAGCTGCAATCCTCCGCCAACTTCTTTCCACGAACCGGTGATGCACGGCAGCATGGTGATGGCCCGGACCGCCATCCCGCCATTCTGCGCGCGCTGCACTCCGTAGTTCACGCGAATCACGGCCGGCCGCATGGTTGCGTATTCGCGTGCCAGCTTTTCAATATCGGCGGCGCTGATGCCCGTCCATTCGGCAACTCGCGCCGGCGAATACTCCAGCACCCGCTCTTTTAGTTGCTCGAAGCCCAGCGTGTACCGGGAAACGTAATCGGCGTCATAGAGGTTTTCACGGATGATCACGTGCATCATCGCCAGCGCCAATGCAACATCCGTGCCGGGATTAATGGGTAAATACCAGTCAGCGCAGCGCGCCGTGCGGGTCTTGTAAGGATCAATCACCACCAGCTTGGCGCCGTTGCGGCGGGCTTCCTCGATGAACGGCCACAAATGAATGTTGGCCCCATGAATGTTGGCGCCCCAGGCGATGATGTATTTGGAATGCCGGAACTGCTCCGGCTCCGTCCCCATCTTGCGGCCCAACACCGTAATCAGCGCGTCGCCGCCGGCGGTGGCACAGATGGTGCGGTCCAGTTGTGAGGCGCCAAGACGGTAAAAGAAACGGTGGGCCATGCCGGTGTTGTTCAACATGCCCAGCGTGCCGCCATAAGAATAAGGAAGGATGGCTTCCGGGCCGAATTCGGTAGAGATCGCCCTGAAGCGGCCGGCAATTTCCTGCAGCGCTTCATCCCAGGAGATGCGCGTGAAATCAGACTCATCCCCCCTGCCCTGGCCTTTGGGAACCATGCGACGCATGGGATACAGCAGACGCCCCGGCGAATAAACCCGCTCAAGGTATTTGCTGACCTTGGCGCACAGAAAACCGCGCGTCACCGGATGCGCCGGGTCTCCCTGAATGCGAGTGGCGCGCCCGTCTTCCACGGTAATCAAGACGCCGCAGGCGTCAGGACAATCGTGCGGGCACGCGGCATGGACGACCTTCTTCACCAGACCATTATAAGCAACCGGCTGTATCGGGGCATCCGTGCATGGGGGCAGCAGGACGTCGGAAGTAACCACGCAGAGGGCGGCTTGCTCAAAAGACCCGGCCCCGCCTTTACTTTATGATATAAAGAACTTTGACATAAGCGCAGGCCGTGCGCTAAGATAGCGTGCTATGCCGGAACATCGCCCGCGCCGCCTGCGCCGCGTGCGCCCCCGCTATACACGGCCGTTGCCCAGTGGCGCGCTGGACGATCTGCGCTTCATTCGCGAAACCATGGAGCGCTCCTCCTCTTTTACTGCTGTGCCGGGGTGGGGGATTGTGGCCATGGGCTTTACCGCTCTGGGCGCCGCGGGACTCACTTCAGCGTTGCGGCAGTTGTCCTCGCGCGCATGGCTGGCCATCTGGCTGGGGGAGGCCGCCCTCGCCATCTGCATCGGGCTGGCGGCTACCTGGAAGAAAGCCCAGCGCGCCGGCGTCCCCTTGACCAGCGGCCCGGCCCGCAAATTCATGTTCAGTTTTCTTCCTCCCGCGGTGGCGGGCGGCATTCTCACAGTCGTCCTTTTTCGCCTGGGACTCATGCACTTGCTGCCCGGCATGTGGCTGCTGCTTTATGGCGCGGCAGTCACCAGCGCCGGCGCTTTCTCCGTGAATGTGCTTCCGCTGATGGGTGGAGGATTCATGCTGACCGGCATCGCAGCACTTTTTTCGCCTCCTGGCTGGCAAACGCTGTTTCTGGCCGTTTCATTCGGAGGCCTTCATATAGGTTTTGGATACTGGATCGCAAGGAGACATTGTGGCTAGGCAATCATTCCATCAGAGAACTGAAGAGAGGACCAGCGAACGGACGCGCTCCCGGGCCGCGCAAGCCGCGCCGGAAATTCCTGAATTCGATCCACTGGTTCATGAGCGGATGCGCCTGGGCATCATCAGCGCTCTGGCCACCAACGAATCTCTCAGCTTTAACGATTTGAAGCGCCTGCTCAAGACCACGGACGGCAACTTGAGCGTGCATGCGCGCAAACTCGAGGAGGCCGGTTATGTCCTGTGCAACAAGGGATTTGAAGGGCGCATTCCGCACAGCGATTACCGGATCACCGCCCGCGGCCGCAGGGCGCTCGACCGCTATCTGGAGCAAATGGAAGAACTGATCCGCCGTACGCGCGAAGATTAGACCGTGAATCCTTCACTGGGTTTTTCTTCCGATGACCCCGGTGAACCGGGGTAACGGCCCGATTTTCATTCAGTCCAATCCGTGTTAATCAGTGGTAAGATTTTGTTTCGCATCCAGGAAATCTTTTGAACTTAGTGCGTGCCATCTATCCCGGCTCCTTCGACCCGCTCACCAACGGTCACCTCGACCTGATCGAGCGGGGCGGAAAGATTTTTGAAGAGCTGATTGTGGCCATCCTGCGCAACGGGGAAAAAGACCCGCTGTTTTCCGTCGCTGAGCGCCGCGAGATGCTGGACCACATGGTCAAGCCCTATCCCAATGTGCGGGTGGACGTCTTTGATGGCCTGCTGGTGGAGTATGCGGTGCAAAAGAAGGCCAAGGTATTGTTGCGCGGCATCCGCGCCATCAGCGATTACGAATACGAACTGCAGATGGCGCTGATGAACCGCAAGCTGCAACCGCAGATTGAAACTGTTTTCATGATGCCGGCGGAAGCTTACTCCTACCTGAGTTCCCGCCTGGTAAAAGAGATTTTCCGGCTCGGCGGCTCGGCCCGCGGCCTGGTGCCGGAACTGGTCGAGCAAAAATTGCGGGAAAAATTCGCAGCATGAAGTGAGGACCTTCTGATGGCCACGTCACCGGCAGTCAAGCAGTTCAGCGATCGTGTCAACCGTATTGAGATCTCGGCCACCATGGCTGTGGTTGCGGAGGCGGCCAAGCTTAAAGCCGCAGGCGCGGACATGGTGGAGTTCGGCGCTGGGGAGCCGCATTTCCCCACGCCGCAGCATATAAAAGACGCGGCCATCGCCGCCATCCAGCAGAACTTTACCCGCTACACGCCGGTCGCAGGAATTCCGGAGCTGCGGGCTGCCATCGCCCAACGCCACTCCGCCGATTTCGGCTCGGGTTACAAAGCGGAAGAGGCCATTGCCTCTACCGGCGGCAAGCTGGCGCTCTTCAACGCCATCCAGGTGCTGGTGGACCATGGCGATGAGGTCATCCTGCCGGTGCCCTATTGGGTTTCTTTCAAGGACATTGTTGAGTACGCGGGGGGAAAGTGCGTCTACGTGGAGACCGAAGAGGCGGACGGCTTTCAGTTGACCTCGGAGATGATCGAGCGGCAGATTACCTCGCGCACTCGCGCCATGATCCTCAATAGTCCCAACAATCCCAGCGGAGCGGTCCTGCCGCCGGAAGAATTCAAGGCCATCCTCAAGCTGGCTCACAAGCGCGGCATTTATGTGATTGCCGACGAGTGTTACGTCTACCTGAACTATGCCGGCAGCTTCTCCGCCGGCTCAGTCACTGACGTTCACGAGCACCTGGTGATTGTGGGCTCGCTCTCCAAGACGTACGCGATGACGGGATGGCGGCTGGGGTACGCGCTGGCCCCGGCGCCCATCACCAACGCTCTCACCAAGCTCCAGAGCCAGAATACTTCCAGCAGCGCGCACATGGTACAGAAGGCGGCGGTGGCGGCGCTGACCGGGCCACAGAATTGCGTCGCCGAGATGAAGGCCGGCTACATCCACCTGCGCGACCAGATTTTGGACGAACTGGCCGGCATCCCCGGCATTACCTGCGTCCGCCCTCAAGGCGCGTTCTACGTTTATCCGAACGTCTCGGCCTACTTCGGACGGAATGGGATCCATTCTGCAGCCGATGTAGCCAAACGGCTGCTGCACGAAGCCCACGTGGTGACCGTCCCCGGCGAGGCCTTTGGGACAAGAGACCATATTCGCCTCTCTTACGCCACGTCATCAGAAGACATCAAGAAGGGGCTGGCGTGGATGAGAGACTGGTTCGCGAAATCCTGAGCGGAGCGAAGGATCTCTGTTGGAAAGACCTTGCGTTTGGCCTTTGGCTGGCATGCACATAAAGCTCTAGACAACGCTCCTGCGCTGCAGTGATTCTAAAAACAAGCAGCAGCTCAGCAGGCCTGCGGCGCTCCACTGAAGGAAATGCCCCATCTTTATCCAATGCGCTTGCACCCTGAGTTCCACGAACGAGTCTGGGGCGCACGCAATCTGGATCCCATCTATCCCGGTGAAATCCGCGGAGGGCCGGTAGGCGAGGTATGGCTGACAGGGGACCAATGCCGCGTGGCCAACGGCCCGCTCGCCGGACGGACACTCGATGAATTGAGCCGTGAACTGGGCGCGGATTTCGTGGGAGCGGCGGCGCGCGATTACTCGCGCTTTCCGCTGCTGATCAAGTTTCTCTTTCCCAAAGAAAAGCTTTCCGTCCAGGTCCACCCCGACGACGAAACCGCTGTCCGCATGGGTGAACCTTGTGGCAAGACCGAGTGCTGGTATGTGCTTCAGGCGCCGCCCGGCACGCAGGTGGGCCTGGGCCTGAAGCCGGGCGTCAGCAAAGGCCACGTAGGGCGCGCCATCCATGAAACCAGGATGGAAGAATTGCTCAACTGGATTGATCTCCGTCCGGGAGACCTGGTCTACGTGGACGCAGGCACAGTCCACACCATTGGTCCGGGAGCGGTGATCCTGGAAGTTCAGCAGAACTCTGATACCACGTACCGTTTGTACGATTACGGCCGCCCGCGCGAACTGCACATTGAAGCCGGGATGAAGGCCATCAAAGAGTCAACCCACGCCGGCAAAGTGAAGCCCCAGAATGCACACGCGGAGAACGGCAAGAGCCGGGTGAATGTGGTGACCTCGCCCTGCTTTGTGGTGGACAGATTTTCATTGTCCCAGCCGTGGGAGTTTCGCCGCCCGCAACACGCCAGGCGGAGCGTGTGGTGCCTGGTGGCAATTCGCGGGTCGGGCGTTGTCTTGTCGGATGGCCCGGAGCCCATCAGTTTTAATTGCGGCGAGGTGGTCGTGGTCCCGGCGGCGGTGGAGAAAGTCACCGTGAAGCCGCAGCGGGACCTGCCACCCCAGGACGCGCAAAAGCCGCGCGTTCCGGGGACCCCGGACCTACCACCCCAGGACGCGCAACAGCCGCGCGTTCCGGGGACCCCAGACCTGGAATTCCTGTGCTCATCCCTGCCGGTGGAGATGGTGGAGCACCCCAAGACGATGCTGGTGGAAAATATCGCTACGGTAGCGCCATAATGATTGCGGGCGTGAGAGTCATTTGTGACCAAACATAATTTTTATCCGGTCATCCTGGCCGGAGGCAGCGGGACGCGGTTCTGGCCGCGCAGCCGGCGCACGCGCGCCAAACAAGTGCTTGCCCTGGACGGCACGCAGACGATGATCCAGAAGACGGTAGAGCGATTGTCTCCCGCCAGCGAACAGAAGAACTTCTGGGTCATTACCAATGAGTTCGTTGCCGAAGAGATTCAGCGCCAGTTGCCCAACATCCCGGAAAAGCAGATTGTGATTGAGCCGGAGCCGCGCAACACTGCCCCTGCAATCGGCCTGGCCGCGTTTCTCCTGGAGAGATTCGATCCGCAATCCATCATCGGCATGTTTCCCGCCGATCACGTGATTGGCGATGAAAAAAAATTCCGCAAGCTGCTGCTGCGCGCGGTGGAGATTGCGGCCAAGGGCGAAACCATGGTGGTCATGGGCATTCAGCCCAGCCGCGCGGAGACCGGCTACGGCTACATCGAAACCGGAGACACCCTGGAGAGCGGCCTCTTTCGGGTGAAGCGATTCACGGAAAAACCCAACGCGCAAAAAGCGCAAGAGTTCGTGGCCGCGAAAAATTACTATTGGAACAGCGGCATGTTCATCTGGAGCGCGCGCACCCTTACCAACGCGCTGCGCGAGCATCTTTCCGAGACCGCGCCCTACCTGGAACAGATTGCCGCAGCCTGGGGCTCCAGAGATTTTGCGAAAAAATTCGAGCAGCTTTATCCCAAGTGCGAGAACATCAGCATTGACTATGCCGTCCTGGAACCGCGATCCGCCAAGGGCCAGCACTCCTCCAACCTGCTTTGCCTCAAGGCAGACTTTGGCTGGAACGATCTGGGTTCCTGGAACGCGCTCTACGAGCATCATGCCCTGGCCAGCAAGGAGAACGGGCGCAATGTGGTGGAAGGCAAGGATTGTTTTGCCTTACAAGCCAGCGGCAATTACATTTATGCTCCAAAGAAATTTGTGGCCGCCATGGGCGTCCATGACCTAGTGGTGGTGGAGACTGAAGACGCAATCCTAGTCACCACCCGCGAGCACTCGCAGGATGTGGGCAAGATCGTGAAGTACCTGAACGACAAGAAAATGACGAAGTTGGTGTGAGCGGAATCTCAGAGTTTTTGACCTTCAATTACCAGCTTGTCAAATTCCTCAATTACCAAAATTGCCGATGGCGGCTGTGGCGCCGGCAAGGCGAGAAATCCAAATGTCCGATGACATTAAATTCGGGACCGATGGCTGGCGCGGCGTAATCGCCGACGACTATACCTTTGCCAACGTGCGCCGCGTGGCCGGGGCCATCGCTTCCTACGTCCTCAAGAAAGAAGATCGGTCGCGCGGCATTGTTATTGGATACGATACGCGCTTCGCCTCGCGCCGTTTTGCGGAGGCCACCGCCGAGGTCATTGCTCTGGCCGGAATTCCGGTAAAGCTGGCCAACGATTACACGCCCACGCCCGCGCTCTCCTTCGCCGTCAAGGCCCTGCGCACCGCCGGAGGAGTCATGATTACCTCCAGCCACAATCCCTGGAGCTGGAATGGAGTGAAATTCAAGGCCACGTATGGAGGATCGGCGACTCCGGGCATCATCCAGCAAATTGAAGACGAGGTGCGCGCCGGAGCCATGCCCAGGGGCAATCCGGCCAACATTGAAGATGCCGACTTCCACACGCCTTATATTGACGCCATTGTCCGCTTCGTCGATCTTGAAAAAATCGCCAAAGCGGGTTTCAAGTTCGCCATCGATTGCATGTACGGCGCCGGACGCAACGTGCTCTCCGGGATCTTCAAGCAGCGCGGCATCCAGCATGTGCAGATTCGCAATGAGGTGAACCCGCTCTTTCCCGGCATCAATCCGGAGCCCATCGAGCCCCACATCCGCATGCTGCAGGAGACGGTGGTGCGGGAGAAGTGCCATGCCGGGCTGGCCACTGACGGCGATGCCGACCGCATCGGCGCGGTGGCTGAAGACGGCAGCTTCGTGGACTCGCACAAAATCTATTCCATCATCCTGCAATGGCTGCTCACGCGCAAAGACTGGCCGGGCGACGTGGTGCGCGCCTTCAATACCACGCGCATGCTGGACCGCATCGCCGCCAAACATGGGCGCAAGCTGCACGAGTGCGGCATCGGATTCAAGTACATCTGCGACCTGATGCTGGAGCGGCAGATCCTGATTGGCGGGGAGGAGTCCGGAGGCATCGGCATTCAGCGCCACCTGCCGGAGCGCGACGGCCTGCTGAATTCCCTGCTTCTGGCCAACATCATGGCCGATGAAGGCAAAAGCCTGGGCCAGTTGGTGGAAGCTTTGCAAAAAGAGTATGGCCCGCACTACTACGCGCGCCGCGATCTTCACGTTCCCAATGAGATCAAGGAGTCGGCCATTGCCCGCGCCGCCGGCAATGAAGTCCACTCCCTGGGGCGCTACAAGATTTTGCGAAAAGAAGATCTGGATGGCATCAAGTTCTTCCTCGATGCTCCCACCAACGGCAACGGCGCAGAAGCCTGGCTGCTGATGCGCTCCTCCGGCACCGAGCCACTCATGCGTCTCTACGCTGAAGCTGCCTCGCCTGAGTTGGTGCAGGAGTTGCTGGAAGAGGCCGTGGCCTTTGTGGACGCAAAGATTCCAGTGGGAGCACGCTAGGTCTGGAATAATTCAGATGGCACTCTCGCGAAGCTGTCTCAGCAATTGTTTCCCATCCAATGATTCGTATGGGAGTTCTTCCTGAGTCCGAGTATTTACCAGCTCTGCTATCTCGTTAAGAAAGATCTTTACCGACGTATCGTCCAAGTCTTTGATGTCGCTTCCTGCTTTGCTTTTTATCCGATCCAAGATTGAACTGATGGCGTTCCGGACAGATTCCGACTCTCGATTGGATAAGCCTTTCCTGATGATCGAATCCGCTGTTTTAGTGGCTAAGACTTGACGATAGGCCAGCAGTCGTGCGATGTAATAAGCTACCTCGATACTTTCGTCCCGCGAGAGATTAGAGAAAACATCTTCAAACATCTAAACACCTATGTTGAACTGGATGACGTCAAAATGTGTACGTGGTAAAGCATCAATCAGAAACTCGTTAGAAAGTGGATGAGCCCGATCGGCAACAGGAACCTTGATCAGCAATTTCTGTACAAGTTCGAACGGCATTATATACAGGAGCGGTCGGAAATCGCTCACTTCCGCACTTTCTACAATCGTCGTTATCTCTTTTTCTTGTTTGAGCGTAATCACTCGGGCTGATCGCTTGGTCTTAGCGCCCTGTAAGATTCCTAATTTGTTCGTGGCAATCTTGCTGCTATGCCGATCTCCCCTCCTGGTCTCTTCATAGAGGGAGCGATAAATTTCAAACGGACTTGAAGTTGGTGGTAAAACCATATCAATACTGCCAATTGAACGCGAGTCAAATACAGGCGCACACCAGATGTGATGTTCCTGCCTATAATAGTATTCTGCAATCCGGTATGAAAGCCAAGTATTAGCAGAATACAACAATAGTGGCTTTGACATGCGGCATTAGTCTAACATGAGCCAATAACACCTTTATACTTAGCAGCTTGCAAATGTTTGTGGTCCGCAACCGGGCCCACCCGACGTACTTCTTTTAGAGATGCCTCGCTTTCCATCTAATACCTTTCGTTGCCATGTCCGCTTTCGATGTTGCTGATTTCACGCAGCGCTCTGGTGAAATTTCGCAGCGAGTAGAACAGCGTGGTGATTGCCCCGACTGCGGCTACCGCCTGAAAAGAAATCTGCGCCCTGGTCCATCCACTCACAGCATCGAGTAAGAAGCACGACACTGTTGTTTTTCCTCCATCCTTCCAGATTTACGTTGTGCTTTAGCCGTTCTCTCGCTTCCCTGCGCGTCTTACTTCGCTAACCTCAATCCAGCGCCCCTGTTCGAAACTTGCCGTGCCGCAGTCGGCATAGGCCGGCAAGTCCGGTTCAAGCTCAGGAAGAAGGACCGCCTCCGCAGAACTTACCATCGCGACCGCTGTTTGTCTTGCAACCGGAGACTCCAGGGGGCATGAGGTATACATGATCCATGTGTATCGGTCCCGCACCTTTGCTATGTCCAGCGGAAACAAGCGGCAGTCTACCGGCCGGTTTTCGTAAATTCGACACCGGCGCGACTCCTGGTCGTAAAAAAAGCACTTATGGTTTTCGTTCTGTTTCATCTGGTGGATTGGCCGATTGTCCTCGTCCCGGTGGGCCTCAGAAAACTGGTTTGCGCTCAGGCCCGTGGCATCCGCAATATTTTTGATGTCGTTGCCTGTCAGGAACGGGGGTTCGATTTCACAGCAGTTCGGTCCGAGACACTGTTTGCACACTGCTAAACTGAAAGGAGATTCAGGCTGGGATGCTTGAGCTCCTGAAATTTTCACAAGCTTTGGCATTGCCAAGCTGAATGTTGCCGTAAAAAGAAGTCAAAGGCAAGAACATAAAACACAATTACCAGCAAAAAGCCATGAAACGTCTGGACGCTCTGTGTCACTACGTAGTCAGGGAGTTTTACCCCCTCGGCCCAGGGGAGGTTCCCGGTCTCGCTCCGGCCGCGCCGCGGTACGGTCAACCCGCATGGAAATGGGCGCCAATACCAAAAATCAGTCCTTGGGCGCTGCTATGAAGTCACACGATACTGTTGAATCCATGGTGAATGCTTATGCGGCGCAGGCCGTCTCTCTGGCGCAGCAGTTCAAGGCGCAACTCGATTTCAGTGAAAACTCGCTGATGGAGCTGGAGACCATCCTGGCGCAGCTTGCGCGGGAGATGCCGGCGGACGCGAGTGAAGCCTGCAAGATGTGGGGCAGCTACCTGGGCGAGGTCATCCGCCGCCGCTTCGGCGGTGAGTGGAGCATCGAGACCTATCCGGGAAAGCAGTTCGCCACGCTTACCTTGAACGTGAACGGCAACCGGCTGTTTCCTTCCATCAAAGTGCATCGCCGCCTCACGGAAGGCGAGGGCGACAATGTCTGGAACTTTTATCGCATGGTGAAAGCTAAACTCGAAGAACACCCGCCACAGAGACGCGGAGACACGGAGCCCACGGAGAAGAACAAAACCTAAGCGAGGAAAGTAAAACAAGAACGGAGAGCACCGACTTCACCGATTCCGTCATTTGGCGAGGAGGTAAATGGCGTAGGTGTCGCGCAGGTCTTTCATCCGCCGCTCGGCCAGGTCCTTGTGGCAGCCGGCCACGATGGAGGGCGCAATCGTGCCGCCTTCATATTGCTGCTCGGCGGCGGCACATTGAGCATCGCGGTAATGCGTCCAGGCAAGCTGGGCGGCGCGCAACTTGTCCAGCGCCCCCTGCCGGTAGCTCTTCATGGAAGCGTCGTCCTCCGCCATCTTCGCTCGAATCGCTTTCTGGACTTTCTGGTCCAGGGCGGCGAGGTCGGCATCGGCCTTGTTCGCCAGCTTCTCCCAGCAGTTGGTGATCTCCATCTGGGTGTTGGCGTTGTCGCATGGGCCGGCGACAGTGGGCTTCTTCTGGTCCGCGGCCTGTTGCGGGCAGGCCGAGGCCGTGAGAAAGAGAACGAAAGCGATCAGACGAAGCGAACTGGGCATGAGTACAGGTTACACGCGAAAAAACACGAAAGAAAACTTTAAATTTAGATGCGGGCTTTTCAGGCTGTTTTCGAATCTGCCACGTCCCTATGGAGTTGATGACTGTCTCTATCGGCGATGCCCCGGTGGATCATCGACGGAAAAACTTTCTGGATGCCCCGCACGGTGCGGGCTGATGAAACGCAAAGCGATGTGAAGAAGCCGGTCGCCGGCCAATTCATTGCAGAGTACTCCAACTATCAAAAATTCGATGTTTCCGGTGAAGATAAAGTACTGGTTTTCTGCGCCGCTGATCCACGCGGACGAACGCAGATGCCGGATATAGCCGGTAAACCCAGCAAATTACGACAAACATGCGTCAAGGCGCGACGCCGCGCATGTGATTGAGAACACATATAGATCTTCGTCGCGGCTGAATGTTCCATGTCGCGCGACAGAGCCGCGACAAAGCCGATTGGCAAAGCTGTTTCAAAATGCTACCCAAGAGACGCGATTTGCCGGAAAATCATGGGTTTATCTCCGCATCCCCGGAAGCGCGACGCCGCGCATGTGATTGAGAACACATATAGATCTTCGTCGCGGCTGAATGTTCCACGTCGCGCGACAGAGCCGCGACAAAGCCGATTGGCAAAGCTGTTTCAAAATGCCATCCAAGAGACGCGATTTGCCGGAAAATGCGTGTTTATCTCCGCATCCCCGGAAGCCATTTAGAACTCGATACATGGGCGTCGCAGATGAAGCCCTCTTCGTCTTCTTCCATCTCCGGAAGTTATTGAAATTAAGGAATGGTTAAATGCGGTGTCCGCCTCGACACACTAATCCTATGGCCCACGGAGAGGGGAACCCCGTGGGCCGCACACACGTCACCCGCTGCGGCGCTGCAAAAGAAGAAGAGTTTAGTTTCTACGCTCGGCGAACCTCAGCTCTCGACTTGAATGACAGCCGGAGGTGCTGCGGGGTTTTCTTCGCGCAGCACTGCGTCTATATCGCGAGCGCCGGTACACACATCTCCTGTTGCGTCGGGCTGTGGCGGCGCCTAAGGGCCGCAGCCGAGGGCGGCTGCGCTCCACCCTTTATATTCAGTTGTCAAAGACCACTTCGGGACCCACAGACCCCGCTCACCCTGGGGCGAGGGCATATTTACTATGCCTATTACCAGCTTTACACCGGTGTGTTCGGGAGTCAATCAAGTGCTGTCACAATGCTGTCAGAGTGACAGCACTGGGGTGCCACAACATCATGAGACAAGTTCGATTGTGACACTTTGCTGTTCACTGAGATTTAGTTTCCTTCTCTTGGGTGGTGGTTGCAGACTCGTCCCCGGCTCCGGCGCTCCTTTTCCCCAATGTTTACGAGGGTTGTAGCAGGGTCACACGCAGTCGCAGAAATTTTCTCAGTTGCCCTCAAAGCCGCTCGGACCCCTTCAGGATGACAAGGGCTGAAGAGTATTGGCTGAAGGAGCGGTGGAATCGACATGGGCGACCCGGTGGAATGGTGCTACATCCATAGCGAGGAAAGTGTGCGGAAAAATTCGACAGGCGTAGCTATGCGCAAGCCGGTACGCTGCTCGACGACAGGCGTGAAATGTTTCACGTTGTGAGTCAACAACCAGTCGGGCTTGCCGGCGACGGCGGACAAGAGAACCGGCACGTCAGGCAAATGCCGAATCAGATGGCGGTTCGAACGGATGAGATTGGCTTCGGGAAAGGGAATGATCTCCGGCTTTGATAATTCGATCAGGCGGTGGAAATCGTGAAGCAGTTGCTCGCTTTGCAACGCTGAGCGATCTTGTGCAATCAACAAGAAGTTGTCTTCGACTTCCTCTCGCACTGCCTCCGCCAGGACAAGGCGGCACACATTTGCCGCGCAGATTGAAAGTACTGCCTTATCCAATCCCCATCGGGACACGACACCCGCTGTGAACACATTGGAGTCGAGAAAGAGGCGTATCTTTCGCTGGCTTTCCACTTAGATCAGCGGCGACGACTACGCTTACCATAATGACGCTCAAAAACGCGCTTGCGCGCTTCCGGCAAAGTTGCCAATGCAATCTCTTCGGTTACTCCGGCATTGGTCAGGCTCTCGCTGATTTTCTGGCAAAGGCGTTCGAATTGCTGCTGCTGGGGAAAAAGAAGGAGAGCATCCCCCATTCGCAGCACTGCAAAAGGGACACCAGGATCCAGGCCGAGGTCATCACGGAACTGCTTTGGGACGGTCAACTGGCCCTTTTCACCAATCCGGGTGGTTGCCAGGTATTCGATTGCCGGGTCGTGAGTGGCCATAGCCGTGATAATCCTTTCGGTAGGAATATCCTACCATGAGAGAAGGGAGTAATTTGGGTGATTTGGTAAATCGCAAAGCGAGGAGCAAAAGCAACCCCGCAGCGCGCATGCGCGCTGGCCTTCGCAGCCGAGGGCGGCTGCGGTCCACTCTTCTTTTTATTGCGGTTTGCTGAGATGTGCTACCCGTCGGGCATTCGCCCTGAAACAGCATGTAAACCGATAGGGATCCCTCCCCTTCGGCAAGCTCAGGGTCCGGGATAAACTCAAAAGAAACTCAAAAGCAAGTCACTGTATTTTCACTACAAACGTCACCGTCCCGCTCTGGGTGGGACCCAGCGTGCCGGTGAAGGTCCATTGGATGGCGCCGGTTGCGCCCACTGAGGGCGTGGTGATGGAGCAGGCGGTCAGGCTGGCCGGCAGTGCGCCACAGGCTGCGCTTACGAATGTTGTGTAGGCTGGGGTCGAATCGTTGATCTTGAGGTTCGAAAGCGGCTGCGTGCTGTCATTGGTGTACGTGAGCGTATAAGTCAGATTGGCGCCGGGCAGGGCTGCTGCCTTGTCCACTGCTTTCTCCAGGCGCAGGCCAGCGTTGGCGCCTGTGCCTACCGTGGTCATGTCCTTGACGGTATAGGTGGCCGTCAGGGCCGGGCTGGCATTGGTGTAGACGAAGGTGGCGGTGATCACCACGGCGTCGGTGGCGTTCAGCGGGGCGCCTACGGGAATGGTTTCCTTCATGATGATGCACAGATTGGTCCCGGCTACCGTCGTAATGGCCCCGGAGATCACCGGTTCGCCGGGATCGATCACGCCGTTGCAGTTGGTGTCCTGATAGAAAATGTGGCCGAAGGAAAGCGTGCCGGGGGAGGGCGCCGAGGCCAGCGTGAACGTCACCTGTCCCGCTGTCCCCGGGCCAAACGTATGTTGGTAGAAGAGCACCGTGCCGCCCAACCCCTGCTGGGCTCCGTCGGCCTGGAAGGTGTTCACCGGCACGACGCCGAAATTCACTCCGGTAAAGAAGCCTTCACCCGCCTTGGTGAAGCTGACGGTATCGGTGGCGCGATTATACGTGCCGCCAGTGGTGCCTATCGAGGCCCCGGTGGCAATGTAGTTTGCCGGGCTGGTCTTGATGATGGCCACCGTAGTGGCGCCCGGCGTAATGAACAATGAGTAAGTCCCATCGCTGGCGGTCAAGGTGGAGTCATAGGTGGTGCCGCCGCCGTCCGTGGCCTTCACGGCGACTCCGCCCAGGCCAGTTTCGCCGCCATCCAAGATCCCGTTGTTCGCTGTGCCGCCTCCGGTCCCGGTGTCCTTGAAGACTGTGCCTTTCACCATGCTACCTTTGAACAGGCCGAAGTTCTGGTTATTCAGGTCGCCATTGGAGACCGTGATCTGGAGTTGTCCGGTCGTCGGCGAGACAAAAGCAAAACTGCTGGGCGCGCTGGCGGTGGTGGCCACGGCTGAATTGGTTACAACAATGGTATAGGTTCCCGCCGTCACGTTGGTGAAGGTGAAGGCGCCCGCGCCCGCGGGCACGCTGATCGATTGCGAAACGGAGCTGCCGGAAACCAAGTTCACGAACACGCTGGCGCCAGTGGCCCAGGTCTCGCCAGTATCCAGCGCGCCGTTGTGGTTGGTGTCCACATAGACGGTCCCACTGACGCTGGCGCCGAGAGTAGCAGTCACGTTGCCGCTGAACTCCGAGGTTGCTCCGGACAAGGTGGCCGTCGAGGTCAGCACCGTGCCGGAACTCACGCCGGACGGCAGCGAAATGGTGAACTTGAATTTGTTGGTGGTGTCTGTGCCCTGGCTGATGCCATTGATCGGCGCCGGGCCGTAAGTGCCGGTGGTATTGTCCAGATCTGCGCCGGAGCCCTCGGTCAGAGTGGTCACATAAGTCTTGCCCTGGCCGAATCCGGAAGGATCGGCCTGGGCGATGAAAAATTCAATCGCCGATCCGGGGCGGGCGAAGCCGGTCAGGGTAAGCTGGCCGTTATCAATGGTCGCGGTCTGCAGGATGGGATAGTTCAACAGCCCGTTGCCTCCAGTGTGGCTGCCGGGAGAATTGAGCGTGACAAACGGCGTGGTGCCCAGACTCTGGTTGTCAGAGGCAGAGAGCAGATCAATTCCAATCTCATGGGTAACGCTGCCGACCGTTCCATTCAGAAAAATCGAGTTCTGGCTGATGACCGAGGTTGACGCTCCGGAGGTCACCAGCACACCTGCGCCCACGTTGGAAAAAATGATGTTCCTGGTCAGGCTGTTTGCGCTGCCAAAGATGCGGATGCCGGGGTCCACCAGGCTGCCTCCGCTGCCGATGCCGTTGTTGGTCACGGTATTGTCGGTCATGGTGTTGGAGCCGGTGCTGGCATTGGTGTCAATGCCGGGGCCGCCATTGCCGGTGAACAGGTTCTGCTGGATGATCAAGCCGGAACCGGTGTTGAGCGAGAGGCCGCTCAGTCCGGCATTGTTGATGCCATTCGAGCGAACTTCGTTCTGCTGCACCGTCCAGCCTGAGGAACTGCTGACCATGCCCATGCCGTTGCCTTCAGAGAAGCCGATCAGATTTTTCTGGATGGTCCCGTTCTTGCCTCCAACGGAGCGGATGTTGTCGCCCAGCGAGCGGGTCGTCGATCCGGGATCGGCAAAGCTGGTCGCACTGCTGCCGAGAATATTTTTCTCGATCAACGCTCCGGTAATTCCGCTCTCAATCTGGATGTTGGCGCTTCCGTTGGCGTTTGCGGCGGTGCCGAATCCATAGATCGCCAGCCCGCGGACAGTGGTACTGGCAGCATTGATGTCCAGGCCCAGGCCGATGGTTCCTCTGGGCGCGCTGATCTGAACTTCCGGCCCGCTGACGGTGTTCAGGCTGATGGCGTCCACGCCCACCGTGCCGCCAGCGCCCAGGGTTGCCGCATTGGTGTTGCCCACGTTGGCGGCCTGCAGAGTGCCGTCAATGGCCGTGCTGCTGTCCGTGATCGCCGGTAGCGCGGACGCGGGAACAATTTGGGCCACGCCGCCGGTCAACTGGTTGGTGAGCCCTGCGCGTAGACCGGGAACGGCGCTGCCGTTTGAAATCATGAAGATGCTGCTCTCAACTCCGGAGGTCAGGCCGGACTGGCTCAAACCCGCATTGGTCAGGGTGTTGCTGTTGATGATGAACTGGCGCAGCGTGCCCTGGCCGGAATCGCGGGTGCTGACGATGGCGTCGAAGTTGAAGCCAAAATCAATGCCGGTCACGCTGCTGGCGGCCAGAACGATGCTGGTAATGGACTGCGGCGTGTTGTTTCCAGCGGTGAGCGCGGCCAGGGTGGTGCTGCCGTTGCCGGCGTCAATCTTTGTGGGATCTTCACCGCCGACGCGGTTGGTATCTGCTGTTCCCACCGTGCCCGTCAGACCGCTGGTGCGGAAGGTCTGCACGCCGATCAATGTGGAGACCGCTCCGGGCCGGGACGAGGTCACTGTGGAATCCACAACGCGAATGGTGTAAGTGTTGCTCGCGGCCCCGGAGAGCGTGTAAACACCGGCAGCATTGGTCAGAGTAGAGGTGATGAAGTTTCCGGCGTTGTCATAGAGTTCCACCCGCGCGTTGGGCCTGCCTACGCCTGCCGAGGTCGTGAGGCTGCGTCCTGCCCCGCCGCCGTAGTTCACATCTTCGAAAACGGTCCCGGTAATTTGCACACGCGGGGCGCTGGCCAGATCGCCCTGCGATGTGGTCATGGTGCTGCCGAAGGCTGTGGCTACGCGGGATGGAAGGGCAACGGTGTAGAGCTGGGCCGGAGTCTGGTCGTCTTCCACCAGCATTTGACCGCTGGCATTAAAGGTCATTCCCACAATGGCGGTGGCGCCACCGGAGAGCCCGCTGATGGTCCCCAGGCTGGTAACAGCTCCGCCGGCGAGAGGCACCGTATAGATGGTGGTCCCGGCAACCATGTACAGCGTACCGTCCGGGCCAAAGCCAATATCACCGCCCAAATTGGTGGGCACACCGGACAGGGCGCCAACGGAGGTAGCCGCGCCTGTGGCTTGATTAATGGTGTAGAGATTGCTGGTGTTTGTGTCCACCGCGTACAGAACGCCGCTGGAGGAGAAGGCCAGGCGCGGAATATAGGGAATAGCGGCGCCCGTGGTGCCGATCTGCACTGGAGCGGTTGCCGGTGTAGCGGGGTTCCAGGTAAATACCGCTCCATCAGCCACCTGGGTAATAAAGAAAATTACTCCATCACTGGCCCGCTGCGCCGATGCCGCTGAAGCCGTGCCGGAATAGTTGGTGAACAGACTGGTGACAGAGCCGTTGGCATTGACCAGATAGATGTTTCTGGTGGCGAGGCCAACCGAGTACACGTTGTCCTGGTTTCCGGCGAAGGCCAGGGTGGAGAGGAGGATGAGGAGGAGGACCAGGAGCGCGTGTTTCTGTTTCCCCACACAGTTTGCAATAAGCGCAGAAAGAGAGAGTTTTGCTCGGCCTGCGGCCTCAACCCTTGTCGGCACCAATGCAGTGTCGCGTGTCGCCCCTCCGGGGCTCTGGTCGTCCTTCCTTCCTACCCACCCCTTACGAGACGCCACCCCAACTCGTGCAACACCGGCCCGATTTGGGGACCCCGGGGGTGGACTCAGTAATTCCGCGCCTACGGCGCTGCTCAGTTTTTGCCACTCAATTTGGGCAGAATACCTTGACAAAGTTTCGTTACGTACAGATTCCCGGGGTCCTTCCACGGCGCGCCGGGACAAGTCTACTTTGCCCTCGCCTCCCGCAAAAGCATTCGGCACGACGGAAGTCGTGACCTGATTACCGGCAGCGGCTGAAGGCGAAGACGCAGCCGAGGGCGGCTGCGCTCCCAATTCAGTTTTGTGGGCGCATCCTTCAACCGACTTGTTTCTCCTGCGCATTATTTCGGCTGCTCCTTGCGCAGGAAGAGGCTCTCGTCAAACTTGAAGCGCAGGCGGATGAAGGCGCCGCGGCGGGTAACGTCTTCACCGGTGAGGTCAGCATCTTTGAATCCGATGAAGTTGTATCCGGTTGAAACCCAGACATTGGGCATGAGCTGGTAGCCGATTTCCGGGCCGAACCCGTACTGCCGCGAAGCCGTGCCCAGGCTGTAGAGCGTGCTGGTGGCAAAGCCGATGTCCCAGCGGTGAGTCAGGTCCCACATGGCGCGTCCGGCTGCCATCTGCGTGATGGCGCTGCTGCTCAAACCGGTCTGCGTATCCAGGTTCCACTTGGCGGCATAGCGGCCGGAAACAGTAAAGGGCGCGGTCACCTGGTAGTTCGCGGTGGCGGAGAAGACGCCGATCTTGGTATTTATCGGAGTTATGGGGTTCGTGTTGTCATTCTGATTCTTGAACTCCACCATGGTCAAGGCATTCCAGCGGTTGCGCTGGGCATCGCGGAGGGCGAAGCCGAGCTGCATGCGGTCCTGGAGTTGCCGGCTGATGGTGGCGCCCTTGTTCCTGGTGTCAGACAAAATGTTGCGGCCCAGGAAGGTCCAGCTATCGGACAGGCGGGCGGCAAATCCTACGCTGTTCAGGATGGTGTCGCTGTTGGTGGAGCCGCGCCACTCCATGCGGGCTGAGGCTTTCCAGTTCTCATGCGCCGTGTATTCTACCGCGCCGGTCAGGGCGAGCGAATCAACGATGACACCGTTGAGCGTCTTCACATCTTCGATGCCGGTATTGGCCGTGAGTCCCTTGGCGATATGCCAGTTGTTGCGCAGGCCGATGGCGGCCTCCGCGTCGCGACCGTTGATGTCATCACGGATGCGGTATTCGCTGAAGACATGCGCGTCCTTGAAATAAGTTGTGTCAATCCCGAATTGGGTGGTGCTTCGTCCCTGGAGGGTATTGAGGGAGTAGACATTCCCCAGGGATGAAATCAGCTCGTGGCGGAAGTAGATTCTGCCTCTGTCCCAGAACTGATAGCTGCCGCCCAGGGCCACCACGCGCTTGTCACTGTCGGTAACGTCCTGCTCGTATTCCGCGGTGCCGGTGAGCTTATTAAAGTGCGGGATGGGCATGCTCAGTTTGGTTTCCACAGCGTTCACGCTGTTGGGAGTGATGCCCACGTCCGCGGTGGAAGCCGGGTTCAGCGTCTCATCCGAATGGCGGAAACCAAAACGCGTGAGGATATTTCCCGGCAGGCTCTTCTCGACCGCAATTTCACCGCCCTGCTGCGTTCCGCCGCTGGTCACATCTTCCGTGCGAATGAATTCGGCCAAAAGCCGCATGCCCTTGCCCAGGACATAGCTGCCCTTGATTCCGCTTTCGCCTCTGCCCTGATTGATGATGGAGGTGGGATTGTTAAAGTCCTGATCGGTGCGACTGAAATAGGCTTTGCCTTTCAGTTTATCGCCGTCGTGTTGCACTTCAAAGCGGTATCCCATGCCGATGCCCTGGATTTCATGCTCGGTACCGGCGTATTCGGCGCTCAGGGTGGTCTTGCTTTGCAACCTGATGTTGGTGGTGAAGGCGAACAGTTTGTTGGGGTCCTGCGGGTTGGTATCGTTGACCAGTGTTCCGCCGATCTGCATAAACTTATTGAGCTTCACCTGCGCCATTCCGCCGCCCACCCAGAACCTGGGCCCGCCGGAATTCACCTCGTAGGTCACGCGGATGGATTGCGGATTCAAATTGGAATCGAGCGAGGGAAGCGGCGCTTTCAGCAGCAGCTCGCCGGTGAATGGCTCGAACTCATAATCGGCAAAGCGAGTGAGTTGCCTTACGTCTGTGATCACAGACGGCTGGTTGCGGTCGCGGGTAAGAATCTCCACCTTTTCGCTGTTCTCAACTCCGTTCGGGTTGGAGAGCACGAACGGGCCGGAGGTGCCGTTGGCCAGCAGTTCGTCAACCACCTGTGTGAGCGAATCGTAGCTGGCAAAACCGGTCAGGTTGAAACGATCATTGGCAAAATGGGTCTTCACTCCGGTCATGCTGCGGCTGTAGTTGCTCAGGCTGTTGCTGGTGCCCGGATCAGTGGTCAGAAAGTCGCCATAGACGATGTAGCTCTGACCGTGATCGATGCGCAGGTAGGCCTTGCTGGTTGATTGAGCATCGTACCCTCGGACTGAGGCGTCGCCATAGATCGGATAATACTGGTCCGGTTGAATATCGCGGAAGAGCTGGTTGCGCGTGGTCTTGTCTGAATCGTAGGCCAGGGTCAGCAGGTTCGAGCCCTTGATCTCGCCTTTGAGGAGCACAGCGGCGTGTCCGGCGGAGCGGAAGGAATCATCCGAACTCTGCACGGAGAACAAATTCAACTGCTGCTCAAACCCATCATTGAGCGAAGGCTGGACGGAGTTGTGAGCAAGCCCTCCAAAGTTGACCTGGTATTCAACGATGCCGGCCGCCATCATGGGGCGCAGTTCGGGGACAAACTCGATCCTGGATTCCGCGCTGACTCCGCCGCTGGTTACGCGCACGGTGCTGGGACCGGCCTGGGTGGGCGGCAGGAGCATGAATTCAGCCTGGCCGCCTTCAATGAAGACCTGCGTGCCGGGTTCTTTCGGATTGAGGTCTTTCACCAGCCAGGAGCCATTGGTGGCTTCCAGCGTCAGGGGCGTGCGCACGGTCACCGGAATATCAGCAGAGTCGGTGAGCCGGACCAGGAATTTCACCGGCGTCTTGCCGTCTGCCGGATAGAGCTTTCTGCCCTCGGCTGAGATCTTCAGTTTCCCCAGCTTGCTGGGAGCGATAACTTCAATCCTCTCTGTTCCGCGGGCGTTCCCGTAAGGATCAATCTGCGTGACTTCAATCGAGTTGCGCCCGGGCTGCAAGTTGACGCCGATAAACTCCCAGACTTCAACGTGGTTATCTGCAATCACGCTTTTGGTTCCAATTTCCTTTGCGGATGCCTCTTTGCCGTTGACCACCAGCTTGAAACGGTTTCCAGCCATGCCCTTGATGCGGATATTGGTCTGGGCAAAGGGCAGCACATCATTGTTGTGCAGGTCGACGAATCCCAGCACATTGTTGAGACTGGCCAGATCAACCGAGGATGAAGGTTTGGTGGATGCAGCGGACACTGCGGGCGAACTGGCCAGCAGTGCAGGCGAAACAGGAGCGCCCTGCGCCGTTGAACCCTCTTCCGCCGTCCCGGACGGTCCTTTTTTCGATCCGAGATCGGCATGGGGACCGCCTGCGCCAGGTTGGGCTGTTGGACGAGGATCGACAAAACCGCTGGCCGACATGGCCTTCAGTTGTGTCGAATCTTTCTGAATCTCCTGGGCATTGAACTGCGCTTTGACGGCGCGGGCCACTTCCTGTTCACCGCCCACCTGCTTTTTGCGCGTGGCAATCTCCTCCGCCATCGCCTTGGTGCAGTTGGAAATGGCGAAGTCAGCCTTCTGCATCTCGCCAAAGCGAAGATCGATGAAGCGGCTGCCACCCTCGCCGGCATTGCGGTTGGAAAGAGCAACCAGATTTGAGCCCGAGGGCAAGCTGTAGGAATCCACTTTCAAGATGTGCAGCCGCGATGCGACTCCGTAAATGCTGTACTTGCCTTCGCCATCGGTAATGGCGAAGGTGCCGTCTTCCAGGTAAATTCTTACCCCCGGAATGCCCATCTCACCGGGGTCCTGCATGCGGTTTCCGTTGCAATCCTGGAACACTTTGCCGACGATGAATCCGTTGTCACTGAACGTGCCGCCCTGCACAATCACGTGCGCGCTGGAGGAATTGGATTGCGACCCGCCGCTGCCGGCCCTGGCCCGGTTCACGTTGTCACCCAGGCTCGATCCCGGCCCAACCAGCACGCGGTATGTGAGTTTCACATCCGCATTTGCGGCCAGCGTGCCGAGGCTGAAGGTGAGCACCGGGCCTTTGCCCGGCGGATCGCTGATGGGAACACCGTTCAGCCGGGCGCTGCGGGACTGGTAGACGAATCCGGGTGGAAGATTGTCAGTCACCTGTACGTTGGGCTGCGGCGCTGACAGAAGATTTTTGATCTCTACGGTGTAATCGACAAAGTCACCGATCTCCACCTGCGTTTGCGACGCTGTCTTCTGGACAAATAACTGAGTGGTAGCCGCCGCATCCACAGGCACGTCAAACAGCACGATTCCGGAGTTGGCGGCAACGGTGAAAGTGCCATTGTAGGAAGCTGAGGGATCGATGTGCCGTCCCGGCGGAAGCTGCGCGGGCGGCACGGTGGAGGGGAAAGTGTAACTAGTGGGCGGTTTGACTGAAACCCGGTAGGTGCTCGGCAAAACCTGGGGGAACTGGAACTGCCCGGTGGCGCTGGTGGTGACAGTGCTGGGAGCAGGAGTGGTTCCGTCAAACTGGAACACCGTGGCCGGCGCGTTGGGATGTCCGCCATTGCCGTTGCCGGTAACGTCAATCAGCGTAACGGAAGCGCCCGCGATGTTCAGGTTGCTGCGGCTGTCAAAGACCACGCCCTGAGGATCGATCAGGATGGTAGCGGTCACGCTGGTTGCGCCGCACCCGGAAATACTGGCCACGATTTGATCGTTCCTGAGCACCTCCATGATTTTGTTTCCGGAAATGACCGGATTCGTGCTGCCATCTCGTGTGGGTACAGCCGGCAAGATGCGGAAGACTCCCGTATTGGGTCCGGTTTCAGTCGCGGTAAATGTCTCAACATCGCCGGTCAGTGTGGAGGTGAGCGTAATGGTTTTGGTCTCCACGGTCAGCGGATCAAGGTTGCAGGCTGCTGCGTCCAACTGGACCCACAGCGGGGAGCCTACGGCCGTGGCGTGAATCACGCGTGCAAAGTTGGTATCGAAATAGTAGGCAATCGTCGGCGGCGGGCCGGTCACAGGAATGTCCACCGCGTTGGAAACCGCGACGGTATCACTTCCGTTATTGAAAAATATCTGGGCGACGTTGTGGATGTTGCCGCTGGCGTTCGAGTCCACGGCAACGCTGAAGCTGAAGGTGGCGCTCCCACCTGCGACCAGGGAATTCAGCGCAAATGCCACAGCGTCGACCGTAGAAAGATCTGCCGGGGCTGCGCTCACGTAAGTTTGCGCGGGAGAGCCGAAGATGTGATACAGCGGCGTTGCTCCGCCTGCGCTCACGATGGCGAAGAACCTGGTGTTGTTGGGGATGGCATCGCTGGCAACGACCTTGGTCGCGCCCACTCCGTCAATGGTCACGGCGATTCCAGCCGCGTCACCGCTGCCGCTGTTACTTACATTGAGCGTGAAGGTGGGATGATCGCCAGGTTTAGCGCTGGTCTGGGATGCAGACTTGGTTATGACGAGGGATGCGCTTCCCGACTGGGTTATGACATGGACCACATTGGAGCCGGCTACAGTACTACTGCCGGAAGCTGCTGTATAGGAAGCACTTGCCTGATTGTCGATTGAAGTGCCGGGAGGAACACTGCCCCGTGAAGCCGCAACCGCAAAGAGCAGCAGCAGCACCAGATACACGGATGGCGCAATTCGTTTCTTCACCGGCAGCCTTCTCAATCAGGGCCAAGCGAAATTTCCCCCGTGGATTGGTCCCGGCAGTTTTTCCGGGCCTCACACGCGGGGGAGATTTTTGCGGGAGGCACTTAAAAATGCCTCCCGCTGCTTCAGCTTGTTACTGGATCTTCACCGCGAAGATGATCACTGCTGACTGACCAGGAGTCAGAGTGCCCACAGTCGCGCTGATGGTTCCAGCCGTTCCGTTTGCAGGAGCGATGATTGTGCCCACAGTCGTGCTTGCCGGTGGGTTGTTGTGATACACGGTGAAGGCCGGAGTCGCATCACTTACTACAACACTGGTGATGTTCGACGTTCCGGCGTTCGTCGCCGTGATTTGATAGATCACGCATGCACCGGGAACGGCCCCGGCGGTGATGTTGGTTTGTACGAAGGCGCCAGCCACGCCGCTACAGGTAGCATCCAGCGACTGTGCTTTCACCAGCCGGAGCTCTCCCGCGATAACGGTAGTCTGGTCCTGCGCTGTGGCGAACGTGGCGTTATAGCCTGCGCGCGCCGTTGTGGTATCAATGGCACCCACCGCTGCTCCGGACGGCGCAGTGACTTTCACGAACATAGTCACGCTCTGGCCGGGGTTCAGGGTGAAGGTGGTGGAGGTGGAAACTGCCTGGTCGGCGGCATCCAGCACGCCGTTGCCGTTGGTGTCCTGATACAGCACTGATGACCATCCGGCAAGAGTGTCAGAGGTGATCGGATTGCTGAAGGTGATCGGCTCCGCAACGTTGCCGTTGTTGGTCAGGCTATGAGTGTAAACAACCGAGCCGCCGGGGAAAATCTGGTTGTTCCCGTTCGGCGTTAAGGTCACGTTGTGAATGGTGTTTACCGTGACCTGGTCATGGATCTGGTCCAGGGCGCCCGAGGTGGGCGACTTGGCCTGGAAGTAGACCGCTTGTGCTCCAGCGGCGTAATTGGCGGGAACGCTGATCACGGCGCAAACCAATTTTGCCGTGCCGCCGTTGACCACGCCGGTGTTGCTGATCACCGTGCCCAGATTGGGCGCGGTACAGTCTGTGCCGTTGCTGGAATGGAACACCACAGTCCAGCCCGCGGGAAGCGTGCTGCTGCTTCCAAACGTGGTGGTGGATGAAGCCAGCAGATCATAAGAATCTGCGACGCTGGCCCCGCTGGTGTTGTTGACGTACAGAGTAAAGGTAGTCGTGGTTCCGGGATTGGTGGCGTTGGTCACAACCGGAGAAGCCTCAGGACCTGGACCGGTACCCAATACACCGGGCTGTCCGACGGCCGCGTTATTCGTTACGTCAACCGTGTTGGTGGTGATGGCTACCAAGCGGTCGGTCATGCTGGCGTTGGCGCCGGCATTCAATGCCCCGACAACGGTTGATGTTGCGGTGGCTGTCGCGTTGAAAGGACCACCGGTCGCGCCAGCCGGCAAGCCGGCTTTAACGATGACGGTGTAGCTTGCGCCAGCGGCCAAGGGGCCGGTGTCCGGTATGCTGTCGCCGTTGGTATCAATCAGCGGCGTCACGCCGTCACTCTTGTAGAGCGTGAATACGGTCCCGGCTGGGAAAGTATTCGACGGGATGGTGATGTTGAAGGAATCGGTTCCGTTGCCGGTGTTGGTGACCACGTCAGTGAAAGTGACCATGGCGCCCTGGGCAGCGGAGTTGATGGTGTCAATGCCGTTGATGGTGCCGTCGTTGTCGTTCGCCGCCACGCCGGTATCGCTGATGGTAACGGATGCGCTCTGGCGCACCGTAAAGTTGTAGCTGTTGCTGGTTCCATTGACCGTAGTGCCGGAACCGTCGTTATAAGAATCAGTGGCGGTGTTGGTCAACACCCCGGGCGGTACAGCCGCCCCGATGTTCACCTGGAAGGTGAGTTGTCCGGAGACGCCTGCTGCCACCTGATCGATGATGGCAGTCACCGTATTTGCGGTCTCACTGTAATCAATGTGCGGCGAGCCTGCGGCAGGTTGCACGTCGCCTGTGGCATCCGTCAACACTGTTGCCCCGGTCACGCTCCAGCGGCCGCTGGCGGCAACATAGGTCATGCCCGCGGGCAATGCATCGCTGATGTTGACGGTGGTCGCGGTGTTGTTACCGCTGTTGGTGTAAGTCAAGGTGACGGTGTAAGGACCGCTGCCGGCTGCGCCGGAATTGGCATTCATGGACTTGGTCACATTGATCACGGCGTTCGATGTGGCTGTGGTGGTGTCTGTATCGGAAGCAGCCTTGGTGTTATCGAACACGGATGTGGCTGTGACGGAGAAGTTGTTGGTCTGTCCAGCCGTGGCGCTCGGCGGCACCGTGCCGGTGATGACAAATTTGAATGCGTTCGCCGCACCCGGAGTCACGGTGACCTGGGTTCCGGTCAGATCGACGAAGTTGTCTGGAATGCCGTCGCCGTTCGCATCAATATAGATGTGAGTGCCGGTGAGGGTGAACGCTCCAGATTGTGCCGGAGCCAGAGTCAGCGTGAAACTGTCACTGCCGTTGCCGGTATTAGTCAGTGTATGGGGGTAGAACACTGGTGAACCGGGCGAGGCGGTTTTGGCGCCGTTGGCAGTCAGCGTAAGGCTGGCTACCTGTTGCACGATGGTGGTAACTACATTGGATGTGGCTGTGCGCGATACTGAAGAACTGTCAGTATATGTAGCCGATGCCTGGTTACCGATGGCAGTGCCGGCGGCTGTTTGCGCGGAAGCGCTGCCCGGAGCCAACAGCACGGCCCCGACCAGCAAAAGTGTAATAAGCAAAAAGGGTATTCCGGCTAAACGCCTTCCACCCCTGGTTAAGTTCTCCCCCAACATGTTGTTCTCTCCTTAAATTCTTAAATCTCAGCGAGGATGATTTCTTCCCGATCTTGAATCCTGGGCGCGTGCTTGTGACGCCACGTCGCCTGGAAACCAGATTGTGTCAATGGGCTTCGCTCAGCTTTACTTGCATTCGAGCTTTCACGCTCTTGCTGTCGCCTCCCGGAATCTTTCCCAGGGTCCAGCGCAGGGAGCGATATTCCGAATAAGGAACCAGTTGCTCGACCGTCCTGCCGTCAGGGCCTGATACCTGGCGCTTCAAGGGCACAGGCGCGAAGCTATGTTCATCAGTGCTCGCCATCATTTGCTGCGGCTGAGCGGTGTCCGGCAGAAACTCCATTCCGGCCGGCACCGGCAGCGTGGCCACCACGTCTGTGACGGACGCTTTGCCGGTGTTGCGGTATTCCGCGACATACTCGATCACGTCACCCGGCTTCGCCTTATCACTTGGCGCCATTTGTTCTTTGCCATTCACCACTACAATCTTGTTGGCTGTGAGCACGACCTTCACTTCCGCCAGCACAGGCAGGCAAAGAGCAGCTACGGTCACAACAACCCAAACGGTCTTGAGCGTCTTCATGGTTCTCATGGGGATCAATACCTCAATTAGAATTTGCTTAGTTCCTGACTCGTGCAGACGGGAATCTCCTGGGGAAATCGGGCTCCCATATCGCTCACAAGTCACGCAGGTAAGTTGTTTTTCTTCTTGAGAAACAGCAACTCCTGGGCACGTGATCGTTGGAGTTCTACTTACTTACGTCTGTACCGAAGTCTAAATAAGCAATTTTTAAGGAACAATGGTACTTTCGTAATTAAAGCGACAAATCAGTAACCGGCGCGGGGGTTTTGGCTGGATTCATCAAAGGAGTCTGTAAATCAGCTTTCAGGTGCTCTCGATTCCGGCGCATCCCACTTCAGGAGTCAGGCCATCCTAAGTGGTATAGAAAGGCAGGGGCGCGGGAATGGCCACTGGCAAAACCAACACGAACTCCTCCACCCATCCGCAGGACATCACGGAGGTACATCCCAACCCGCACGGCGAGCAGGACATTGCCGAGATGCCCCTGAAGACTGACCACGGGGCCGTGACGCGTGAGAATGTTGGCCAAAGCACCAGCACCAGGGAGAATCATCTGAACCCTTCTGTGACTGGACCTCTGGAGGACCCGACTACAGACAGCATGTTCAACAGTGCTGATCCGCAAACCAGAGAAATTGAAAAGGGTACCGAGAAAGACAGCTCTCGCCGGAAGAAGACTTCCGGCAAGCGCAAAGCCGCTTAAGAACTTATTTCCGGAGCGGCGCCTGCCGCCCCGCGCAAACCCACATCCGTGGTACCGGCTTTTGCGACTTCAGATGGGCAAAGGCCATCCAAATTTTGGTAATAATATACTTGACAAAATAGGCTAGGCTAGGGCCTGTAGAACTTACTGTGCTTCCAAAAATACGTTGCGCCGCCTGCAAAGCAAACGATCCCCAAAAACGCTTCAGCGACGTGATCCCAGAAAAATCCGTTGTACGGTAGTGCCAAAAGAATAATTGTTCCGCCAACGAGAGCCGCGATTGCAAGAAATGGTTTTAAGGTGCTCATGCTTCATCTGGCTTAACTGGTTCTTCCAGCAACTCGGCTAAATAGAAATGTGCGCCACTCCAAGTTTTGAGTTCCCTCTCGCAACCAGGGCTGTCCCAACGTTGAACGCCTGAAAGTTTAGAACTTGTTGAGTCTAGAACGCAAACTACATTTTTTATGATGTCCACGATTTGAACGCCGACTGCTGCCAAACTGGCCCCTTAAGTTCCAAGGGGGCGGCAGATGAATGCTGGCAAGCTGGTCTTCGCGCAGTTGATGGAGCATCTTCCACCGAAAGTGTTCGAGCGCTGCGTAGCTCGATACGGTGGCAATCACAAGGTCAAGAGCTTCACCTGCATGGACCAGTTTCTTTGCATGGCATTCGCGCAGCTGACCTACCGGGAAAGTTTGCGAGACATAGAAGCATGCCTACGCTCCCAGGCCGAGCGGCTTTACCACATGGGGATCCGCGGACGGGTTTCGCGCAATACCCTCGCCAATGCGAATGCCACTCGCGACTGGCGGATTTACGCCGACTTTGCTCAGCGCCTGATCAACACCGCTCGCAGGCTGTATATAGATGAGCCCTTCGGCGTCGATCTTGAGAACACCGCCTATGCGCTGGACTCGACCACGATTGATCTGTCGTTGTCGCTGTTTCCGTGGGCACCATTCCGCTCTACCAAGGCTGCCGTCAAGTTGCACACCCTGCTGGATCTGCGCGGGAATATCCCAAGCTTCATTCACGTGACCGATGGCAAGGTCCACGACGTTAATATCCTCGACGAGCTGATCCACGAGGCGGGCGCATTCTACGTGATGGATCGTGCCTACCTCGACTTTCGCCGCCTCTACCGATTACACCAAGCGGGCGCATTCTTTATCACCAGAGCAAAGTCAAACCTGGACGCGCAGCGCCGCTATTCGCATCCGATTGACCGCTCGACTGGCCTCATCTTCGACCAGACTCTCGTGCTCCGAGGCTTCTATACCTCCCAGGATTATCCCGAAACCATACGCGGCATACGCTACAAGGATCCGGAAACCCAAAAGCGCCTGCTCTTCCTCACCAACAACACCGTTCTACCGCCGCTCACGATCTGCGCCTTGTACAAAGCACGATGGCAGGTGGAACTCTTCTTCCGCTGGATCAAGCAACACCTTCGGGTGAAGGCGTTCTTCGGCACAAGCGAGAATGCCGTTAAAGCCCAGATCTGGGTCGCTGTCTCCATTTATGTCCTGGTCGCGATCGTCCGCAAGCGGCTCAACCTCTCGCGCAGCCTGTACGAGATTCTACAAATCCTGAGCGTGAACCAGTTCGAGAAAACCCCATTGGATACACTACTTGCACGTTTCGGTGGCTGGCCGGAGCAGCCAAAATCCGACAAGCAACTGATTCTATTCAATTAACGTTGGGACGGCCCTG